>NZ_BAAAMW010000028.1:0-116414 GCF_039529475.1 Actinomadura chokoriensis | reverse complement strand
CGAAGGAGCACCGCGTCGAACTGCGTGCCGTTGACCGGGAGTTGGAGGTGGCTCCCGGTGTCCGGCAGACGATGTGGACGTTCGGCGGGACGGTGCCGGCTCCGGTGTTGCGGGGGAAGGTCGGTGATGTGTTCGTGATCACGCTGGTGAACGACAGCACGATGGGTCATGGGATCGACTTCCATGCGAGCACGCTGGCTCCTGATGTGCCGATGCGCACCATTCAGCCGGGTGAGCGGTTGACCTACCGGTTCAAGGCTCAGCATGCGGGGGCGTGGTTGTATCACTGCTCGACGATGCCGATGCTGCAGCACATCGCCAACGGCATGTACGGCGCGGTCGTCATCGACCCGCCCGACCTGCCCCGCGTGGACCGCGAATACGTCCTGGTCCAGGGCGAGTTGTACCTGGGCCGGCCCGGCTCGGAGGCGCAGGTGGCCAAGATGCGCGACGGCCGCCCGGACGCGTGGATGTTCAACGGGACCGCCGCCGGCTACGACCACGCTCCGCTGACCGCCCGAGTCGGTGACCGCGTCCGCGTCTGGGTAGTCGATGCGGGCCCGTCCACCGGCACCGCATTCCACATCGTCGGCGCGCAGTTCGACACTGTCTATAAGGAGGGCGGGTATCTGCTGCGCAAGGGTGATCCGGGTGGTTTGCAGATCCTGGACCTGGCGCCCGGTCAGGGCGGGTTCGTCGAGACCGTCGTCCCTGAACCCGGCCACTATCCCTTCGTCGACCACGACATGCGCCACGGCGAAGCCGGCGCCCACGGCATCCTGAAGGTGACCCGATGACCTGGTGGTCCGTCATCCGCTTCCTCCACGTCTCCGGGGCTGCGCTGTGGGTGGGCGGGCAGCTCACCATCTCCCTGGTCCTGCTGCCGCTCGCGCGGCAGAAGCTCGCCGCCGACCAGTACACCGGGATGGCGCGCGAGGTCGGCCGCCGCTTCGGCATCTTCACCGGGGCGGTCTTCCTGCCGGTGCAGATCACCACGGGCGTGGCCATGGCCCGGCACAAGGGCGTCACGTGGGCGTCGCTCGCCGAGCCCGGCTACGGCCGCATCCTGGCCGCGAAGCTGCTGCTGTTCGGCGTGGTCGTCGCCGTCGCCGGCGTGCACGGCTGGGCCAGCTCCCGGCATCCGTCCTTCGCGCGGGCCATGGCTATCACTTCGCTCGTCGGCTCCGTCGGCATCGTCCTCGTCGCCACCGCCCTGCCCACCACCTAGGAGGATCGTCCATGACCGACCGCCGTGACCTTCCGCTCGTCTACTCGTGCTCAGGCTGCTCCAGCGCCGCGCAGATGACGAACTGGCTGGCGATCCAGCTCGATCGCCGCGGTGTCGCCGAGATGTCCTGCATCGCGGGCGTCGGCGGCGATGTGAAGAGCCTGGTCCGCAAGGCCACCGGCGGACGCCGGATCATCGCCATCGACGGCTGCGCACTGGAATGCGCCCGCCACTGCCTCGACCGGCACGGCGTGGCGCCGGACGTCCACCACCGGCTCAGCGACGACGGCGTCCGCAAGCGCCTGGGCGAGGACTTCGACCCCGACCAGGCCGCAGAGGTCCTCGCCACGCTCCTCAAGCGCGTCGAGACGGAGCTCGGGTAGCTCGTTCAGCGGGCCCGCTGGACGAGCTTCAGCGCCTCCACCAGCAGGTACGACGCGACGGCGATGACCGCGATGCGGGCCCACGCGGCCGCGTCGAGCGGCGCGGAGTCGAACACGTCGTTCATGAAGGGCGTGTAGGTGTAGAGCACCTGGATCGCGACGAGCGCCAGCGCGCTGGCGGCGACCCACGGGTTGCGGCGGACGCCGCCCCACAGCAGCGGCCGGTCCAGGGACAGGCAGTTGAACATGTAGGTCAGCAGGGTCAGCGCGAACACGTTGACGACGATCGTCTGCGCGACCTCGGGGGACGCGCCGTGCGACCGCTCCCAGTGCTGCAGCCCGAAGGAGCCGGCCAGCAGGATCGCCGACACCAGCAGGATGCGGGCCGTCATCGCGCGGGTGAGCAGCGGCAGCGCCGGGTCGCGCGGCGGGCGGCGCATGATGTGCTCGTCCTTCGGCTCGACCGCGAACGGCAGCCCGAGGACGAGCACCGCGGTCATGTTCAGCCACAGCACCTGCAGCGGCAGGATCGGCAGCGCGGTCCCGGCGACGATCGCGGCGACGAGGACCAGGCCGAGCCCGATGTTGGACGGCAGCGCCCACACGATGAACTTCACCAGGTTGTCGAAGACGCCGCGGCCCTCCTCCACCGCCCGCTCGATGGAGGTGAAGTCGTCCTCGGTGAGCACCATGTCGGCCGATTCCTTGGCGGCGTCGGTGCCGGTGCGGCCCATCGCGACGCCGATGTCGGCCTGCTTGAGCGCGGGCGCGTCGTTGACGCCGTCGCCGGTCATCGCGATCACGTGCCCGGAGCCCTGCAGGGCCCGGACGAGGCGGAGCTTCTGCTCGGGGGAGACGCGCGCGAAGACGGTCGTGTCGCGGATGCGCTCGGGGGAGTCGTCGGCGGCGAGGTCGGCACCGGTCATGACCGCGCCGCCGAGCCCGACGCGGGCGCCGATGGCGGCGGCGGTGGCGGCGTGGTCCCCGGTGATCATCTTGACCTCGATGCCGGCGTCGTGGCAGGTCCGGACGGCCTGCGCGGCGTCCGGGCGGGGCGGGTCGAGCATCGCCTGCAGGCCGAGGAAGGTCAGTGGGGGCAGCTCGTCCAGCGCCGTGGCGCGCCCGCGGGCGAAGGCCAGCACGCGCAGCGCCTCGCCGCCGTAGGACTCGGCGCGGGCGACGACGGCGGCGCGGTCCAGCGGGACCGGCTCCCCGCCGGGTCCGGCGGCGCCGCCGCACAGCTCCAGGATCCGCTCGACCGGCCCCTTGACGTAGACGGTGCCGTCCTCGTGCAGCGTCGCCATGTAGCGGCGCTCGGAGCTGAACGGCTGCGTTGCGGTGCGGGCCGGGACGCGGTCGAGCCCCGCCTTGGCGGCGCTGGTGACCAGGGCGCCCTCGGTCGGGTCGCCGGTGATCCGCCAGCCGCCGTCCTTCTCGACGAGCTGCGCGTCGTTGCAGCCCAGCCCGGTCAGCAGCGTCTCCTTCAGGACGGGGTGCTCGGCGAGGTCGACCGCGCGTCCGCCGCACTCGATGCCGCCGTCGGGGGCGTAGCCGGTGCCGGTGACGGTGTAGTCGCGTCCGCCCGCGGTGATCGCGGTGACGGTCATCTGGTTCTGGGTGAGCGTGCCGGTCTTGTCGGTGCAGATGACGGTGGTGCCGCCGAGCGTCTCCACGGCGGGCAGGTGCCGGACGATCGCGCCGCGCCGCACCATCCGCGCGACGCCCAGCGCGAGGGTGATCGTCACGACGGCGGGCAGGCCCTCCGGGATCGCGCCGACCGCGAGCGCCACCGCCGCGGTCAGCATCTCGGTGGCGTCCCGGCCGCGCAGGATCCCGATCAGGAAGGTGACGGCGGCGAGCACCAGGATCGCCACCGTCACGACCTTGCTGAACTGGGCGATCTTGCGGGTGAGCGGGGTCTGCACGGTCGCCGTGGTGTGCACCAGCCGGTCGATGCCGCCGAGCTCGGTGTCCGCGCCGGTCGCCACCACCAGCCCGGCGGCCCGGCCGGCGGTGACCAGCGTCCCGGAGAACGCCATCGCGGTGCGGTCGGCGAGCGCGACCTCGGGCAGTTCCGCCGGGTCCTTCGCGACGGGCACCGACTCGCCGGTCAGCGCCGACTCGTCGACGGCCAGCTCGTCGGTGCGCAGCAGCCGCAGGTCGGCCGGGACCTTGTCGCCGGCCTCCAGCTCCACCAGGTCGCCGCGGACCAGGTCGGCCGCCGGGATCCGCCGCCGCACGCCGTCCCGGACGGCCACCGCCGTCGTCCGCGCCATCGCGGCGAGCGCGGTGAGGGCCTTCTCCGCGCGCGACTCCTGGACGAACCCGACGATCGCGTTCACGACCACCACGCCGAGGATCACGACCGCGTCGACGTGCTCGCCGAGCAGCGCCGTCACCGCGGCCGCCGCGAGCAGCACGTAGATCAGCGGGCTGTTGAACTGCAGCAGGAACCGCACGACCGGCCCGCGGCCGCGCGCCGCCGGCAGCGTGTTCGGCCCCTCGCGCTCCAGCCGGGCCGCGGCCTCGGCCGGCGTCAGCCCCCGGGACGCGTCCCCGCCGAGATCGCGCACGACGTCCTCGGCGGGCCTGCGGTAGGGGGCCGGTGCCGTCGCCATCAGTGGCGGGGCGCCTGGCGATCGGCCTTGAGCCGGGCGGCGAGGGCGGCGGCCTGGGTGCGGCGGCTCATGCCGAGCTTGGCGAAGATGTTGGAGATGTAGTTCTTGACCGTCTTCTCGGCCAGGAAGAGCCGCTCGCCGATCTGCCGGTTGGTCAGGCCCTCGCCGATGAGGTCGAAGATGTGGCGCTCCTGCTCGGTCAGGCTCTTGAGCGGGTCCTGCCTGTCCTGCCGGTCGCGCAGCCGCTGCAGCATGCGGGCGGTGGAGCGGGGGTCGAGCAGGGACTGGCCGGTGGCGACGGTGCGGACGGCGCCGACCAGGTCCGAGCCGTGGATCTGCTTGAGGACGTACCCGGCCGCCCCGGCCATCACGGCCTCGAACAGGGCGTCCTCGTCGTCGAAGGAGGTCAGCATCAGGCAGGCCAGGTCGGGCATCTGGGAGCGGAGCTCGCGGCAGACGCTCACCCCGTCGCCGTCGGGCAGCCGGACGTCCAGCACCGCCACGTCGGGGCGGGCGGCGGGGATGCGGGCCAGCGCGTGCTCGGCGGTGCCGGCCTCCCCGACGATCTCGATGTCGTCCTCGGCCGACAGCAGTGCGGCCACTCCGCGCCGGACGACCTCGTGGTCGTCCAGCAGGAACACCCGGATGGTCTCGGCGGCATCGGTCCTCGCGGCATCGCCGGTCATGGCATCGTCCTTCGCCCCTCGTCGCTGACGGAATGGACGTTACCCGCCGGTCGTGCGGCGTCACATCATCGGACGTCCCGCCATCGGCAGGACCAAGGTCCCGAACCGGGCACCGCCCGGCCCGGCAGGGCGCCGCGGGCCCGGAGGACGGCAGAGGTCCCGCCGCCAAAGGGTCCTTCGGCCCTGTGTCGGCGATCACTCCGGCGGTGAGATGGAGGGGCGCGAACACTCGAGACACGATCGGGGGCGAACCGGTGAGCACGATGACCGCGGCCGACCTGGCACGCGAGACCTTCCTGCGCGGGATGCGGACCGCGGACCTGGCGCGGCTGGCGGGCGCCGCCCGTCCCGCCGCCTTCCCGGCGGGCCGCCGGATCATCGCCGAGGCGGAGCCGGCCGAGAGGTTCTGGCTGATCCGGGAGGGCACGGTGGCCCTCGACCTCCGCTCGCCCGGCAGCGGCACGGCCGCCGTCGACACGCTCGGGCCCGGCGCCGCCCTCGGCTGGTCCTGGCTGTTCCGCCCGTACCGGTGGCGCTTCGGCGCGACGGCCCTGTCGGACGTGCGGGCCGTCGAGTTCGACGGGCGGCTGGTCCGCACGCTCTGCGCGGTCGACCCGGCGCTCGGCTACGAGCTGACCCGCCGCTTCACCGAACTCGTCGTCGACCGGCTCCAGATCGCCCAGACGCGGCTCCTGGAGGCGTCCCGCCCGGTGCCGGCGCCGCGGCCCTGACGGGGTCAGCCGGGCACGATCACCGCGCGTCCGGTGAGCCGGCCGGCCTCCATGTCCCGGTAGGCGTCCATCGCCCGGTCCAGCGGGTACTCGGTGACGTCGGGCCGCAGCAGGCCCCGCGACGCCAGGTCGAGCACCTCCGCCAGCTCCGGCCGCGTCCCCCAGTAGGTGGTCTGCAGCGACACCTCGTACGGGACGGAGAAGAACGACACCGGCAGCGTGCCGCCGCCGATCCCCACGATGGTGACGTCGCCGAGCATCCGCGCCGACGCCGCGGCCATGGCGAGGGTCGGGTCCGCGCCGACGAAGTCGAGGACGACGTCGGCGCCGCGCCCGCCGGTCGCGTCCCGGATCGCCTGGACCGTGCCGTCGTCGGACGGGAGCGCGAGGTCGGCGCCGTGCTCGACCGCGTTCCGGCGGGCCTCCTCGCGCATGTCGACGGCGATGACCCGCGCCGCCGTGGTGGCCTTGAGGATCTGCACCCCCACATGGCCGAGCCCGCCCGCCCCGATCACCACGGCGGTCGCGCCCGGCGGCAGCTTCGCCCACGACCGGCGGACGGCGTGGTACGGGGTGAGCCCGGCGTCCGTCAGCGGCGCCGCCGCCACCGGGTCGAGCCCGTCCGGCAGCGGCACGAGGAACCGGGCGCTCGGGACCAGCAGGAACCCGGCCATCCCGCCGTCCAGCCCGAGCCCGCCGCCGCCCCCGGGCACCGGCGCCTCCGCCGGGTTCTCGCAGTAGTTCTCCGTCCCGACCCGGCACCGCGCGCAGACCCCGCAGCCCCACGGCCCGTACACCGCGACCGGCTGCCCCGCCTCCAGGCCGCGCACGCCGTCGCCGAGGGCGTGTACCCAGCCCGCGTTCTCGTGCCCGAGCGTGAACGGCGGCCCCCAGGGCACCGCTCCGCTCTCGAAGTCCCGCATCAGATGCAGGTCCGAGTGGCAGGCCCCCGCGCCGCCCACCTTGACGACGACCTGCCCCGGCCCCGGCTCGGGCTCGGCGACCTCGACCAGTTCCGGGTCGGACTTCCACTCCAGCAAGCGCAGTGCCCGCATGACCCCTCCCTACAGAAGCGCCCGTCGCCCCCCGCCTACCCACTAACAGGTGGCTCCACCAGGGAATCCGCGCCGCCGTCCGCGGGACCGGCTTGGGAACAGCAGGGCGGGGAGGGGGATGTCGCGGCCGCATGCGCGAGGTCTGCTTCGACTGGCCCGCCCACCACTACACCCGCTACCTCGGCGACCTGTCCGGCGGACAGGTCATCGGCGCGCGGATCGTCCGAGGCTACCGGATAATTCCGATTGACTAAGTAGGGAATCCTCGCCATGCTGGTCGCATGCACTCCGACCCCTCTCTGTGGACGCGGCCGCACGTCGATCTGGGCCGGCTGGCGAGCGGCCTGTGTCGCCCCGGCGCGCACGGCGGCCGCATCCGACGAGTCACGAGAGGGAACCCGAGAAATGACGACCATCACCACCGGGCGGTCCGCCGCCGCGCTGGCCGCCGCGGCGGCGGAGCTGGCGGACAACTGCGACGAATGGCTGCCGCGCGTGCGGCTCAGCCCGGAGGGCCGCTGGTACGAGCGCCTGCACCGCGACGGTGACCGGGAGATCTGGCTGATCAGCTGGCTGCCCGGCCAGAGCACCGGGCTGCACGACCACGGCGGCTCGCACGGCGCGTTCGCGGTGGCGCTGGGCGCCCTGGAGGAGTACGACCTGGGCGGCGTGCGGACGGTCACGGCGGGCCCGCCCCGCGCGTTCGGCCCCGACTACCTGCACGAGGTCCGCAACGTCTCGGCGGCCCCGGCCGTCAGCGTGCACGTGTACTCCCCGCCGCTCGCCACCATGAACCGCTACGACCGTCGTGGACGGCCGTCCGGTGCGCCGCGCCACCGAGACCGCCGGCCAGTGGTGAGCGGGCCGGTGGTGAGCGGGCCGGCGGTGAGCGGGCCCGAGCGCGACCGCACCGTTTGCCGGGCCTCCGGCCGGGTACTCGGGATGCCTGGTCGGTCTCGGTTTCGGCAGGTCGGAGGAGCGGGCGGTGGGGATCCCGGGGGTGTCGCTCGCCAGGACGGCGCTCTCCGTCCCGGTCGCGGCGGCGGAGACGGCGTCGAGACTGGCCCTGCGGGGCGCGGCGATGGGCGCGCGCACGACCGCCGCAGGGGCGCGCACCGGCGCGCGAGCCGCCGCGGGCGTCGCCCATGGGATCGGTGACCTGGGCACGGGCGTCCGCCGGACGGCCGGTTCCGTCGCCGTCCTCGCCGCCGGGGGTCCCGCGCGGCGGGTGTGGGCGCACGGCGGACGGGCGCACATCGAGGCGAGCGGGCTGGCGGGCGGCGGGCTGCGGCAGAGGCGGTACGCGCGGGCGCTGACCGAGGCGCTGCGGCGCCTGGACGGTGTCCGCTGGGCGGAGGTCAACGCCGTCGCGGGCCACGTCCTCGTCTCCTACGCGCAGGGCTCCGTGGACCTGGACACCCTCGTCCAGGCCGTCCAGGACGTGGAGGAGGCCCACAAGGCCGGCGGCTTCGACGAGTCCGCGCACGCCCGGCGGCCGGACGACGACATGGCGCGGACCAGTGCGGTGACGGCGCTCGCCACCGACTGCGCGGGCGCCGCGGCGGCCCTCGCCGGCCGGCTGCTGCTCCTCCCGCCGGTGCCGAGCCCGGTGCGCGCGGCGGTGGCGCTGGCCGACTCGGTCCCGCAGTTCCGGTCGGCACTGGAGCGGCGGCTCGGCGCGCTCCGCGCGGACGCCCTGCTCGGCGCCGCCAACGCGATCGTCCAGGGGGCCGGGCAGGGCGTCGCGCCGGTGGCCACCGACGCCGTGCACCGCGTCTTCCAGCTCTACGAGATCCGGGCGCGCCGCGACGCGTGGCGGCGCCGCGAACCGCGACTGGCCGTGGCGGGCCGCCTGCCGCAGGACTGCGGAAGGCCGGCGGAGCGGCCGTGCCCGCTGCCGGACGGGCCGGTGGAGCGGGCCGCGAACCGCACCGCGCTGGCCGACCTGCTGGGCTCCGCCGGCGTCATGGCCGGCACCCACGACCCGTCCGCCGTCGCCGAGATGCTGCTCGCGACCGTGCCGAAGGCGGCGCGGTCGGGCCGCGAGGCGTTCGCCGCCGTGCTGGGCCACGACCTCGCGCGCCGCGGCGTCGTCGCCCTGGACCCGGGGGCGCTGCGCCGGCTCGACCGGGTCGACGCGGTCGTCATCGACTCGGCGGTGCTGTGCGACGGGGAGCTGCGGCTGCTGTCGGCGGTCTCCACCAGCGGCGCGCTCGATGACGCGGACGTGTGGCGGCTGGCCGGCGCGGTGCTCGCCGGGTACGGCCGCGACGACCTCGCCCGGCCGGGGCCGTGGCCGCAGAAGCCCGAGCCCGGCGGGCCGGAGCCGGGATGGCGGCTTGAGCGCGCCGCCGACGCGCCGTCCGCCGGCCCCGCCGACCCCGACGGCGTCACCCTCGACCTGCTCGACGACCGGGGCGAGCGGTGCGGCCGGGTCCGGGTCGGCTGCTCCCTGGACCGCCTCGCCGAGGCGCTGCTGTCGGCGGCGCACGAGGCGGCCGACGTGGTCGTCCTCACCGAGCACGCCAGCACCCGGGAACTGCTCGCCTGGGGCGACGACACCCCCACCGCCGTCGAGCACCTGGCGCAGTCGGTGCGGGAGTTGCAGGAGGAAGGACACGGGGTCCTCGCCATCGCCTGCGGCCGGGACGAGGCGCTCGACGCGGCCGACGTCGGCGTCAGCGTCCTGCGCGGGCACGGGCTCGCCGACTGGCGCGCCGACCTCGTCTGCGGGCCGGGGCTGGCCGAGGCGTGGCGGCTGCTGACGGCGGTCCCGTTCGCCCGCCGTGCCGCCCACCGGTCCGCGCAGCTCGCGCTGAGCGCGTCCGCACTCGGCGCGCTGCTCATCGTCGGACGGCGCCGCCGCCGCATCGGACGGGGCAGGCTGCGCCGCCTCACCGGCTCCTGGCAGGACGTCCCGCCCGTGCACGCCGCCTCGCTGTCGGCGATGCTCGCGAACGCGCTGAGCGCCCGGCGGCTCAACCACCGCCCGCTGCCGCCGCCCATCGTCCGGGACGCCTGGCACGTCTTCACCGCCGAAGAGGCGTACCGGCGGCTGGTCCCCGGCGCGGGCGGGCGGCCGGACCCGCCGCCGCGGCACCGGCCCGCGCCCGGACCCGCCGGGACGCTGCTGCGCCTCGCCGCGGCCGTCCGGCAGGAGCTCGACGACCCGCTGACGCCCATCCTCGCGCTCGGCGCGGCGGCCTCGGCGGTGGTCGGCTCCAGCGTGGACGCGGCGCTGGTCGCCGGGGTCATGACCGGCAACGCCCTCATCGGCGGCGCCCAGCGGATGCGGGCCGAGCGCGCCCTCGGCGAGCTGATGCTCGGCCAGCGGATCCAGGCCCGCCGGGTGACCGCGGTCCCGCCGCCGGGCGGCGGGCCGGACTTCGCGCGGCTCCGGAACGCCGCGAGCGACCGGGTGACCGCCGACCGCCTGCGCACCGGCGACGTGATCCTGCTCCACTCGGAGGACGTCGTCCCGGCGGACGCCCGGCTGCTGTGGGCCGAGTCCCTCGAAGTGGACGAGGCCACGCTGACCGGCGAGTCCGTCCCCGTCGACAAGAGCGTCGAGCCGTCCCCCGGCGCCGACCCCGCCGACCGGCACTGCATGGTCTACGAGGGGACGACGGTCGTTGCGGGCGGCGCCGTCGCCCTCGTCGTCGCCACCGCCGACGCCACCGAGACCGGACGTGCCGCCGCGCTAGCCGGAGCCGCCGACACCTCCGCCAGCATGCAGACGCGGCTCGCCGAACTCACCCACCAGGCCCTGCCGGCGACCGCGCTCGGCGGGGCGGCCGTCACCGTCCTCGGCATGCTGCGCGGCCTGCCGCTGCGCCGGGCCCTGGAATCGGGCGTCGCGGTCGCCGTCGCCGCCGTCCCCGAGGGACTGCCCCTCGTCGCCACCGCCTCGCAGCTCGCCGCCGCCCGGCGGCTGTCCGGCCTCGGCGTGCTCGTCCGCTCCACCCGCGCCCTGGAGGGCCTCGGCCGGGTCGACACCCTGTGCTTCGACAAGACCGGCACCCTCACCGAGGGCCGGCTCCGGCTCGTCCGCGCGGCAGGGCCCGCCCGCCCGCTGCCGCTCACCGGCGACGAGGGCCGCCGCATCCTGCGGACCGCCGCCCGCGCCTGCCCGCCGCCCGGCGGCCGGAAGGCCCCGCACGCCACCGACCGGGCCGTGCTGGACCGCGCCGCGAACCTGCCGCCCGACGGCCGGTGGCGGCTGGAGGAGGAACTGCCCTTCGAGACCACCCGCGGCTTCTCCGCGTCCCTCGGACACGACGGCGACCGGGCGGTCATCGCGGTGAAGGGCGCGCCCGAGGTCCTGCTGGCCAAGTGCTCCCGGATCCCCGGACGGGGCGGAGCGGACGCGCCGCTCACCGCCGCCGGGCGCCGGGCGGCCGCCGCGGCGGTCCGGCGGCTGGCCGGGCAGGGCCTGCGCGTCCTCGCCATCGCCGAGCGCGCCGTCCCCGACGCCGCCGCGGCGCGGGGCGAGCTCGCCGGCCACGTCGCCGACCTCACCCTGCTCGGCTTCGTCGGCATCGCCGATCCGCCGCGCCCCACCGCCGAGGAGGCGGTGCAGCGGCTGCACGGCGCGGGCGTGCGCGTCACCATGATCACCGGCGACCATCCCGACACCGCCGCGGCCGTCGCCGCCGAACTCGGCATCCCGGACGCCGACCGGGTCGTCACCGGCGCCGAGCTGGACGCGATGCCCGCCGCCGAGCGGGTCCGGGCCGTCGAGCGCGCCGCCGTCTTCGCCCGGGTCTCGCCCGCCCACAAGGTCCGCATCGTGCGGGACCTGCGCAAGGCCGGACGGGTCGTGGCGATGACCGGCGACGGCGCGAACGACGCCGCCGCCATCCGCCGCGCCGACGTCGGCATCGCGGTCGCCGGCCGCAGCTCCGGCGCGGCCCGGTCCGCCGCGGACCTCGTCCTCACCGCGCCCGACACCGCGCTCATCCTGGACGCGCTGCGCGAGGGCCGCGCCCTGTGGCACAGCGTGCGGGACGCCGCCGCGATCCTCGTCGGCGGCAACGCGGGGGAGGTGGCCTTCACCGTCCTCGGCACGGCCCTCGGCGGGCGGGCGCCGCTCAGCACCCGCCAGCTCCTGGTCGTGAACATGCTGACCGACATGCTGCCGTCCCTCGCCGTGGCGATCACCCCCGCCGACCCCGGCCCCGACGCGGACACCCCGCTCGGCGCGGCCCCCGTCCGCGGGTTCACCGGGCAGGACATGGGGCGGGTGCTGGCCGTCCGCGGCACCGCCACCGCGGCCGCCGCGCTGGCGTCCTGGCACGTCGGCCGGCTCACCACGATCGTCGCCGGCGGCCGCGCCTCCACGATGGGCCTGGCCGCCCTGGTCGGCGCCCAGCTCGGCCAGACCCTCATCGCCCGCTGGCACAGCCCCCTGCTGCTGGCCACCTGCGCGGTCTCGGCCGCCGCCCTGTTCGCCATCGTCGAGACGCCGGGCATCAGCCAGTTCTTCGGCTGCACTCCTCTCGGGCCGGGCGCCTGGACGGTGGTGACCCTCTCGGCCACGGCCGCGACGGTCGCCGCGGCCGTGGCACCGCGCCTCCTCCCGTCCGCCACCGACGGAGATCACGATCGGCGAGTCGGCATTACCGACCATCCGGACATGTGTGACACTTAGCGCGGTCGCAGCGCTCCCTGATCATGGCTCGACCGTGGACGGAGAGGCATGCTGAAGCGCACAGTGATCGGGACGACGGCCGCCGCCGTGGCGGTGGCGGGCGCGGTGACCTGGACGGTCTCCACAGAATCGACGGCACGGACCTCGGCCGCCGTCGGACCCGGCCACGGCCGGGTGCACGCCCGCGCACTCCAGGACATGCCGAGCGCCGCCTCCTCCAAGGGCCGGACCGCCGGGCTGCCCGCCGCCGCCACGGAGCCGTTCAGCCTCGTGGGCGTCACCTGGAACCGGCCCCGTGAGGAACTGCGCGGCACCGTCCGCCTCCGCACCCGCGACGCCCGCACCGGCCGCTGGTCGGGCTGGCACGCCCTGGAGCCGCAGCTCGCCGACGCCCCCGACGAGGGCGGGCGCGGCGGCACGAACGGCCTGTGGGTCGGCCCGTCCAACGGCGTCGAGGTGCGCGTGGCCGGGCAGGGCCGCCGCCTTCCCGACGGCCTGCGCGTCGACCTGATCGACCCCGACCGCGCGACCCCGGCGAAGCCCCGCGCCGCCGGCCCGGACGCGGGCACCGGCATGAAGCTGGTCGCCGCGACGACGCCCCTCACCGCGCCGAAACCGGCCATCGTCGCCCGCTCCGGATGGGGCG
The DNA here is from genome assembly GCF_039529475.1 of Actinomadura chokoriensis. Lineage (NCBI taxonomy): Bacteria > Bacillati > Actinomycetota > Actinomycetes > Streptosporangiales > Thermomonosporaceae > Actinomadura > Actinomadura chokoriensis. The sequence continues at coordinate 103,417 of NZ_BAAAMW010000028.1, read as the reverse complement.
CCGACGAGTCCCTGGTCAGGAACCCGCCCACCTACGACTCCTCGGTGAAAGCGGCGTTCGTCCACCACACCGACACCGGCAACTCCTACACGTGCGCGGAGTCGGCGGCCGTGATCCGGTCGGTGTTCCTGTACCACGTGAAGAGCCAGGGCTGGGACGACATCGGCTACAACTTCCTGGTCGACAAGTGCGGCACCATCTTCGAGGGACGCGCCGGGGGCGCGGAACGGCCCGTCCACGGCGCCCACACCTACGGCTTCAACACCGACACCACCGGCATCGCCGTCCTCGGCACCTACACCGCCGCGAACGACGCCACCACGCCCGGCGTGGCCCCGACCAAGGCATCCCTCGACGGCGTCGCGAAGATCGCCGCCTGGAAGCTCGGCCTGACCGGCATCGACCCCACCGCGAAGACGACCCTGACCTCCGCCGCCCCCGACGGCACGGGCGGCAAGTACCCGTTCGGGCAGGAGGTCGTCTTCAACACGATCTCCGGCCACCGCGACGGCTTCGCGACCGCATGCCCCGGCGTGCAGCTCTACAACGCGCTGCCCTCCGTCCGGACGGCCGCGAAGCAGATCACCGTCCCGGCCCTCGCCGCCACCGTGACCGGCGCGACGGCGAGCGGCGGCCGGTACTACACCAAGAGCACGGCGACCCTGAACTGGACGCCGTCCGAAGGCGCGACCTACACCGTCGCCGTGGACGGCAAGATGGCCGCGACCGGCGCGTCGTCGGCGACGGTGACCCTCGCCCCCGGCACGCACACCGTCCAGGTGCACGCCACCTTCGCCGACGGCACCACGTCCTCCTCGCCCGCGTTCACGATCGTGGCGGACACGACGCGTCCCGCCGTCTCGTCCATGAACCTCGTCCTGCGCAAGGGCACGGTGAACAGCACCGCGGTGCCCCTGTCGCTGGTCTGGAAGGCCACCGACAACGCCGCCCTGACGTCGGTGAAGGCGACCTCGCCGTCCGCGAAGACCTTCGCGCCGACCACGACGAGCTGGGCCACGTCCGCGAAGCTGTCGGCGACGACCCCCTGGTCGCTGACCGCCACCGACGCCGCCGGCAACACCGGCACCGGCGCCATCAGCCGCTACGTCGGCGGCATCAGCGAGGGCGCCGCCCGCCGCACCGGCACCTGGAAGCTCACCACCACGAAGTCCTACTACGGCGGACGCGGCCTCTACAGCGGCTCGAAGGGCGCGAGCGCCAGCTGGACCTTCACCGGCCGCGCCGCGGGCCTCATCTTCAAGCGCGCCTCCTACCTCGGCGCCGTCCACGTCTACGTCGACGGCACCAAGATCGGCACCCTCGACACCCGCTCCTCGACCACCGCCTACCGCCAGCTCACCTGGGGCCGCACCTGGTCGACCAGCGGCAAGCACACCATCAAAATCGTCGTGGCCGGCACCCCCGGCCGCCCCAAGGTGGGCATAGACGGCCTCATCTACCTCCGCTGACCTTCCGGCGGCCCTCGGGCGACGCCCGAGGGCCAGATCAGCCGCCGCGTTCGCGTGTCGCGGGGTGAACGCGGCTTCGGTCACTCCCGTGGGTGGAGCCGCCTTACGGCGGTGGTGTGCCGGGCCAGTGCGTCCGGCCGGGGACCGATCCCGATACCCGGCCCGCCGGGCACGCGCATGAGGCCGTTGCGCAGGACGAACGGCTCGGTGATGTCCTCGGCGAAGTAGCGGTTCGAGGCCGACAGGTCGCCGGGGAGGGTGAAGCCGGGCAGAGCGGCCAGCGCCAGGTTGGCGGCGCGGCCTATGCCGGTCTCGAGGTTGCCGCCGCACCAGACGGGGACGCCGTGCGCGGCGGCGAGGTCGTGGATCCGCCGAGCCTCGAGGTAGCCGCCGACACGGGCCGGCTTCACGTTGATGACCCGGCAGGCGCCGAGCGCGATGGCGGCCGCGGCGCCGCGCGCGGTGTGGATGGATTCGTCCAGGCATATGGGGGTGGCCAACCTCCGCTGCAGCAGTGCGTGGGCGTGCAGGTCGTCCTCCTGCAGTGGCTCCTCGATGAGCAGCAGGCCGTATTCGTCCAAGCGGCGCAGGTGCTCGGCATCGCCGAGGGTATAGGCGGTGTTGGCGTCCACTTGCAGGGCCAGGCCGTCCCCGAACCGCGCCCGGACCGCGCGCACGGGTTCGAGGTCCCAGCCGGGCGCGATCTTCAGCTTGATACGGGTGTAGCCCTCGGCGAGGTACCGCTCCACCATGTCGAGCAGGCCGCCGATCGAGTCCTGGATGCCGACGGACACGCCCACGGGGACGGCCTCCCGCGACGCGCCGAGGAAGGTGCCGAGCGACATCCCGTGGGCGCGCAGCTCGGCGTCCAGCAGCGCCGTCTCCAGTGCCGCCTTGGCCAGCAGGTTCCCTTTGACCGCCGCGAAGATCGGGCCGAGTGCGGCGACCCGCGGAGCGGGCAGCGCGAGGACGCCGGGCAGCAGGAAGTCGCGGAGGACGAGCTCGGCGGCGGCGGCGAACTCGGGGTAGTAGCCGGGGTCGGGGTCGCCGGCGAATTCGGCCCAGCCCTCGGCGGCGTCGGTGACCACGTGCAGCAGGAACGTCTCCCTGGTGGTCATGGTTCCGGTCGAGATCCGGAAGGGGCTCACGAGCGGCAGTGCGACCTCGATCAGGTCGACGTACTCGATCCTCATCGCCCGGCCGTCGCCCGGCCGTCCATCGGCACCTCTTCTCCGCCGCGCTGGACAGGAACTCGATCCGCTTTTTCGACCTGCGCCTGAAATGGCCACCCGAAGTTGATAACTTAGCTCCTTGTGTCAGCGTGGACCAAGGGTTGCAGAGATCGATTTTGTCGGCCGGAGAACGCGCCTGGTCGGCGCGTTGGGCGGGGACGCCGGATCGGCTGCCGACCGACCGTGCCCGGACCGTGCTCCCGTGCGCGGATGGCGTGAGCAATAAACAGGCCGTCGGTGATCTTGGTGCGTCCGCCGCGAGAGCTTCCGGGTAAGCCGACCAGCCGCCCCGCTGCGGCGCCGATGTGCCACGGCGGCGCCCGGCGCCCACCTCAACGACATCGGCCGGTCGACGCCGAAAAGAAACACTTGGACGAGACTTAGGCTCGCCATTTAGTGCAGGATACTCTCCTGAGGAGGTAATTGGGTACGCAAGGCTGTAAGTGGCAACATACCTCTTATCACTTCGGTGCGGCCGGGGTAAGACTTCTTTTTAGGATGCATGCTTCTAGTGATGCCCGCTATCGGTTGATCTCATGCTCGGCGTCGCTCTCCCTGCCGTGTGTGAAGCCAGGAGGGCGGCGCCCCGGAACTTGGCATCGACGGTGGGCACCGAGCCGGGGCACCCGCCGTCTCAAGAAGACCCCGGTGTCGAAGGAGTTGTGATGGTCCCCACCCACCCCGATGTGGTCATCGTCGGCGGAGGCGTCATCGGAGGCGGGATCGCCGAATGGTTGCGGTGCGATTCGCGACTGCGGGTCGGTGTGGTCGAGCAGGAGTACGGTGCCCGCGTCACGACGAGTGCGTCGCGGGCGGCGGCCGGTGGGATCAACCCGCACCTCTACGACGAGGGGCACGGCGCCCTCGGCCCCATGGCCCAGCGCAGCCGCGACCTTTACCCGGGCTGGATCGAGCGGCTCTCCGCCGTCTGGGGGCGGCCGATCGAACTCCGCCCGTCCGGCCTGCTGTGCCTGGCGGTCGAGGAGAAGGAGCACGGCCGGCTGGTCGACGAGGTGCTCCCCCTCCTCCGCGAGCGCGGCGTGGCCGCCGAGGCGCTCGGCGCGGACGAGGCGCGTGGCCGCGAACCGCTGCTCGGGCCCGCCGTGCGGGGCGGGCTGTGGCTGCCGGACGACCTGGCGGTGGAGCCCATGCGCATCATGGCCGCGCTGGAGTCGGTCCTCGGGGCCGATGACGGCATCACCTGGGTGCGGGACCGCGCTGAAGAGATCCGCGCGGACGGAGACGGGGTCCAGATCGTCCTGCGATCCGGACGTGTTCTGCGGTCCGACCGGGTGGTCGTCGCCGCGGGGCATCTGAGCCATGAGCTGGTCAAGGACTTCATCGACTGGCGGGACGACAGCTTCGGCCCCGTCAAGGGCCAGATCCTGGAGGTCGCGGTCCCCGCGGGCGGTGGACTGCGCACCCAGTGCGACGCGCTGCTGCCCGACGACGAGGAGACCCACATCGTCCGTGCGACCCCCTACGCGGAGGGCCGGGTGGCCGTTGGCGTGACCCATGATGAGGGCGATGCATCGCCCGGGACGTCCTCGCGGGCCGACGAGACCATCCTGCAGAACCTGCGGCGCATCCTGCCGGCCGTGGCGGATTGGGAGGTCATCGGGGCCCGTGCCGGAATCCGGCCGGGAACATCGGACGGGCTGCCGATCCTCGGCTATGTCGATCCGCACCGCCGTGTCCTGGCGGCCACGGGGCACAACGGCCTCGGCATCACGCTGGCGCCGCGCACGGCGCAACTCGCCGCCAAACTGCTGCTCGACCTCCCGCTGACCGACGACGACCGTGCCGACCTGCGGTTGAGCCGACCGGAGCGGCTGGCGGCGAGCCGCGCGCGATAGCTCACCCCAGGCCCGGCCATTCGCTTTCCGCGCGCCGTACCAGGCGCAGGCTGTTGAGCGCCACATGGTCGCGGATCCGGTCGGTGGTGAGGTTCCACTGGCGGGTCAGGCCCTGGAAGCGGTCGAAGGCGTCCCACAGCCCGTACAGCCCCGGCTGGACCCTGGCCTTGGGCATCCAGTGGTGGAGCAGGTGGTCGATGACGGGTCCGATGTGCTGGAGCGTCCGGTCCAGATCCCCGGAGCCGAGGCGGGCCCGCTCGATCTGCCGGTGGACGAAGTCGAGCAGCCAGTCGTGCAACGCCAGGTCCTCGACCAGGTCGAGCAGGTCGGACACGTTCGGCCAGGCGACCGCGAGCCGGAGCAGGCGGGTGCCCTCGGGCAGGACGGTGAAGCGGTAGAGGCCCGGGTCGCCGTCCTCCCGCACGGGCTGCAGCGCCCACCGCCACCGTCCGAGGGGTGCGTGCAGCGGCTGCCTGCCGTCGAGCAGGCCCGACCGCTGGAGATCGAAGATCGTGGACTCGGCGGTCCGCCCCATCTCGATGTTCAGGTGGCCGTGCTCGTCCTCGGCGAATCCCGCGGCCGCGTCCTCCGGGCGCAGCCGGCCGAGGCACTCGACCACGCCGGGCTCGGCCAGGTAGTGCGACCACGCCTGCCGGTACCCCAGGGACGACGGGACGAGCGTGGTGTGCGAGCAGGACTGCACGATCAGGCCGCCGGTCAGCGCGGCCCGCGTCGCGAACGTGCCGACGCCCCGGACGCGGCGTCCCGAGCGCGAGGGCATGAAGCAGTCGATGCCGGCCAGCCGCTGCGGCGAGACCGCGTAGGCGCGCGGGTACGCGGTGTGCCGCACCTGCTCCCCGGGCACCAGGTCGAGCAGCTTGACCGTCTCCGCCGTGGACAGCTGCGCGGAGTGCCCGAGGAGGCCCGTGCGGACCTCCCCGATGGAAAGGATGCTCTCAGAAGCCGTCGCTGAAGACATGGGAGATCCTGCCGACGACGTCACCGGGAAGCTCGATCCCCTGGGCGGCGGCCTGCGCGGCGGTCTGCTCGCCGACGGCCGGATCGACGGAGACCTGGTCGAGGATCGTCCGGACGGCGGCCTCCACGCCCGCGAACCGCGTCTCGAGCAGCGACAGCGTCTGGAAGGCCGCGAACGGCTGCGCGCCGTCGGTGAGCTGGACCAGCGGCGGAAGGTCCTCCCAGCGGTCCGGGTACTCGGCCGTCCACCGGACCGGCGCGGCCACGGGCTTGCCCTGATGGCGGAGGAGCCCCAGCCGGAGCAGCTGCCAGACGGCCGAGAGCATCGCGCAGGACCACCGGCGCCGGCCGTCCAGGTCGTCCCAGAGCTGGACCTCCATGCAGATGGAGTGGCTCCGGGCGCCGTTCTGCTCGGGAGGGCGCCAGGGCCGGGTGGCGAGCGCCTCGTCCGGCCCGTCCGGTCGGAGCCTGTCCCTGCTGTTGGAGACCCAGCCGGTCGTGTGGACGGGCGGGCGGAGGCCGTTGCCGCCGCGCGGGGGGTCGGAGACGATGCGCCCGAGGACCAGCTCCGCCGGCGACACCTCCCCGGCGGAGGCGCACGCGGACTCCCGCACCAGGTAGTCGATGCCGAGCCCGGCGCCGCGGGCCGCTTCGAGGAGTTCGGGCACGAGCTTCTTGGGCGAGGTGAGCCGGCTGAAGTAGTCGTCGACCAGGAAGCAGGTGCTGATCCGCATCGGCGCGGGATGGCGGGCGCGGACGAAGCCGGCCCATGGACCGATGCGCGCGAAGTGGCGGCGCAGGGTCTCCGGGCCGTCCAGCAGGTCCTCCATGTACAGGTGGCCGAGTTCGAGCGACAGGTGCGAGCGCGGCACCAGCTCCACGCGGGGCCGGCTCGTGAGGACGGCGACCTCCAGTTCGGGTTCCGTCATATCCGGCTCCATGCCCCCGGGTCGTCCAGACTCCCGGCGAGCCCGGCGAACGCCTCGACGGTGCCCTCGTTGGCGATCCCGGCGTAGACGTCCTGGTCGGTGATGAGCTGTTCCCGCCACTGAAGCACCGGGTCGACGGGCACCGTCGCGATCACGGAGGTGCGGCCCAGGCCCGCGATGTTGGCCTGCTCGTTGAGGTTCCTGTCGACCTGGCGCAGCCACGCCTCCTGCTCGGCGCGCAGGCCCAGCACGCCCTGGTCGCTCTTCGGGTCGATCACCGCCGTCCGTACGAACCGGACGCGCCGGCTCAGCTCGTCGCGGTCGTGGCCGAACAGGCTGCCGAACTCCAGCAGCCCCCGGTCCTCGAAGACCAGGTCGGCCGCGGCCGAGATGTGCTGCCTGGTCCAGCGGTGGAAGACGAGCCAGCGGGTGTCGGAGATCCGCCGCTCCCGCGCGGTGACGGTGAGGATCATCTCCGCCGCGTGGGACCGCCCGGCGCTCAGATCGATGAAGATCATCGAGAACTGGCTCTGCAACAGCAGCAGCAGGTCGGCGCAGCGCTCGACGACCTCGGGCTTGGCGGTGAACTCGCCGCCACCCAGGTCACCGGGGTACAGGACGAGGTTCCCGGCACCCGCCGGCCGCGGACCGGTGCCCGGCGGCCGGCGGCTCTCCGACCATATGTCGACCTGGCCCGGCGTCACCGTCTTGCCCTGCAGATACCGGTGCAGCCCGTCCTCGGCCGGGGTCCCATGGGCCATCCGCTCGACCCCGAAGATCGCCCCCGCGGTCGGCGAGCCGAAGTCGAAGTCCAGATAGCAGACGTCATCGCCCTGGATCGCGCGCCGGTAGGCGACGTTGCAGGTGGTGACCGAGCGTCCGGTGCCGCCTTTGTCGGAGGTGGCGATGACGAGCACCTCAACCTCTCCCTTCCGCGGCGTTCCGCCGGGCCACACCGACCTTCTCCAGCATGCGCAGGATCTCCATCGCGATCCCGATGGCCGTGGCCGGCCGCAGCGGCGCGATCTCGTGGGCGTGGCGGAGGTTGAGGCGCGCCTCCTCCAGTTGCGCGCGCAGCGCTCCCCGGTCGACCACGTTGGCCTCGAGAAGCTCCAGGTCGAAGAGGTTGTCGGTCTCGCTGAGGATGCCGCGTGCGTAGGCGTGGATGTCACCGCTGTGCGGGAGCCGGTCGAGGATGAGGCCGATCGCCATGACGATGCATTCGACGATCCGCTCGGTGTAGTACCAGGACGGGCGGTCGTTGTGCTCCTGGATGCCCTCGAAGACGTTCGCCGCGTCGTCCCAGAGCCCCGCGTTGGCCGAGCGTTCGATGCGGCGCCGGAAGACGTGGTCCCAGATCTCGTCCGCGGTCTGCACGAGGTCTTCGCGCAGGTCGGCGTCCCTGGACAGCCGGGCCAGCCGCAGGACGTTCTTGAGCAGCAGCGGCGCGAAGTCGTTCAGGCGCCACACCAGGTCCGGACCTCCGGCGCCGCTGCCGCCGAGCTGGATCTGCGTCCCGGGCGTGTGGTAGCGGAGCGCGGGATCGTCCCGGGTGGCCCGGTCGGTCACGCGGCCGCGTTCCCCGAGCTTCTTGAGGATCCTCGCCAGCCGCGGCAGTTCTATCGCGCTCCTGCCGCGGACCTCCTGGTCCTGCAGGACGAGGGAGATGATCAGCAGGCTGAAGTGGTCGGACTCCCGGTCGTCGGTGGTGCGCCACGGCAGGTCCTCCAGCGGCCACCTGGGGGCGTCGCCGAAGGTCGCGATCGTGCCCCAGTACCGCTGGGTCAGCTCCCAGCGCAGCTTGAGCGCGCCGGCGAGGCGCTGCTGCTCCTCGTTGAGGAGGCCGAGGACGGTCGTGCGTCCGGAGAACAAGTCGGCGATGCCGTCCAGGGCGTTCACCGTGAAGTAGAGGAACGGCGCGCTCTCGGCGATGCCGCTGCGCTGGTTCGTCACCGAGGGGGCGATCTCCACCTCGGGGGCGTCCTCGGCGATGCCCCAGGTCCAGCCGATCTCGAACAGCCGGTTGCGGTTCTCGATCAGTTCGGTGGCGCGCTGCTGGCGGAAACCGAAGGTCACGTCCCCGAGGGAGGCCCGGATCTCCCGGAGCGACGAGCGCAGCTCATCGGCGACCTGGCGGTTGGAGCGGCCGGTCCGGTTCACCATGCCGAGCAGGGCCCGGCCCTCGTCGGAGTCGGGCGTGAAGACGTTGATGACGAAGCTGCGCAGCAGGCCCACCAGCGCGGCGGTCAGCCGCACGTTCGCGATCCGCTCCAGATGGCGCAGCCGGCGCTCGGCCTCGGGGTTCATGACCGTGTTGCCGAAGGTGCGGACGAGCGTCAGCGTGCCGAGCATCAGCGAGACCGCCATCGAGAACGAGTCGACGACGTCGACCCGCATCTGCTCCGGGGTGGGCTCCGTGCCCCCCTCGGCGCTCTTGAAGTAGCTGCCTCCGGTGAAGGACGGGCCGTCGCTGTCGGTGTAGTACTCGATGTGCTCGATGAGCAGCTCGATCAGGCGCTGGGGGATGTCCAGCTCGTCGCCGAGGGGGCGGAGCACCTCGAGGATGTCGTCGGCGGTGTCGTCGGGCCGGTCGAGGCGGAAGTAGGGCAGGACCGTCGCCGGATAGATGATGCACAGGAGCTGCTCGGCATCGCTGATCGAATTGCGGTCGTACCGGCCGCCCCATTGCCACTTGTCCCCATCGAGCGAGACCTTCACGACGGAGCGCCAGAGGTTGAGGAGTTCTTCCCGTGGCTGAATCCTCATCGTGCTCAGCTTTCAGTTGATCTTTTGATTCCGCAAGCCAAGATCATTCCAGTGTACCCCGGACGGATCGGCTTTTCCGCGGCACTCAGCCGTTTCACTTGGTGCAGTTGTGTGCAGAAAGGCATGGACGCGACGACATCCGAGATTGATACCGCCACGGCGGGAAAGTCCTGATCACCGACCCGCCAGCCCTCGGAGTTCTCCATGAACGCGACGGCGAACGGAGCGCCCGGCCGGAGTGCCCTGATGAACCTCGCCAGCGCCGCTCTGAACTCGGCCCTGTCTCCGGATATGGACTCGGCGACGAAGAACATCGTGCCGACGTCCCACTGCTCGCCGGGCAGGTCGAAGACCGATGCCCGCTCGATCTCGATCCGGGCGCGGGCCCGTACGGCCTCGTGCAGCGGTCCAGCGGCCGCGTATGCGGGGATCTTGGCGAACTCGTCCCAGAAGGGGAGCCAGGCCGCCAGCGAACCGCCGAGTTCGCGCGTGAGCCAGTCGATGCTGGAGGGAGACAGGTCGATCAGGGTCAGCGCGGAGCAGAAGGGGAGCATGGAGAAGGCGGGGTAGAGATTGGCCCCGGTGCCGACGTCGACGCCGCGGAGGTCGGTTCTGCCCTGCAGGTGATCGACCATGAAGGCGCCGATCATCGCGATGAAACTCAGGTCGTCTCCGTGTGGTTCCCGGTAGTTGGACTGCCAGTAGGTCGACAAGTCCATCTGGTTCCACGCGACGTCTCGGTTGAAACTTGACTTAACTGACCGGTCCTGGTCAAGATCAATCTCGCGGCGCGTGGACAATAGTCCTCCCGAAACAACGTGCGTTCATTGTAGAAATGTATACGTGTTCGCGCATCTTGGATCAAGAGTGCACCGACGCCAGGCAGGTGGGCATGTCAGCTTTTGTCATCCGGGAACTACGGGAGCTCGACGAGCTGGCCGCGGCCTGCGAGTTGTTCGACCGGATCTGGGGGTTCGAGGACGGTGCGCTCTCGATCCTCCGGGAGATCATGCGCGGCTACGCGTACGAGGGGAACTATGTTGCCGGGGCGTTCCTCGGTGACGCACTGGTGGGCGCCTCGGTCGGTCATTTCGGCCCACCGCACGGCCGGGCGCTCCTGTCGTACGTGACCGGTGCGGTCAAGCCGCACGCCGGTCTGGAGCTCAAGCTGCACCAGCGGCGCTGGGCGATGGACCACGGGATCGAGCGGATCATCTGGACCTTTGACCCGCTCGTCCGCCGCAACGCGCACTTCAACCTCGCGAAGCTCGGCGCGCGCGCCGAGGCCTACCTCGAGAACCACTACGGCCACATGCCCGACGCCATCAACGGGCGCGACCAGTCCGACCGGATCAGGGTCGTCTGGCACATCACGGAGCCCGACGTGCGGGCGGCGGTCGAATGCGGCCGTCCGGCGCCGGTCGAGGTTCCGGCCGATGCGCAGCGGCTGCTCGTCGTCCGGCCCGACGGGGGCCCGGAGGTCCGCGTGACGGACTCCGAGACGGTCCTGCTGGAGGCGCCCCCGGACATCGAGGGAACCCGCATGGCCGGCTCCGGCCTGGCCGCCCGCTGGCGCGGCGCTATGCGGGACACGCTGGGCCGGCTCGTCGCCGACGGCGGAGTCGTCCTCGGGTTCCACGACAAGGCCAGCTACGTGGTCCAACAGAAATGATCAGGGCTGTGCCGAGCCTCATGCAAGGAAGTAGTCGAGCGTGCCCAGAGAACCCATACCGTCGATCACCACCGGCGCCGTGGTCAGGAGGATCGCCGTCGCCGCGGCCGCCGGGACCTTCGCCTTCCTCATCACGAACTATGTCGCCGACCAGGACATCGGCCAGTCGCTGACCCTGTCGGTGCTGATCGGCGGCGTGATCATGCTGGCGCAGCTGCTGATCGACTTCGATGGCCGGGTCGAGGGGATCGAGCGGTGGATGCGCGCCACCGATCTGGCCATCGAGTCCGCCAAGTGGCAGCGGGCACTGGGCGACTCGGCCCTGGACCGCGAGGACCTCACCCGGTTCCGCGAGGCCGTGGAGAACTTCGGCCGGGACTGCCCGCCGCTGATCCGGCGGTTCACCGAGATCGTGGTGAAGGGCGACACCGAGCTGATCGACCGGCTCAGCCGGGGGGAGGGCGAGGTGACCTGCGACGGCGAGGACCACGACTGGATCCTCCAGCTCACCCAGGCCACCATGAAGACCATCGACGCGACGAGCACCACCACGGTCGACGGCGAGGGGGAGAGCTTCAGCGGCGGCTTCTGGACCAGCGAGCACGGCCGGCGCTACCTCAAGGCGCAGGTCGAGGCGAAGGCCCGGGGAGTGACCATCCGCCGCCTGTTCATCATGCAGGGTGATCCCGACGTCAACGACGAGGACTTCCGGTCGATCACCCAGGAGCAGCGCGGTGCCGGGATCGAGGTCAGGGTGCTCCGCTACGACCAGATTCCCGCCATCCACGAGAGCACGACGGATTTCATCCTCTTCGACGAGGAGGTCGCCTACGAGGCCGTACCGGCCTCCAACCGCCAGCTCGGCTTCTTCATGACCCGCCTGCGGACCAGGACCGACTACACCCGCGAGTGCAAGGAGCGTTTCGAACTCCTCTGGCAGCTCGCCGAGGCGAGCGCGCCAGGGCGCGGGGAGCCCTGATCGGTCCGCGGCGGCATCACCCTTCGGTCCGCACGCCGGTGTCGTGGCGTGCTCGCGTCACGGCCTTCCAGTGGGACCGGCGTCCTTGAATTGATAACCGTTTTCATTTTCGTTAGCATCTCTCTGGCCTTGACGGCATGTCGGGCGGTATGTCCGCGCCATCACATCGCAGGGGGATCGTCACCCATGTACGACCAGCTCACCCGGCGCGCGTTTCTGGGCGCCGGCGTCGGAGCCGTTCTGCTCGCCGGCTGCGGGACGGGGTCCTCCTCGGGCGGCGGCGGGAGGCTGCGCGCGGCGTTCGCGGGCGGCGGCGCCACCGAGGTCCTCGATCCGCACCTGGCGAACCTGTTCGTCGAGGCCGCGCGGGCGAAGGCGATGTTCGACAAGCTCGCCGACCTCGGGGACGACGTCGCGCCCCGGCCGCGGCTGGCCGAGCGGTGGGAGCCGAGCGCCGACCTGCGGACGTGGCGCGTCACGCTCCGGCGGGCGGCGTTCCACGATGGGAAGCCCGTCCGGGCGGGGGACGTCCTCGCCAGCTACGCGCGCATCCTCGACCCGAAGGCCGCCTACCGGGCGAGGTCCAGCCTGGCGCTCATCGACCTGCGCGCGAGCCGGGCGGTGGACGACCGCACCGTGGAGTTCGCGCTCGAGCGGCCGTTCGCCGAGTTCCCCAACGTCCTCGCCGCCTTCGGGGCCTACATCGTCCCCGAGGGCCTGCGGGACTTCGCTGAGCCGGTCGGCTCCGGCCCGTTCACGTTCCGATCGTGGACGCCCGGACGCTCGGTCCTGCTCACCCGCAACCCCGACTACTGGGACGGCGCGCCGCACATCGACGAGCTGGAGTTCCTGATCGCCAACGAGGAGTCGGCCCGGATGAACGCGCTGCTCGGCGGGCAGGTCGAGTACGCCCACGACATCTCGCCCGCCACGGCGCGCCGGCACGGGTCCCGCGCCCGGTTCGTGCACGCCCCGAACAGCAACATGCAGGCGTTCGCGATGAAGGTCGACCGGCCGCCGTTCGACGACCGCGACCTGCGCGAGGCGATGTTCCTGCTCGCCGACCGCCGGCAGCTGGTGAACACCACGATGCCCGGGGCCGGGCAGATCGGCAACGACCTGTTCGGCAAGGGCTACCTGCACTACGCGTCCGGCATCCCGCAGCGCGAACCCGACCTGGACCGTGCCAAGGCGCTGATCAGGAAGGCCGGCGCCGAGGGGGCGACCATCGAGCTGACGACGTCCCGGGCCGCGTCCGGATTCGTGGAGGCCGCGACCGTGTTCGCCGACCAGATCCGAGCCGTCGGGCTGAAGGCCAGGATCGTCACCGGGGACAAGGACACCTACTGGTCCGACATCCTGAAGAAGGGCACGCTCGTCAGCTTCCGGTCCGGGGCCATGCCGATCGAGACGCACATCGCCCAGCGGCTGCTGTCGGACTCGACCACGAACGCCACCAAGTGGGCCCGCCGCGACTTCGACGCCCTCTACGACCGGGCGGTGTCCGCGCCGCGCGAGGACGACCGCAAGGCCGCCTTCGAGGACATGCAGCGCATGCTCCACGCCGAGGGCGGGCTCCTGGTCTGGGGGTTCGCCGACGGCATCGTCGCGACGGGCGGGAACGTGACCGGGGTGCGCGGCGCCCCGTCCAACACGCTCGACTGGGCGCGCTTCGACAAAGTCCGCCTCGGATGAGCCTGACCCGCTATGCCGCGCGCCGCCTGCCACTGGCGGCGGCGCAGGTCGCGGCCGTCACCACGCTGATCTTCCTGCTGGCCGAGGCGCTGCCCGGCGACGCCGCGGTGGTGCTGGCCGGCGACGCCCCCGACCCGGCGCGCGTCGCCCGGATCCGCGCCGAGTTGGGCCTGGACCGTCCGCTGCCCGACCGGTTCGCCGAATGGGCGGCGGGGCTCGCGCACCTGGACCTCGGCCGCTCGATCGTGTCCGGGCGGCCGGTGGCGGACATCGTCCTGGACGCCCTGGCGCCGACCGCGCTGCTGACGGTGCTGACGCTGGCGCTGCTGGTGCCGCTGGCGGTGCTGGCCGGGGTGGGCGCGGCGGTCCGGGAGGGCGGACTGCTCGACCGCGCACTCACCTCGACCGGCGTCGCCCTGTACTCGGTGCCAGAGTTCGCCCTGGCCATGCTGCTGATCGCGGTGTTCAGCGGCTGGCTCGGCCTGCTGCCCGCCACCGCCATCGGCGGCCTCGGCGGCACCGTGCTGGTGCTGCCGCTGCTGGTCCTGCTGGCCCGGCCGCTGTCGTCCACCGGACGGCTCGTCCGCGCCGGGATGATCGACGCGCTGAACGCCGGCCACACCCGGCACGCCCTCCGGCTGGGCGTCCCGCCGCGACGCGCCCGCTACGCGCACGCCCTGCCCAACGCGCTCGCGCCCGCGGTGCAGCAACTCGCCCGGACCGTCGACTGGCTGCTCGGCGGGGTCATCGTCGTCGAGGCGGTGTTCGTCGTCCCCGGCCTCGGCACCGTGCTGGTGGACGCGGTCGCCGACCGCGACGTGCCCGTCGTCCAGGGGCTGGCGGTGCTGTTCGCGTCCACCACGGTGCTGGTCAACCTGGCCGCCGACGTGGCGGCGTTCCGCCTGGTGCCGCGGGCATGAGCCGGCCGCCGATCGTTCCGCCGCTGCTGATGGCGGTGCCCGTCCTGCTGGCCGTGGCGGGGCCGTGGCTTGCGCCCGAGGCCTCCGCGCCCGGGCCGGCGTTCGCCCCGGACGGCCTCCTCGGCACCGACTTCGCCGGCCGGGACGTCTGGCGGCAGGTGCTGCTGGGCGGCCGGAACCTCGTCCTGGTCGCCGTGGCCGCCACCGCCGCGGCCTACCTGCTCGGCGTCCCGTGGGGGCTGGCCGCCGCGACCGCGCGCCGCCGCGCCGTCGACGAGGCGCTGATGCGCCCGCTGGACCTGCCGCTGGCCGTCCCGTCGCTGCTGCTGCTGATCCTGCTGGCCGCGACCGGCTCCGGCGGCGTCCTGCTGTGGGCGTTGGCCCTCATCCACCTGCCCGACATCGCCCGCGTCACCCGGGCCGCGGCACTGGAGGCGGCGAGCGGGACGGCGATCGAGGCGATGCGGCTGCAGGGCGAGAGCCGGTGGCGCACCGGCGTGCTGTTCGCCGGCCGGGCCGCCCTGCGGACCCTCGTCACCGACGTCGGCACCCGCCTGACCGGCACCCTCTACCTGGTGGCCGCGGCCGCCTTCCTCGGCATCGGCGTCGCGCCCGACACCGCCGACTGGGCCGTGATGATCGACCGCAACCGCTCGGGACTGTTCCTCAACCCCTGGTCGGTGCTGGCCCCCGCCCTGCTGATCGTCATGCTCACCGTCGGCCTGAACCTGGCGTTCGACCGCGCCATGACCACGCGCTCCGGCCGGTCGTCGCGGGCGCGTCCCGTCCTGGAGAAGCAGTGATGATCGAAGTGACCGACCTGCGGGTCCTCTCCTCTGGCCGGACGCTCGTGGACGGAGTGAGCTTCACCGTCCCCGAGGGCCGCGTCCTCGCGCTGGTGGGCGCGTCGGGCAGCGGGAAGACCACCACCGGGCTCGCGCTTCTCGGCGAGCGCCCGCAAGGAACCCAGGTCACGGGCACGATACGCATCGCCGGACGTTGGCCTGCCCCACCCGGCACCGTCGGGTACGTCCCGCAGCATCCGTCGTCCGTCCTCAACCCCGCACGCCGGATCGGACGGGTGCTCAACGGCATCGCGCGCCTGCACGGGACGAGCGTGTCCGCCGCCCTCGCCTCCGCGCGGCTGCCCGCCGACCGGGCGTTCCTGCGCCGTTTCCCGCACCAGTTGTCCGGCGGGCAGCAGCAGAGGCTGGTCCTGGCGCAGGCCCTGCTCACCGCGCCCAGGGTGATCGTGGCCGACGAGGCCACCACCGGCCAGGACGCCATCACCCGCGGCGAACTGGCCGCCACGCTGCGGGAACTGGAGGTGACGCTCGTCCTGCTCAGCCACGACCTGGACATCGTCCGCGCGCTCGCCGACGACATCGTCATCCTGCGCGACGGCAAGGTCGTCGAATCGGGCCCCGCGGTCCTGGAGGCACCGCACAGCACCTACGCGAAGGCCCTGGTGGCCGCCCAACCCGACCCCGCGGCACCCGTGACCGCCCGCCCGCTCGCGGACGTCCCGCGCCTGCGGGTCCGCGACCTGACCGCCGGATACCGGGGCCGTCCCGCCGTCCAGCGGATCACCTTGGACGTGGCCGGCGGCGAACGGCTGGGCGTCGTCGGCCGCTCGGGCAGCGGCAAGACCACTCTGGCCCGCTGCCTTGCCGGCCTCCACCCCTGGACCGCCGGCGGCGTCGCCGTCGACACCGTGCGGCTGCCGCCGCGGCGCCGCACCCGCCCCCACCGGACGCTGGTGCAGTACGTGTTCCAGGACGCCCGCGCCTCGTTCGACCCATGGCGCCCGGTGGACGAGCAGGTGGCACGCACCGCCGTGCGGCTGCGGAACGTACCGTCCGGCCGGGCCCGCACTGAGGCGCTCGAACACCTCGAACGCATGGGACTGGACGCGACGCTTGCGCGGCGCCGCCCGCACCACCTGTCCGGCGGCGAACTGCAACGCGCCGCCCTGGCCCGCGCCCTGCTCGCCCGCCCCCGGGTGCTCATCTGCGACGAGATCACCTCAGGTCTGGACACACTGACCCAGGCCACCATCCTCGACCTGC
The DNA here is from genome assembly GCF_039529475.1 of Actinomadura chokoriensis. NCBI lineage: Bacteria > Bacillati > Actinomycetota > Actinomycetes > Streptosporangiales > Thermomonosporaceae > Actinomadura > Actinomadura chokoriensis. The sequence continues at coordinate 86,852 of NZ_BAAAMW010000028.1, read as the reverse complement.
TAACGGACCTGGACCTGACCCTGCTCTTCATCAGCCACGACCTGGGAGTGGTAGCCCGCATAGCCGACACCATCGCCGTCATCGACCAGGGCCGCATCGTCGAACACGGCCCCGCCGCCCGCGTCCTCCGAACACCCGCCCACAACCTGACCCGAGCCCTGCTCAACGACCCAACGACAAGCGCCAAGAAGCGGAGCCCAGTCGGCACTGACACCATGCCGACATGATCGAAGATCGCTTCACGCTCACCCTGATCAGGGAGATCAGGGGAAGTTTGCCGATTGAGGATTTTGGGTTGGTTTGCACGTGGAAAGTGCTGAGCCATGGGGAGTCGTGCGTACGGGGACCGGACAGATTTCGAGAACGCCGAGCGGGGATTGGTGGCGTCACTGTCGCCGGGTGTGGTGAGAGACGCCGATGACCGGGTCGTATGGGACAACGATGTGTTCGGGTTCCTGGACGGCCCATGCCCCGAATCGGTGAACCCGTCGCTGTGGCGGCAGTCGCAACTGTGCGCCAAGCAGGGCCTTTTCGAGGTGACCGAGGGGATCTACCAGGTTCGGGGCCTGGATCTGTCGAACATGACCCTGGTCGAGGGCGACCGGGGCGTGATCGTGATCGACCCCCTGGTATCGGTCGAGACGGCGGCCGCAGCGCTGGCGCTGTACCGGGAGCATCGCGGGGACCGTCCGGTCACCGGCCTCATCTACACCCATTCGCACGTGGACCATTTCGGCGGCGCCGAGGGAGTGATCGAGCCCGGTAATCCGGACGGGGTGCCGATCGTGGCGCCGACGGGATTCCTGGAACACGCGGTCGCGGAGAACGTGTACGCGGGAATCGCGATGGCCCGCCGAAGCGTCTACCACACGGGGGCCTTGCTGCCCATGAGCCCGGACGGAATGGTGGGCACGGGCCTGGGGCAGACGGCGTCCTCCGGCCGTGTCTCCCTGATACCTCCGAACCTGGACGTCAGCCGCACCGGGCAGGAAGAGGTCGTCGACGGGGTGCGGATCGTCTTCCAGTTGACCCCGGGGACCGAGGCGCCGGCGGAGATGAACTTCCATTTCCCCGAGCGCAGAGCCTTGTGCCTGGCCGAGAACGCCACGCACAACCTGCACAACATCCAGACCTTGCGCGGCGCGCTCGTCCGCGACGCGCGGGTGTGGGCACGGTACCTGGACGAGGCGATTACCCTGTTCACCGCCCGCACCGATGTGGCTTTCGCGTCCCACCACTGGCCGACCTGGGGCCGGGACGACATCGTGACGTTCCTGTCGCAGCAGCGGGACCTGTACGCCTACCTGCACGATCAGACGCTGCGGCTGCTGAACCAGGGCCACACCGGCATTGAGATCGCCGAGAAAATGGAACTCCCGCCCACGCTTGCGGAGGCATGGCACGCTCGCGGCTACTACGGGTCGGTCAACCACAACGTCAAAGCCATCTACCAGCGCTACATGGGCTGGTTCGACGGTAATCCCGCGCATCTGTGGCAGCATCCGCCGGCCGAGGAGGCCAAACGGTACGTGGAATGCATGGGCGGCGCGTCCAAGGTGATGGCAATGGCCCGCGACTACACCGCCCACGGCGACACGCGCTTCGCCGCGACGCTACTGAACCACGTGGTGTTCGCCGACCCTTCGAACACGGACGCCAAGACGGCCTTGGCAGAGGTGTTCCAGCGCCTGGGCGAGGGCGCCGAGAACGGGACGTGGCGCAACTTCTATCTGACCGGCGCCATGGAGCTGCGGGAGGGGGTCAAGCCCGTCCTGTTCGACATCGCCGGCGGCATGGCCGCGAGCCTGAGCGTAGAGCAGCTCTTCGACTCGATGGCGATCCGCGTGAACGGCCCCAAGGCCTGGGACACGCATCTCGCCATCGACTGGAATTTCACCGATACCGGCGACCACTACCGAATGACCCTGTCCAACGGCGCACTAACCCACCGGCGAATCACCGCCGAGGAAACGGACGCCGACCTGACCGTGACCCTAACCCGCCCACACCTGCTCCCCCTGCTAGGCGGCCAGACCCCCGAAGGCATGGACACCGACGGCGACACCGCCACCCTGCGCCGCCTATTGGCCGTCATGGACGCCCCAGACCCCAACTTCCCCATAGTGACCCCCTGACCAGAACCGCCAGGCGAGGCCCCCTATGAGCCACCAGGACTGAGACCAACCGGCCGGGGAAGCCGCCGACGTGGCATGATGCCCGCTTTCGCCCGGCGATGGCGGTGATGTCCTGGCGGGCGACGCACAGTGCGATGTCCCGGGCGGCAGGCAGCACTCCCCGTTCAGCCAATTCCGGCATGGTTACCCTGTGTAATTAAGTGGATGCGAAGCGTTCTTTGAACGCAGTCATCTCCTCCCACCATGGATCCGGACCAGGCAGTGGAGGAACGACGGCCGCCATTCTCATATCGCGCCTGGGAGGTTCCATCCATGACCAAGGGCAGCAAACGTTCTGGTCTCGCCGCAATCGCCGCCGTCATCGCGGGAATGCTGGCCACCTATTCGGCCTGGGTTCCCCAGGCCAGAGCCGCGGACCAAGAGAGCCTCGCGCAACAGGACGAGCCCGTGGCGGTGTCACTTGGAGACAGCTTCATCTCCGGTGAGGCAGGCCGCTGGTGGGGCAACGGCGATCTCGCCGCCGCGGCCTTCTGCACCCGCGGCGGAACCGATCGCGCCGCCTACCGCTTCGCGGGATTCTGCCGCTATGACCCGAAGCGGGTCTACGGCAACACCGCAGTCGACCCCCGGCACCCCACCACCACCGGATGCCACCGCTCGGATGTGGCTGAGATAAACGGCACCCGCCAGGTCGAGCTGACTCCGGTCAATCTGGCCTGCTCGGGAGCCGAGACGCAGCACATCCTCAGTGAGCCCTACAAAGAGAACAAGGAATCGCAGGCGGAGCTCCTGCGAACACTGGCCGGCACTCACCAGGTGAAACTGATCGTGGTGTCGATCGGCGGCAACGACCTGAACGTGTCGGGCGTTCTGCGCCACTGCACCGATCAGTACATGAACAGCCGGCCATCATGCGCCGCCACCGGCGAGGGGGAACGCATACTGGCTCAACTCCCACGGGTGGCCACGAACGTCGGAAAAGTGATCGACAAGATCCGCCAGGTGATGAACGCGGCCGGTTCCCCGTCCGGCAGCTACAAGCTGATCCTGCAGTCCTACCCCTCTCCGGTGCCGACCAGCGCCAAAGTACGGGACATCTTCCCCGAGGCAGGGGGCGGCAAGACCAAGCGGACACTCGTCGGCGGCTGCCCGCTGTGGAACGCCGACTTCGACCTCATGCACGACACCTTGACACCCGCAATCGACGCGACGCTGCGGAAGGTCGCAGCCGACAAGAACGTGACCTTCCTCAGCATGCTCCACGCGCTCGACGGGCACGCCCTCTGCGAGAACGGCACCCGCCAGGCAGGCCCGAGCGAAGACGCCGGCAAACTGGGCAGCCAGATGGAGTGGGTCCGCTACGGCACCGCCGGAATGAGGGTCAGCCAGGGCTACCAGCAGGAGTCAGTGCACCCCAACGCCTTCGCCCAGCAGTTCCAGGGCCGCTGCCTGGCCGCCGCCTATCAAAACCCCTCGCTCACCCAAAGCTGCACCAACGCGAACTGACCCGGCCTCACCGAGAACGCCAACCCTCCCAGCACCCTGACCAGCGAAGCGACATCCACCTGGCCCCTCACCAGCGGAACCGGTAACGCGGCCAACGGGAGCCAGTTGGAACCTCGCCCAGCATGCTGCAAGGGAAGCGCGGCCCCGCCTCTCTGCTCCGGGGGTTAAGCAGAGAGGCGGGGCGGACGGTGACGACCGACAACCCGATTCCCCAGCCAGGGTTATGTGTCACCGCCGGGAACGAGGGCCGAACCCAGAGCCCACCTCATGAGGTCGTCCCTCTTGCAGTAGCCGCGCCACCCACACTCGGCGTCGTGGTGCCCCGTGCACCACCCGGAACCGGCCAGAACAACAACCCCGAGCCCGACATGATCATTGGGCCCGCCGGCGTAGATCCGTGAGCGGCGACCGGTGGACGGGCACTTGTCCTGATCGCGAAGGTCCCGCGCGGCGCCGATGTCGGCAACCTGCTGCGGTACTTCCGGCAGTGCTCGCTCCGCACGGCTTCCACCGATCGTCCCCTGGCCGATGAGGAGTGGGCCGACGTCGCCAAGGAACTGGTGCACCAGACCGGCATCGCCCGGCGACGATCACCGCGTCCTTGTGTCATACGAGGTCATCGTGGGGCATCACGGCGGTCGTCGAGGAGACCGGAGCGCCCCGGTCCGGTAGACGCTTCACCAGACCGGGGCGCCGGGGCCGTCACACGATGAGACTCGGTGTGCCGTTCAGGTGGCGCAGGTGGGGCTGAGCGATGTGGCCGTACCCGTGGCGGTGAAGCCGACCTGGACGGACGCGCCGGGTGCGAGCGCGCCGTTCCACGCCGTGTTGGTGACGGTGGCGGTGGATCCGCTGGTGGTCAGCGTGCCGTTCCAGAGCTGGTTGATCGAAACGCCGCTGGGCAGCGAGAAGGTCAGCTTCCAGCCGTTGATCGCCGAGGTTCCGGCCTTGACGGAGACCTGACCTTGGAAGCCGCCTCCCCAGGAGTTCACCGTCTGGTAGGTCGCGGTACAGGCGTCACCGCCCGGCGGGGGAGTCTGGGGTGGCGAGGGGCTGGACGTGGCAGGCGGATCGGGTGCGTTGCGCGCGAGGTCGTAGGCGAGGTCGGGGACGAAGGATCCGGCCGAGTAGGCGCAGCCGTCCGCCTCACCCGGCGGCTTGACCCACAGGTAGCCGTCGATGTTCTGGTCGCCGGTGTCGAGCGTCGGGTAGGTGCCGATGCGGTGGTCGGTGTTGTCGTCGCCGCACCAGTCGCCCTGGGCGCCGACGGCCCCGCCGTTGCGGCTGGTGTCGATGACCTGGTGTTTGCCGGATATGCCCTGGGACTGCAGGTAGGAGATGATCGACCGGCCGTACGCCGCCTCGTTCGACAACGGCTGGAAGTTCGACACATTGGTGAAGAAGCCGTCGGCGTACTGGACACCGGCGGCCTTCAGCCGGCTGCCCTGCTCGGTGGCGGAGTTCCAGGCCGAGTGGCCGCCGTCGAGGTAGACCTTGGCGTTCGGGTCGGCACTCTTGATCGTCTGTACCGCCTGGGTGAGCGCCTGGTTGCGCGCCGCGAGCGCGGAGCCGTCCAGGCAGGTCTGCAGCGCGAGCGAGTCGGTCTCCAGAATGACGATGGCCGTACGGCCGCTCAGACCCTGCGCGAACTTCGAGATCCACTGCTGGTACTGGCCGAGGTCGGGGGCGCCGCCGGCGCTGGCGCCGCCGCAGTCGCGGTTGGTGATCTCGTACACCGAGAGCACGGGAGTCCGGTTGACCGCGCTCGCCGCGTTGACGAACGAGGAGACCTCCGATGTCACGGTGTCCGGCTTGAACACGGCCATCCAGCGCGCCTGCGGCTGGCTGGCGATCCTGTCGCGGATGACAGGGGTCCGTGCGTCGTTCGGGTTGGCCGCGACCCATCGGACGACCTGCGTGTCCGGATCGCGGTAGAGGGTGCCGGACAGCGTGCCGGCGCTCGCCTGGCCGCCGGCGACCAGGCCGGCGGCGGCGAGACAGGCGACGGCGATGGCGGCGATCAGTGCTCGCCAGCGGCCGTCAACCCGCGGATGATCGGACATGACCCGTCCTTTCCGTATGAGGCGTCGATGAATGCCAGGGCGGCGCCTCCGACCGACCCCTGATGGAAGCCCGCCATACGCGGTGATGATTCACCGGCCATCTCGGTGATCGGCCACTTCTCCCACGCCGGAATGGGCGTTGCGCGGCACTCATCGGCGGAGTGCAGGTATGACGCCTTCGTGCATGTGACTTCTATACCTGCAACACGCACGAATGCCCAGAACAATGTGGAAGCGCCATGAAATGTGCTGGTAGCACGCGTGAAAGAAATGAAACACGGCGATGAACGACCCGGTGACCGCCGAAGTGGTCGGGGCGGTCGGTTCGACGCTGCCGGGCGCGTCCTGGCAGCGGTGCCGCACCCACTACCTGCGGAACCTGCTCACCCGCGTGCCCAAGTCGGCGCAGTCGTGGGTGGCGACGCTGGTGCGCACCATGTTCGACCAGCCCGCCGCCGAAGAGGTCCACGCCCAGCACGCCCGCGTGGTCGCCTCCCTTGCGGCCAAGCACCCGGACGCAGCCGGACACCTGGACGAGGCCAGACCCGACCTGCTGGCCTTCACCTGCTTCCCCCGACAGATCTGGCGGCAGATCTGGTCCAACAACCCGCAAGAACGCCTCAACAAGGAGATCCGCCGCCGCACCGACGTGGTCGGGATCTTCCCCGACCGCGCGGCGATCGTCCGGCTCGTCGGGGCGGTGCTGATGGAACAGACCGACGAATGGGCCGAAGCCCGCCGCTACATGGGCCTGGAATGCCTCGCCAAAGCCCGCCTGCGCGTCATCGAGGACACCACACCCGACCCGCTACCGAGCAGCAGGAACTCGCCGCTTAACCTGCAGAAACAGGATCACGCGAAGATCAACTCATACACCATTCCGCTGGACGCGACCCCTCGTAGGTCGCCGCGGCCGAGTCCGGTGTCTCGTTCATGGCTCTCACTGTGCCGCCCTCTGTTCCGCAACGCTGGTACCGCCAAATCCGGTCCGATCCTCCTCGCCGGCCGAGACCGGTGTCGTCCCCCCCGCTGTGCATCCTGCTGGAACCAGGCGAGTGGTACCTGGGCTCCCACGCTCCCCGGGGGAAGCGGAAAGACGGCTGACCGATCGGGAGTGTTGAGAATCGCGTGACGGGTCGGGCCTGTGCGGCGGATCAGCCGCTCGCGAGGAGACCGGCGTCGTGCGCCAGGATGGCGGCCTGGACGCGGTTGGCGCAGTCGAGCTTGGTGAGGATGCGGCTGATGTGCGCCTTGACGGTGCCGACGGCGATGTAGAGCCGTTCGGCGATCTCGGCGTTCGAGAGCCCGGCCGAGACCAGGCGGAGGACGTCGCGTTCGGTATCGGTGAGCTGGTCGATCCGGCTCCTGCCCGCCGCCTCGGAACTGCCGGAGACGATGTGCCGCTCGATGAGCCGGCGGGTGATCTGCGGCGCCAGGATCGACTCGCCCGCGGCGGCGACGCGTACGGCGCGGATGAGTTCGGTGGGCGCGGTGTCCTTGAGGAGGAACCCGACGGCGCCGCCGCGCAGTGCCTCGGCGATGTTGCGGTCGTCGTCGTAGGCGGTGAGCATGACGATGCTGGTGCGCGGCGACTCGCGGGTGATGCCCGCGATGGCGGCGAGTCCGTCGCCGCCGGGCATGTGGACGTCCAGCAGGGCGACGTCGACCTCGTGCTCGCGGCAGGCGCGGACGGCGGCGGGCCCGTCCGCCGCCTCGGCGACGACCTCGACGTCGTCGGCGTGTTCGAGGATGAGGCGGACTCCGGCGCGCATGAGCGTCGCGTCGTCGGCGATGAGGGTCCGGATCATCGGGTCATTCTAGGAGGCTGAGGACGATCAGCATGGCCAGTCCGGCGACGACCGGCACGGCCGCCAAAACGCCCAGGCAGCCCGCGCCCAGGACGCGGGGCAGCGTGAGCACCTCGGCGTCGAGCGGGGGCGGCACCTCGCGCGGTTCGGGTCCGTCCTCACGGGCCGGAGGGTCGGCGGGGACGGACGGGCGGGCGGGGAGGTCGGCATCGATGTGGAAGCCGCCCTCGGGCGTGGGGCCCGCGGTCAGCGTGCCCTGGAGCAGGGTGACGCGTTCCTCGAGGCCGACGAGTCCCTGCCGGGTGCCGGACGAGCGCGGGCGCGTCCCGGGTACGGAGCCGTTGGTCACGCGGACGCGTACCCGGTCGCGTTCGCCGGTCACCTCGACCCTGGTCCGCGCGGCCGGGGCGTGCTTGTGGACGTTGGTCAGCCCTTCGCGTACGACCCGGTGCACGGCGTGGCGGGTACGCGGATCGGCGTCGGTGAGGTCGGGACCCGGCCACACCAGTTCCACATCGACGCCCGCCCTCCGGGACTCGGCGACGAGTCCGGCGATGTCGTCCCGGGTGCCGCTGCGTTCGGCTCCGGGGGCGTCGTCCGCGGCGTCGCGGAGGACTCCGAGGATCTCGCGCAGCTCGCTCATCGCGGTGGCCGCGGAGGTGCGCAGCAGCTCGGCCTGGCCGCTGAGCCGGGGCGCGTCGCGGGCCGCGGTGAGCTCGAGCGCCCCCGCGTGCATCGAGATCAGGCTGAGTCGGTGGCCGAGCATGTCGTGCATCTCGGCGGCGATGCGCGCGCGTTCCCTCATGCGCGCCTTGTCGGCGGCCAGCCCCTGCGCCCGTTCCAGATAGGCGTTGCGTTCGCGCAGCAGGCGGACGCGCGGCCGCCGCTGCCCCCGCAGCGCGCCGGCGAGTGCCGGACACAGGAGAAGGACGGCGACGCTGATCGCGTTTCCGGCGAGTGCTGCCCCCGATGCGTTCCGTTCGACGGCAAGGGGGAGGAGCAGCCCGGCCGCCGCCGTCGCCGGCACGACCGTCCACAGGCGGCGAGCCGGGCGGACGCGCCGCGCCGCCGCGTACGCGACGACCGGCAGGACCGCCATGGCCCCGATGTTCCCGGCGGCGAGCACCGGCGCCGTCGCCGCGAGCGCCGCGACCGGCCGGCGTCTGCGGGCGGGGAGCAGCAGCGCGGCCCAGCACGCGCTCCCGAGGACGGCCGGCGTCGGCGGCGACCACAGCAGCTGCAGGAGGCCGGCGGCGAGCGCACCGAAGAAGAACGCCAGTTCGGCGGCCACCACGTGCCGCGGCGCCGTTCGCGCCTCGCGGACGGCGGCCGCCGCGAGAGTACGAGCCCATCCGGATCGCGCAGGCAACTGCGGGCACCTCACCTTCGGCCGGTCGGTAGACCGGTTCTGGACGATCTGCTCCGACATGATGGCCGATCGGCCATGAGGTCGGGCCGATCGGCACATGCCCCGGTCCGGTGCGCGTCCATAGGCTGCCGAACGTTGATCGAATTCACTACGCCCGCGACCGAAAGGACCGACATGCGGCCCGAACCGCGCACCGCCCCCGCCGACGCCTCTCGCGAGGTGAAGGAGCTCCTGGTCGAGGCGTTCCGCCGGGCCGTCCGGGACGGGCGGTCGGACGTGGGGACCGAGCACCTGCTGTTCGTGCTGCTCGACGGCGAGTCCCCGGCGAAGGACCTGCTGGCCCCCCGGGTCCGCGACAGCGGATCGCTGATGGGAATGATCACGGCGAAGGGCGCCGAGCACTGGCTCGGCGAGGACCGTTCCGACGAGTCGCCGGGCGGCGACGCGGCCGCCGCCCTCCTGCGCGAGGCGGCGTGGACGGCGATCGGGGACGAGGCGCCGCCGCGGCCGACCGGAGCGCTCACCGCCGCGCTCGCCCAGGCGCTCGCGCGGGCCGGGGAACTCGGTGTGTCCCGGGCGAACCCGTCCCACCTGCTCATGGGGCTGCTGCACGATCGCGGCAACCGGGCGTGCGAGGCGCTCCTCGAACGGCGCATGGACCGGGACGATCTCATCGCCAGGCTCGCGGTGCACCCGAGCGCGCGCCAGGACGGAACGAGACAGCCCGCCGCCCTCGACGCGCTGCGCAACATGGGCATGCTCACCGAACGGGGCAGGTACTGGGGCCGCGTGGCCAGGGCCCTGTCCGGTGGCGGCTTCGGGTCGCCGGTCGTGCCCACGGTGCGCCTGGAGGCCGAGCGCCAGGCCGTACGGCGGGGGCACTCGGAGGTGACCCCCGTGCACCTCCTGCTCGGCATGCTCGTCCTGGACGACCAGCTCACCGAGGCCGGGCTGAGGCTCCGCCCCGAGTGGGCCCGCACGAACCAGGCCGCCGAGCTGCTCCGGGAGCGCGGGATCACGCTCGCCGCCCTGGTGGACGCGCTCCCGGAACCGGACACGGCGGTGCCGTTCCGCCCGACGATGCAGGAGGAGACCCGTCGGCTCCTGACCGGCGCACGCCTGCGCTGCCACGAGCTCAAGGACCCGTCCACCGGGACCGGCCACCTGCTGGCCGTCCTGGTCGCGGAGCCCGGCTGCGGATCGCTGCTGACCTCGCTCGGCGTGGACACCGAGGAACTCCGCCAAGCCCTTGGCCATTGAGGTCCCGCGCGGCGGGCGTCAGTCGTCGGAGCCGAGTTCGGGCAGGTTCTGCATCAGGGGCACGAACTCGGCCACCGACAGCGACCCGTCGCCATCGGTGTCGTAGTCGGCGAACAGCGCCTTGACGACCGGCGACAGGTCGCCGACCTCGGTCGCGGGGAACAGGCTCGCGACCGCCGCGGCCACCTCCTCCTCCGTGAGCCTTCCGTCCCCGTCGGTGTCGTACCGGGCGAACACCGCCTCGAACCGATCAGACATGATCACCTTTCCTCGAAGTAAGCCCGCCCCGATCGTAGCCACGCCGAACCACCGGCGTCCGTGGCCGACCTGTCTGCCGGCCGCTAGGGCGTGTTTAAGAAGTGGTCTTGGTGACGGCGCGGAGCCAGATGTCGATCACGGCCACTTCGATGGTGGCCTGATAGCGGACGGCGAGCTTGTCATAGCGGGTCGCGACCGCCCGCTGCTGTTTCAGCAGGTTGATGTCGCACTCGACCGCGTGGCGGAGCCGGTAGGCGTTCGGATCGGACACCGGCGGGCGCCCTCCGGCCGAGCCCTTGGCTTCGCGGTTGGCCTGCTGATCGGCCTTGACCGCAATGGTGGCCGCGATCCCGCGGCGGCGCAGATGGGCGCGGTCGGCCCATCGGCCAGCGCCCGGTCCGGGCGGGTGCGCGGCCGCCCGCGCCCGGACCGGGCGACCCGGACCAGCCCCAGCGCCGGGACGAACTGCGGGCTGTCCCCGCACTGCCCGGCGGTGATCAGCACGGACATCGGCTTGCAGCCCTGCTCACACGCCAGATGGATCTTGGTGGTCCGGCCACCGCGCGAGCGCCCCAGCCCATGATCGGCCGGCTCGTCTCCCGGCGGTTCGACCCGCCCGCCCACGTCAGGGCGGGCGCCCGCAGCATGCTGATGGGCCCGGTTGACGGTCGAGTCCACCGACACACGATAGAACCAGTGATGGAAAATCTTTGTGTCACTCCAAGATCGCCGCCACATAGGCTCTGACCTGCGGAAACGGTGGAGCGGGCGACGGGAATCGAACCCGCGTAGCCAGTTTGGAAGCGGCGCCGATCACCCCTTCGATGATCATGGAAAGTCCATTAATCTGCAGGTCAGAGGCAGTTTAGTGTGCCATCCTGTGCTCGTCGGTATCGCTCGGATTTCCATGATCCAGTGACAAATGAGTGACAGATGATCTTGGTCGGGGGGCCATGGGTTTCACACGCAAGCGCAAGGGTCCAGAGGGAACCCGATACCAGGCGCTCTACGACGACGCACGGGGCGTCCGCCAGACGGCCGGCACCTTCGGCACCCGCAAGGAGGCCGACCGAGCCTGGCAACGAGCCGAGTCGCGCATCGCCGAAGGCAAAGCGGGCGACCCTCGCCGCGCCCGCCAGACCTTCCGCACCTACGTAGAGGAACGCTGGTTCCCGAACCACCGCATCGAGGCATCGACTCGCCAGGACTACGCCTACGCGCTCGGGGCCCACGTCATACCGTACTTCGGCGACATGAAGCTGCAGGACATCACCTCAGAGACCGTCCGCGAGTGGATCACGCACCTCAAGAAGCAGGGCGCCTCGGCCTACAGCATCAAGTACTGCAAGACCGCAATCCTCAACGCCATCTTCACGACCGCGGTCAACGACGGCGTCCTCGTCTACCACCCGAGCCGCGGCGTGAAGACCGACCCCGTCCCCGAGAAGCCGCGCCAGATCATCACCGCCGAGCAGTTCGCCCGCATCTACGAGGCGCTCCCGGACGCGACCGCCAAGCTCCTGGTCGAGACCGACATAGAAAGCGGCCTCCGCTGGGGCGAGCTGACCGAACTCCGCGTCAAGGACCTCGACTTCGCCACCGGCATCCTCACCGTCAGCCGCTCCGTCGTCGAACTCGTCCCCAAGTTCCACCCCGAAGGCCGCCGCTTCCTGGTCAAGGACTACCCCAAGGGCAAGCGCTGGCGCCGCTTCAAGCTCAGCCCCCAGATTGTCACCAAACTCAAGGCCCATGTAGAAGCCAACAACCTCACCCCGGACGACCTCTTCTTCAGCCGCCGCCGAGACGAGCCGCCCAAGCTCGAACTCCTAGACCCCGACACCCTCACCTTCAAAGCCCCGAACGGCCGCACCTACACCCACGGAACGACCACGGGCTACAACATCGGCAAGTGCAAGTGCCGCCACTGCCGAGCCGCCTACGCCGCCTACCGCGCCAAGCGCCGTGCCCAGGGCAAGGACAACCCCCGCAATCCCCGCGTCATCGATGACGACCCCCACATCTCCGCCAACTGGTTCCGAACCCACTGCGGGCACCCGGCCCGAGCCGCCGCCGACCTCGGATGGTCACCCCGCATCCACGACCTCCGCCACGCCCACGCCTCCTGGCTCCTAGCCGGCGGCGCCGACCTCCAGGTCGTCAAAGAACGCCTCGGCCACCGCAAGATCTCCACCACCGAGCGCTACCTCCACACCCTCCCCACCGCCGACGAAACCGCACTCGAGGCCCTCGCCAAGATCCGCACAACCCCTACCGGCCTACCCACTCCGGACACAGAGACGGAACTGGCGGAGGCCAAAGCCAAGATCGTTAAACTCCGAGCCGTAATAGCCGAACAACTCATTGCTCAGAACCCAACGAGTCCGAGGGTTCGCCCCGCCTGAACCAGACCTCGCCTGAGTCGCCTACCGAATGCGCGACATCGTTAGCACCGAAAGGCCAGGGTTAGCTACTCCAACGTCTCCGCCCACCTTACTTGGACGCTGAAGCGCCATCACCAGCCCGGTTCTCATAGAGTAAAAACTTGTTGACAGCCGTGCCATAATCTTATTCGTGGAACCCTCTAGTGGATATCGATTCTCCCCCGAGATCGCCTACTTCGACCTTACGGCTGAATACAGCAGCCTTGAAGGATGGGGCATCCAGATCGTCAACTCTATGGGTGCTCGCCTGAGGGCAGCCCTCATTGATCCGGCAGACAAGGGCGCATGCAATCGACTATTGAGCGGCCCGATCCCCGAGGGCCCTCACTTCGTGTACGAGAGCTCAACGAATCTGTTTAACGCACGTCGAGGGCGTGGCCCCCTGTTCATTGCCTGGGACACTAATATACTCATTGATTACTTTGAGTATGGACGGGCCTTGTGGGAGGGCAGTGAACTCCCATCCCTGCCTGAAGAATACTATGCGGAACTAGAAGGAATCCAGCTGTTGATCGCACTGTGGGTGATGCGGGACATTAGGTTCATTATATTGCCTGGGACTATCAAGGACGCCAAAAAGCGACTTCCGGCCGAGCGGCGAGCTCAGAGAGTTCGAGCATTCAGAGAGTTCACTTCAGCCCTAATCCTGGTAAGCAGTGGACCCTCCCGGATAGACTCCCCCTCCAGAGAGGGTTTGCTCGTTCTCCCGGACTCCCTCCTAGAAGATGCAGCGACAAATGTTCCTCAAGGGTTCGACCGTATACTGGTGACATCCGCAGCTCGCATGGGCATACATGTGTTCATGACCATGGATAAAGGCATACTCAAGCAGCGTGAAACTTTCAGGTCATTTGGATTGCTCCTGGCATCACCGCTCGATACGTTTGAACACCTTCTCGCGTGTGGGGCTTTTCACTGCATGTTTGCACCTCGTTATGCACACTGGCCTCTACCAGATCAGATGCGGGTTGGCCACCTGATCAGAGCCCTGCCTGAAGTCTGATCAACTTCATCAGGAGCGGCTCCGGAGGGGGAGATTTCCTCAGGTGTAGAGTAGGTCGTGGTGAGGTGGGGCTGCCCGTGGTTTGCATCGAGGGGGCAGGGCTTTAACTCCTCAGCCGAGAGCGCCGTTTTTACGGCCCGGCACACCCTTATTGCGGTTGTGTTCTCGGGATTTGTTCTAGCTGGGCGGAGCGTCGTAGTGGCGGTGAGTCGCCCACTTTCGTGCGGCGGTCGCGTGGTCGAGTGCCCAGGGCTCGTAGTTGGTGGCGAGGTTGGCTTGCCATTTGTCGGCGAAGGCGCGGGCGAACAGGTCGATGGTGGCTGGGGCGGTGGTCGTCCAGGCGGGGAACTGTGAGGCCCAGTGTTCGGCTTCGGTTGGGGTGTGGCCGGCTTTGAGTAGCCAGGGGATGAGGAGTGCTATCTCGAGGAAGGCGGCGCCGCGTCCGGCGAAGGTCCAGTCCACGACGTAGGCGGTGTCGTTGTCGCCGAGGAGGACGTTGGCGGGGTTGAGGTCGGCGTGCAGCAGTGTGTTGCCGGCCAGTGGGGTCATGTCGCCCATCGATTCCCAGCGGCGCTCGACCCGTTTGCGTTCCAGCACGTCGGGGAGCGGGCGTGCCTGCAGCCTGCCGATGATCTTGGTGAGGGTGTTCAGGTCGGGTGAGCCGGGGGTGTAGTCGGCGTGCCGGGCCTGGACGTACTCGAAGGCGAGAACGAGCCACCCGCCCGCCTCCACGGTCCAGTGGAGGCGGGGGGCGTACTCGGTGACGTGGGGGTTGATCGCGGCTTCCCAGCGCAGCGACCTGACTTCCGGGCCGTCGGTGTCCGGCGCGGTCTTGCGTGCGGCCTTGACGAAAAGCCGGCCGTCCGCGGTGTGGATGGTCGCGGCGATGTCGGCGTGGTTGCCGGCGGGCGCGGGCTCGACCCGTCGGATGGGGCCGGTGCGCGCCGTGACCGCGCTGATCACCTCGGGCGGCAGGTCGGACCAGTGGCTGCGCATGGATCAATCCCCGTGGTGGTGTCAGGCGTGCATCGGTGGCTGCGCGCAGTTCTCCGGGCAGCAGGACTCGCCGTCCATCCACCATTCCAGATCGACGCGGTACCCGGTGGCGCGCATCGCCGCCAGGCCGCGCTCGGACGCCTGCCCGGACCGGATGTCCTCGTCCATGATCGGCAGGTGATGCATGAACCGGCCCGCGACCATCTCGCACACGGCCGCGAAGGTGCGAGTACGCATCATGGAGCGGTGCCAGATCTTGTCGACGGCGGGCGAGGGCGCGAACTTCACCCAGGCGCGGGAGTCGCCGCCGACTTCGGTCATGGTGTCTCTTCACGCCTTCATGAAGACCAGGAACTGCTCGACGCCGCGCTCGGCGTAGGGGCGGGTGACCTTGTCGAAGGCCACCACGTCGTCCACCATCTGGTCGAACAGTTCGGGTGTGACGAGACCGCGTGGATCTTTGGCCGCGACGGCCAGGTCGAGAGCGAGAGTCATGTGCACCTCCGACGCGCGTTGTGGTTGGTTCTCTCGGCCCAGGCGCGCGTCTGTTGCCTGGGCAGGAGGGCTTTAGGGCGGGGCAAGCTCCAGGGGTGCCGTCCCGCCGCGAGCAGCTCCTGGCTTACGGTGCGGGCGGCAGCGCGTTCGATGACGTTGCCGAGGTACTCGATCCGCTCGGGGGCCTCACGCCTACTGAGCAGGTAGTACTGCGACTCGGGGACGACTTCCTGTTCCATGAGTCGGCGGTAGGAGCCCAGTGCACTGGCTAGGTCTCGCGCATTGTCGGGATCAGGCGACACGACGTCTCCTGTTCGAGGTGTGCGCGGTGGGCGCGTGATAACGGGAGCGGTGTGGCCCGCTGGGGCTGGCTGTGCTGTGTATCGCGTTGTTGGTGTGGGGGCGCGGCGGCTTCCGAGGGGTGAAGGCCGCCGCGCCCTGCCGCACATCGCCCTCTAGCCGGAGCGGCAATCTGAGGTTGATCCGCGACGCCTGGTTCCCGCTGGTCATCGCATGAGTCCCAGCGTGCGGATGATCTGTCCTTCGAGCGCCACCAAGGTGGGGGCGTCCAGGACCTGGCGGGGGCCGGGGACCATGACCCACCATGCGCGGGTGTAGTGCCCCCACCAGACGATCCCTCCGTATTGGCGGGCGAGCCGGCCGAGTTCGGCATCGCGGATCGACTTGGCTGCTATCCGGCTGGTTGCGGTTCGCAGCTCGTCGGCGGGGAGGTGCTGTGGGTAGCCAGTGGGGTTCATGGTGTGGCCACCTCCGAAATGAGGTCGCTGCCGGTGGTGGTCTGCCTGCCGCCTGAGGAGTTCGGGACGCACGCGTGCTGGGCGGTGAGTCCCTCGACCAGGGCGGCCTCGATGTTGGTCCTCATGCAGTCATCGGCGGGACGGACGAGCAGGAACTTGCGTTGAGAGCGCTGCCAGGCCGCTATATCCCCGGTGGCTTCGCGCAGCTCACGAGGGTTGGCCGTCACCAGCAACCCATGTCCGTCCGACATGGGGACGAACGCCCACCAGGCCCTCGCGGCTCGCCGGTGCCAGGTCACCGGGTCGGGCGAGGAGTTACCCATGGGCCCGCCCAGCGAGCTTTCCCTTGACAGCTACGACCACCTCGTGCAGGTGTGCGTCATCGGCCGGTGCGATGGCACCACCATCGGAGAACCAGAACCACAGCTCACCACCGCAGTTCGTGCGCAGGTCGCATCGGACCAACACCGGGGAGGAGAAGGCGGCAGGGATCGCAAGCAAGGGCTCAGACTCGGCCACCTCTACCGCATAGCCGTGGGACTTGAGCGTCTGGGTGAGCGCCCAGACGCGCAACCAGCGCGTCTCTAGCGCTTTCGATGTATCCGTTGACATTACGAGCCCCTCTTACCTAGAGGCGTGAATAGTGATCTTCGGTTAAGCTTTTCTTAACGCTATGGCGTTGATTGATGCCGATGAACTGACGGCGAGTACGAGTACGGACGGCGGTAGTGGACTCATGGCGCCAGGTGGACGAGAAACCCTGACTGGCAGTCGGGGTTTCAACAGCGGCCCCCGCGAAGGTCGTATTTCGGGCTACCTTCTCAAGGTCATCCGCGAGTCGATCGGATTCACTCAGGACGGACTGGCCGAAGACCTTGGAGTCGACCTCACGACTGTGCAGGGCTGGGAGTCTGGGCGGCGGCCTCTCATCGCCGTGCCCACGGGGAGTTTTCTGGCGATTCGTGCACGATTGCTACGACTCGGGGCGCAGCCGAACTTGCTCGCTCAACTCGAACCGGCGCTTGAGGCTGATCACTTCCTCGCGCAGGTCTTGAATACCGCACCAGTGAAGGTTCCGCCGGATGAGCATCCGCTCTCCGCGTGGGTGATCACGCGGCCGTTCACTGACATGACCTCATGGGCGGTGTCCGGTCAGCGGCCGTCCTTCTTGGACGATGTCCCACGTAGATCTTCCCGTCGCGGTCCGGTTTCGAGCGGGCCACGCTTGGCGGTAGACGAGCGGGCTCACTTCTTCGAGCACCTTAGGAGCGCCGCAGAGAGAGCCGATGTCAGCACTGTCGACGGGATGCTGCTTCGTAGGCAAGCACATTACGTCGCGAGCTTCGATGATTCCGTAGAGACGGCGGAATGGTTGGCGGGAATGCAGCGCCAGGAGGAGCGCAGGTCTCAACGTTCTGCCGACTGGTCGCTGTCCTGGGCTGTTGTGCGGTCCGGAGCGCACTCCCTTGCTCGTAAGGGGGACCGCGAGGCGCTTCAAGCGTTCATCGGCCAAGCGATGAAGACCGACAGGTGCGAGACGGCCAACCTCAACTACTGGGCGTACTGGCTGGGGGAGATCGCCGAGCCACAGACAGCCGACACGTTCATGGTCGAGTTGCCCACTCGGTCCTGGAGAGGCACGAAGCTGCTTGCTCATCTGGTGGGCAAGCTGGAGCCGAAGAACGTCTACATCGATGTCGTCGCTCATACGGTCTGGGCGCTTCTTCAGCACCGCCCCGCTATCGTCCATGACGAGCCCGGCACGCTCGGTCGGTTGAAGGAACGGGCAGCGCGGGTCCTGGACGAAGCGGCAGTCTCCGTCCAGTCGCGACGGGAGTTGGAAGAGGTCCTCTACGGTCTACGTATCGCGGACGGGCGTTGAGAGAAGGGTGAGCATGGCGAACGAGACGGAGCGGCTGGCGGGGTTCCTGTACGAGATCGGGCTTCTCAAGCGCTACAAGCGCACCGGGTGGCTTGTAGCGGGCGTGAACGATCCCGAGAGCATCGCTGATCACTCGCTCCGTACGGCGATCATCGCGAGCGTCCTGGCTGCGATGGAGGGGGCCAACCCCGAGCGTGCTGCACTGCTCAGCCTCTTTCATGACAGCCAGGAGACGCGCCTCACCGACATCCCCTACGTGGCCAAGCCGTACGTGAAGAAGGCGTCCAACGAGCAGGTCACCGAGCGTCAGACCCGCGGTTTGCCGGAGGTGGTCACCGCCATGATCACGGGCGTCGTCGCGGAGTACGAAGGCAAGGCCAGCGCCGAGGCGATGTGCGCCCGTGACGCGGACAAGCTCGAGTGCCTCATTCAGGCCATCGAGTACCGAGAGCACGGCAATCAGAACACCCAACCGTGGGTAGAAAGCTCACTCGCCCAGCTCCAGACCGCGTCCGCCAAGCGACTCGCCGAGGAGGCGCAGAAGACCGGCTCTCTCGAGTGGTTCATGCGAGCGTTGAACGGCGACGAGGACGCGTAGAGGCGTCCTCGTCCCTAGGGTCCCTGGCCGACATCTGCGGCTTGGCCGAAGCTGGGAAGGTCGTCAGCGGGAGGACCGGCGTGGCTGCCCCTCCTCCTCGCAGCCTGTGAGGGCTGAAGCCCTCCCTCATCGGATCGACTGGCCGATTCTCACACCGGAGACGTTCTCGGCGATTCCTGTTCTTGCTGCGCGGACCGGATAGCGAGGAATTCGTTAGCAAGCTGAAGGATGCGATACCGCCCGACAGTAAGCGTCAGAATGGCTCGTCAATTGATACGAGTCGACCTTCGCGAACCGATGCATCATCAGCTCAGTGCGGGATGCAAGATAGCTGGTAGAGCGCTACCTGTTGTGGATAACTTCCGCTCGGAAGACGACACTGGCCAGGCAGGGGACCGAGCGCGGTCCCTCAAAGCCAGGAGCGGAGGTGCATGACGACATCCAAACGAGGCAGCTCCGGGTCGGAGCCACTGCAGCGGCGAGCGAAGCTCGGTGGAGGGCGGCGGCGAGATCGGGAACTGAGAATCCGCGTCTGCGACCAGGAGTACGAAGAGTTCCACGACGCGGCGACGCGAGCCGGGCTCGCATGTAGCTGCCTTCGTCGTGAAGACGGTTCGTACTGCGATCCGCGAGCAGCGGCCGGTGGACGGGGCGCTCGTCGCGTTGCATGCCGAGCTGCGGAATGCCAGCCGTCAGGTGAATGCGGTCGGGGTCAACCTCAACCAGCTCGTGCGCCATGCCAATGCCTACAACGAGGTTCCGGAGTCGGTGGCGTGGTTGGCGGCGTACTGCTTTCAGGTGGTGCGGCGGGCCGAAGCCGTCATCGTCGAACTCGGCAGGCGGCTGCCGTGATCGCCAAGGTCACGCGCGGCGCGGATGTCGGGAACCCGCTGCGGTACTTGTACGGGCCGGGCAAGCGCAACGAGCACGCCAACCCCCACCTCGTCGCCAGATACCGGCACCCGGCCGCACTGGAACCAGCGAAACGCGCGGACGGCAAGCGCGACCTTCGGCCGCTGGGCGAGGCGCTGCGGTCTCCGCTGGACACGATGCGGCGAAGCCGGCCCGCGGGACCGGTCTGGCAGTGCTCGTTGCGGACGGCCCCCACAGACCGGGCTCTGACCGATGAGGAGTGGGCCGACGTCGCCGAGGAGTTGGTGCACCAGACCGGCATCGCACCACGCGGAGATCCGGAGGCGTGCCGGTGGATCGCCGTGCGGCACGCCGACGATCACATCCACGTCGTGGCCACGCTCGCTCGAGAGGACGGCCGGCGGCCGAACATCACCCGCGACCACCTGAAGGCGCGGCAGGCGTGCCAGGTCGTCGAGGAACGGTACGGGCTGTGCCGTACCGCGCCCGCGGATCGGACGGCGGCGCCCCGCCCCACACGTGCTGAGATGGAACGGACCGAACGCGCCGGGTTGGAGGAGCCTCCTCGTACCGCGTTGCGTCGGCAGGTGGCCGCGGTCGCTGCCTCGTCCGACAGCGGAGACGCGTTCTTCGCTGGCCTGCGCGAACGCGCGCTGACGGTCCGGCTGAGATTCAGCGTCCGCACGCCCGGCGAGGTGACGGGATACGCCGTTGCCTTGCCCGAATACACCATCTCGGAGGGGGCGCCGGTCTTCTTCTCCGGCGGCAAGCTCGCCGATGACCTCACCTTGCCCAAGCTGCGCCTCCGGTGGAACGACGGCGCAATCCGTCAGCCCGCTGCCCCCTCGCGCCGGTGGGCCCCGGGTCCGTCGGCCGACCACCGGTTGCAGACCGCCGCCTATCGGGAGGCCGCTCAAGCGGCCGGTACGGCGGCTTGGCAAATGCGCGAGTTCCGCGATCCTGGTGTCCGTGCCGATCTGGCAGTGGCGGCCTCTGATGTCCTGCACGTCACTGCAGACATCACCGGCAACCGCAAACTGGCCAAGGCTGCCGACTTCTACGACCGCGCCGCCCGAGAACCGTTCGGCCGCCCGCCACCGGTCACCCCGTACGGAACTGCCCTGCGCGTGGTAGCGCGCACACTCGCAATCACTAACGTTCATTGGGGAGATCGACGCGAGCACAAAAGGAACCTCACCGTCGACCTGCTGTTCCTCATCGCCAACCTCGCCGATCTCATCGAAGCGACGGCCGAGCACCGCCTGGCCCAGCAACGCCTCGCCCAAGCCGATGCCGCACGCCAGGCCGCAGGGCGGCTACACGCCGTCCGACGAACGGTGACTGGGCCGACCGCACCGGTGCCGCCACGCCTCGCGGAAACCCTCGACGAGGGGCGGGCGATGGCGAGGCTCGCAGCCGAAGCCTTCCCCGTACCGCTGGTCGAAGGACTGGGCTCGACCGCCGCATCCTCTGCTCGTCCACCTCAGGCGCCCCAGCGTCGTAGCGGCGCGCCCAGGCGCTGACCTGCCGAGGGCGAGACTCGCCGGTGCCTCTGGAGTGCTGGAGTCAAGATCGAGGCACAGGCACAATCACCGAGCGTAAACAACGTCATGAAGCGGCAGAGCATCTATCTGCCGCTCCTCACAGGAAGGACGGGCCATGTCCACGAACAGCTCTGGCCCTCCCACGGAGGGCCTGCACCCCAGGGAGTGCACTCATGACCTCCAACGCCAGCGCGACCAGCCGTAACGCCCAGGTCGACCACGAGACCGAACAGCTCGCCGAGGATCTGGAAAGCGCCGTCCACTCGCTGAAGCGGGCAGTGGAAGAACCGGGCGGCCTTGCCGGACCCGCGACCGCCTTCACGGTGCTGGACGCCGCCCACACAGCCGCCACCGAGCTCGACCAACTTCTACTCCACCTCGAACGCTTCCTCGCGCACCAGCACGCGGACGGACGCCTCGTCCGTGACCACGGCGGGAGCCTCGACGGGGCACTCGACGACTTCGGCCGCGCCATCCTCCACGCCCGCCACCTGGGCGCCGGATGCGGCGAAGCCATCAACCAGGCCCGAAGCGCGATCAACCACGTTCACGGCACAGGATCGCCGCCCGCAACCAGCGCACTACCACTCGGCGGCACTGCCACCGAACCGGCTCCCACGGCCCCGATCCGAAGAGACGCGCCACGGGTGACGCCTCCGGATTGCCGAGGGCTACGGGCGAGATGGTTCGGCATCTTCCGGAAGGGGGCCTGAGCCGTGAAGCAGATGAGCCAGGATGAGCTCCTCGCCCTCCCCACCACCATCAGCGTCGAGACTGCCGCCCGCGCCATCGGGCTCGGACGCACACGCGCCTACCAGCTCGCCCGCCGAGGCGAGTTCCCCTGCAAGGTCATCCGCATCGGCGCCAGCTACCGCGTCGTGACGGTCGACCTCCGCCGGCTTCTCGGCATCGAGCCGAGCTAGCGGACGTCCAGCGAGCGAAGGTCCGGTTCTCCGTTGGAGGGCCGGGCCTTCGGCGTTGAGGGTGCCGGGTCCGTGCCTGTGGTGATCTTTGCCGGGTGTCGCCAGGCCATGATCGTGAAGGTCTGCAGATGAACCAGGATGGTGCTCAGGCGTGCCCGATCCCAGTGACAAATGGGTGACAAATGATCTTGGGAGGGGCTTTCAAGATCGGCCCGCAGGGCTCTGACCTGGGGAAATGGGAGAGCGGGCGACGGGAATCGAACCCGCGTAGCCAGTTTGGAAGACTGGGGCTCTACCATTGAGCTACGCCCGCGGGCGGATGGAGGCCGGGTGGTCTCGATCGCCATCCCGTAGCGTACAGGGTTCGCGGGGTGGACGGGGTCGGCGGGTGGGTTGCGCGCTGGGCGCAGCGGGCGGGTGTGATCGGCACTAGACTTCTCCCCGTCATCGCGGTCTGCGGGCTGTAGCGCAGTTTGGTAGCGCACTGGCTTTGGGTGCCAGGGGTCGTGGGTTCAAATCCCGCCAGCCCGACAAGACGGAACGGCCGGGCGCGGTGCGCCCGGCCGTGGTCATTTGAGGAGGTCGCGGGCCTTCGACGCGGCCATGGCGAGGGCCTTCGGCAGGTTCTCGGGGCGCCCGCTGCCCGCTTGGGCGATGGGGCCCTTGCCGCCTGCGCCGCCGCCCAGTTCTCGGGCGGCTTCGGTCAGCAGGTCGCGTGCCCGGATGCCGGTGTTCGCGCCCGTTGTTGCTATGAGGGACGCCTTGCCGTTGTGGTCGGTGCCCAGGATCACGATGCCGTCCGGGGTGAGGGCGTCGGTGGCGACGGTGCGTAGGTCTGCGCTTGTTGCGCTGGGGATGAGGTTCGTTGCCAGCCAGCCGTGAGGGAGTTGTTCGGTCAGGGATCGTAGGTGTTGTGTTTGTTCTTTGAGTTCTGCTTGGTGGAGCTTCTCTAGGTGGTTTTGGGCTTCTGTGAGCGTTTGCAGGCGTTGGCGTAGGCGGTCGGGGGCCTGGTCTGGGTGGACGTTCAGGAGCGCCGCCAGTTCGTGGAGGACGGTGCTCTGGTGGTCGTAGTGGCGTAGCGCGTCGGCGCCGGTCAGGGCCTCGATGCGGCGGAGGCCGGCGCCGATGGACGATTCGCCGATGATGTGGACGGGGCCCGCTTGTGAGCCGTGGCCCACGTGGGTGCCGCCGCAGAGTTCGCGGGACGCGTCGCCGATGTCCACTATGCGGACGGTGTCTGAGTACTTCTCGCCGAACAGTGCCAGTGCGCCGGCCCTCTCTGCTTCCGCTCGGGTCGCCTCCCAGACGCGGACGTCGGGGTCGTCGAGCAGGTAGTCGTTGATCAGGGTTTGCAGCGGGGGCGTTTCGACGGGGGAGTGGTGCGTGAAGTCGAAGCGCAGGCGGCCGGGCTCGACGCGGGAGCCGCGTTGGGTCGCGTGGTCGCCTAGGACGCGGCGCAGCATGGCGTGGAGGACGTGGGTGGCGCTGTGCGAGCGGGCGGTCGCGGCGCGGTGGGGCGCGTCGACAACTGCCTCTGCGTCGTCGCCCGGACGTAGTTCGCCGTCCAGTATGCGGACAGTGTGGACGTGCAGGCCGTCCAAGCCCAGGCGGGTGTCGAGGACCTGTGCCGTGGCTGCGGAGGTGTGGAGGCGCCCTTTGTCGCCTACCTGGCCGCCCGACTCCGCGTAGAAGGGGGTGCGGGAGAGGATCACGTCGACCAGCCCCTGTTCGGCGTGGGGGAGGACGGCGATGATGCATGTTTCCGCTGTTTGGGCTGAGTAGCCGACGAAGTCGGTTCGCCCGTGTTCGGCTGTGATGCGGCGGTAGAGCTCCTGGCGGGAGACCGCGTTGCCCTTCTTGTCGCGGTTCGCCTGGTGCGCTTGGCGGCGTTGGGCTTCGAGGAGCTGTGCGAACTCGTCCTCGTCGACGGTGAGGCCCGCCGAGCGTGCCGCGTCGATGGTCAGGTCGATCGGGAAGCCGTAGGTGTCGTGCAGTTCGAACGCGGTGCGGCCGGAGATGACCGAGGTCGCCCGGGTGATCGCCGTGTCGAGGAGGCGGGAGCCCTGGCGCAGCGTCCGGTCGAAGCCCTCTTCCTCCGCCGTGACGACCTGGTGAATGAGGGAGGAGTGCTCGGACAGCTCCGGCCAGGTCTCGCCCAGGGTGTCGATCACGCTGGACGTCAGGTCCGGCAGCGCCCGGTCGATGCCGAGGCGGCGCGCGTGGCGGATCGCGCGGCGCGTCAGGCGGCGCAGGACGTAGCCGCGGCCGTCGCGGGACGGCATCACGCCGTCGGCGATGAGGAACGCGATCGAGCGGGCGTGTTCCGTGACCACGCGGAATGAGGTCGAGTCGTCGCTTCCGTCGCGGCCGGGGTAGGGGCGGCCCGCCATTTCCTGGACGAGGGAGAGCGTCGGGAAGAGCAGATCGGTTTCGCAGACCGTGTCCACGTCCTGCAAAATCGCCGCCAGGCGGTCGAGACCGAGTCCCGTGTCGATGTTGCGCGCCGGGAGTTCGCCCAGGATCGGGTAGTCGTCCTTGCTCTGGCCCTCACCGCGGAGGTTCTGCATGAAGACGAGGTTCCACAGTTCCTGGTAGCGCTCGCCGTCGACCGCCGGGCCGCCCTCGCGTCCGAAGGACGGGCCTCGGTCGTAGTGCAGTTCGGAGGACGGTCCGCACGGGCCCGGTATGCCCATCGACCAGTAGTTGTCCTCCATTCCGAGCCGCTGGATCCGTTCGGACGGGACGCCTGCGCCCCGCCACAGGTCCACTGCCTCGTCGTCGTCCCGGAACACGGTGACCCAGAGGCGCTCCGGGTCGAGGTCGTAGTGGCGCGTGAACAATTCCCACGCCCAGGCGATCGCCTCCGCCTTGAAGTAGTCGCCGAAGGAGAAGTTGCCGAGCATTTCGAAGAACGTCGCGTGCCGTGTGGTGCGGCCCACGTTCTCGATGTCGGACGTGCGCGCGCACTTCTGCACGGAGACCGCCCGGGAGTGCTCCGGTTCGGTCTCGCCGAGGAAGTACGGCTTGAACTGGTTCATGCCCGCGTTCGTCAGCAGGAGCGTCGGATCGGACGGCACCAGCGGGCTGGACGGCACGACGCGGTGGTCGCGCTCGCGGAAGAAGTCGAGAAAGGTCGCGCGGATGTCAGAAGAGCGCATGGAACGGCCTCACGAGGTCGATGGGATGACGGCGCACACCGCCGAGCCGGGCCGGGCACGACTGCTCGTTCCCCAGCTCGGCGCGGCTAGCTCGCCGTCCCACCTCGTGAATGACCATCACCGCCCAAGCTACCTCGGTGCTCGGCGCGGCGGCACACGAATTTCCCGTCGCCCCGCACGGGCACCCCGCCCTACGGTGGCGGCGTGTACGTCTATGTGGGGCCTGCCGAACTGCTCGAACAAGCGGGAAGGCCGGGCGAACCCGTCAGGTCGCCTGCGGACCTGGAAGGCCGTCCGCAGGACGAGCCGTTCACCTATGTCGTCGCCCTTGACGGCACGCTGCGCATAGCGCCGCGCCGCAGCGAACACGTCGCCTGCGCCGGGGGAGAAGCCGTTCTGGCCGCAGGCGAAATCACCTTCCAGGGGGCGGCCGTCACCGAGGTCAGCAACCAGTCCACCGGATACTGCCCGGGAGAAGAATGCTGGCCGGCGGTCGCCGATGCGCTTGATCGCGCCGGGCTGCAAAGGCCGGACGGCTTCACGACCACATTCGTCTTTCGGCATTGCCCCGACTGCGCCGAACTCAACGTCGTGAAAGACGAGTACTACGTCTGCGTCTTCTGCGACGCGGACCTCATGACGTCTTAACGGGCTCCTCCGCGCGGGCCCGGGTGTCGTAGTCGGCGCGCGCGGCGTCGATGTCGCTCAGATGGCTCTCCGCCCAGGCGACGAGGGTGTTGGCCGCGTCCATCAATGTCGCGCCCATGGGTGTGAGCGAGTACTCCACGCGGGGCGGCACGACGGGGTACACGGTCCGCGTGACGATGCCGTCGCGTTCCAGGCCGCGCAGCGTCACGGTGAGCATCCGCTGGCTGATGCCGTCGATCTCGCGCTTCAACTCGGTGAACCGCTTGGTGCGCTCGCCGAGCAGCGCGATCACCAGCAGCGACCACTTGTCGCCGACCCGGTCGAGGATCTCGCGGGCCCGGCATCCCGCCGGCGTGTGCTCCATGGTTATCTCCAGGTGACCAGGGCAGAAAAAAGTGCCTTCTTGTGCCGACCCCGGGGGTCTCCGCACGATGGAGGTGGTTACCGATCGGAACCGCCTTACCATTCATAACCCAAGGAGACACCATGACGGCCGAGCTTGTCGAGGTCCCCGGTTACGTCGCTGGGACCTGGACCATCGACCCCCTCCACTCCGACATCGGCTTCACGATCCGGCACCTGATGGTCAGCAAGGTCCGCGGCCGGTTCGGGACCGTCGAGGGGACGATCGTGACCGGCGACGACCCCCTCGACTCGTCCGTGACGGCGACCATCGACCTCGCCTCGATCGACACCGGCATCGCCAAGCGCGACGAGCACGTCAGGTCCGCCGACTACCTGGACGTCGCGACGTACCCCACGATGAGCTACCGGTCCACCGGCCTGCGTCCCGACGGCGGCGACTTCGTCCTGGACGGCGAGCTGACGCTGCGGGGCCTGACCAGGCCCGTCCCGCTGAAGCTGGAGATCGGCGGGTTCGGCCCCGACCCGTTCCGGGAGGACGACCCGTTCAAGGGCGCCCGCGCCGGGTTCACCGCGACGGGCGAGATCAGCCGGCTGGAGTTCGGGGTCGGCGACACCACCAAGGTCCCGGGCGGCGGCGGGCTCGGGTTGGGGGAGAAGGTCCAGATCGTCCTGGAGATCCAGGCGGCACTCCGCACCGACTGACCGCCCGGCCGCGGCCTGCGCGGGTTCACGGGCCGCCCGCGCGGGCTCGGGGTCAGCGTTCCGCGAGCAGCCGGGGGAGCGCCTCCAGCGTCGTGATGCGCGGGAGGGTCAGTTCCTCTGGGGCGGGAGCATCGGAGCGGTCGAGCCAGATGCCCGCCAGGCCCGCCGCCGCGGCCCCCTGGGCGTCGGTGACGAGCAGGTCGCCGACGTAGGCGGCCCCGTCCGGCGGCACGCCGAGGCCCGCACAGGCCGTCCGGAAGATCCCGGCGTCCGGCTTGGCGGAGCCCGCCTCGCTGGACGCCACGACGTACGGCAGGACGTCCGCCAGGCCGATCGCGTCGATCTTCCTGCGCTGCTGGACGGCGTCCCCGTTCGTGATCACCCCGAGCCGCAGGCCGCGCGCCGCCAGGGCGTCCAGGACGCGCCGCGCCTCGGGGAACGGACGCCACGCCGCCTCGTACAGCGCCACGTACCGGGCGAGCCACGCATCGGCGCGGGCCTCGTCCCACTCGCCGAGCCCGAGCTCGGGGGCGAGCCGGAGGATCCGGTCGCGGCGCTGGGCGGTGAAGTCCAGCTCGCCCGCCAGGTACCGGTCGACGGCCTCCTCGGTCAGCTCGTACCAGCGCCGGACGAGCCACGCCTCGTCCACGTCCGGGAACAGCCGGACGACCGCCTCGCCCGCGGCCGCCTCGTGGTCGAGCAGCGTCCCGTCGAGGTCGAACAGCACCGCGGTGATCATCGTGCGCCCTCCGCCGGGCCGGACCGGTGCGCTTCGGCGAGGACGCGGGCGGCCTCCAGAACGGCCGCGCGGCGGCGCGCCAGGGCGGCGGCCTCGTCGTCCTCGTCCAGGATCAGCCGCCGCAGCTGCGGGACGGCGAAGCTCCAGGCGATGAGGCCGAAGACGGTGAACATCAGGTCCCGGACCTCCGGCGACCCGCCGCCCGGCTCCGCGGGACCTCCGTTGGCGCCGGCGAAGCGGTCGGCCTTGCGCCGGAACGCCTCGCGCCGCTCGTCCTCGCCCTGGACCGGGCCCGGCGTCTCCAGGGCCTCCCAGAGCAGCAGCCTGATCAGCTCCGGATGCTCCCGGTACCAGTCGAAGAGCCGGCCCACGGATTCGGTCAGGCGGGCGGGATCGATCTCGGTCGTCTTCCCGATCTCCTCCATCGCGGCCCGCACCACGGCGCCGAACAGCTTCTCCTTGCCGCCGAAGTACAGGTAGATGGCCTGCTTGTTGGCCCGCGCCTCGGTGGCGATGCGCTCGATCCGGGCGCCCGCGAGCCCGCGCGCGGCGAACTCGGCGGTGGCGGCCTCGAAGATCCGCCGGCGGGTCGCCTCGGCGTCGTAGCTCATGCCGAAATTAAACCATCCGGTTGACTTTTCGCCGGCCGCGGGTCCAATGTAAAACAACCAGATGGTTTATTTAGGAGGACTCATGGCCGCCACCGCCGCACCCGCACCCGTCCCCGTCCGCTCACCGCTCCCGTGGAGCCTCGCCGGACGGACGGCGGTGATCCTCGGCGGCAGCTCGGGCATCGGCCTGGCCGCCGCCGAGCTCCTCGCCTCGGTCGGCGCGCGCGTCCTGCTCGTCGGCCGCGACAAGGACCGGCTGGACTCCGCCCTCGCCCGCGTGTCCGCCGCCGCTCCCCGCCCCGAGACGGCACCCGCCCAGCGCGACGCGGCAGCCGTCCGCCCTGGCGTCGGTGCTCACTCCGACGTGCCAGCCGCGTTCCCCGGCGCGGCCGAGACCCAGGCCGATGTGCGTGCGATGTCCGCCGACGTCACCGACGGCGATGCGATGAAGGAGGTCTTCGAGCGCGCCGGCTCCGTTGACCACGTCCTGATGACGGCCGGCTACCCCTCCGGGATCGGCCCCGTCACCGAGCTCGCCCCGGACGCCGCGCGCACCGCCGTCGCGGCCCCGGTTGAGGCGGTCCTCGGCATTGTGCGAATTGCCGTCCCGCGCATGGAACCCGGCGGCTCGTTCACGCTCACCTCGGGCGTCCTCGTGGCGCGTCCGCGGCCGGGGATGGCGGCGCCGGTCTCGGCGGCCGGGGCCGTCGAGACGCTCGCCCGCGCGCTGGCCGTCGAGCTGGCGCCGGTCCGCGTCCGGGCCAACGCGATCCGGTACGGCGCCATCGACACGCCCCTGCTGCGCAGCCGCGGAGCGGCCGGCGCGGAGGGCGACGCGGCGATCGCCGAGGCGGGCGCCGGCACCCCGCTCGGACGGTTCGGGACGGCCGAGGAGGCCGCCTCCGCCGCCCTGTTCCTGATGGCCAACCCCTACATGAGCGGCGAGGTCCTCACGGTGGACGGCGCCCAGTCCCTCGCCTGAAACCACCCCGGGGGAGAAAAGGGGCGGGCCCCTGACCGGCGTCCGTTGGGTCAGGGGCCCGATGTCTCGGCCGTCTGAGGGGCTGGGAGTACCCCTTCTGCGAACAGCTCGGCCGAGACGGCTCTGCGGTCGGCTCAGCCGAGTCCGCCGCGCATGGCGCTGATCAGCTCGCCGTTCGCGGTGTCACCGGTGAGCTCCCAGAAGAAGGCGCCGCCGAGGCCCTGGTCCTTGGCGAAGGCCATCTTCCCGCGGATGGTGGACGGGGTGTCGTAGCTCCACCACTCGCTGCCGCACTTGGCGTAGGCGGTGCCGGCGACGGTGCCGGTGGCGGGGCACTTGCCCTTGAGGACCTTGTAGTCCTCGATGCCGGCCTCGTAGGTGCCGGGCGCGGGCCCGGTCGCGGTGCCGCCCGGCTCGGACTGGGTGACGCCCGTCCAGCCGCGGCCGTAGAAGCCGATGCCGAGCAGCAGCTTGTTCGCCGGGATCCCCATCCCCTTGAGCTTGGCGATGGTGTCGGTCGAGTTGAACCCGGCGTGCGGGATGCCCGGGTAGGACGTGAGCGGCGAGTGCGGCGCCGTCGGCCCCTGCTTGTCCCAGGCGCCGAAGTAGTCGTACGTCATCGGGTTGTACCAGTCGACGTACTGGGCGGCGCCCGCGTAGTCGGTCACGTCCATCTTGCCGCCGTCGCTGGCGTCGGCGGTGATCGCGGCCGTCACGAGGTTGCCCGACCCGAACTTGGCGCGCAGCGCCGACATCAGCTTCCGGAACGCGTCCGGCCCGCTGCTGTCGCAGGACAGGCCGCAGGCGTTCGGGTACTCCCAGTCGATGTCGATGCCGTCGAACACGTCCGCCCAGCGCGGGTCCTCGACCAGGTTGTAGCAGGACTCGGCGAATGCGGCCGGGTTCTGCGCGGCCTGGCCGAAGCCGCCGGACCAGGTCCAGCCGCCGAACGACCACAGCACCTTCAGGTCCGGGTGCAGCTTCTTCAGCTTGCGCAGCTGGTTGAAGTTGCCGCGCAGCGGCTGGTCCCAGGTGTCGGCGACGCCGTCGACGCTCTGGTCGGCGGTGTAGGCCTTGTCGTAGTCGGCGTAGGCGTCGCCGACCGCGCACTTGCCGCCGGTGACGTTGCCGAACGCGTAGTTGATGTGCGTCAGCTTGTCGGCGGACCCGCTCGTCTCGATGTTCTTGACGTGGTAGTTGCGCTGGTAGACGCCCCAGTCGACGAAGTAGCCGACGACCTTGTCACCGCCGCCGGGGTTGCCGCCGCCGCTCTCGTCGGTGGTGACCGACACGGAGGCCGACGCGGGGGAGGTGTTCCCGGCGGCGTCCTTGGCCTTGACGGTGAAGCTGTAGGCGGTCTGGGGCGACAGCCCGCCGATGCTGGCGCTGGTTCCGGTCGTCGACGCGGCCTTGGTGCCGCCGTTGTAGACGTCGTAGCCGGTGACGCCGACGTTGTCGGTCGACGCGTTCCAGGCCAGCGTCACGCTCGTGGCGGTCTTGCCGGTGGACCGGAGCCCGGACGGGGCCGTGGGAGCCTGCGTGTCGTCGCCGGGGGTGCCCGAGCCGTCGCAGGACGCGCCGTTGATCGTGCAGTTCGTGAACCAGCCGGAGCCGCTTCCGCCGAACCCGAAGCTGGTGCTGGCGCCGGCCGCGATCGTCCCGTTCCAGCCCGCGTTCGTGAAGGTGTAGTGGTTCCCTGAGACGGTCTTCGTCGCGTTCCACACGTTCCCGACGGACGTTCCGGACGGCATGTCCGCCTCGAGCTTCCAGCCGTTGACGGCCGTCCCGGTCCCGTTGGTGATGGTGCAGGTGCCGTCGAAGCCGGTGCCCCAGTCGGAGCCCTTCTTACAGGTCGCGGTGACGGTCCCCGCCGACGACGCCGGGGGCGCCGTGAGCAGGGCGGTGGCCACCGCCAGTGTCGCTGCGCCGGCGAGCGCGATGGCCCGCCGTCCGCCCGGTCTTGACATGATTCTCCGTTCGTTCGGCCCCCGAGCAAACAGGAATCCCCGCTCAATTCTTAGGAAAGTTTCCTAAGAATTGGGAGGATGGTAACCGGGCGGCACGGCGCGTTCAAGGGCCTGCGGCGAGACCGCGGCCGGCGCCTCGGGTGGTCTAAGCGACTGCCTGCACCCGTACGGTCACCGGCCGGGCGAGAAAGTTGCGGGCCGGCGGTTCAGGCCGTCCCGAACCAGCCGGGCATGTCGAGGCGCCAGAGGTCGGCGGGCGTCATGCGGCGCAGGTCGTCCTCCAGGGCCCGGACGCGGTCGGCGCCCAGCGCGCCGACCCAGTCGTCCCGGATCCGGTCGAAGATCTCCGCGGACCGGACGAGCGAGTCCGCCCCGCGCGCGGTCAGCCGGACGATCTTGCGCCGGGCGTCCCGGGGGTCGGCGCCGCGCTCGACGTAGCCGGCCCGCTCCAGCGACTCGACCATCTTGCCCGCGGCCTGCTTGGACACCCCGAGCCGGCGGCCCAGCTCCACGGCCGTCGTGCCGTCCGGGCCGATGGCCTGGAAGACGAACCCGTGCATGGGGCGCAGTTCGGGATGGCCCTCGCGCGCCAGTTCGGCGTGCAGCTCGTCGACGATCACGCGGAAGGCCAGGAACAGGCGCAGCGGGAGTTCGAAGCCGGGCGCGTCCGGGCGTCCGCCGTCACTTGACATGAAAGACAACCTCATTGACTATATGGACAACCACATTGTCCAACTTAGGGGATCGGGGCTCATGACGCTCATCCGCACCGCCGAACGCCGCCGCACCGAGACGCCGAACGGCGCGATGACCACGCTCGCGACGCCCACCCAGGGCGGCACCGAGGGCATCGCCGTCTGGCACGTCGACATGCTGCCCGGCTCGACCGGCCCGCTGCACGCGTTCGACACCGAGCAGGTGTGGACGTTCCTCGACGGCGCCGCGACCATCGACCTGGACGGACGCACGCTGGAGGCGGGCGGCGGCGACACCGTCGTCCTCCCGGCCGACGTGCGGCGCCAGATCACGTCCGGCGGCACCGGGTTCACCGCGGTCGTCGCCGCCCACGCCGGCTGCCTCGTCTACGACCCCGACCAGGTCGTGGACGACACCAAGTGCGCGATCGCACCCCAGGGCGACGAGCGGCTCGTCCCGCCGTGGGCGAAGTGACCCGGGTGACATGACCCGCGCGGTGACATGACCCGGCAGTGACATGACCGCGCGGTGACATGACGGGGCGGTGGGTCAGGCGCCGAGGTAGGCGAGCACGGCCAGCACCCGCCGGTTGTCGTCCTCGGACGGCGGCAGCCCGAGCTTGCCGAAGATGCTGTTGGTGTGCTTGCTGATCGCCTTCTCGGTGACGAACAGCTTCCCGGCGATGGCCGCGTTCGAGCGGCCCTCCGCCATCAGCCCGAGCACCTCGCGCTCGCGGGGCGTCAGCCGCTGCAGCGGCTCCTCGCGGGCGTGCCGGGTGAGCAGCTGGGACACCACGTCCGGGTCGAGCGCGGTGCCGCCGTCCGCGACCCGGCGCACCGCCTCGACGAAGACCTTCACGTCGGACACGCGGTCCTTCAGCAGGTAGCCGATGCCGCCCCGGCTGTCGGACAGCAGCTCCCGCGCGTACAGCTGCTCCACATGCTGCGACAGCACCAGCACCGGCAGGCCGGGGATCTCCTTGCGGGCCTCCAGCGCGGCCTTCAGCCCCTCGTCGGTGAACGTCGGCGGCAGCCGGACGTCCACCACCGCGACGTCCGGCCGGTGCGCGGTCAGGGCCCGCAGCAGCGACGGCCCGTTGTCCACCGCCTCGACGACCTCGAAGCCGAACGCGCCGAGCAGGCGTATCAGCCCGTCCCGGAGGAGGGCGAGATCTTCGGCGATGACAACGCGCACGGCAGCTCCATGGTCACGACGGTCGGCCCGCCGGGCGGGCTCGTCACCGCCATCGTCCCGTCGAAGGCCGCCAGCCTGCGCTCGATGCCGCGCATCCCGCCGCCCGCGCCGGGGTCGGCGCCGCCCGTCCCGTCGTCCCCGACGATCATAAGCAGGCGGCCGGCCGAGTGCTCGATCTGGATCCAGGCCCGCCGCGCGGCCGAGTGCTTGACGACGTTGGCGAGCATCTCCGCGACCGCGAAGTACGCCGCCGACTCGACCGGGGCGTCCGCGCGGCCCGGCAGCTCGATGCGGACGTCCACCGGCAGCGGCAGGGTCAGCGCGAGCGCCCGCACGGCCCCGTCCAGGCCGCGCTCGGCCAGCACCGGCGGGTGGATGCCGCGCACCAGGTCGCGCAGCTCCGTCAGCGCCGTCCCGCTGGCCTCGCGCGCCTCCGCGAGGAGCTGCTGCGCGGCCTCCGGGTCGTGCTTCATCATCTCCTCGGCGAGCCCGATGTTCATGCTCAGCGCGACCAGCCGGGCCTGCGCGCCGTCGTGCAGGTCCCGCTCGATGCGGCGCAGCTCGGCCGCCGACGCGTCCACCGTGTCCGACCGGGTCTCGGTGAGCTGCTGCACCCGCGCGGCCAGCGCGGACCGCGTCGGCGCGAGCAGCGACCGGCCGAACAGCGCGTGCGCCCTCAGCAGCGCTCCGCCGCCCGGCAGCGAGAGCACCAGCAGCACGGCGCCGCCGACGGCCGTCCCCGCGAACCCGACCGCGCCGAAGTCGCCGATCATCCAGAACGGGCCCCAGCCGTAGTCCGCCAGCAGCGCGACCCACCACGCCACGAGGACGCCCTCCAGCCCGTACACGGTCAGGCCGCCGGCCAGCACCCCGAAGACGAGCGCGACCGGGACGTTCAGCAGCGACCACAGCAGGTCCCGCCATGTGGCCGGGTCACCGAGCACCCACGTCAAGCGCCCGATCGGACCGGACGCCCCGGCCGGTTCCGGCCGGTACGGCTCCGGGATCGGCACGCCGTGCCAGTCCGCGGCCAGGGTCCGCTGCAGGTTCGCCACCGCGCGGATCGCCAGCAGCACCGGCGGCGCCAGCACGATGCCCACGCCCAGCGGGATGAAGGCGATCGACAGCACCGCGAGGATGAACAGCGGAAGGTTCACCGCGAAGGCCAGGACGATCTGCGCCACGGAGCGCAGGACGTTGAGCAGCGTTCCGCGCGCGAGCCCGCCCAGCCGGCCGATGGGGCGATTCCTGCCGTTCACCCGTCCTCCAAGGTGTCCCGATGTCACGGGGAGGCCGCCGCGGCGGCCTCCCCGCCTCCATTGTGTCGCCGGGCACCTCCTCGGCCCAGTGGAGCTAAGCCCCCGAAGGGGGCGGATCATGGGGGAGTTAGCCCTACCCTCTGGCGGAGTGAGCGGGACGGCCGGCCTCCGACCGGTCCGTCATTCGAGCGGTGACAAGACAACCGGCCCCGTTCCCTGGACAATGCACAGGCGACACCCAGGGGAGAAAGCGAATCCAAGCTGTGACAGCGACCATCAGCCAGACGTCCGCCGGCCAGAACGGGCCGTCCACGCCGTCCATCACCCAGCGCATCGCCGAGGAGATCGGCGTCCGCGAGGGGCAGGTGCAGGTCGCGGTCGACCTGCTCGACGGCGGGGCGACCGTCCCGTTCATCGCCCGCTACCGCAAGGAGGCGACCGGAACGCTCGACGACGCGCAGCTCCGCGCGCTGGAGGAGCGGCTGCGCTACCTGCGCGAGCTGGACGAGCGCCGCGCCGCGATCCTGGAGTCGGTCGAGTCGCAGGGCAAGCTCACCGACGAGCTGCGCGCCCAGATCATGACGGCCGACTCCAAGGCCCGGCTGGAGGACATCTACCTCCCGTACAAGCCGAAGCGGCGCACCAAGGCGCAGATCGCCCGCGAGGCCGGCCTCGAACCGCTCGCCGGGCTGCTGCTGGACGACCCGTCCCGCGACCCGCAGGCCGAGGCCGCCGCCTACGTCGACGCCGAGAAGGGCGTCGCGGACGCGGCCGCCGCGCTGGAGGGCGCCCGCGCCATCCTCGTCGAGCGGTTCGCCGAGGACGCCGACCTCATCGGCTCGCTGCGCGAGCGCATGTGGAACCGGGGCCGGATGGTCTCCCGCGTCCGTGAGGGCAAGGAGGAGAGCGGCGCCAAGTTCTCCGACTACTTCGAGTTCGCCGAGCCGTTCGCGAAGCTGCCCTCGCACCGCGTCCTCGCGCTGTTCCGCGGCGAGAAGGAGGAGGTCCTCGACCTCGACCTCGAGCCCGAGGAGGCCGACGACTCCGCCGCGCGCAGCTCCTACGAGGCGGAGATCGCGCGCCGGTTCCAGATCGCCGACCAGGGGCGTCCGGCCGACAAGTGGCTGTCGGACGCCGTCCGCTGGGCCTGGCGCACCCGGATCCTCGTCCACCTCGGCATCGACCTGCGCACCCGGCTGCGGCAGGAGGCCGAGGACGAGGCGGTCCGCGTGTTCGCCGCGAACCTGCGCGACCTGCTGCTCGCCGCGCCCGCCGGCACCCGCGCGACGATGGGCCTCGACCCGGGCCTGCGCACCGGCGTGAAGGTCGCCGTCGTGGACGCCACCGGCAAGGTCGTCGCGACCGACACGATCTACCCGCACGAGCCGCGCCGCCAGTGGGACCAGTCGATCGAGACGCTCGCCGAGCTCGCCCGCGAGCACAAGGTCGACCTCGTCTCCATCGGGAACGGCACGGCGTCCCGGGAGACCGACAAGCTCGCCGCCGACCTGATCGCCCGGCACCCGGACCTCAAGCTCACCAAGATCATGGTGTCGGAGGCGGGCGCGTCGGTGTACTCGGCGTCGGAGTACGCCGGCCGCGAGCTGCCCGGCATGGACGTCTCGCTGCGCGGCGCCGTCTCCATCGCCCGCCGCCTCCAGGACCCGCTCGCCGAGCTGGTCAAGATCGACCCCAAGTCGATCGGCGTCGGCCAGTACCAGCACGACATCTCCGAGGTGAAGCTGTCGCGCTCCCTGGACGCCGTCGTCGAGGACTGCGTGAACGCCGTCGGGGTGGACGTCAACACCGCGTCCGCGCCGCTGCTCACCCGCGTGTCCGGTATCGGCG
This sequence comes from Actinomadura chokoriensis, assembly GCF_039529475.1. NCBI lineage: Bacteria > Bacillati > Actinomycetota > Actinomycetes > Streptosporangiales > Thermomonosporaceae > Actinomadura > Actinomadura chokoriensis. The sequence goes on along the minus strand of NZ_BAAAMW010000028.1, from coordinate 50,770 downwards.
AGGGGCTCGCGGAGAACATCGTCGCGCACCGCGACGCCAACGGGCCGTTCCGCAGCCGCACCGGGCTGAAGGACGTCCCGCGGCTCGGCCCCAAGGCGTTCGAGCAGTGCGCCGGCTTCCTGCGCATCCCCGGCGGCGACGACCCGCTGGACGCCTCCAGCGTGCATCCGGAGTCCTACCCGGTCGTCCGCCGGATCCTGGACGCCGCCGGCGACGACATCAAGGGCCTCATCGGCAACACGGCGGTGCTGCGCTCGCTGAAGCCCGCCGAGTTCGTCGACGAGACCTTCGGCCTGCCGACGGTCACCGACATCCTCGCCGAGCTGGAGAAGCCGGGCCGCGACCCGCGCCCGGCGTTCAAGACGGCGACGTTCAAGGAGGGCGTCGACAAGATCGCCGACCTCGAACCGGGGATGCTGCTGGAGGGCGTCGTCACCAACGTCGCCGCGTTCGGCGCGTTCGTGGACGTCGGCGTCCACCAGGACGGGCTGGTGCACATCTCCGCCATGTCCGACAAGTTCGTTGAAGACCCGCGGGACGTCGCCAAGCCCGGCGACATCGTCCGCGTGAAAGTGCTGGACGTCGACCTGCAGCGCAAGCGCATCTCGCTCACGCTCCGCCTGGACGACGAGCCCGGCGGCGGCAAGGCCGGCGGCGGCAGGCAGGGCGGCGGCAGGCGCGGCGAGCAGCGCGACGGCCAGAACCGCGGCGGCCAGAACCGGGCCGGGCAGGGACAGGGGCAGGGACGCGGCCAGAACCAGCGCGGCGGCGGCCGTGGCGGCCAGCCCGGTGGTGGGCAGGCCCGCGGTGGCCAGGCCCGCGGTGGTCAGCCCCGGGGTGGTCAGCCCCGGGGTGGTCAGCCGCGCGGCGGGCAGGGAGGCGGCGGCGCGATGGCCGACGCCCTCCGCCGGGCCGGCCTGGACAAGGGCCTCCCCGGCAACGACCGCAACGACCGCAAGGGGCGCTGAGACGCGGCGAGCCCCGGCCTCACCGAGGGGCCGGGGCTCGCGGCGGCGATGCTCGGAAGGGGCTCACTCGCCGAAGCCGCGCCAGCGTCCGTCCGCCCCCGTCTCGGTGGGGTTCTGCGGACGGACGGGACGGCGCGGCGGCGCCGGCTCCGCCTGCGGGCGGCCGTCCTCGTCCGGACGGTTGTAGGGGCCCTGGCCCAGCGGGTCCTGCGCGTAAGGGGAGGGGACCGGCGCCCCGTAGACGTGCCCGAGCTGCGGCCCGCCGAGCACGGGGCCGCCGATCGACCGGCCGCCGAACGGGTCGTGCGCGGCGTCCTCGCGGGACGGCTCCCGCGGCTCCTCCTCGACCGGCCGGTGCCGGGGGAACTGCAGGACGGCGACCGCGCCCAGCGCCAGCGCGCCGAGCCGCATCGCCGAGTGCGCCGCGTCCTGCGGCCACGGCTCCCCGTACAGGAACGTGCCCATGGTCAGCAGGTAGGACTTCGCGGCCACCGTCATGACGGTCGCGACGATCGACACCCGGCAGCGCTGGAACGCCGCCACCATGATCCCGAACCCGATGCCGGCCGCGACCACGGTCAGGTACGGCCACGGCGTCGCGAGGATCAGCGGGCCGGTGGCGTGCGGGTCGTCGCTCCACCCCTTGATCGCCAGCTCGGCGGTGCCGACCGGGAAGCCGGCGCTGAGCCCGTAGGCGATGCCGGTGACGGGCCGGGCGTGCCGGCCGTCCGGCCGGTAGTCGCCGAGGACCAGGATCAGCACCGGCACCGCGACCGCCGGCGCCACCACGACCGCGATCTTCCACAGCGGCGCGTCCGCCGAGCCGATCGGCTCGTCCCCGCTGAGCGAGGCGGTCAGCAGCAGGATCGCCCCGCCGATCAGCACCAGGCTCAGCCACTCGCGCGCGGTGAGCCGCTCGCCGAAGAACACCAGCGCGATCAGCAGCAGCGGCACCACGCCGGACATGAAGATCGGCACGGCCTGGGACAGCGGCAGGTTCCGCAGCGCGAGGATCTGCAGGCTGAGCCCGCCGAGCACGATCCCGAGCGCGATCAGGAAGACCCAGTTGCTGATGATCGCCCAGATCATGTGCAGGATGCGGTTGCCCCGCACAGGGGGCATCCGGTCCGCCGCCAGCTTGAAGACGGCGAACCCGAGGTAGTAGAGACCGGTCGCACTGAAGGCCGCAGCTATCCCGTTCATCCCGGACGAGTATGGGCCTTCCGGTCACTTCTGTCACTGCCCGTGCGGCACCGTTGACGCGGATTTCGCGGTACTTGCGGGCGTCCGATGTCCGCAGCCGGGGCCGCGACCCCATAGACTTGGCGCGCGAAGGCGCGGAGTCGAGTTTCGGCGTGCCCGCGCCGCCGCCGGTGAGCACGCGTCGAACGCCGCGGCCGAGACAGCGCCCGATCAAGGAGACCAACCCCAGTGAAGACCGATGTCGAGGAGCTGACCCCAACCCGGGTCAAGCTCACCGTCGAGGTTCCGTTCGACGAGCTCAAGCCGAACCTCGACAAGGCGTACAAGGAGATCTCGCAGCAGGTGCGGATCAAGGGCTTCCGGCCCGGCAAGGTCCCCGCCCCGCTGATCGACAAGTACGTCGGCCGGGGTGCGGTCCTGCAGGAGGCCGTCAACGACGCCCTGCCCGAGCTGTACGGCCGCGCCGTCGAGGAGTCCGAGATCTTCGTGCTCGGGCAGCCCGACGTCGAGGTGACCGAGCTCGACGACGGCACCCAGTTCGCGTTCACCGCCGAGGTCGACATCCGGCCGAAGTTCGAGGTGCCCGACTACGACGGCCTCGAGGTCGTCGTCGACGACGCCGAGGTCACCGACGAGCAGGTCGACGAGACGATCGGCAACCTGCGCGAGCGGTTCGCGTCGCTGACCAACGCCGAGCGGGCCGCCGAGGAGGGCGACTTCGCCTCCATCGACCTCGTCGCGAAGATCGACGGCGAGCAGGTCGAGGACGCCTCCACCACCGGCTACTCCTACGAGGTCGGCAGCAAGTCCTCCATCGAGGGCCTGGACGAGGCGATCACCGGCCTCGCCGCCGGCGAGGAGAAGACGTTCACCAGCACCCTGGCCGGCGGCGAGCACGCCGGCGAGGAGGCGGAGATCACCGTCACCGTGCAGAGCGTCAAGGTCAAGAACCTGCCCGACCTGGACGACGAGTTCGCCCAGCTCGCCAGCGAGTTCGACACCATCGACGAGCTGCGCGAGGACGTCCGCACCCGGCTCGGCCGGCAGGTGAAGCTGCAGCAGCTGTCCGAGGCGCGCGACAAGGCCCTCGAGGCGCTGCTGGAGAAGGTCGACATCCCGCTCCCCGAGAAGGTCGTGGAAGAGGAGATCGGCCGCCGCAACCAGCAGCTGGAGCAGCAGCTGCAGATGGCCGGCATGACCAAGGAGGACTACCTCAAGGAAGAGGAGAAGTCCGCCGAGGAGTTCGACACCGAGGTCGCCGACGCGGCCCGGCTCGCGGTCAAGGGCGGGTTCGTCCTCGACCAGCTCGCCGTCCAGGAGGAGCTGGGCGTCGAGAACGAGGAGCTCAGCGAGTACGTCGTCACGCAGGCCATGCAGATGGGCGTGCAGCCGCAGCAGCTCGCCGAGTACCTGACGCAGAACAACCAGCTTCCGGCGATCGTCTCGGAGGTGCTGCGCAGCAAGGCGCTGAACCTCGTCGTCGAGCACGTCACCGTCAAGGACGAGTCCGGCAACGAGATCGACGTCGAGGCCGTCCAGCGCGAGCTGAACGGTGAGACCGTCCAGGCCGAAGGCGCCGAAGGCGGCGAGACCGCCGAGGACGCGGCCGGCGCCGCCGAGTCGGAGGAGACCCCCGCGGAGACGGCTGAGGCCGCCGCTGAGGAGGCCCCGGCCGCCGACGCGAAGGACGAGCAGGACACCAAGGACAAGGACGCCTAGGCGTCTCCAGCGCGTCCGACGCGACGCCCCGCGCCCGCACCCCGGGCGCGGGGCGTCGCGCTATGCGCACCGCCGCACCGCGCCGCCGCACTGTGCCCGCGCCGCACCGTGCGGGTGGGGCTTCCCACGCGCACACCGCGTATGAGGGGGGCGAGTCGGGGGATGAGGGGGACGACCCCGGTGCGTGTCCCGTTGGCGAAGATCGTCCGGTACGCGGGCGGGGTCCCGCGCCGCGCGGGTACGCCCCTGGCGAAAAGGCGGCCCCCCGGGCTTAAGCGGGCCCGGTGGCGCGTTAATGTCCAATCATCCGAACCGATTAAAAGGACCGGAGGAACACCCGGTGAGCATGCCTCCGACTTTCGACGAGTCGTCGCGGATCCAGGCGCGGGTCGCCGAGGCGCCCCTGCTGCCTCTGGGCGACCAGCTGTTCCAGCGGCTGCTGCGCGAGCGCATCGTCTTCCTCGGCCAGCAGGTCGACGACGACATCGCCAACCGCATCTGCGCCGAACTGCTGCTGCTGTCCGCCGAGGACGGCCGCCGCGACATCACGCTCTACATCAACTCGCCAGGTGGCTCCGTCACCGCCGGCATGGCGATCTACGACATCATGCAGTACGTCCCGAACGACATCGTCACGGTGGGCATGGGCCTCGCCGCGTCGATGGGCCAGTTCCTGCTGTGCGCGGGCACCCGGGGCAAGCGCTACGCCCTGCCGCACGCCCGGATCATGATGCACCAGCCGTCCGGCGGCATCGGCGGCACGGCCTCCGACATCAAGATCCAGGCCGAGCAGATGCTGTACGTGAAGAAGACGCTCGCCGAGAAGATCGCCGAGCACACGGGTCAGGCGCTCGACCAGATCGAGCGCGACTCCGACCGCGACCGCTGGTTCACCGCCGACGAGGCCAAGGACTACGGGTTCGTCGACCACGTGGTGCTCAGTGCCACCCAGGTGCCTTCCGAGGGCACCGTCTCCTGACGACCTGAACACTTATCGGAGGCACACATGAGCGACCTGATCCGCCCCGGTTTCACCGATATGGTCCGGCCGGGCGCCGGCCCGATGCCGGTCGACAACCGCTACATCATTCCGTCGTTCGTCGAGCGCACCACGTACGGGGTCAAGGAGATGAACCCGTACAACAAGCTGTTCGAGGAGCGCATCATCTTCCTCGGCGTGCAGATCGACGACGCGTCCGCCAACGACGTCATGGCCCAGCTGATCACGCTGGAGTCCATCGACCCGGACCGCGACATCAGCATCTACATCAACTCGCCGGGCGGCTCGTTCACCGCCATGACGGCGATCTACGACACGATGCAGTTCGTCAAGCCCGACATCCAGACCGTCTGCATCGGCCAGGCCGCCTCGGCCGCCGCCGTGCTGCTCGCGGCCGGGACGCCGGGCAAGCGGGCCGCCCTGCCCAACTCGCGGATACTGATCCACCAGCCCGCGACCGAGGGCACCTACGGGCAGTCCAGCGACATCGAGATCCAGGCGCGCGAGATCATGCGGATCCGCGAGCTGCTGGAGAGCATCCTGGCCGAGCACAGCGGCCGGAGCATCGACGAGGTGCGCCGCGACATCGAGCGCGACAAGATCCTCACCGCCGACGAGGCGAAGGACTACGGGCTCATCGACGACGTCTTCGCCAGCAGGAAGCGGAAAGCCGAGGTAGTGTCGTCCTGAGACGGCACAAGGACGCGGGAGGTCCCCGAGCCCGGGCGCCACACTTCCGGGCGAGGGGCTTTCCAAGTCCGTCGGAGGCGGTAACGTCGAGCACAACGTCGAGAGCCTTCGGGACGCAACCGAGCTGCGCCGCATCCTCCAGGGCGGGCGGCCCCACGAAAAGGAGACAGTTGGGTGGCACGCATCGGCGACGGTGGTGATCTGCTCAAGTGCTCGTTCTGCGGGAAGAGCCAGAAGCAGGTCAAGAAGCTCATCGCGGGTCCGGGCGTGTACATCTGCGACGAGTGCATCGATCTCTGCAACGAGATCATCGAGGAGGAGCTCTCCGAGACCTCCGACCTCAAGTGGGACAACCTGCCCAAGCCGCGGGAGATCTACGAGTTCCTCGACTCCTACGTCATCGGGCAGGAGACGGCGAAGAAGGCACTGTCCGTCGCCGTCTACAACCACTACAAGCGGATCCAGTCGGGCGACACCGGCCGGGACGACCCGGTCGAGATCGGCAAGTCGAACATACTGCTGCTCGGCCCCACCGGATCCGGTAAGACGCTGCTCGCGCAGACGCTCGCCAAACTCCTCAACGTCCCGTTCGCCATCGCGGACGCCACGGCGCTGACGGAGGCCGGATACGTCGGGGAGGACGTCGAGAACATCCTCCTCAAACTGATCCAGGCGGCCGACTACGACGTCAAGAAGGCCGAGACCGGGATCATCTACATCGACGAGGTCGACAAGGTCGCCCGCAAGAGCGAGAACCCCTCGATCACCCGCGACGTCTCGGGCGAGGGCGTCCAGCAGGCGCTGCTGAAGATCCTGGAGGGCACCACCGCGAGCGTCCCGCCGCAGGGCGGCCGCAAGCACCCGCACCAGGAGTTCATCCAGATCGACACCACGAACGTGCTGTTCATCTGCGGCGGCGCGTTCGCCGGGCTGGAGAAGATCGTCGAGTCCCGGGTCGGCAAGCAGGGCATGGGCTTCGGCGCGCAGATCCGCTCCAAGTCCGACTTCGAGGAGTCGTCGGCCGTGCTCGGCGACGTGATGCCCGAGGACCTGCTGAAGTTCGGGATGATCCCCGAGTTCATCGGCCGGCTCCCGGTGATCACCTCCGTGCACAACCTCGACCGCGAGGCGCTGATCAACATCCTCACCGAGCCGAAGAACGCGCTGGTGCGCCAGTACCACCGCCTCTTCGAACTCGACGGGGTCGACCTGGAGTTCACCGACGACGCCCTGGAGGCGATCGCCGACCAGGCCATCCTGCGCGGCACCGGCGCCCGCGGCCTGCGCGCCATCATGGAGGAGGTCCTCCTCTCCGTGATGTACGAGGTCCCGAGCCGCCAGGACGTCGCCCGCGTCGTGATCACCCGCGAGGCCGTCCTGGAGCACGTCAACCCGACCCTCGTCCCCCGCGACCGCCCCAAGCGGGAGCCGCGCGAGAAGAGCGCCTGACCCGAGAGAAAGCCCCGGCCGCGTCGGCCGGGGCTTTCTCATCGGCTTTCAGCGGCCTCGGCCACGCACGCGAGCGCGCTGCCTGACCGGTGAGGCGAAGCCGGAGTCTCACCGGGAAGATCGCGAAGCGATGCGCGCTCGCACAGGCCAGGTCACGGAGCGAGCCGCCAGGCGAACGCAGTGGCCTGGGCCGGGATCAACGCGGCGTGGACTCGCCGAGGCCGGCCTCGCGGGCCACGACGATGGCCTGGGCGCGGTCGGCGACGTGCAGCTTCATGAAGATGTTCGAGACGTGGTTGCGGACGGTCTTCTGGCTGAGGAAGAGCGTCCCGGCGATCTCGGCGTTGCTGCGGCCCTGCGCGATCAGTTCGAGGACCTCGCGCTCCCGCTCGGTCAGCTCGGGGAACGCGGCCTGCCGCGGGTCGGGCATGTCGGTGAAGTAGGTGAGCACGCGGCGCGCGATCTCCGGGCCGTAGATGGCCTCGCCGGCCGCGACCGCGCGGACGGCGCGGGCGATCTCCTCGGCGCCGGACTCCTTCAGCAGGTAGCCGCGGGCGCCGGCGCGCATCGCCGCGAAGACCGAGTCGTCGTCGCGGAACATCGTGAGGACGAGGACGCCGATGCGGGGGCTCGTCCGGGTGATGGTGCGGGTGGCCTCGATGCCGTTGCCGCCCGGCATGTGCAGGTCCATGACGACGACGTCCGGCTGCAGCTCCGCCGACAGCTTCACCGCCTCCGGCCCGTTCTCGGCCTCGCCGACGACCTCGACGCCCAGCGCGTGCAGGAGTCCTTTCAGGCCCTGCCGGAACACCGGGTGGTCGTCGGTGATGAGGACCCGGATGGTCTCCGACATCTACGCCCGCCTTCTTCCGACCGAGGAACGATCGTACCCGGCGGGCTGCGCGGTGCCGAGCGGCAGCCGGACCGAGACGAGGGTGCCGCCGCCGTTCCGGGACGTGATCACACAGCTGCCGCCGATCTCGGCGGCCCACTCCTTCATCGCGGCGAGGCCGCGGCGCGTCCCGGGGCGTCCGCCGCCCCGCGCCGCGTCCGGCAGGCCCGGACCGCTGTCGGTGACCACCAGGTGCAGCTCGGTGTCGCGCTTCAGCCGGACGGAGGCGCAGCTCCCCGGGGCGTGCAGCCGCACGTTCGTCAGCGCCTCCTGCGCGATGCGGTACGCCGCCACCTCCACCGCGGCGGGCAGCCCCGAGGGCTCGCCGTCGAACCGGATGTCGACCCGCTCGCAGCAGCCGTCCGCGAACGACTCGATGGCGCCGACGAGGCCGAGGTCGTCCAGGGCGGGCGGCCGCAGCCCGTGCGCCAGGTCGCGGATCTCGCCGACGGCGGTCGCCAGCCGGTCGCGGACGTCGGCGAGCAGCGGGTCGGTCCGCTCCGGCTCGCAGGCGAGCGTGATGCGGGCGGCGTCCAGCGACATGGCGAGGCTGGCGAGCGTCGGCCCGAGCCCGTCGTGCAGGTCGTGCCGCAGCCGCCGCCGCTCCTCCTCCCGGCTGGCGAGGATCCGCTCCCGGGACCTCTGCAGGTCGGCGGTGAGCCGGCGGAGGTGAGGGATGGTCGCGGCACGTGCCGCCACGGCCCCCGCGGTGAACGCGCCGGCCAGCACGGCGGCGCGTGCCAGTACCGCTCGCATCCCGTCCCTCTCTCTCCGCCCCGGTGTCGCGGACCCTTCCGGACCACCACCTTTTCGGGCGAGGCGACCCGGTGTCAGGTGACCTGTGTCCCGACCGCGGCGGGAAAACGCTCTCAGCCGGGATTCTCAGTTGCTCGCCGGTGCGGACTCTCGCGCACGGACCGGCGTCCCAGGGGCCGGCCCACCCCCGGCGTCCCCGTAGAATCGTCAGCCGTGACACAGCCCAGCACTGAGCGCGGCCAGGGGGCCGCCGACGTCGACCTGCCCACCCAGTACCGTCCGGCCGATGTCGAGGGCCGGCTCTACGAGCGCTGGGTATCGGCGGGGCTGTTCACCGCCGACCCGCTGCGCGCGCCGGAGCGCCCCGCGTACTCGATCGTGATCCCGCCGCCGAACGTCACCGGTTCGCTGCACATGGGGCACGCCCTCGACCACTCCATCCAGGACACCCTCGTCCGGCGGCGCCGCATGCAGGGCCACGAGACCGTGTGGGTCCCGGGCATGGACCACGCCGGCATCGCCACCCAGAACGTCGTGGAGCGCGAGCTGGCCAAGGAGGGCCGCTCCCGGCACGACCTCGGCCGCGAGGCGTTCGTCGAGCGGGTGTGGAAGTGGAAGGCCGAGTCCGGCGGCCGGATCCTCGGCCAGATGCGCCGCCTCGGCGACAGTGTCGACTGGACGCGCGAGGCGTTCACGATGGACGACGACCGCGCCCGCGCCGTCCGGACGATCTTCAAGCGGCTGTTCGACGACGGCCTCATCTACCGCGCCGAGCGCATCATCAACTGGTGCCCGCGCTGCCTGACGGCCCTGTCCGACATCGAGGTCGAGCACGATGAGGTCGACGGCGAACTGGTCTCGATCCGGTACGGCTCCGGCGAGGACGAGCTGGTCGTCGCGACCACCCGCGCGGAGACGATGCTCGGCGACACCGCCGTGGCCGTCCACCCCGACGACGAGCGGTACGCGCACATGGTCGGACGGGAGATCGAGCTCCCGCTGACCGGCCGCCGCATCCCGGTCGTCGCCGACGCGCACGTCGACCCCGAGTTCGGGACGGGCGCGGTCAAGGTGACGCCCGCGCACGACCCCAACGACTTCGAGATCGGCCGCCGCCACGACCTGCCGTCGATGTCCGTCATGGACGAGCGCGGCGTCGTCACCGCGACCGGCCCGTTCGAGGGCCTCGACCGGTTCGAGGCGCGCCCGGCGGTCGTGGCCGCGCTGCGCGAGCAGGGCCGCGTGGTCGAGGAGATCCGCCCCTACAAGCACTCGGTCGGGCACTGCCAGCGCTGCTCCACGGTCGTCGAGCCGCGCGTGTCGCTGCAGTGGTTCGTGAAGGTCGAGTCGCTCGCGCGCGCCGCGGGCGACGCCGTCCGCGACGGCCGCGTCGCGATCCACCCGCCGGAGATGGCGTCCCGCTACTTCGAGTGGGTCGACAACATGCACGACTGGTGCATCAGCCGGCAGCTGTGGTGGGGGCACCGCATCCCGGTCTGGTACGGGCCGGACGGCGAGACCGCCTGCCCCGGGCCGGACGAGGAGCCGCCCGCCGGCTGGACGCAGGACACCGACGTCCTCGACACCTGGTTCTCCTCGGCGCTGTGGCCGTTCTCCACGCTCGGCTGGCCGGACAAGACGCCCGAGCTGGAGCGGTTCTACCCGACGTCCGTGCTGGTGACCGGGTACGACATCCTGTTCTTCTGGGTCGCCCGCATGATGATGTTCGGGCTGTACGCGATGGACGGCGTCCAGCCGTTCGACACCATCGCCCTGCACGGGATGGTCCGCGACCAGTACGGCAAGAAGATGTCCAAGTCGTTCGGGAACGTCATCGACCCGCTCGACTGGGTCGACGCCTACGGCGCCGACGCGACCCGCTTCACGCTGCTGCGCGGCGCGAACCCGGGCGGTGACGTCCCGGTGGCCGAGCAGTGGGCGCAGGGCTCGCGCAACTTCTGCAACAAGCTGTGGAACGCGACGCGGTTCGCGCTCATCAACGGCGCGCACGTCCGCGGCGACATGCCCGCCGAGGTGACCACCGTCGACGCGTGGATCCTGTCGCGCCTCCAGTCGGTCATCGCCGAGGTCGACGAGGAGCTGGAGAACTACGACTTCGCGAAGGCGTGCGAGGCGCTCTACCACTTCGCGTGGGACGAGGTCTGCGACTGGTACGTGGAGCTGGCGAAGGTCCAGCTCGCGGACGAGCGGGCCGAGGCGACGCGGCGCGTCCTGGGGGAGGTCCTCGACAAGCTGCTGCGGCTGCTGCACCCGGTGATCCCGTTCGTCACCGAGGAGCTGTGGACGTCCCTGACCGGCGGCGAGACGGTCCTGACCGCGCCGTGGCCGGCCGCCGAGCCCGCCCGCGCCGACCGGGACGCCGAGGCCGTCGTCGAGTCGCTGCAGCGGCTCGTCACCGAGGTCCGCCGGTTCCGCGCCGACCAGGGCCTCAAGCCGGGCCAGAAGGTCGCGGCGGAGCTGGAGTGGGGCGGCTCGCCGCTCGCGGCGCACGAGGAGGGCGTCCGCGCGCTGCTGCGCCTCACCGCGCCCGGCGACGGCTTCTCCGCCACCGCGTCGCTGCCGGTGGAGGGCGTCGCGGTGCGGCTCGACACCGCCGGTGCGATCGACGTCGCCGCCGAGCGCAAGCGGCTGGAGAAGGACCTCGCCGCCGCGCGCAAGGAGGTCGACCAGGCCAACCGCAAGCTCGGCAACGAGGCGTTCATGGCGAAGGCCCCCGAGGCGGTCGTCGCGAAGAACCGCGACCGGCTCGCGCAGGCGGAGGCCGACATCGCCCGGCTGGAGTCGCAGCTGGCGGCGCTGCCCGCGGGCTGACGCGAACCGTCCCGCCCCCGGCAGGTCACGAGCGCGTGAACGGTCGGCGCGGCGGGCCCCGCGCCGTTACGATCCGGTTGAGCCCACGGCCTTTTGGCGGTACTTGAACCATCGGGAGTGCAATGGCCGAATCACCCCAGCCCGGCGCGCCGGAGTCCTCGTCCGGCGAGGGCCCGGACGCGGCGCGGGCCATCGAGGACGGGGCCGCGCCGGTGGCGGCCGCCTCGGCGCCCTGGGGCAGGGCGCGCCCGTGGTGGTCGCTCGACCCCGGTGACGGGACGGGCCCGCTCCCGTCGCTGGGCGGCACGGGCGGGCACCCGATGGTGGGCGGTACGGGCGGGCATCCCGTCGTCGGGTCGGGAGCCCACCCGGTGGTCGGCTCGGGAGCCCACCCCGTGATCGGTACGGGCGGGCATCCGGTGGTCGGCACCGGCGGGCATCCCGTCGTCGGCACGGGGCCGTTGCCGGTGGCTCCCGGCGGCGCACCCGCCGGGGCGCGGAAGCGGCGCGTCCCGAGGCTGCTGCTCGTCACCGGTGTCGCGGCGGCCGCGGCGATCGCCCTCATGGCGGGGGCGCTGGCGTTCCGGACGGGCGGCGGCGACGCCAAGGACGCCCGCACGACGGCCCTCCCCGCGTCCAAGAAGGTGATCGAGGCGGGCCCGGTCGCCGGCGGCCTGCACAGGGACCGCCTGACGTCCCCGCAGGCGAGCGCCGCGTACCCGTTCATCGCGGGCGCCGTCGAGGCGGGCGGCGTGCCGGTCGCCAAGCGCGGCGCCGCCGTCTACAGCGAGGAGCCGGTGCGCAAGCTCAACGTGCTGTTCATGGGCGGGACGGGTCCGGTCGGCGACCCTGCCGACTTCCTGCAGAAGGTGCAGCCCACCACGTTCATCGCGGGCCAGGACGCCGAGGCCGGCAAGGGCGCGAAGGCGGTCTGCGGCACCTTCGCCGTCCTGGCCGAGACGCACACGTACTGCGCGTGGGCGACCAGGGACTCCTACGGCATCGTGGCGTCCAACCGCCCGACGCTGAACCCGCAGTTCCCGCTGATGGCGGACGTCATGCGCCGGATCAGGAAGGACGTGGAGCGGCCGAAGTGACGAACAGCCGCTCGGTGTCGGCGCCGACCGCGTCGAGGACCCGCCCGGTGAAGTAGACGGTGCCGAGCACGACCACCCGGTGCCCGAGCGTCGCGAGGGACTCGGGCGTGATGGCGTCCGCGTCGACGACGTCCCAGCCGGGCGGCAGCGGGCGGGTGAAGCGAAGGTGCGGCAGCGGCAGCCGGACGAACGTCACGGGCAGCGCGCCGAGTTCGGCGACGGCCCCGTCCACGTCCTTGTGGTCGGGGAGGCAGACCACGGCGTGGTCGACCGTCCCCCAGGCGTCCCGCGCGGCGGCCAGGGCGGCGGCGACGCCGGTGCGGTCGATGGCGGAGTCGACGAGCAGCCGGGTCGCGGACCCGGGCACGTCGTGCCGGGACGACCGGCCGGGCAGGACGACCGACGACATCACCTCCCGCAGCGTCCCGGCCGGGGGTTCGGCCGTGCCCGGCACGCGGCGGGCGGCGGCGACGCCGAGTTCGGCGCCCGCCCGCCCCAGCCCGGCGGGGAGCAGGCGGTCGGGCAGGCCGCTGCCGCCGGGCCCGACGACCTCGACGCCGCCGAGCACCTCGGTGACCGGCGGCGACTGCGGCGCCGACAGCACGACCGTCCCCGGCCCCGCGACACCGAGCTTCTCCCGCGCGATCTCCGCCTCGGTGTCGCCGAGCACGCCGGCGTGTTCGAGGAAGACCGGGGTGATCGCGGCGACGTCCGGCGGGAACAGGGCCACCTCGTCCGACCGTCCGCCCATCCCGGCCTCCAGGACGAGCACGTCCGCGCCGACCCGCCGTGCGTGCAGGAGGCCCGCGACGAGGAAGAGGCCGGACGGTGACAGATAGCCGTCCGAGGGCGGTGGAAGCGTGCCGATCGCCTCATCGAGGGCGTCCGCCAGGGAGGCGAGCTCCGTTTCCGAAACGGCGCGTCCGCCGATCCTGATCCGGTCGCGGTTCGTGCGCAGGCCGGGGCTCGTGACGGTGCAGACGCGACGTCCGGCGGCGGCGAGAAAGGCCGACGCGTAGGTCGCCGTCGTGCCCTTCCCCTTGGAACCCACAACGGTCAGAACGGGCGCGTCCGGGGTGAGGACCCCCAGGGCGTCCGCGAGCGCGCGGGCCCGCCCGACATCGCGCGTCTCGCCCGGCGCCCGGTGCTCCCACTCCCGGAAGAACACGTCCATACCTCCAGTGTGGGGCCGGACGGAGCGTTGCGCGCCGCCGAGTAGGCTCTGTGACCGTGAGTCAGCGAACCGAGCCGGCCGACTACCGGGCGACCGTCGGCGCGATCATGGCCCGCGGCGTCGAGTGGGAGATCGACCCCACCCTCGACCGGATCCGCGACCTGGTCGACGTCCTGGGCGAGCCGCACCGCGCGTACCCGGTGATCCACATCGCCGGGACGAACGGCAAGTCCAGCACCGCCCGCCTCGTCGAGGCGCTGCTGCGCGAGCGCGGGCTGCGCACCGGCCTGTACACCAGCCCCGAGCTGACCACGCTGCGCGAGCGCATCGCGATCGACGGGGAGCCGATCAGCGAGGAGCGGTTCGTCGAGACGTTCAACGACGTCCTGCCCTATGTCGAGCTGGTCGACGGCAAGCACGCGGGGCGGCTGTCGTTCTTCGAGGTCCTCACGGCGATGGCGTTCGCGGCCTTCGCCGACGCCCCGGTCGACGTCGCGGTGGTCGAGACGGGCATGGGCGGCACCTGGGACGCGACCAACGTCGCGGACGGCGTCGTCGCCGTGATCACCCCCATCGGGCTCGACCACACCCGCTACCTCGGCGACACGCTGGAGGAGATCGCCGGCGAGAAGGCCGGGATCATCAAGACCGGCGCGATCGCCGTCCTGGCGCAGCAGCCGGTCGAGGCCGCCGAGGTGCTGCTGCGCCGGGTCGTGGAGATCGGCGCCACGGCGGCGCGCGAGGGCATCGAGTACGGCGTCCTCGGCCGGGACGTCGCGGTCGGCGGCCAGCAGCTCCGCCTGCAGGGCCTGCACGGCGTCTACGACGAGATCTACCTGCCGCTGTTCGGCGAGCACCAGGCGGGCAACGCCGCGACGGCCCTCGCCGCCGTGGAGGCGTTCGCCTCCGGCGCGCCGACCGGGGGAGAGACCAATCTGGAGGCCGCGACGCGCATCGCGGCGGGCGAGTCCTACCTCGGCGGCAACGAGGGCCAGCTCGACCCGGCGCTGGTGCGCGCCGGGTTCGCCGGGTCCGCCTCGCCGGGGCGGCTGGAGGTCGCCCGGACGGGCCCGACCGTCCTGCTGGACGCCTCGCACAACCCGGCCGGGATGGCGGCGACCGTCGCCACGGTCACCGAGTCGTTCGGCTTCACCCGGCTCGCCGGGGTGCTCGCGATCGCCGCCGACAAGGACGTCGCGGGCGTCCTCGACCAGCTCGAACCCGTGCTGGCGGAGCTGGTGGTGACCCGCAACTCCTCGCCGCGCTCGATGCCGCCCGAGGAGCTGGCCGAGCTCGCCGAGGGCGTCTTCGGCGCCGACCGCGTCCATATCGCCGAGCGGCTGGACGACGCCATCGACCGGGCGATCGGCATCGCCGAGGAGACCGGCGAGTACCGGGGCGCCGGGGTGCTGATCACCGGGTCGGTGGTCACGGCCGGCGACGCCCGCACCCTGCTGCGCGTGGAAGAGGGCCGCTCATGAGCACACCCGCCGCCGACAACCCGGCCCGCCGGCTGTTCGCCACGGTCCTGGCCTGCGAGGCCATCGTGATCGGGCTGGCGATCCCGGTCGCCGTGGCGGTGCTGGACGTGGACGGCGCCACCGCCGGCGGGGTCTGCGGGTCGCTCGCGCTCGTCTGCCTGGTCCTGGCCGGGCTGCTGCGCCGCCCCTGGGCGATTCCGGCCGGCACCGTGCTTCAGGTGCTCATCATCGCGACCGGGTTCATGGTGCCGGCCATGTTCTTCCTCGGTGCCGTTTTCGGGGCGCTTTGGGGGACGGCCATTTGGCTCGGACGCAAGGCGGCGGCCGCCCAGCCGCGCTAAGTTCGGCGGGACGGCAGCCAATCATCCCGCCGAATGCCGCGAATTCCAATAATCGCCCCAATTTGGACATCCTTCGTTTTCAGTAAATAGCGTCCGGCGGATGACGACCCTCCGAAGGAGAAGGCCGTGTCCACCAGCGCAGCGTCCACAGCCCGTGCGGCCGAGCGCCCCGGCACCGGGGAGGCGGCCGGGCGGCGCCTCGCGGCGCTCGGCGCGCTGCTGCTGACCGGCACCGCGGTGCCCGCCGCCGTGCTGACCCTGCCGGACGCCGCCGTCAACGTCGTCCCCGCCGCCGCGGACGCCCTCGGCCTCGGCGGCTCCGGCGTCGCCGGGCTGCTGCGCGCCACCGGCCTGTCGCTGCCCGCCCTCCTGCTCGCCGTGCCGCCGGGCGCCGCGGCGGCCCGCCGGTTCCCCGCCTGGACGGTCCTCGCCGCGGGCCTGGCCCTGCTCCTCGTCGGGCTGGGCGCCGCCCGCCTCGCCGACTCGGTGCCCCTCGCCGGGACGGTCCGGGCGCTCCAGGGCGCGGGCGCGGGCATCGTCCTGCCCGCCTCCCTCGTCCTCGTCTGGGAGCGCCGCGACCGCGCCCTGACCGCCGCCTGGGCGGGCGTGCTCGCGGGCATGCTCGTCCTGGCGGTGCCGCTGGCGCTGCGGGCCGTCCCCCCGCAGGCCGCCGGCGCGGGCGCCCCCGACTGGCGCGCCGCGCTCGCGCCCTGCCCGTGGCTCGCGGCCGCCGCCGCCGGCGCCGCCGTCGCCCGCCCGCTGCTGCGCGCCCGCGCCCCCTGGGCGCTCCCGGCGGCCCGGCGCAGCGAGCGGGGCCAGCTCCTGCTCCCGCTCGTCCCGGTCGCGGGCTTCGCGTTCCTCGCCGTCGTCGCCGCCGGCGCGTGGTCGCCCGGCGCGCGGCTCCTCGTCGCGGGCCTCGCGGTGCCCGCCCTGGTCGGCCTCGCCGTCACCGGCGGGCGGGACGCCCCCGCGGGCAGCCCGCACGGCTGCGCCCTCGTCATGATCGCCGTCGGCCTGCTCACCTACCCGGTCGCCGGACCGCTCGCCGGGCTCGCCGCCGCCACCGCCCACGCGCGCGGCGCGGGCCCGCCGCTGCTCCCGTTCGCCGCGGCCGCGGCCGCCGCCGTGGCGGGCGCGCTCGCCGCCGCCCGCGCGCCCGCCCGCGGGACGGTCCGGACCGGGCTCCTGCTCATGGTCCCGGCGCTGCCGCTCGGCCTCACCGCCGACCCCGGCGACCCGTGGACGCTGCTCGCACCGCTCGTCCCCCTCGGCGCGGGCGCCGGGCTGGCCCTCGCCGCCTCGCTGCGGGACGCCGAGCCCGGCGCCGCGCTGTTCGGCCTGTCGCTGTGCTTCCCCGCCGTGCTGACCGGGCAGCTCGCCGTCCTGTCGCTGCAGGCGGCGCGGCTGCGCCGGGCGCGTCCGGCGACCGGGGCGCAGCAGGTCCACGCCCTGCTGGAGGGCTTCCAGAGCTGGCTCGTCGTCGCGGGAATGGTCGCCGTGCTGCTCGCCGCCGCCGCGGCGGCGCTGGGCGTCCGGCGCCGGAATGCCACTTACGGCGCGCGAGCCGGGTAGTATTCGCGCGCTTACCGAAACCGAAATTCCGCAAGGAGAACCACCCGTGTCCGAGCGCACTCTTGTCCTGGTCAAGCCCGACGGCGTCCGCCGCGGCGTCATCGGCGAGGTCGTCTCCCGGATCGAGCGCAAGGGCCTGACGCTCGTCGCGCTGGAACTCCGCACGCTCGCCCGCGAGACCGCCGAGGCCCACTACGAGGAGCACTCCAGCAAGCCGTTCTTCGGCGAGCTGGTCGAGTTCATCACCGGCGGCCCGCTCGTCGCCATGGTCGTCGAGGGCCCCCGCGCCATCGAGGCGTTCCGGTCCCTGGCCGGCGCCACCGACCCGGTCAGCGCCGCCCCCGGCACCATCCGCGGCGACTTCGCGCTGGAGATCGGCGAGAACATCGTGCACGGCTCCGACTCCACCTACTCCGCCGAGCGCGAGATCAAGCTGTTCTTCCCCGAACTGGGCTGATCCGCCTCCCGGGGGGCGACTCTCGAGCGCGGGCCGGATCTTCCGGCCCGCGTCTTCTTTAGCGAAAACCGAGCTGGTCAGGACGCGTTTTTTCCGCGACGCGCGGCGGCGGGGTGACTGCCCGCGGACGGGGGCGCACGTTACGATGGACGCGCCGCTATACACGCCCGTCAATCATGAAGGGCTCCCTTTCTTCATGGGTAACAAGCTGTCGTTTCTTGGCCGGGACATGGCCGTCGATCTTGGTACCGCCAACACACTGGTGTACGTGCGCGGGCGTGGCATCGTCCTGAACGAACCATCCGTGGTGGCGATCAATACCAACACCGGGAAGATCGTCGCGGTCGGCATCGAGGCGAAACGGATGATCGGCCGGACGCCCGGCAACATCGTCGCCGTCCGCCCGCTCAAGGACGGGGTCATCGCCGACTTCGACGTCACCGAGCGGATGCTCCGCTACTTCATCCAGAAGGTCCACAAGCGCCGCCACTTCGCCAAGCCGCGGATCGTGGTCGCCGTGCCGAGCGGGATCACCGGAGTGGAGCAGCGCGCGGTGAAGGAGGCCGGATACCAGGCCGGCGCCCGCCGCGTCTACATCATCGAGGAGCCGATGGCCGCCGCCATCGGCGCCGGGCTGCCCGTCTACGAGCCGACCGGCAACATGGTCGTCGACATAGGGGGCGGCACCACCGAGGTCGCCATCATCTCGCTCGGCGGCATCGTCACCAGCCAGTCGGTCCGCGTCGGCGGCGACGAGCTGGACCAGGCGGTCATCTCCTTCTCCAAGAAGGAATACTCCCTGATGCTCGGGGAACGGACCGCCGAGGAGATCAAGATGGCCATCGGTTCGGCCTATCCCGGCGGCGACGAGGAGCCGCACGCCGAGATCCGGGGCCGCGACCTCGTGAGCGGGCTGCCGAAGACCGTCGTGATCTCCGCCGAGGAGGTGCGGCGGGCGATCGAGGAACCGGTCAACGCCGTGGTGGACGCGGTGAAGACCACGCTGGACAAGTGCCCGCCCGAGCTGTCGGGCGACATCATGGACCGCGGCATCGCGCTCACCGGCGGCGGCGCGCTGCTGAAGAACCTCGACGAACGGCTCCGCGAGGAGACCGGGATGCCCATCCACCTGGTGGACAACCCGCTCGACTCGGTGGTGCTCGGCACCGGCAAGTGCGTCGAGGACTTCGAGTCGCTGCGCCAGGTCCTCGTGCCGGAGCCGCGGCACTAGTCCGGACGCGGTCCGCCCGGGGGCGCGGCGGGTCGTCCCTCCTCGGGGAGCAGCTGGTCGGCGCCGGGGCTTCCGGCGTACTCAGGAAACCGGAGGTCGGTGCGTGAAGGACACCCGGCGCACCCGCATGGTGCTCGGCGGGCTGCTCGTCGTGGCGCTCACGATGATCACCGTGGACTACCGCGGCGGCGCGAGTTCGCCGCTGCGCGGGCTGCGCGACGTCGGCGCGACCGTGTTCGGCCCCGTCGAGCGCGCGTCGGCGTCGGTGGTGCGGCCGGTGGGCAACGCCTTCGACGCGATCACCGACGCGCCCGGCGAGCGGCGCCGCGCCGACCGGCTCGCCCGGCAGAACCAGCGGCTGCGCGAGGAGCTGCGCTCCGCGCGGCTCGACAAGGACAAGGCCGCGCAGCTGGACCGGCTGCTCGGCACCGCCGGGATGGGCGGCTACAAGATCCGCGCCGCGCAGGTGATCTCCGCGGGGCAGGGCTTCGAGGACACCGTCACGATCGACGTCGGCAGCCGCAGCGGCATCAAGGCCGACATGACGGTGATCAGCGCGGCCGGTCTGGTCGGCCGCGTCACCCGGGTCGGGCCCGCGACCTCGACCGTCCTGCTCGCCACCGACCAGACCTCCTCCATCGGCTCCCGGCTGGAGGCGTCCAAGGAGATCGGGATCGTGGAGGGCCGCGGGCGCCGCGGCCTCGGCGGGGGCGGCGACACGCCGCTGCGCTTCCAGCTGCTGGACGCCGCCGCGCCGATCAAGGTCGGGCAGCGGATCGTGACGCTCGGCTCGCAGGGGCAGCGCCCGTACGTGCCCGGCGTCCCGATCGGCGAGGTCGCGCGGGTCGAGAAGGCGACCGGCGGGCTGACCCGCACCGCCTACATCCGGCCGTTCGTGCGGTTCACCAGCCTGGACGTCGTCGGCGTCGTGGTCGCCCCGCCGAAGACCGACCCGCGGGACGCGGTGCTGCCGCCGAAGCCGAAACCGGCGCCGACGCCGAGCCCGAGCAAGAGCCCGAAGGCGAGCAAGAGCCCGAAGGCCCGCGCGAGCGCGGACGCGCGGCCGAGCGGCTCCACGAGCCCGTCCACAGAACCGAGCGCGGGGGACTGACGTGTTGAATCCGCCCGAGGCATCGCCGGCCGGCCGCACCGCGGTGGCCGCGGTGGTGATCGTCGTGACGCTGATCCTGCAGGTGTCGGTGGCCAACCGGCTGCCGCTGCCCGGCGGCGTGCAGCCCGACCTGGTGCTGCTGGCGGTAGTCGCGCTGGCGCTGGTCGCCGGGTCGATGACCGGCATGGTCACCGGGTTCCTCGCCGGCCTCGCCGCCGACATCATCCCGCCCGCCGACCACACCCTCGGCCGGTACGCGCTCGTCTACTGCCTCATCGGCTTCCTGTGCGGCGCCGCCGCCGCCGAGATGGACCGCCAGTCCGTCGTGCCGTTCTTCGCCGTCGCCGCCGGCGCCCTCGCCGGGACCGTGCTGTACGCGGCGACCGGGATGATCCTCGGCGACCCGCGCGCCGACTGGGGGACCGTGTCGCGGATGGTGCCGCTGCAGGTCCTCTACGACATCATCGCCAGCCCGTTCGTCGTGTGGGCGGTGCTGCGCGCCACCCGCCGGTACGAGAGCGGCGAACGGGCGCGGGGCGACGGGCTCGCGGTGCCCGCCGCCCGCTACCGCGCGATGTCGGGGCGGAGCGGAAGCCTGTGAACCCCCGGACCCACTTCCGGCTCGTCGTCCTCTACGTCCTCGTCGCGGCGCTGCTGCTCGTCCTCGTCGGGCGCATGTGGACGCTCCAGGTCCTGGAGGGCACCCACTACCAGGAGATCGCCGCCCAGAACCGCACCCGCGACATCGTCGTCCCGGCCGTCCGCGGCATGATCCTGGACGACCGCGGCGTGCCCCTCGTCCGCAACCGCAGCGCGCTCGTCGTGTCGGTCGACCGGACCACGCTGTCCCGGCAGGAGGACGGCGGCGAGGCCGTGCTGAAGCGGCTCGCGGGCGTCCTCGGGACGACCTACGACGACATCTCCAAGCGGATCCGGCTGTGCAGCCCGACCGTGAAGCGCCCGTGCTGGCCCGGCTCCCCGTACCAGCCGATCCCCGTCGAGGACCACGTCGACCCCAAGCGCGCCCTCCAGATCATGGAGCGGCAGGAGGACTTCCCCGGCGTCACCGCGCAGATCCAGGCCGTCCGCGACTACCCGGAACCGGACGGCGCCGGCGCCGCGCAGGTCCTCGGCTACCTGCAGCCCGTCACCCAGGAGGAACTGGACAAGCGCAAGGGCCTGCAGGTCACCGGGTACAGCGGCGTCGACCTCGTCGGGCGCGCCGGCCTGGAGGCGCAGTACGACCGCGCGCTGCGCGGCGAGCCCGGGTTCCGCCGGGTCCTCGTCGACAGCCAGGGGCGCGTCACCGGCACCGCCGAGGAGAAGCCGCCGACGTCCGGCGACCACCTGATCACGAGCATCGACGCGGGCGTGCAGGGCGCGGCGGAGAAGGCGCTCAAGCACGCGATCGACAACGCCCGCAAGGGCGGCAAGCCGGCCGACGCGGGCGCCGCGGTCGTGATGGACGTCCGCACCGGCCGCATGGTCGCGATGGCCAGCTACCCGACCTACGACCCGTCCATCTGGACCGGCGGCATCTCCCAGGAGAAGTACGACCAGCTGCTCGGCAAGAAGAACGGCGAGCCGCTGACCTCCCGCGTCACCCAGGGCCAGTTCGCACCGGGCTCCACCTTCAAGATCTCCTCGGTGGCCGCCGCGGTGAAGGACGGGGCCAGCCTGAAGGGCATCTATCCGTGCCCCGGCTCCTACAACGTCGGGAACCGGGCGTTCACCAACGCCGGAGGCGCGGCGTACGGGCCGATGACGCTGCACACGGCCCTCGTGAAGTCCTGCGACACGGTCTTCTACAGGTTCGCCTACCTGGAGTGGAAGGCCGACGGCGGGATGCACCCGAAGAAGAACCCGTCCGACCCGATGATCAAGATGGCCCGCGAGTACGGGTTCGGGACCAAGACGGGCATCGACCTCCCCAGCGAGAGCTCCGGCCGCATCCCCGACCGGGAGTGGAAGCAGAACTACTGGGAGGCCACCAAGGCCGCCAACTGCAAGGGCGCCAAGCAGGGCTACCCGGACGTCGCCAAGACCGACCCCGCGCGCGCCGCGTACCTGAAGGCGGTCGCGACGGAGAACTGCACCGAGGGCTATGTGTGGCGCCCCGGTGACGCCGCCAACTTCTCGGTCGGGCAGGGCAACGTCCTGGTGACGCCGCTGCAACTCGTCCGCGCGTACGCGGCGGTCGCCAACGGCGGCAAGCTGTTCACGCCGCGGCTCGGGGTCGCGATCGTCCGGCCGGACGGCACCGTCGTCCGCCGGATCGAGCCCCCGAAGCCGGAGAAGCTGCCGGTCGACCCGAAGGTGCTGAAGTACATCCGGGACGCCCTCGCCCAGGTGACCAAGGAGGGCACCGCGGGAGGCGCGTTCTCCGGGTTCGACTTCAAACGCGTCGACGTCGGCGGCAAGACCGGTACCGCGGAGGTCTACGGCAAGCAGGACACCTCCTGGTTCGCCTCGTTCGGCCCGGTGAAGGACCCGCGCTTCGCGGTCGTCGCGATGGTCTCGCAGGGCGGCTTCGGCGCCTCGACGGCCGCGCCGGCCGTCCGCGAGATCTGGGAGTCCATGTACGGGACGAAGGACAAGAAGCCCATCCTGCAGAACGGCGAGCTGCCGTCCGAGTTGCCGAAGCTGCCGGGCCAGGGAGCCGCGCCGTGATCACCGGAACCGGCGTGGGGCCGGTCGAGGGGTACGGCGCCCGGCGGACCTGGCAGAGCCGGCTCGCCGGGCTGCGGCGGCTCGACTGGCCGCTGTTCGTCGCCGTGCTGGCGCTGTCGGTGATCGGCGCGCTGCTGGTGCGCTCGGCCACCTTCCACCTGCTCACCGAGCAGGGCCAGGACCCGGAGAGCATGCTCAAGCGGCACGTGCTGAACCTGCTGATCGGGTTCGTGCTCGGCGGCGTGGTCACCGTCCTCGACTACCGGCTGCTGCGCGCCTACGTCCCCATCCTGTACGGGCTGGCGTGCGTCGGCCTGCTCGCGGTGCTGACGCCGCTCGGCGAGACGATCAACGGGTCGCACTCGTGGATCGTGATCGGCGGCGGGTTCCAGGTGCAGCCGTCGGAGTTCGCGAAGGTCGGGCTCGTGGTGCTGCTCGCGATGATCCTCGGCGAGCCCCGGGACGGCGAGATCGGGCCGGGCCGCCGCGACGTGCTGCTCGCGCTCGTCCTCGCCGGGGTGCCCGGCGTGCTGATCATGCTGCAGCCCGACCTCGGCACCACGCTGGTGTTCATCGCGGTCGTGCTCGGCATGCTCGCGATCTCCGGCGCGCAGAAGCGCTGGCTCGTCGGCCTGGTCGGCGGCGGGGTGATCGCGTGCGCCGCCGTCTGGTTCTTCGGGCTGCTGAAGGAGTACCAGGTCGACCGGTTCATCGCGTTCCTGCACCCGGAGGCCGACCCGCGCGGCGCCGGCTACAACGCCCAGCAGGCGCGCATCGCGGTCGGGTCCGGCGGGGTGTTCGGCAAGGGGCTGTTCCAGGGCGAGCAGACCGGCGGCCACTTCGTCCCCGAGCAGCAGACCGACTTCATCTTCACGGTCGCGGGGGAGGAGCTCGGCTTCGTCGGCGCCGTGGTCATCGTGGCGCTGCTCGGCGTGGTGCTGTGGCGCGGGCTGCGGATCGCCACCCAGGCCGCCGACCTGTTCGGCTCGCTCGTCGCGACCGGCGTCGTGTGCTGGCTCGGGTTCCAGGCGTTCGAGAACATCGGCATGACGATCGGGATCATGCCGATCACCGGGCTGCCGCTGCCGTTCATCTCCTACGGCGGCTCCGCCACCTTCGCCAACATGATCGCCTTCGGCCTGCTGCAGGCCGTCCATGTGCGGCGTCGCGCGTTCGATTAGCGCGCCGGGGCGGCGGTAGGCTGGACGTTCGTCCCATGTCCCCTGCACGGAGGATTCGTCATGCCGGTCGAGTCGCTCTTCCCGCGCCTGGAGCCGCTGCTCCCGAGCGTGCAGAAGCCGATTCAGTACGTTGGCGGCGAGCTGAACTCGCAGATCAAGGACTGGGACGAGACCGACGTCCGGTGGGCGCTCATGTACCCGGACGCCTACGAGGTCGGCCAGCCGAACCAGGGCGTCCAGATCCTCTACGAGATCCTCAACGAGCGCGACGGCGTCCTCGCCGAGCGGACCTACACGGTCTGGCCCGACATGGAGGCCGTCATGCGCGAGCACGGCATCCCGCAGTTCACCGTGGACGCGCACCGCCCGGTCGCCGCGTTCGACGTGCTCGGCGTGTCGTTCTCCACCGAACTCGGCTACACCAACATGCTGACGGCGCTCGACCTCGCCGGCATCCCGCTGGACGCCGCCGAGCGCACCGGCGACCACCCCGTCGTGATCGCCGGCGGGCACGCCGCGTTCAACCCCGAGCCGATCGCCGACTTCATCGACGCGGCCGTCCTCGGCGACGGCGAGGAGATCGTGCTCGCGATCACCGAGGTGATCCGCGAGTGGAAGGCCGAGGGCGAGCCCGGCGGGCGGGACGGGCTGCTCCTGCGGCTCGCGGCGTCCGGCGGCGTGTACGTGCCCCGCTTCTACGACGTCACCTACCTGCCGGACGGCCGGATCCAGCGGGTCGCGCCGAACCGTCCGGGCGTCCCGTGGCGGGTCGAGAAGCACACCGTCATGGACCTCGACCAGTGGCCCTACCCGAAGAAGCCCCTGGTCCCGCTCGCCGAGACCGTGCACGAGCGGTTCAGCGTGGAGATCTTCCGCGGCTGCACCCGCGGCTGCCGGTTCTGCCAGGCCGGGATGATCACCCGCCCGGTCCGGGAGCGCTCGATCACCACGATCGGCGCGATGGTCGACCAGGGCCTGAAGGAGTCGGGCTTCCAGGAGGTCGGCCTCCTCAGCCTCTCCAGCGCCGATCACAGCGAGATCGGCGACGTCGCCAAGGGCCTCGCCGACCGCTACGAGGGCACCAACACCTCGCTCTCCCTGCCGTCCACCCGCGTGGACGCCTTCAACATCACGCTCGCCAACGAGTTCTCCCGCGGCGGCCGCCGCTCCGGCCTCACGTTCGCGCCCGAGGGCGGCTCCGAGCGGATGCGCAAGGTGATCAACAAGATGGTCACCGAGGACGACCTGATCCGCACCGTCTCCACCGCCTACGAGAACGGCTGGCGCCAGGTCAAGCTCTACTTCATGTGCGGCCTGCCCACCGAGGAGGACGAGGACGTCCTCGCGATCGCCGGCATGGCCAAGCGCGTCATCCAGGCGGGCCGCGAGGCCACCGGCCGCAAGGACATCCGCTGCACGGTCTCCATCGGCGGGTTCGTGCCCAAGCCGCACACCCCGTTCCAGTGGGCCGCGCAGTGCGACCACGAGACCGTCGACCGCCGCCTGCACGCCCTCAAGGACCTGCTGCGCGGCGACAAGGAGTACGGCCGCGCCATCGGCCTGCGCTACCACGACGGCCAGCCGTCCATCATCGAGGGCATGCTGTCGCGCGGCGACCGCCGCGTCGGCAAGGTCATCCGCGCCGTCTGGGAGGACGGCGGCCGCTTCGACGGCTGGAGCGAGCACTTCTCCTACGAGCGCTGGACGTCCTGCGCCGAGCGGGCCCTGGCCGGCGAGCCCGTCGACCTGGCCTGGTACACCGTCCGCGAACGCGACGAGGTCGAAGTCCTCCCCTGGGACCACCTGGACGCCGGTCTCGACCGCGAATGGCTCTGGCAGGACTGGCAGGACGCCATCGACGAGACCGAGGTCGAAGACTGCCGCTGGACCCCCTGCTACGACTGCGGCGTCTGCCCCACCATGGGCACCGAGATCCAGATAGGCCCCACCGGCAAGAAGCTCCTCCCCCTGTCGGTCGTCTGACGACCCGCGCGGGGGCCGGGTGACCGGAAGCGGTTGCCGGAAGGCCCTGGACTGCGGGCGTTCCGGGCTTAGGGCACCCGTGCTTGGCCGAATGGGGCTCGGGGACCCGTACTCTATAGGGAGACCTAGTTTTTCGACTCGACGCGAGTAGGAAGGACCAGAACCCTGGCACCCATGCCGGAGGGTCCGGCGCCGGCCCCCGTGACCCAGCGACTGCGCGTCCGCTACGCCAAGCGGGGCAGGCTGCGGTTCACGAGCCACCGCGACATTTCCCGGGCCGTGGAACGCGCCGTCAGGCGCGCCGGGATCCCTGTCGCGTTCAGCGGCGGATTCACCCCCCACCCGAAGATCTCGTACGCGGGTGCGGCGGCGACAGGGGTGGCCAGTGAGGCCGAATACCTCGAGATCGGGCTGACCGAGACCCGCGACCCTGCGCGGGTGCGGGCCGATCTGGACGCGGCCCTGCCCCCCGGGCTCGACATCGTCGATGTCGTGCCGGTCCGGGCGGGACGCGGCGACGCGGCGGCGAAGCCGAGCGCGTTCGCCGATCGGCTCGAGGCGTCCGAATGGCGGATCAGGCTGGACGGCGTGTCGGACGACGACGCCGCCGCTGCCGTGGCCGCCTTCATGGGCGCCGAGCACATCGAGGTGGAACGCCTCACGAAGAAGGGACGGCGCCGTTTCGACGTGCGCGCCGCCGTGTCCGCATGTGAGCTGGACCGGCGCGCCGCCGAGGCGGCGGATGCCCCTTGTGCGATACTTCGAATGGTTGTTCGGCATTCCACACCGGCCGTACGACCCGACGACATCCTCACCGGACTGCGCCAGGTCGCCGACCTCGCGCCGCCGTCACCGCCGCTGGTGACCAGGCTGGCGCAGGGGCCCCTCGACGCGGACACCGGTGGCCTCGCGGATCCCCTGGATCCCGACCGGGAGATCGGCCTGCCGTCCGGCGACGACGCCGGGACGGCGCGCGGCCCTGTACGGCCGCAGCCCGGGGACGCCGCGAGCGCGGATGCCGTCAGCGCCTGACCGGGGGACCGAAGCCGTGGGAGCACGGAACCGGTCCCGCAGGGTACGGCCGGCGCACCCCCGACGACTTCGTCGGCATGACCGGACCACCGTCCGGGCGCGCCGACGCCGATGACACGAGGTGCTCCCGTGCGGCGCACCGCACCGATCCGCCCCCGGGCGGAGCGGGCGGACGCGCCCGGGAGCCTGACGGGAGATTGCCCGGATGCTTGAGAACGAAGCCGATTCGGCCACGGCCGAAGGCACTGATAACGAGACGACCGATGGCGCGAGCGCTGACGAGACCCGCAACGGGGTGACCGCGCGGCCGCGGCGGGCCAGCCGGCCCGCCGGCCCGCCGCCCGAGGTGGAGGAGCCCCCGGCCCAGCCCCCGGCCGCCGACGCCGACGCCGACGCCGACGCCGCCGACGAGGACGAGGACGAGGAAGCGGCCGAGGCCGGCGCTGACGCCGAGGACGCGGCCGCGGAGGAGCCCGCCGAGCCGGAGCCGGCCGTCGAGGAGCCGGTCGCCGAGGAGCCGGTCGCCGAGGAGGCTCCCGAGCCGCCGAAGCGGACCAGGACCCGGACGCGCACGCGGAGCGCGAAGGTCGCCGAGACGCCCGCCCCCGTGCCGATGACCGGCGCCGAGACCTGCCCCGAGACCGAGACCGAGCCCGCGGAGGAGGCGCCGGCGCCCCGCCGGACCCGCCGCCGGGCCGCCGCCGCCGAGGCGCCGGCCGTGCCCGCCGTGCCGCCGGTGCCGGAGATCCCCGCCGTTCCGGGCGCCGGCGCCGAGGTGTCCCCCGAGCAGGTGTCGGAGACCGAGCCGGCGAGCGGCGTCGGCGTCCCGGGCGTCACGTTCCAGCCGCCCATGGTCGTCTTCCAGCCGCCGCAGCCGAAGGCCGAGCCGCCCGCCCGCGAGAAGCCCGCCCCCGAGCCCGAGCCCGAGACCGCCGAGGACGACCACGACCACGGCCCCTCGGACGACGACGAGTCCGACGACCGCCCGTCCCGGCGCCGCCGGCGCCGCGGCGGACGCGGCCGCGGCCGCGGCAAGGACGGCGCCGAGGACGAGGCCCAGGCCGAGGAGCCCGAGGCCGAGGAGCCCAAGGACGAGCAGCCCAAGAGCGGCAGGGCGGCCAAGGGCGGCCGGAAGGACAAGCCCGCCAAGCAGGAGAAGGAGCCCAAGGCGGAGGAGGCCGAGCAGGAGGCCGCCGACGACGAGGACGACGGAGACAACGGCCAGAACGGGTCGAGCCGCCGCCGTCGCCGCCGCAGGCGCCGCTCCGGGGCCGATGCCGAGGGCGGGAACGGCGCCGACGACCCGCCGAACACCGTCGTGCACGTCCGGACGGCCCGCGAGGAGCGCGCCGCCGCCGAGGACGAGGTCCGCTCCGTGCGGGGCTCGACGCGGCTGGAGGCCAAGAAGCAGCGCCGCCGCGAGGGCCGCGAGCAGGGCCGCCGCCGCCCGCCGGTGATCACCGAGGCGGAGTTCCTGGCGCGCCGCGAGTCCGTCGAGCGCGTCATGGTGGTGCGGCAGGAGGGCGAGCGCACCCAGATCGCCGTCCTGGAGGACGACGTCCTCGTCGAGCACTACGTCAACCGCGCCACGCACCAGTCGTACGTCGGCAACGTCTACCTGGGCAAGGTCCAGAACGTCCTGCCGTCGATGGAGGCGGCGTTCGTCGACATCGGCAAGGGCCGCAACGCCGTCCTGTACGCGGGCGAGGTCAACTGGGACGCCTCCGGGCTGGAGGGCCAGCCGCGCCGCATCGAGTCGGCGCTGAAGTCCGGCCAGTCGGTGCTCGTCCAGGTCACCAAGGACCCGCTCGGCCACAAGGGCGCCCGCCTCACCAGCCAGGTCTCGCTGCCCGGCCGCTACCTCGTGTACGTGCCGGACGGCTCGATGACCGGCATCAGCCGCAAGCTGCCCGACAAGGAGCGCAGCCGGCTCAAGTCGATCCTGAAGAAGGTCATGCCGGAGAACGCCGGCGTGATCGTCCGGACGGCGGCCGAGGGCGCGACCGAGGAGGAGCTGTCCCGCGACGTGTCGCGGCTCTCGGCCCAGTGGGAGACCATCCAGAAGAAGGTGAAGACGGCGTCGGCGCCGTCGCTGCTCTACGGCGAGCCCGAGCTCACCCTCCGGGTCGTCCGCGACATCTTCAACGAGGACTTCTCCAAGCTGGTCGTCTCCGGTTCCGAGGCCTGGGACACGATCTCCGAGTACGTCGAGTACGTGGCCCCGCACCTCGCCGACCGCGTCGAGCGCTGGACGGGCGACCAGGACGCCCTGTCGGCGTTCCGCATCGACGAGCAGATCGCCAAGGCCCTCGACCGCAAGGTGTGGCTGCCGTCCGGCGGCTCCCTCGTGATCGACAAGACCGAGGCGATGACGGTCATCGACGTCAACACCGGCAAGTTCACCGGGCAGGGCGGCAACCTCGAGGAGACCGTCACCCGCAACAACCTGGAGGCGGCCGAGGAGATCGTCCGCCAGCTCCGGCTCCGCGACGTCGGCGGCATCATCGTCATCGACTTCATCGACATGGTGCTGGAGAGCAACCGGGACCTGGTGCTGCGCCGCCTCGTCGAGTGCCTGTCGCGGGACCGTACCAAGCACCAGGTCGCCGAGGTCACGTCGCTGGGCCTGGTCCAGATGACCCGCAAGCGCGTCGGCCAGGGCCTGCTGGAGGCGTTCTCGGAGACCTGCGAGTCCTGCAACGGCCGCGGCATCCACGTCCACCTGACGCCGGTCGAGCCGAAGCCGGACAAGGCGGCCGGCAAGGAGAACGGCCGCCGCCGCAAGCGCAAGGGCGAGGTCGAGAAGGCCGTCGAGGAGAAGCTGGCCCAGCACGAGGCCAAGCCGAAGGACACCGGGCCCGAGCCCGCCGCCGAGGCGCCGGCGCCCGCGGTGGAGGAGAAGCCCGAGCCGGTGCGGTCGCGGCCGAAGAAGTCGGGCCCCGCCAAGCGCCCGGCGGGCCCGCCCCCGGAGATCGACGAGTCCCCGGCGCAGGCCGCCGAGGAGGCCGCCGACGCCGCCGTGGAGGCCGTCGACACCTCCCCGGGCGCGCTGGACGACGCCGAGCCCGTCGCGGTCACCGCCAACGGCACCGGCCCCGACCTGGACGGCGCCGCGGCGCCGGCCGACGCCGCCCCCGCCGAGTCGAACGGCAGCGCACCCGCCGAGACCGAGGCCGAGGGCACCGGTGACGGCGAGGGCGGCACGGCCACCCGCCGCCGCACCCGCCGCCGCGCCACCGCTGCGCAGACCGCCGACGGCGGCGACTCCGCGGACTGACGAGGGACGGATGCCCCGGCCGGACGCGTTCGCGTTGCGCTCGGGGCATCCGGTACCCTTGTACTTCGGCGCGTCATCGGCGCGTCGCCCGAACCCGCACCGCGAGCCCCGTCCGGGGGTCGTTCGGTGCTCACCTCGCCGATCCGGCGAGGCCCAGCAGAGAGCGCCAGGGGCAGCCCTGGTGTGCCGCCCTCGGCCCGGTGCCGGGGGTAGGCCCCCATCCGGGGGCTGGTAAGCCACGCGTGGGACCGGTTCAGCCCGGAAGCGCGCGCAGACGAAGGGTTTCCGCGGTGTACGCGATTGTCCGCGCAGGCGGCAGGCAGGAGAAGGTCGCCGTCGACGACGTTCTGACCGTCGACAAGCTGGCCGGTGAGGTCGGCTCGACCGTCACGTTCCCGGCGGTGCTCGTCGTGGACGGCGACGACGTCGTCAGCAAGGCCGCCGACCTGGCGCGCTACGAGGTGACCGCCGAGATCCTCGGCGCGGTCAAGGGCCCGAAGATCAACATCATGCACTACCGGAACAAGACCGGGTACAAGCGGCGGATGGGTCACCGCCAGCCGTACACCGAGGTCAAGATCACCGGTATCAAGGCCGGGAAGTAAGGGAGAGCGGTCTCATGGCACACAAGAAGGGCGCATCGTCCAGCCGCAACGGTCGCGACTCCAACGCCCAGCGCCTCGGCGTGAAGCGGTTCGGCGGCCAGGTCGTCAACGCCGGCGAGATCATCGTCCGGCAGCGCGGCACCCACTTCCACCCCGGGCCGGGCGTCGGCCGCGGCGGTGACGACACGCTGTTCGCGCTGGTCGCGGGCGCGGTGCAGTTCCGCCGCTACCGCGGTCGCAACGCGGTGAGCGTCGTTCCTCCGGCGGAATAGTCCGCCTGGGCACTGAGCGTTTTAAAAAGGGGCGGACCGTTCTTCGGTCCGCCCCTTTCGCCGTTTTCACTGAGGAGAGTCACCGTGGCCGCTGGAGCGGGATCGGGCGCGCAGTTCGTCGACCGGGTGGTGCTGCACGTCGCGGCGGGCAGCGGCGGCAACGGCTGCGCCTCGATCCACCGGGAGAAGTTCAAGCCGCTCGGCGGCCCGGACGGCGCGAACGGCGGGCGCGGCGGCGACGTCGTCCTCGTCGTCGACGGGAACGCGGCGAGCCTGCTGGAGTACCACCGGCGCCCGCACCGCAAGGCGGGGAACGGCAGGCCGGGGCAGGGCAGCCTGCGGACGGGCGCGGACGGCGGCGACGTGATCCTGCCCGTCCCGGACGGCACGGTCGTGAAGGAGGGCGACACCGTCCTGGCCGACCTGGTCGGCGAGGGCACCCGGTACGTCGTCGCGAGGGGCGGGCACGGCGGCCTCGGGAACGCGGCGCTGGCGTCCGCGAAGCGCAAGGCGCCGGGGTTCGCGCTGCTCGGCGAGCCGGGCGAGGAGCGGGACGTCGTCCTGGAGCTCAAGAGCGTCGCCGACGTGGCGCTCGTCGGCTTCCCGAGCGCGGGCAAGTCGTCGCTGATCGCGGCGCTGTCCGCCGCGAAGCCGAAGATCGCCGACTACCCGTTCACGACGCTGATCCCGAACCTCGGCGTGGTGAGCGCGGGCGACACGACGTTCACGGTCGCGGACGTCCCGGGCCTCATCGAGGGCGCCAGCGAGGGACGCGGGCTCGGCCTCGACTTCCTGCGCCACATCGAGCGCTCGTCCACGCTCGCGCACGTCCTCGACTGCGCGACGATGGAGCCGGGCCGCGACCCGGTCGGCGACTTCGAGGTCATCGAGCGCGAGCTGCGGGCGTACGACCGGGTGCTCGGCGACCGGCCGCTGTCGGACCGCCCGCGCATCGTCGTCCTGAACAAGGTGGACGTGCCCGACGGCCGCGACCTCGCCGAGATGGTCCGGCCCGAGTTCGAGGCGCGCGGGCTGAAGGTGTTCGAGGTGTCGGCGGCGACGCACGAGGGGCTGCGGGAGCTGTCGTTCGCGATGGCGGCGATGGTCGGCGAGTACCGCGCGTCGCTGCCGCCGGCGGAGCCGACCCGCATCGTGATCCGGCCGGAGCCGGTCGGCGGCGACACCGACTTCGAGATCAGGACCATGGGCGACAACACGTTCCTGATCACGGGGACGAAGCCCGTCCGGTGGCTGCGGCAGACCGACTTCGCCAACGAGGAGGCCGTCGGCTACCTCGCCGACCGGCTCGCCCGGCTCGGCGTGGAGGACGCGCTCGCCGAGGCGGGCGCGAGTGCCGGTGCCACGGTCCTGATCGGCACCGCCGACGACTCGGTCGTCTTCGACTGGGAGCCGGAGGTGCCGGCCGGCGAGGCCGCCATGGGCCCGCGCGGCACCGATCGCCGGTTGGAAGGCCGCTGAAATGAGAGCAGGGTCATGAGTGAGCGGGTCGAGGTCGCCAAGGCGCGGCGGATCGTGGTCAAGGCGGGGTCGTCGTCGCTGACCACGCCGCGGGGGACGATCGACGCGAACCGCATCGACGCGCTGGTGGACGTGCTCGCGGCGCGCCGCGCCGACGGCACCGAGATCGTGTTCGTGTCGTCGGGTGCGATCGCCGCCGGGCTCGCGCCGCTGGGGCTGAGCCGGAGGCCGCCCGACCTCGCGACGCAGCAGGCGGCGGCGAGCGTCGGGCAGGGGCTGCTGTTCGCGCGCTACACCTCGTCCTTCGCCCGGTACGGCATGACGGTCGGGCAGGTGCTGCTGACCGCCGACGACATGATGCGCCGCTCGCACCACCGCAACGCGCAGCGCACCCTGGGGCAGCTCCTCGCGATGGGGATCCTGCCGATCGTGAACGAGAACGACACCGTCGCCACCGACGAGATCCGGTTCGGCGACAACGACCGGCTCGCGGCGCTCGTCGCCCACCTGATCCGCGCGGACGCCCTCGTCCTGCTGTCGGACGTCGACGCGCTCTACACCGGTGACCCGCGCCAGCCCGGCGCCCGCCGCGTCGACGACGTCCACGGGCCGGACGACCTGAAGGACGTGAAGCTCGGCCGGTCCGGACGCGTGGGCACGGGCGGCATGGTGACGAAGGTGGAGGCGGCCCGGATCGCGGGCATCCCGGTCGTCCTGACGAACGCCGCGTCCGCCGCGCACGCGCTCGCGGGCGACAAGGTCGGCACGCTGTTCCACCCGGCCGAGGGCCGCCGCATGTCGACGCGGAACCTGTGGCTCGCGCACGCCACCACCGGCCAGGGCCGCGTCATGCTGGACGCGGGGGCCGTCGAGGCGGTCGTGCGGCGCCGCAAGTCCCTGCTCCCGGCGGGCGTCACCGGGGTGGACGGCGATTTCGCCGCGGGCGACCCGGTCGACCTGTGCGACACGTCCGGGCACGTGCTCGCGCGCGGCCTGGTGAACTACGACGCGTCCGAGATCCCGGAGCTGATGGGCCGCTCGACACGATGGCTGGCGAGGGAGCTGGGCCCCGAGTACGAACGCGAAATAATCCACCGAGACCACCTGGTGGTCCTGACCGAAGAACGTTGACCTGCGGCGTGTTGTTGTTATGACGGCGTCGATAACAACAACACGCCGCAGGTGAACGAAGAGGAGAGGCGTCATGAGCGACGACGAGCGCGAAGAGTTCCTGCGGGCGGCGCGGCGCGCGCGCGAGGCGGCGGCCGGGCTGGCTCCGCTGCCGCGGGCGGCGAAGGACGCGGCGCTGCACCGGATCGCGGACGCGCTGGTCGCCGCCGCGCCGGAGATCGTGAAGGCCAACGAGTCCGATGTGGCGCGGGCGAGGGGCAACGGCACGTCCGAGTACATGATCGACCGGCTGAGCCTGTCGGAGCAGCGGATCGCCGCGATCGCCGACGCCGTCCGCCAGGTCGCCGCGCTGCCGGACCCGGTCGGCGAGTCGATGCGCGGCAGCGTGCTGCCGAACGGGCTGGAGCTGCGGCAGGTCCGGGTTCCGCTCGGCGTCGTCGGGATCATCTACGAGGGCCGCCCGAACGTGACCGTGGACGCCGCCGCGCTGTGCCTGAAGAGCGGGAACGCGGCGATGCTGCGCGGCTCGTCGTCGGCCTACGACTCGAACACGGTGCTGGTCGAGGTGATGCAGGGCGCGCTGGCCGAGACGGAGGTGCCGGCGGACGCGGTGCAGCTCGTCCCGGGGACGTCCCGCGAGTCGGTGAAGCACCTGATGCGGGCGCGCGGCCTGGTGGACGTGCTGATCCCGCGCGGCGGCGCGTCGCTGATCAACTCGGTGGTGGAGGAGTCGACCGTCCCCGTGATCGAGACGGGTGTCGGGAACTGCGCGGTCTACGTGGACGCCGCCGCCGACGTGGACATGGCCGTCGACATCCTGCTGAACGCCAAGACGCAGCGTCCCTCGGTGTGCAATGCCGCGGAGACGTTCCTGGTGCACGCCGATGTCGCCGACACGTTCGTCCCGCGCGCGCTTGAGGCGCTCAAGGGCGCCGGGGTCACCGTCCACGGCGACGACCGGATCCGCTCCTACGACGGCGACGTCGTAGAGGCGACCGAGGACGACTGGTACGCCGAGTACCTGTCGCTCGACATCGCCGCCCGCGTGGTCGACTCCCTGGACGACGCCGTCGCGCACATCCGCACGTACGGGTCCGGCCACACCGAGGCCATCGTGACGGCGTCGCAGCCCGCCGCGAAGCGTTTCGTGTCGCTGGTCGACTCGGCCGCGGTGATGGTGAACGCCTCGACCCGCTTCACCGACGGCGAGGAGTTCGGGTTCGGCGCGGAGATCGGCATCTCGACGCAGAAGCTCCACGCGCGCGGCCCGATGGGGCTGCCGGAGCTGACCTCCACGAAGTACGTGGTGACGGGGGAGGGGCACACCCGCGGCTGACCGGCGGCATTCGTCCAAGTTGTGACATCTTTGCCATTGATGTCACGTTGCGGGTGTGGTCTGATTCACGATTGTGACTCGTGAGTACAGCCGCCGCCGTGTCCTGAAGGGCGCCGCCCTCGGCGCGGGGATCGCCTCCACCGGGCTGGCCGCGTTCCCCGCGCGTCCCGCCGCCGCTGCCGCCGCGCCCGCACTGGCCGGGCCGGTCGCCGGCACCACCCTCGACCGGACGTACGTGCTCGGCGCGGCGGGCGCGGGCGGGTACCGCCCGGTGATCACCGGGCCGGGGGAGCCGCACCTGCTGCGCCGCGACCTCGGCGGCGCCGCCGGTGCGCGCCGCGCCGCCACCCGCCGGGGCGTCCTGGCGTTCGGGCACCTCACCGACGTGCACATCATCGACGCGCAGTCCCCGGCCCGGGTCGAGTTCATCGACCGGATCCGGGACCTGGTGAGCGGGTTCCCCGAGGGCGGGTACCGGCCGCAGGAGATCCTGTCCACGCAGGTCGCCGAGGCGATGGTGCAGGCGGTGAACAGGGTCGGGCGCGGCCCGGCGACCGGCCTCGGGCTCGCGTTCACGATCAACACCGGCGATGCCGCCGACAACGTCCAGTACAACGAGATCCGCTGGATCATCGACCTGCTGGACGGCGGCCGGGTCCGCCCCGACTCGGGCGACCCGAACCGGTACGAGGGCGTCATGGACTGGGCGTCCTACGACCGCGCGTACTGGCACCCGGAGGGCCCGCCGCCCGGTGCGCAGGCCGATGTGGCGATCACCGAGTACGGGTTCCCGCGCGTCAAGGGCCTGATCGACGCCGCGCGCCGGCCGTTCCAGGCGACCGGTCTCGACATGCCGTGGCTCGCCGCGTTCGGCAACCACGACGGGCTCATCCAGGGCAACCTGCCGGTGAACCCGCTCGTCTCCGGCCTCGCCACCGGCGGCATCAAGATCGGCGCCCCGGCGGACGACGGCCAGGCCGCGCGCCTCGCCCGCATGATCCAGAAGGCGGACGCGGCCGAACTCGTCCGGCTGAGCCGCGAGCAGGGCGGCGCGGGCGGCCTGTTCCGCCCGGTGACGCCCGACGGGAACCGGCGGATGCTGTCGCGCCGGGAGGTCGTCGCCGAGCACTTCACGACGTCCGCGTCCCTGCGCGGCCACGGCTTCACCGCCGCCAACCTCCTGGAGGGGACGGCCTACTACGGGTTCGACCAGGGCGTGGTGCGCGGCCTCGTGCTCGACACCGTCAACCCGAACGGCTACTCCGAGGGCTCGCTGGACAAGAAGCAGTTCGCCTGGCTGGAGGCCCAGCTGAAGGCGGGGAGCAGCCGCTACTTCGCCGCGGACGGCTCGGTCGTGAGGCACGCGGTGAAGGACCGGCTGTTCGTCCTGTTCAGCCACCACCCGATCGCCTCACTGGAGAACCCGCTCGGCGGCGACCGCGTCCTCGGCGACGAGGTGCGGGCGCTGCTGCTGCGCTACCCGAACGTCATCCTGTGGGTGAACGGCCACACGCACCGCAACGAGGTCATCCCGCACGCGCGCCAGGGCGGGGGAGGGTTCTGGGAGGTCAACACCGCCGCGCACATCGACTTCCCGCAGCAGAGCCGCATCGTGGAGCTGGCCGACAACCGCGACGGCACCCTGTCGGTCTTCGCGACGATCATCGACTCGGCCGGGCCCGCGTCCTACGGCGGCCGGCTGACCGACCCGGTCCGGCTCGCGTCGCTGTCGCGGGAGCTGGCGGGAAACGACTGGCAGGACCGCGACTCGCACCGCCGCGGCGAGCTCGACGACCGCAACGTCGAACTCCTCGTCCCTGCGCCGTTCTAGCGCGGCCCTCCGGGCATGAGAAGGGCCGCCGCGTCCGTGTCGCGGCGGCCCAGGCTGTCTCGTCTCTCCCTAGCGGCCGGTCGGCCCGTTGTCGCGGCGGGTGAGCCGGTCGAACAGTCCACCGGCCGCGCCCGCGGCCGCGTCCGCCATGTCGCGGACCTTGCCCACGAACGGGTCGGCCGTCCGCTCCCACGACTCCCGGTAGGAGCGCGCCGCGTCCTTGACCTCGTCGCGGACGGAGGCGCTGCCGTCGTCGTCGCGGCGCGGGTAGTCGCCGGCGAGGATCCGCTCGTACTCGCCGCCGCGCGCCCACCGGTCGATCTCGGCGAACCGGATCACCGCGAACGGGTGCGACTGGCCGAGCAGGTTCAGGAACTTCAGGATGCCGTCGCGGACGTCGCCCGCCGCGTCGTACTCGCGGGCCTGCGCCAGGAACGCCTCGGCGCTCATCTCGCCGAGCCGGACCCCGCCCGCGAGCTTCATGTTGACCCGCTTCGCCGCGTCCACGTCCTGCCCGGCGAGCAGCCCCGCCCGGTCGGACGACAGCTCGGCCTTCCGGAACCACTCGCGCAGCCCGATGATGATGGCGGCGATGCCGACGTTGCCGAGCGGCAGCCATGCGAGCCGCGCGCCGAGCTGCAGCAGGATCTGCATCATCGTCTGGTAGACGGCGTGCCCGGACAGGATGTGCCCGACCTCGTGCCCGATGACGAACCGCAGCTCCTCGTCGTCCAGCAGGTCGATGAGGCCGGTGTTCAGCACGATGAACGGGTGGTCGGAGCCGAGCGCCATCGCGTTCGGCGTCG
The DNA here is from genome assembly GCF_039529475.1 of Actinomadura chokoriensis. NCBI lineage: Bacteria > Bacillati > Actinomycetota > Actinomycetes > Streptosporangiales > Thermomonosporaceae > Actinomadura > Actinomadura chokoriensis. The sequence goes on along the minus strand of NZ_BAAAMW010000028.1, from coordinate 13,194 downwards.
GGTCCTGCCGGACGTACAGCTCCGGCACCTCGGGCATGTCCAGTATGTAGCAGGCGTCGCGCACCATGTCGTGGATGTGGCGGAACTGGTCCTCGCCGACGCGCACCGTCCCGCCGAGGAACATCAGCCGCAGCGACCGCTCGTTGACCAGCCCGGACAGCTTGCGCAGGACGACGTCGAACCCGGAGAGCGAGCGCAGCGCCACGAGCGCCGATCGGTCCGCCGGGTGTTCGTAGGCCCGGGAACTGATCCCCGGGAACCGCGTACGTGCTCGATCCGGTGTGTTCTCCGTCATGTCTGGCATGGTAGTCCCGACGAACCAGCGTGCCGCTGGGTTCCACTCCGGGGGGCCCGAGCGGTTCCGCCCTCCCCGGGAGGCGAGTTATGTTCGACCCCAAAGCCGAGGCGATGTCCCTGGACGAGCGGGCCGCGCTGCAGCGGCACCGGCTGTGGGGCCTGGTCGACCGGCTCCTCGCCGCGGACGGCGTGCAGGGGAGGCGGCTGAAGGAGGCCGGGGTCGGCGGCGGCTCCGACGTGACGCTCGCCGACCTCCGCGACCTCCCGTTCACCACCAAGCAGGACCTCTGGGACGCCTACCCGTTCGGGATGCTCGCCGTCCCGCAGGACCAGGTCGCCGCCGTGCACGGCTCCAGCGGGACGCGCGGACGCCCCACCCTCGTCGCCTACACCAAGGCCGACCTCGACCTGTGGGCGGCCATGTGCGCGCGTTCCCTGTCGTGCGCCGGGGCGTCGCCGGGCAGCGTCGTCCACAACGCCTACGGCTACGGGCTGTTCACCGGGGGCATCGGCATCCACCAGGGCGCCGTCGCGCTCGGCGCGACCGTCGTCCCCATGTCCGGCGGCATGACCGACCGGCAGGTGCGGATGCTCGCCGACCTCGGCGCCGACATCCTCACCTGCACGCCCGCGTACGCGCTGCGGCTCGGCGAGGCCGTCGCCGAGGCCGGCGTCGAACTGCCCGCCCTCACGGCCGGGGTCTTCGGCGCCGAACCCTGGTCGGAGGAACTGCGCACCGCCATCGAGGCCGTGCTGCCCCTCAAGGCGGTCGACATCTACGGCCTCTCCGAGGTCATCGGCCCCGGCGTCGCCACCGAATGCCTCGAACAGGACGGCCTCCACGTCAACGAGGACCACTTCATCGTCGAGGCCGTCGACCCGTCCACCGGAGACCCCGTCGAGGACGGCACTCCCGGCGAACTCGTCTTCACCACCCCCACCAAGCAGGCACTGCCCCTGCTGCGCTACCGGACCGGCGACATCGCCTCCCTCACCCGCGGCGAATGCCCCTGCGGGCGGACCCTCGTCCGGATGAGCAAGGTCCTCGGCCGCGCCGACGACATGCTCGTCGTGCGCGGCGTCAACGTGTACCCGAGCGAGGTCGAGCGCGTCCTGCTCGGCTCCGGGCTCGTCCGGCCCCACTACCAGCTCGTCGTCGACCGGCGCAGCCCGTCCACCCGGCTCCTCGTCGCCTGCGAGGCCGTCGCCGGCGACCCGCAGGAGCGTCTCGTGCACGCGCTGCACGAGGCGCTCGGGCTCACCGCCGAGGTGTTCGTGCTGCCGGACGGCACCGTGCCGCGCGTCGAGGTCGGCAAGGCCGTCCGCGTCGTGACCTGGGACGACGGGCGCCCGCCGCTCCCCGGCCTCGGCTGAGCCGGGGGACCCGGACGTGCCGGGCACCGGCCCGGCCGATTATTCTCGTCGGCATGACGCAAAAGCGGCGGCTCGGGGTCATGGGCGGCACCTTCGACCCCATCCACCACGGGCACCTCGTGGCCGCGAGCGAAGTCGCGCACTTCTTCTCCCTGGACGAGGTCGTCTTCGTCCCCACCGGCATCTCCTCCCACAAGGAGGGCCGCGACGTCACCGCCGCCGAGGACCGCTACCTCATGGCCGTCATCGCCACCGCGTCCAACCCCCGCTTCTCCGTCAGCCGCATCGACATCGACCGGCCCGGCCCCACCTACACGGTCGACACCCTCCGCGACATGCGCGACATCCAGGGCGAGGGCACCGACCTGTTCTTCATCACCGGCGCCGACGCGCTGGAGAAGATGCTCACCTGGCACGACACCGACGAACTGTTCGAACTCGCCCACTTCATCGGCGTCACCCGTCCCGGCCACCGCCTGGCCGACCCCGGCCTCCCCAACGGGCGCGTCTCCCTGATGGAGGTCCCCGCGCTCTCCATCTCCTCCACCGAGTGCCGCGAACGCGTCCACGCCGGGGAACCCATCTGGTACCTCGTCCCCGACGGCATCGTGCAGTACATCAACAAACGCGGGCTGTACTAGAGGCTTACCCGGGACGCGCAGCTCCGGCGGTGCGGAGGTGTGTCGGCGGGGGCACATACCCTGGAGGGGGAAGGGCCGCACGAGGCGTGCGGTCGTACAGCGACACAGGGGTACCGACGTCCGCCGCCCGTGAGAGGGTGTCAACGGAGACGACCCCTACAGGGAGGATCGCGAGCGCATCGTGACCGCATCCGAGAGGGCGGCAGAGCTCGTCCGGATCGCCGCCGAGGCGGCGGGCGACAAGCTGGCCGACGACATTCTTGCCTACGACGTGAGCGAGCAGCTCGTCATCACCGACGCGTTCGTGCTCTGCTCCGCGCCCAGCGACCGGCAGGTCCGCGCCATCGTGGACGAAGTCGAGAAGCGCCTGCGCGAAGAGGCGGACGCCAAGCCCGTCCGGCGCGAGGGCGAACGCGAAGGGCGGTGGGTCCTGCTGGACTACGTCGACATCATCGTGCACATCCAGCACGAGGAAGACCGCATGTACTACGCCCTCGAACGCCTGTGGAAAGACTGCCCCCTCCTCGACCTCCCGGAGAGCGTCACCGCCCACCAGGCCCAGCGCGCCCGCGCCGTCGGGAGCCCGAGTGAGTGACGCCCGGCCCACCCGCGAACCCGGCCGGCGCCGGCTCGTCCTCTGGCGGCACGGCCAGACCGCGTGGAACGTCGAACGCCGCTTCCAGGGCAAGACCGACATCCCGCTCGACGACACCGGGGTCCAGCAGGCCCGGCGCGCCGCCCGGCTCCTCGCCGGGCTCCGCCCCACCGCCCTGCTCGCCTCCCCGCTCCGCCGCGCCGCCGACACCGCGCAGGCCCTCGCCGACATCACCGGGCTCGACATCCGCTACGACAAGGACCTCATCGAACGCGACGGCGGCGCCTGGGAGGGCCTCACCTCCCGCGAGATCCGCGAACGCTACCCCGCCGAGCACGCCGCCTGGCAGCCGCCCGGCGGCGAGACCAGCGCCCAGGTCGCCAAGCGCGTCGGCGCCGCCCTCGAACGCGCCCTCGACGAGCTCCCGCCCGACGGCCAGCTCGTCGTCGCCTCGCACGGCGCCGCCCTCCGCCTCGGCATGTCCCACCTCCTCGGCCTCCCCGAAGAGACCTGGGAACGCCTCGGCGGCCTGTCCAACTGCTGCTGGTCCGTCATCACCGAGATGCGCGACGGCGGCTGGCGCCTCGCCGAGCACAACGCCGGCACCCTCCCCGAACCCGTCCTCAGCGACGACCGCCCCGACGCCGGCACCTGACCCGCAAACGATTCGAGACCACGCCCCGCCGTCCTATACACTGGCGGGGCGCTGCGGGATGAACGTCCACGCGGCGGCGGGGCTATGGCGCAGTTGGTAGCGCGCCTCCATGGCATGGAGGAGGTCTGGGGTTCGAATCCCCATAGCTCCACGAACGAGTTGGGAGTGGTGTGCCCGCGGAAGGCGCGGGCCGCCACTCCTTCGTCGTGTTGACCCGGGGGGCGACCCCGGACCCCCGATGTGGGGGGCTCCGCCCCCCACGCCCCCTTGCCGGTTTGTGTCCTTGCCCCTGTGCGGGTCGTCGTCGCTTCGGCCGTTTTGGGGCTTCGCCCCTTGCCCCCCGGGCTTCTCATTCCCTGACGTGCTGTGTGGTGCCCCTTGGCGAGGGGGTGGGGCCGTCTGGCGAATTTGGTGGGCGGGGCGCGGCGGGCTGGTGGGGGCGGGTGGTTTCATGCGGGGTATGGGAAGACATCGCAGGGGGGCGACTCGCGAGGTCACCGTGGGGGACCTCATCGACGAACTGCGCCGGTTCGAGCCCGGGGCGCCGGTGCGGCTGGCGGTCCAGCCGCGGCTGCCGCAGGAGCACGCCGTCGGGGCCGTCGCCGAGGCCGACGGGATCGTGTGGATCGGGGACGGCGGGCACCGCGGGTACGCGCCCGACGAGGTCGGCGAACGGCTCGGGTGGATCTGACGCAAAGCCTTCGCCAACCTTTGCGCCCGCCGCGCTTCGCGGTGTCGATCATGCGGGAACAGCCAGGGACGTGGCGATGCATGATCGAGAGGGTTGACCCCAGTGAGAAGCCGGATCTTCGGGCCGCTGCTCGTCGCCGCGGCCGTCACGGCCGCTGCCGTGCCCGCGTCCGCCGCGCAGGCACCGCCGCCCGCGCCGCAGACCTTCGAGGAGGAGGCGCCGCCGCCCGTCCCGCAGACCTACACCGTGGACGACTGCCCGAAGGCCCTGAGCCTCCTGACGTCGCTGCTGAACGTCCTGCCGCTCGGGCAGGACCTGTCCAAGGCCGTGTGCTCGCTGAAGACGCAGCAGAGGCCCGAGACCGAGAACACCGGTCCCGTCGAGAGCACGTACACCTCACCGGAGGGGCGCACCGTCCAGGACAACAGGCTCCTGGGCCTTCCGGTGGAATGGCCGAAGAGCCTCACCGTCAAGGTCCCGACCGTCAACGAGGGCACGTACACCTACGGGTCGGCCGGCCGCTGAAGCCTCGCGGGCCGCGGGGGGCGCCCCTCCGCGGCCCCGCGCGTCATGAGCGCTCCCAACGTGCACTAAGCTTTTCCTCGACCGAGGGGCTATGGCGCAGTTGGTAGCGCGCCTCCATGGCATGGAGGAGGTCTGGGGTTCGAATCCCCATAGCTCCACCTTCGAGTGATGGGTCGGCGCATCGCGTCGGCCCATCGCTTTTGTTCAGGGCCGGGAGAAGTTGTCCGGGTCCGGGGTCGTGGTGAAGCGGAGGACGGCGCCCACGGGGATGTCCGGGCCCTCCTCGTCGGGGGGCAGGACGACCAGTTCGCTGTCCGTCGCCGCGGCGGCCCGCACCAGCGCCGCGTCCGCCCGCTCCTGCTCGGGGTCGGTGATGCCGAACTCCTCGCGCAGCTCGGCGGCGGTGGCGGCGACCTGGGACGGGTCCGGGCCGATCCACAGGCGGTCGGCGGAGTCGGGGGCCTCCGTCAGCAGCAGCGTCTCCACCTGTCCGTGACGCAGCGCCTTCGTCGTCGCGGGCAGGCCCGACACCGCGCGCTCGCCGTTCGCGAGCTCCCGGTCGAAGCGCTCCGCGACCGTCATGACGCGTTCGAAGGTCTTCAGCCGCAGGAGGCGGTGCAGCTCCGAGTCGAGGTCGGGGTCGTCGATGTCGGTGTTCTTGTCGGTCTCGACCGTCTGCTCCAGGACGCCCGTCGAGACCTCGTCCAGGACGGCGTTCCGGGCGTGCGTGTCACCGGCGATGACGATGGCCTCGGCGTTGCAGCGCTCCGCGGCCCGGTCGATCTCGCGCGCGACCTTCTTCGCGTTGGCCTTCCAGACGCCCTCCGACGAGCGCTGGAACCGGGACTGGTTCCAGTCGCCCGCCTTCACCTTGCGGATGGGGTAGTCCTCGTCCCCGCGCACGTCGATGTGCTCGCGGTGCCCGCGGGTGTCCACGCAGTCGATCGCGCCCCCGCGGCGGTCGACGACGGCGAGGAGGTGCGGGAACTTCTCGCCGCGCTCGGCCAGGTAGGGCAGGACGTCCGGGAGCGGGCCCAGCGTGGCGTGCGGGTTGCGGGGCGGGCCGCCGAGCCGCTCGCGGTGCACCACCTCGCCGTCCGCGGCGAAGACCACGATGCCCTCCGACCGGCGCATGACGATCTCCTCGTCGATGGCCCGCTCCACCGCGCGCAGGGTGTCCTCGGGGGTGTTCTGGTCCTCCAGGTCCGCGCGCAGCGCCCGCCACCGGAGCTCCACCGCCTTGACCGCGTCCTCGGTGGTCCGGGTCAGGTCTGCGTACACCGACGCGTAGGGGCCCGGACGTTCGTACAGCGTCTTGAGGAATGCCAGATCCATGGGATCGCCCTACCCCGCCCAGCTGGGACAAACGTAAAGAAGGCGGGCGTTGGGGACTCTGCGGTGGGCGGGGGACGTCAGTCCCCTTCCGCGGCCTGCTGGAGGCGGGCGTAGGCGAGCTGGAGCCAGTCCGAGCCGGCCACCGCCGTCATCGTGGCGCCGGCGAGGCGGGTCGCCTGCGGGGCGAAGACCAGGCCCGCCGCGTAGGCCGTCGCGACCCACTGGGCCGTGCAGAACGGGCAGGTGATCAGCTCGCCGACGGCGTGCCGGACGCCCCTGCCGCGCACCTCCTCCGCCAGCTCGGACGGGCCCGCCGTCCCGGAGTACCGGGTGAACGGGGCGCGCAGCGGGCTCGTCACCGGGTCCTTCGCGATCAGCCGGGAGACCTTGTGCGTGGTCAGCGTCATCAGCGCGAGGTCGGCGAAGCCGATCGCCGGCGGACGGTCGCGGATCCTGCGTCCGAGCAGGGCCAGCGCGCCCGTGGTGAGCGCGTACACGCCGAGGGTGCCGAGGTAGGAGCCGAGCGGGCGGTCCTCGCCGGCGGCGTACTCCTCCTTCTGCTTGCGCGCCGTGTCGACGACCGTGTTCATGTCCTCTCCTCTTCGGGCGGGCGTATCAGGCAGAACTCGTTGCCCTGCGGGTCGGCGAGCACCGTGGTCAGCCACCCGTCGTCCAGGAACGGGCCGCGGACGACGGTCGCGCCGAGCCCGGTGACGCGGGCGAGTTCCGCGTCCATGTCGGTGATGCGGAGGTCGGGGTGCATCCGGTTCTTCGCCGTCTTCGGCTCGGGGACGCGCTGCAGGAGGATGCGCGGCCCCTTCCCGGAGGGGTCCGTGAGCGCCACGTACGGCGGGTCGTACTCGCCGCGGTCGTAGCCGAGTGCGGCGGCCCAGAAGCCCGCGAGGGCCTCCGGGTCGCCGCAGTCCAGGACGAAGACGAGGTCCATCTAGTGGTCGCGCAGCGCCTTGACGAGCTCGGACTTGTTCATCGAGGAGCGTCCCTCGATGCCGATCTCGCGGGCGCGGTCGAGCAGTTCGTCCTTCGTCCAGTCGTCGTAGGAGGGGTTCTTGCCGCCCTTGCGGCCGACGTTCTTCTTCCCGCGGTTCGCCGAGGCGTTGGCGATCCGCGCGGACTTCTCCTTGCTCTCGCCCTTGTCGCGGAGCTTCCGGTACGTCTTCTCGTCCTTGATCTGCGCTCTAGGCATATCGGGACAAGTACCCGACACGCGCGGTCCACACATCGGGAACAATGGCACGGGGGAAGGGGACACGTGCGCATCGGCATCCTGGGCCCGCTCGACGTGCGGGACGAGGCCGCGCGGCCCGTCGAGGTCGGCGGCCGGCGGCTGCGCGCGCTGCTCGTCCGGCTGGCGGCCGAGGCGGGCCGCCCCGTGTCGGCCGAGCGCCTGCTGGACGACCTGTGGGACGGCGCGGCGCCCGGCGGCAACGCGCTGCAGGCGCTCGTGTCCCGGCTGCGCGGCGTCGCCGGGCGGGACGTCGTCGAGCACGGTCCCGGCGGATACCGGCTCGGGATCGACCCGTCCGAGGTCGACGCGGTCGCGTTCGAGCGGGCGGTCGCGGCCGCCCGCGCCGAGGGCGATCCGGCGCGGCGGGCCGACGGGCTGCGGGCGGCGCTCGCGCTGTGGCGCGGCCCCGCGCTCGCCGACGTCGCCGGCGCCGACTTCGCGTACGGCATCGCCACCCGGCTGGAGGAGCTGCGGCTCGCCGCCGTCGAAGACCGCGTCGAGGCCGAGATCGCGCTCGGGCTGCCCGTCCCCCCGGTCGCCGAACTGGAGCCGCTCGCCGCCGCCCACCCGCTGCGCGAACGGCTGCGCGGGCACCTCATGCGCGCCCTGTACGCGGCGGGACGGCAGGCCGAGGCGCTGGAGGTGTACGAGGAGACGCGCCGCGCGCTCGCCGACCGGCTCGGCGTCGACCCGTCCCCGGAACTTGCCGCCGTCCACCTGTCGATCCTGCGGCGCGAAGGCCCGACTCCGGCCCCGGAATCCTTGGCCGAGGCGCCCGCGGCGCCGCCGTCGCCGCGCACCAACCTGCCCGCGCAGCTCACCAGCTTCGTCGGGCGGGAGGAGGAGTCGCGGCGCGTCGGCAAGCTGCTCCGCGAGACCAGGCTCGTCACCCTCAGCGGTCCCGGCGGCGCCGGCAAGACGCGGCTGGCCGGGGAGAGCGCCGCCGCGTTCGTCGAGGAGATGCCGGACGGCGCCTGGTTCGTCCCGCTCGCGCCCGTCAGCGACCCCGCCGACGTGGTGCAGGCCGTGCTGTCGGCGCTCGGCGTCCCCGAGACCGTGCGCCCCGGGGAGACGCGCGTGGTCGTGCGGCCCCTCGAACGGCTCACCGACTTCCTCGCCGCCAAGCGGATGGTCGTCGTCCTTGACAACTGCGAGCACGTCGTCGACGCCGTCGCGCGGCTCGTCGGCCACGTCCTCGCGCAGGCGCCGGGTGTGCGCGTCCTCGCGACGAGCCGCGAGCCGCTCGGCATCACCGGCGAGTCGCTGTGCCCCGTCCCGTCCCTGCCGTTACCGGACGAGGACGTCGCCGACCCCGCCGAGGCGCTCGGCTACGCGTCGGTGCGGCTGTTCGCCGACCGGGCCGCGGCCGTCCGCCCCGGATTCGCCGTGGACGCCGGCACCGTCGCCGACGTCGTCGCGATCTGCCGCGCGCTCGACGGCATCCCGCTCGCGATCGAACTGGCCGCCGCCCGGCTGCGCGGCCTCACCCCCGGCCAGGTCGCGGCGCGGCTCGGCGACCGGTTCCGGCTGCTGACCGGCGGCAGCCGCACCGCGCTGCCCCGGCACCGGACGCTGCGCGCCGTCGTCGACTGGAGCTGGGACCTGCTCGACGACGCCGAGCGCGCCGTCCTGCGCCGGCTCTCGGTGTTCGCGGGCGGCGCCTCCCCGGAGGCCGCGGTCGAGGTGTGCGGCCTGGACGCGGTCGAGCCGCACGACGTCATCGACGTGGTCGCCGCCCTGATCGACAAGTCGCTGGTGATGGCGGACGGCGACGCCGACGTCCGCTACCGGCTGCTGGAGACCGTCCGCGTGTACGCGGCGGAACGGCTGGAGCAGGCCGGCGAGACCCGGCGCGTCCGCGACGCGCACGCCGGCCACCTCGTCCGGCTCGCCGAGGGCGCCGAGCCGGAGCTGCGGCGCCGCGACCAGTTGCAGTGGGCGGAGCGGCTCGCCGCCGAACGCGACAACATCACGGTCGCGTTCCGGCACGTCATCGACACCGGCGACGCCGAGACGGGGCTGCGGCTCATCGCGGCGCTGCTGTGGTTCTGGGTGCTGCGCGACATGGAGCGGGAGGCGGGCGGCTGGGCGGTCGCCGTCCGCGCCATGGTCGGCGGCACCGCGCCGCCCGGCCTGGAGGAGGCGTACGCGCTCTGCGCCGTCACGGCGGGCCTCGTCACCGAGATGACGAAGGAGCCGGGCCCCACGCAGGACTCGATGCAGGAGACGCTCGACGGGATCCTGGCCGTCGTCCCCGACGCGCCGACGCATCCCGTCCTCGCCCTCATCGAACCGACGTCCGCCATCTTCCACGGGGACATCGGCGAGGTCCGGCGGCGGCTGCGGGGCGTCCAGGACCACCCCGACCCGTGGGTCCGCGCGATCGCGCGCGTCCTCCGCGCGCACATGGGGATCCACAGCGGCGACATCGAGGAGGCCGCCACCGAGGCCGCCGACGGCTACGCGCGGCTCCGCGACCTCGGCGACCGCTTCGGGATGATCGTCGCGCTGGGCGCGATGATGCAGGTCGCGCTGGCGCGCGGCGAACCGGCGGAGGCCGTCCGGTTCGGCGAGGAGGCCTACGGCTACGCCACGGGCGGCGTCAGCCCGGAGCAGGGCGCGGCGATCCTCACGCAGCTCGCCCAGGCACGGGCCCGGCTGGGCGACGTCGCGCGCGCCCGCGAGGACCTCGAGCACGCCATGGCGCAGATGGAGCGGATCGGCGAGTTCGCCGACGCGGCGACCGCCTCCCTGCTCCTGTGCGAGCTGGCGCTGGACGAGGGCGACCGCGAGGCCGCCCGCGCACTCGCCGGCAACGCCTACGCGTGGGTCGAGCGGCGCGGGCACCGTCCCGACTTCGCGCAGGCCGTCCGGCGGACCTACAGCCGCCTCGGCTGCCTCGCCGAGGAGGACGGCGACCTCGACGCCGCGCGGGACTGGCACCTCAAGACGTTCACCGGTCTGCGGAACGACGCGCTCATGGGCAACCCGACCGTGGCGTCCCTCGTCGAGGGCCTCGCCGCCTACGCCGCCGCGCGGGGCCGGTTCGTCCGGGCCGCCGAACTGCTCGGCACCGCGCACAACCTGCACGGCTACCGCGACGTCGCGTCCCACGAGGTCGGCCGGACCCTGGCGGCGGCGACCCAGGAGCTGGGCGACGCCGCCTTCGACGCCGCCTACGAGCGCGGCAGGCAGGTCAGCCGCGAGGAAGTCTTCGAGCAGGGCGACGACCTGATCGCGTCCATCTGAGATCGCCCGCGGCCGCCGCGGCCTGGCCGTGGGACCGGGCATCGGGGCGTGGACGGCGCGCGCCGCCCGGGACCGTGCGTCCGGGGCGGCGCGTCTGCGGGGTGGCCGGATTCAGGACCGCCGCGAGTACATGCGCATGGCGAGGGGGAACGTCACCAGTGTGATGCCGGCGGCCCACGCGAGCGTGTACCAGAGGTGGTTGCCGAGCGGCCCGCCGACCGTCAGCGCCCGCACCGTCTCCGCCAGGTGCGTGACCGGGTTGACCTTCGTCCACGCCTCCAGCCAGCCCGGCATCGTGGACGTGTCCGGGACGAGGATGCTGCTCCCGAACGTCAGCGGCATCACCCACAGGAACGCCAGCCCCTGCACCGTGTCCGGCGACGGCGCGATCAGCCCCACCAGGACGGACACCCACGACACGGCCAGGTAGAACACGTACGCCACCGCGAACGCCGCCAGCACCGAGAGCGGATCGGTGTGGAACCTGAACCCGAGGATCGACCCGAACCCGACGAGCATCGTCATCACGACCAGGAACCGGGCCGTGTCCCCGAGGACCGTCCCGATCAGCGGCGCCGAACGCGCGATCGGAAGGCTGCGGAACCGGTCGAACACGCCCCGCTGGATGTCCTCGTTCAGCGCAGTCCCGAGCCCCATGGTGGCGAACATCGCCATCTGCGCGACGAGCCCGGGGAGCAACTGCTGCAGATACGAATGCGTGTCCCCGGCGACCGCACCGCCGAACACGTAGAGGAACAGCAGCAGGAACACGATCGGCATCAGCGTCGTGTCCAGCAGCTTCTCCGGCGAGTGCTTCAGCTGGGCGATGTTGCGCCAGGCCAGGGTGAGGCCGTGCCGCATGGTGCGCTGCGGGCTGACCCGCGCGGGCGGCTCGGCCGCGGCCGGACGGGCGTCAACGGTCATCGTGGTCATGCCACGCTCCCCTCGGGGACGAGTTCGGACTGTGCTTCTTCGGCGAGGTGGCCCGTCAGCGTGAGGAACACCTCGTCCAGGCTCGGCATCCGCAGCGCCAGCTCGGCCGCCACGATGGACGCCTCGTCCAGCCGCCTGACCAGCGCCGACAGCAGCTTCGGATCGTTCACCGGTGCCGTGACGAGCCCGGACGCCTGCTGCGTCTCGGGCCGCTCCCCGGTCAGCTCGGCGACGATCGCGGTGAGCTGCGCGGTGCGGTACGGCTCCGCCGCGCGCACCACGAGGGTCTGCCGGCCGATCTGCCCCTTCAGGTCGTCGGAGGTCCCCTCGGCGATGACGCGGCCGTGGTCGAAGACCGCGATCCGGTCGGCGAGCGCGTCCGCCTCCTCCAGGTACTGCGTGGTCAGCAGCACCGTCGCTCCGTCGGCGACGACGTCGCGGACCGTGTCCCACACCTCGTTGCGGGCCCGCGGGTCCAGCCCGGTCGTCGGCTCGTCCAGGTAGATGACCTCGGGATGGTTGATCAGGCTCGCCGCCAGGTCGAGCCGCCGGCGCATACCGCCCGAGTAGGTCTTGACGGCGCGCGACGCGGCGTCGGTGAGGCGGAACCGGTCCAGCAGCTGCGCGGCCCTGGCCTTCGCCTCCCGCCTGCCGAAGTCCAGCAGCCGGGCGATCATCACGAGGTTCTCGGTGCCGGTCAGCTCCTCGTCCACCGACGCGTACTGACCGGTGAGCCCGATCTTCGCCCGGACGCGCGCCGCGTCCTTGACCACGTCGTAGCCGGAGATGTGAGCCCGTCCGGCATCGGGTCTGAGCAGGGTCGCCAGCACGCGCACGGCGGTCGTCTTGCCGGCCCCGTTCGGCCCGAGGACGCCCAGCACCGTGCCGCGGCGCGCGACGATGTCCACTCCGTCGAGGGCCGTGGTCGCCCCGAACCGTTTCCGCAGCCCCTCGGCGCGGATCACTTCGTCCATCGATCTCGCCTTTCACCTGTCCGTCATCTGTGACGGTCACCACCATGGGGGAGGGCGCTGACATGCCGCGGACATCGGCGTACCGGCGCTGACACGCCACTGACACGGCGCTGAGCAAAGCTGGCCGAAGCAGGGCCCACCTGCGCTTTCACGGACTGGACGGGATGCGGCGCCCGAGCCGAACCCGGTGCGGGAGACGAGCCGGGCGGACGCGCGGTGTCGCCGATGCCGTTGCGGGCGGGGCGCTGTGGGCCGATGTCGATTTGACGGGCCGTCCAGTGCTGCTAATGTCTGTCGTGCCCCAAGGGGATGCGGGACGCCGAGAGGCGGACGGCCCCGGGGGAAGCCGACAGAGGAAAACGGTTCGCAGCCTGCTGCGGGTCGGGGTACTCTTGAATGGCAAGCCCGATCGGGATGCAGGACGCCGCGAGGTGGCTGGCCCGCAGGGCATCTCCTACGGAACGATTATCGCCAGGTCTTCGGCCTGGGGGTACGTCGTCGCCGCGGGGGGACTGGGACGCCTCCGACCGTCAAAAAAGATCTTCGTTGATTGGCTTGACAACGGAAGCGGAACAGGTAAGTTAGAAGGGTTGCCCCGGAGCCGGGGCCTGCGGGAGCGGGGTTCGGCGCGGTGGGTGTCCGTTTCTTGAGAACTCAACAGCGTGTTAAAAGCCAGTGC
>NZ_BAAAMW010000027.1:0-116697 GCF_039529475.1 Actinomadura chokoriensis | reverse complement strand
CGTCGGCGCCGGCGGCGCCATCGGCACCCCCTACAAGCGCGACAAGCGCCGCAAGCTCGGCAAACGCAAGAAGCTGTTCAACCGGCACCACGCCAAGGTCCGCGCACTCGGCGAACAGGGCGCCGCGACACTCAAGCACTGGCACATTCTCCGGAAGGCCCGCTGCTCACCAAGCCGCCTGACCGCCATCGTCCAAGCCATCCTCACCCTGCACCACCAGGCCAAATGAGGTTGGAATTAGCTCAGTGTGCAGATCGGGATGCCGTACACGGTGTGCGCCACGATCAGCGGGAGGGTGGCGCCGAGCAGCGGCACGTCTTGCCCGGTCAACCGCAGGTCGCCCATGAGCCCGGCCAGCGGGATCATGACCGCCTGGTAGGGGATGAACATCCCGAACAGCAGGGCGGTGAACACCGCGTCCGCGCCGGGGAACCGCCACTTGGACAGGACAAAGCCGTTCATCGAGCCGAGCACGGCGGACAGCAGGGATCCGGTCACGGCGATTCTGACGCTGTTCTCCAGACCGGGCCGCAGCGAGGTCCAGGCCTGCTTCCAGCCTTCCAGGCTCCAGTGCCGCGGCAGACTCCACGCAGTGCTCGGATCCGCCTCGGCCAACGGTTTGAAGCTGGTGACGACCAGTACGTACACCGGAATCAGGAAGACCAGCATGAAGGCCAGCAGCAGCACGAACGCCGCCGGCCGCGCCCCGTGCCAGCGCCGGTGGGCCCTTGTCGGAGCGGACTTCGGCGGCACGGCTGCGGCCGGTTCCGTTCGCAAGGTCGGTTCGATGCTCATGAGCGCCGCTCGCTTCGGACGACCCAGATCAGGTAGGGGATGATGAGCACGGCGACGGCGAGCAGCATGTAGGTGGCGATGGCCGCTCCGTTGGCCGGGTCATGGCGGTCGAAGGTCTCGACGAACATGGAGACCGCGGGCACGTAGGCGATGATCTGCTTGCCCGCGATCGCGATGACGAGGTCGAACACCTTCAGCGAGATGTGCCCCAGGATGATCAGTGCGGACAGCGTCACCGGCCGCAGCCGCGGGAACACCACGTACCGGTAGACCTGCCACTCCGACGCGCCGTCCACCCGGGCAGCCTCCCGCAGGCCCTGGTCCACGCCGCGGAACCCGGCGAGGTACAGGGCCATCACGTAGCCGGTCATCTGCCATATCGCGGGGACGGCCATCGCGGCCATGCCCCAGCTCTGGCTCTGCCACCAGTCGTTGGCGAGCACGCCGAGCCCGAGTTTGCCGAAGAGCTGGTTGAGCCCGACCGCCCGCTCGGTGGGCGCCGGGTTCATCAGCCAGCGCCATACGACTCCGCTGGCGATGAACGAGACGGCCATGGGGAACAGGTAGACCGCCCGGAACCCGCCTTCCCCGCGGACGCCCTTGTCCATGAGGAAGGCCAGGAACCAGCCGAGCAGCAGCGTTCCTCCGACGAAGACCACGGTGAACAGGACGGCGTGCCGTACCGCCAGGGGCCAGCTGGGGTCGCTCCAGAGATTGGCGAGGTTGCCGAAGCCGATGAACCGTTCGGGGTCGATCTCGGTGTGCTTGCCGCTGAGCGCCAGCCGCACGTTCCAACCGATCAGCCCGTACACGAACAGGCCCACCAGGAGGATCGAGGGGGAGACCAGCAGCACGCCCGGCAGCCAGCCGCGTACCCTGGCCCGCAGCCGGGCGTGCTTCCGCTGTATCGCGTGTGCCACGGGAACGTTCCCTCCGCCGCTACGCGGCGTCGTTCTTCGCCGCGGTGACGAGCGTGCTCTGGAGCTTGCCGGCGTCCTTGTTCTGCAAGAACAGGCCCACTGCGGTGTCGATGTCGGTGTGCCACTTGTTGTTGGCGGTCACCCCGTGCCAGAAGGATCCGGCCAGTTTTGTGGTCTGCCACTGCTCGAACGCCCAGCCGAGATAG
This sequence comes from Actinomadura chokoriensis, assembly GCF_039529475.1. Lineage (NCBI taxonomy): Bacteria > Bacillati > Actinomycetota > Actinomycetes > Streptosporangiales > Thermomonosporaceae > Actinomadura > Actinomadura chokoriensis. Next base: position 114,776 of record NZ_BAAAMW010000027.1, on the reverse strand, counting down.
CCGGTGTAGAGCGACTTGTCGGCATCAGTGCGCGCCGGGATGGACCCCTTCTTGGGACTGAACAGGTCCTGGCCCCGCTTGCTGGAGGCTTCCTTCAGCCACGCGATCGCGCCATCGCGATGGGGGGCGCCCTTCGGCAGGGTGAAGCTGTCGGACAGCCACAGGTAGGTGCCGTCGGTCCCCGGTGAGGCCGCCCACTTGAAGTCGGTGCCGGCCTTCTTGGCCAGCCCGTTCGGCGCCGGGTTCACGAAGTAGCCGTACGCCCAGTCGCCCATGACGGTGAACGCGGCCTTGCCCTCGACGACGTTCTTGGCCGCGCCTTGCCAGTCGGTGGAGGCCGCCTCCGTGGTGGTGTAGGAGTGGATCGTGGCGAAGTCCTGCAGCGCCTTGGTCACCTGCGGGCCGCTCCAGTCGGCGCCCTTCTTCCACAGGGCGTTGTAGCCGTCGGTGCCGAGGTCGCCGAGCAGGACGCTCTCCAGCAGGTGGTCGGCCGTCCACTGCGCGCCCAGGGACAACGGGATCTTGCCGGTCTTGGCCTTGACCGCCTTGAGGTCGCCGATGAACTCATCGACCGACGCGGGCGGTCCGGAGATGCCCGCCTCCTGCAGGATCCCGGGGTGGTACCACAGGACGTTGGAGCGGTGGATGTTCACCGGGACCGAGTAGATGTGGCCCTGGTAGGTGATCTGGTCGAGCAGCTGCCGCGGGTAGACGCTGCGCAGTCCGTTCTGGCCGTAGAAGGAGTCGAGCGGTTCAAGCTGCCCGGCCTTGATGTAGTCGAGCAGTTCTGCGCCCGCGTGCCCCTGGAAGGAGTCGGGCGGCTCGTTGTTCTGCAACCGGCTGGCCAGCACCGCCTTGGCCTGCGTGCCGGAGCCGCCGGCGATCGAGGCGTTGACGAACTCGACGCCCGGGTTGCCGCTCTTGAAGTCGTCCACCATGGCGGCCAGGCCATCCGCCTCTCCCGGCCCGGTCCACCAGGAGAAGACCTCGACCTTATGGGATTTTGATCCGCTCTCGTCGCCGCCACCGCACCCGGTCGCCACCAGGAGCCCGGTGACGGCCACCGCCGCCATGGCTGTCAGTCGCCGTCGCATCATCTGTTCCTCCTCGCGTCCGTCGGCGAATCCGTTCTCCGCCGCCGCTCCGCAGGCGCGGGCCCGGGCGGCGAAGATCCGCTGCCAACGGTCCGCCGCGCGGGGACGGGCACCGTAGGGACGAAGGTCCGCCGGGTCGGGGACCAAGGTCGTGGCCCCGCGGGTCCCGATGCCGTGCGTCACCAGGGCCGGAGCGCCTCGGAGGCACCCTGCCGCCAGAGGCGGTGTCCTTCGGGGGGCGTTGCGGGACCTTCGCCCCGTTGATCCGGAGGATGCCCCAGGCAGAGTCGAACTCGGAGTGCCGATCTCGCCGTGATCGGCGACGAGCGGGAGGAGACGTCCGGTGCCGAAGCTTGTCTACGACTTCGCCGAAGGCGGCAAGGACCTGAACGACCTGCTGGGCGGCAAGGGCGCGAACCTCGCCGAGATGGCAGGCCTCGGCCTGCCGGTCCCTCCGGGCTTCACGATCACGACCGAGGCGTGCCGGGCGTACCTCGCCGCGCGCCGGGAACCCGCGGGATTGCGGGACGCCGTGAGCACGCACCTGGCCGCTCTGGAAGAGAAGGCCGGACGGAGCCTGGGGGAGCCCGTCGATCCGCTGCTGGTGTCCGTGCGCTCCGGTGCGAAGTTCTCCATGCCGGGAATGATGGACACCGTCCTGAACATCGGGCTGAACGACGTGACGCTCGCGGGGCTGGCCGCGCGGACGGGTGACGCCCGGTTCGCCTGGGATTCCTACCGGCGGCTCATCCAGATGTTCGGCAAGACCGTGCTCGGCGTTGCGGGGGAGCGCTTCGAGGAGGCGCTGGACAAGGCCAAGCTGCACAAGGGCGCGGCCGCCGACGTGGATCTCGGCGTCGAGGAGCTGAAGGTCCTGGTCGAGGAGTTCAAGGGCATCGTCCTCGCCGCCACCGGACGTCCCTTCCCGCAGGATCCGCGCACCCAACTCGACATGGCCATCCGCGCGGTCTTCGATTCCTGGAACGGGGAGCGGGCAAGGCTGTACCGCAGGCGTGAGCACATCCCGGAGAGCCTCGGCACGGCGGTCAATGTCATGGCAATGGTGTTCGGGAACCTGGGCGCGGACTCGGGCACGGGTGTGGCGTTCACCCGCGACCCGGGCACGGGGCACGCCGGCGTCTACGGCGACTATCTGCGCAACGCCCAAGGCGAGGATGTCGTCTCCGGGACGCGCAACACGGTGCCGCTGCAGGAGCTGGAGCACATCGACAAGCGCTCTTACGACGAACTCCTCCAGACCATGCGGACGCTGGAGAACCACTACCGCGACCTGTGCGACATCGAGTTCACCATCGAGCGCGGCAAGCTGTGGATGCTGCAGACCCGCGTCGGCAAGCGCACGGCCGAGGCCGCGTTCCGCATCGCCGTCCAGCTCGCCGACGAGGGACTCATCGGCATGGACGAGGCCGTCTCCCGGGTCGGCGGCGACCAGCTGAGCCGGCTGGCGTTCCCGCGCTTCGCAGCGGGCGCGGACAACCCGCCGATCGCCACCGGGATCGCGGCCTCGCCCGGCGCCGCGGTCGGCCGGGCGGTGTTCGACTCGAAGACGGCCGTGGACCGGGCACGCGCCGGTGAGCGGGTCGTGCTGGTGCGCCGCGAGACCAACCCCGACGACCTGGGCGGCATGATCGCCGCCACAGGCATCGTGACCAGTCGCGGCGGCAAGACCTCGCACGCCGCCGTCGTCGCCCGGGGCATGGGCACCACCTGCGTGTGCGGGGTGGAGGGCCTCGACGTCGACACCGAAGGCCGCCGGTTCACCGCGCCTGGAGGAGCGGTCGTGGCGGAAGGCGACGTCATCTCCGTGGACGGCTCCAGCGGTGCCGTGTACCTGGGGGAGTTGCCGGTCGTGCAGTCCCCGGTCGTCCGGTACTTCGAGGGGGAGCTCGACCCGCAAGGCCCGGAGGCGGACGAGCTGGTGGCGGCGGTGCACCGGATCCTGTCCCGTGCCGACGCCGTCCGGCGGCTGGAGGTCCGGGCCAATGCCGACACGCCGCAGGACGCCGCGCGAGCGCGGCGCTTCGGCGCGCAGGGCATTGGGCTGTGCCGCACCGAGCACATGTTCCTCGGCGAGCGCCGCCCGCTCATCGAACGGCTGGTCCTCGCCGAAACCGATGCCGAACGGGACGAAGCCCTGGCCGCGCTGCTGCCGCTGCAGCGCGCGGACTTCACCACGATCCTGGCAGAGATGGACGGTCTCCCGGTCACGGTGCGGCTGCTCGACCCGCCCCTGCACGAGTTCCTGCCCGACCTGACCGGGCTCTCGGTGCGCGTGGCACTGGCCGATGCCCGGGGCGAGCCCGTCGAGCACGACCGGCGGCTGCTGGCCGCCGTGCGGCATCTGCACGAGCAGAACCCGATGCTGGGCTTGCGCGGCGTCCGGCTCGGCCTGGTCGTCCCCGGGCTGTTCGCCATGCAGGTGCGGGCCCTCGCCGAGGCCGCCGCCGAACGCGCCCGGGCGGGCGGCGACCCGCGCGGGCAGATCATGATCCCGCTCGTTGGCGCGGCGCGGGAGCTGGAGATCGTCCGCGCGGACGCCGAACGAGTGCTCGCCGAAGTGGCCGCGCGGACTGGCGTCGTGCTCGACATGCCGATCGGCACCATGATCGAGCTGCCCCGGGCCGCGCTCACCGCCGGTCCGATCGCCGAGGCTGCGCAGTTCTTCTCCTTCGGCACCAACGACCTCACCCAGACAACGTGGGGCTTCTCCCGCGACGACGTCGAAGGCGAGTTCTTCACCGCCTACCTGGACAGGGGCGTCTTCGGCGCCTCGCCCTTCGAGACCTTGGACCGCGACGGCGTCGGCCGCCTGATCGAGATCGCCGCGGCCGAGGGCCGGGCCCGGCGACCCGGGCTCGAACTGGGCGTCTGCGGTGAGCACGCCGGAGACCCGGCCTCCGTACGGTACTTCCACCGGGTGGGACTGGACTACGTCTCCTGCTCGCCGTTCCGGGTGCCGATCGCCCGCCTGGAGGCCGGGCGAGCCGCCGTCCTGGACGCGGCCGAGCACGCCATGGACGGTGACACCCGCTGATCAGACAGGCCGAAGGTCCTGGCGGAGGGGACCTTGGACACGATGCCGACGCGGCGTCGGCCCGGCAGTCTGTAAGGGCCGGACACGCGCGGTGGGAGGTCATCGAGATGGTCAGCGCCACAGGATTTGCGGCGGAGCGTCGAGACACGCCCGCGACACCTCTCGGCTCCGAGCGGACCGATCTGGCGGCACGCTTCGTCGTCCGCGCGGCGATTCTGGCGCCGTCCATCCACAACACCCAGCCGTGGCGGTTCATCGAGCGCCTCGACGGGCTGGAGCTATGGGCGGACCGCACACGCCTGCTACCGATCATCGACCCGGGCGGACGCGAGATGCTGATCAGCTGCGGTGCGTCCTTGTTCAACGCGCGGCTGGCCGTCCGGCGCCTGGGCTTCACCCCCCGGGTGCGGCTGCTGCCCGACCCGGCGCATCCCGGCCTGCTGGCGCGGATCACCTGGGGGACCAGGACGGCCCCGCGGCCATACGAGGAACTGCTGTACCGCACCATCCCGCACCGTCACACCCATCGCGGGCGGTTCCTGGCGACCCCGCTGCCGCCCATGCTGTCGACCGTGCTGGCCGGCATCGCCCGGGGGGAGGGGGTCGGTCTCCGCGTCGTGAAGTACGAGGCGCAGCGCCGGCAACTGGCCGAGCACGTCCAGGCCGCCGAGGCTCTTCAGCTCCGTGACCCCCGCATCGCCGGTGAGCTGATGGCATGGACGGCCCCGGCGGACGGCGAGCGCCCCGACGGCCTCGCCTCCGGCGCCTACCCGGTCTCGGCGGACGGCGTGGAGTTGCCTTGGCGGGACATCGCCGCCGGCGCGCCAGGGGGATTCCGGCACCGTGGAGGCGGCCGAGAGATCGATCAGGAGACCGCCCCCGCCGCCGTGGGGACCGTGGCGGTGCTGACCACCCGTGAGGACAGGCGGGTGGACTGGTTGCTCGCCGGCCAGGCCCTCCAGCATGTGCTGCTGCACGCGGCGACCCTGGACGTGAGCGCGGCCTTCCACACGCAGCCGCTGGAACTGCCCGACCTACGTGCTGCGATCCGTCGCGACCTGGTGTGCGGCCATCCGCAGATGCTGCTGCGCCTCGGCAACGTGGCACGCCACCAGCACAGCCGCCGACGCCCGGTCACCGATGTCCTCAGCACTGAATGACGGGCTCCGTTCGCTTGGAACGCACCTGGCCCGGGATGGGTGTTGGGCACCACCGTACGCTTGCGTGGGTACACGGTGGCGCACGGCCCGGTCGCAGGTGCCGGGACGGCATGGTCCGACGCCGCAGGCGACTTCCCCGCGCATATGCCCCGATCATCGTCTTCCGTGGATTCGGCCTGGCTGCGCCGCCTCGACTCAAGAAGGGCCAGCGTGGCCGCTGCGGGTGGCTTCGGCGGCGATGTCGGCCAATTGCTCATCCCTCTCGGATGACCGAACTGGCCTTACCGCGCATCGCCGAGGAACCGGCACAAACGCGAGCACAGCGGCAGGACACCAGGGAGATGCGGGTACGCGGGACCTTCGCCCCTGTCTGCCGATGCACTCACTGAGGCACTGTGCGGGCAGGTGATCTTGTCACGCCGGACGACGTTCACTCCGGCTTCAAGAGGCGAGGAGGGCCTCATGACCACTGCCCGGGACATCATGCACCTCGGCGCCACTTGTGTCGATGAGCACGACACCATCGCCTCGGCGGCGCAGCGGATGCGCGACCTGGATATCGGCGCGCTGCCGGTCTGCGGCGACAATGACAGGCTCCACGGTATTCTCACCGACCGCGACATCGTGGTTCGGTGCGTGGCGGAGGGGCTCGATCCCCTCACCGTCAGCGTAGGGCGGCTCGTCTGTGCCCGACCGGTCACCGTCGAGCCCGATACCGATGTCAAGGATGTGCTCTACCTCATGGAGGAACACCGTATCCGCCGTCTGCCGGTCATCGACCGTCATCGGTTGGTCGGCATGATCAGCGAGGCCGACCTGGCGCGCAACATGCCCGGAGAGGCCGTAGGCCACTTCGTCAGGGCCGTTTGCACGCGCTGACCGGTATGGATAGCGCAACAGCGGAGTAAGTGATGCGTGGACAGGGATTATCGAGTTGGCGGCCTGTGGTGACCTACGTGGCTCTCGCGTACGCGTTGAGTTGGGCATGGTGGGTGCCGCTGGCGGTGGGCGGCGATGTGGTGCGGTCAGGGTTCACGCCGACTCACCTTCCCGGCCTGCTCGGTCCGATGCTCGCGGCGCTGCTGGTGGAATCGACCGTCGCTGGCCGGCTCGGCTTGCAGCAGTTGCTGCGGAGCATGAGCTGCTGGCGAATCGGCGCAGGCTGGTGGCTGGTGACGCTCAGCCCGCTGCTGCTGACGATGGTGGTCTTCAGCGCGAACGGGCTGATGACCGGAGCCTGGCCATCGGTGACCGATCTGGGCTCTGTGAACGGGTTTCCCACCCTCGCCGGTGGTGCGGGTGTGGCGGTGCTCACGGTCCTGCTCGTCGTGGTGAACGGCTTCGGGGAGGAAACGGGGTGGCGGGGCCTTCTGCTCCCCCGGCTGCAGAGACGTATGAGGCCGATTCCCGCGGTCATGCTGCTGACGGTGGTGTGGGCGGGCTGGCATCTGCCGCTGTTCTGGGTCGTGGAGTCTTTTCGTAGTTTCAGTGCGGCGACCGTCGTGGGGTTTCTGATCGGAATGTTCAGTGGCGCGGTGGTGCTCGCGTGGATCTTCAACCACACGGGAAGCGTGCTGGCCGTGGCCTGCTGGCACGCGGCGTACAACCTCGGGTCTGCCCCGGTCGCGGCCCGCGGTGTCGTTGCAACCGTGGTCACAAGCGTCGTCATCGCCCAGGCAGTCGTGCTCATCGTCATGGAGACCGCCCGAGGCGGCGGCGTGCTCCTGCCATCACGTTCTGCGGTCAATATTGATCAACCTGGACATTCCCGTCATACATTCGAGCCTGATGGCGACCATTGATAATGATCAGTTGTGAAGCTGGAAAGCAGTGGTTGAGATCATGAAATGCCGGCCCCTCCAAGAAGGACGGCCTGCTCCACCTGGTCATAGACGGCACGCGGATCACCATCGACCGAGTGAAGGCCGACCGGCCGTTCCACTCGAGCAATCGCGACAAGCACCTACGTTGCCGGGCCCACCGAGCCCGTCACCTGGCCAAGGCCGTCCATGTCCGAGAGTACCGCGAACTCAACGCACGCTGAAAAAGGTTTACTGCTGCGGTGCCTCATCGAGGGCTGTGCCCTTCTTTCGGTGGTCTCCCGGCAAGCGCCCTACCTTCAGACCCATCCGCCGGGCGCGAGCGCGCAGGCGCATGCCGATATCGTCGGTCAGCACCCGGGCACCTGTCTCCGGGTGAAGATTGTCGACCCACACCTCCAACGTGGCGTCGGCGTGCAATCGGACCGCTTGCCCGAGCGAGGTGTCCTTGAAGGCGCGTTCCAAGAAGCGGATGGCGGTGGCCGCTTTACGTGCGAGATCGCTTTTTTTCGGGCCGTATTTCTGGCGATCCAGTTCGTCGATCACTTGCAATGGGATCACGAGGCGGGCGAGGGTGGCGTCTTCACCTTGTGTCTTGAGGACCTCATGCCATCGGATATCGCTGGGCTGCCGCCAATGGTTAAGCATGTTGGTGTTGTATACCACAGGCAAGCCGGACCGCGAGCTTCTTCAATTCCTCCAGTTCGTTGCGTGCCTGTGTGAGGGCCTTCACCTGGGTTTCGATCTCGGTGGCGAGTGCCCCGTTCTCTGCGCGCAGTGTTCGGGAGATGTTCGCCGCTGTGGAAGGGTCTGCGGTGAAGCCGGCCCCTGCCAGGGAGGTTTACCGATCGACAGCAGGTTCCAGTAAGCGGTGGAGTGCAGATCACCGCCGATGTCTGGAGCGGCGAAGACCTGCTTCAGCGTGGGATAGGTGTCGTTGACCGCATCGGTGTAGGCCTGGTAGCGGTCTTGCGCGCCCTGCGCGTTGGTCCATGTTGTTTCAGCCCGGCGGAGCACGTCGTCGGCGTAGTCAAGGGTGATTCCCGGGGTCAGCCTCATAGCCGCAGATTGTGCCGGATGGGACTGAAGGTATCCGAAGGTTTGGCGACGTTCCCGCATCGCTGTGTCCCGTCGGCGGGCTCTTGGTCGGCCCCGGACGACTGGCCGCTGACGGCAGTTCGAACGGCCTGTGCCGGGGAGTGGGCGATGTTCGGTTCACCTGAACTCGGCTCGGGAATCTGGAGGTGGGGACCATGGTCCTGGTTACGGGTGACCTTGGGGCGCTGATCGGCGATCGGTCGCGCAGGACGCTGAGAACATGACGGAGCGGCTTTCTGGTGCGCGGGCGTTCGCGCTGCTGACCGACGGTACGCAGATCGAGATCAGGCGGCTCGGTGCGGGGGACTTGGACGCGGTGCGCGAGTTGCATGAGGGGCTGTGCGAGGAGAGCCTGTACCTGCGGTTCTTCGGGCTCAACCGCGCGATGGCGGGCGAGGTGGCCGGACGTGTCTGCCGGGCGGACGGGGCTGATCATGCGGCGCTCGGCGCCTGGCTGCACGGCGACTTGGTCGGTGTCGCGGAGTACGAGCCGACCGGTGTGCCGGGGGAGGCCGAGGTCGCGATGGCGGTCGCCGATCGGATGCACCACCGGGGCGTCGGGACTCTGCTGCTGGAGCACCTCGGTTCGCTGGCCCGCGCCGGCGGGCTGGTGGCCTTTCGGGCCGACACGCTGCCGGAGAACAGCGCGATGCTGCGGGTGTTCGCCGACGCCGGGATGGCGGCCCGGCAGCGGACGTCCGCGGGTGTCGTCGAGCTGACGGTCCCGCTGACCTGCGACGACGGGTACCTGGACGCGGTCGCCGAGCGCGAGCGGCGGGCGGACGTGGCGAGTCTGGAGCCGCTGCTGCGGCCCCGGTCCGTCGTGGTCATCGGAGCGTCCCGCAAACGCGGGACGGTCGGCGCCGAACTGCTGCACAACATCGTCGCGGGCGGCTTCAAGGGCGCCGTGTACGCGGTGAACCCGCACTGTGCCGGGACCGAAATGCATGGCGCGCCATGCGTGGGGACGCTGGCCGATCTGCCGGAGGCGCCTGATCTTGCGGTGGTCGCGGTGCCCGCGTCGTCGGTGCCGGGTGTGGCGGCCGCGTGCGGGCGGTTCGGGATCTCCGCGCTGGTGGTGGTCAGTTCCGGGCTGTCGGCCGACCAGGGGCGCGGTCTGCTGGCGGTCTGCCGGGAGTACGGCATGCGGCTGGTCGGTCCGAACTGCCTGGGCATCGCCAACACCGGGATCCGGCTGGACGCGACGTTCGCCGCCCGGCGGGCCGTGTTCGGGGACGCGGGCGTGGCGGTCCAGTCGGGCGGTGTTGGGATCGCCCTGATCGAGGAGTTGTCCCGGCTCGGCATCGGGGTCTCCACGTTCGCCTCGGTGGGCGACAAGTACGACGTCAGCGCCAACGACTTGCTCATGTGGTGGGAGTCGGACGAGACGACCCGGCTCGGCGTCCTGCACGTGGAGTCGTTCGGCAATCCCCGCAAGTTCGCGCGGACGGCGCGCCGGGTCACCGCGAAGATGCCGCTGCTTACCGTCCTGGCGGGGCGGTCGGCGCCCGGCAGCCGGGCTGCGGCCTCGCACACGGCGGCGGCCGCGACCCCGGATCTGACCCGCCGGGCGCTGTTCGAGCAGGCCGGCATCGTGGCCACCGACGACCTCGGTGAGCTGGTCGACGCCGCCGCGCTGCTGGCGACGCAGCCGCTGCCGGGCGGGCCGCGGGTGGCGGTGGTGTCGAACGCGGGCGGAGCCGGGGTGCTGGCCGCGGATGCCTGCAGCGATGCCGGGTTGACCGTTCCGGTCGTGGACGAGGCCACCCGGCGCGTTCTCGCCCGCGTCCTGCCGTCCTGCGCGGCGGTCGGCAATCCCGTCGACACCACGGCCGCCGTATCGGCCGATGCGTTCCGCGAGGCGATCGAGCTGGTCGCCGCGGACGGCGCCGTGGACGCCGTGCTGGCGCTGGTGGTGCCGACCGCCCTGGGCGATTTGCGGAGCGCGCTGCGCAACTGCCGCAAGCCGTTGGCGGCGGTGGTGCTCGGGCAGGCCGAGACGGTCACGATCAACGATGACGCGGTTCCGTGCTACGCCTACCCGGAGAACGCCGCGCGTGCGCTCGCCCACGCCTGGAGGTACGCACGCGGGCGAGACCTCCCGCAGGAGTCACCGCCCACGCTGCCCGGTCTGCGGGCGGACGAGGCGGCCGGCATCATCGACGGGTACTTGACCGGCGAGCCGGACGGCGGCTGGCTGCCGCCCGCCGAGACGTACCGCCTGCTGGAGTCCTACGATCTGCCGGTCGCGTCGTGGCGCTGGGCCCGGACCGAGGACGAGGCGGCCGAGGCAGCCCGTGACCTGTGCGGCTCGGTGGCGCTGAAGGCACACGTCCCGAACGTGGTGCACAAGTCCGAGGCGGGTGCGCTGGAACTCGATCTGGACGGGGAGCAGGCCGTCCGTGCCGCCTTCGGCCGGCTGTCCGAGCGGTTCGGCGACGATCTGAGGGGCATGCTCGTCCAGGCTATGGCGGACCAGGGTGTCGAGGTGTTGTGCGGCGCCGTCCAGGACGAGGTGTTCGGAGCAGTGGTGATCTTCGGGGCCGGGGGCGTCGACACCGATGCGCTGGCCGACCGCGCCGCCCGGCTCGCGCCGCTCACCACGCGCGATGCCAGCGAGCTGGTCCGGGCCCCACGACTGTCGGCCCTGCTGCTCGGCCACTCGGCCCGCCCGCCCGGTGACATCGAGCGGCTGCAAGAGGTGCTGCTGCGGCTGTCGAGATTGGCGGCCGACCACCCGGAGGTCAGCGAACTGGACCTCAACCCCACGATCGTCCGGCCGGACGGGGTCGTGGCCGTCGATGCCCGCATCCGTCTCGTACCCCGCCGCAGGTGGGACCCCTACCTGCGCCGACTCCGCTGAGCCATGCCCGCGAGACGACATCACCCAGGGACCGCGACCGGTGCAGCCGAGCCGAGCGCCGATCCGCGGGAGCCGCTGCCGCTGCTACGCAAGGAGCTCGGCACCGGCGACCGGGGCCTGTCGGCGCGGGAGGCGGCCCGGCGGCTCGCGGTGTACGGGCCCAACCAGGTGCGGCGGCGGGAGAAGCGGTCGCTGGTGCGGCTGCTGTCGGGCCAGCTCGCCCACCCGTTGGCGCTGCTGCTGTGGGGGGCGGGCGCGCTGGCGTTCATCGCCGGAATGTCCGTGCTGGGCTGGGCGATCCTCGCGGTCATCCTGATCAACGCCGTGTTCGCGCTGCTGCAGGAGCACCAGGCCGAACGAGCGGTGGAGGCGCTGGCGGCCTACCTGCCCGAGCAGGCCCATGTCATCCGGGACGGGCGGCGGCAGGCCGTGGAGGCGGCCGGGCTGGTGCCGGGCGATCTGATCGTGCTGGCGGAAGGCGACAAGGTCCCGGCCGACGCGCGGTTGACCGACGGGGCGGTGGAGGTCGACCTGTCGATGCTGACCGGCGAGTCGGCGCCGGTGGAGCGGGTCGCGGCCGCCGCTGAGGAGGGCGCGCCGCTGCTGCGTGAGCCGAACCTGGTGTTCTCCGGGACGACCTGCACCGGCGGCGATGCACAGGCGATCGTGTTCGCGACCGGCGGGCACACCGAACTGGGGCGCATCGCCGCGCTCAGCCAGCGCTCGCCGCGCCGCGACAGTCCCCTGGAAGTGCAGGTCAAGAAGGTGGCCTGGCTGATCGCGGCGGTCGCGGTCGGCATGGGTATCGTCTTCCTGCTGATCGGCGCGCTGGTCGGGCTGCCGCTGAGGGACGCGCTGATGTTCGCGATCGGGTTGCTGGTCGCCAACGTTCCTGAGGGCCTCCTGCCGACCATCACCCTGGCGCTGGCGGTCGGCGTGCGCGTTCTGGCGAAGCGGGGCGCGGTCGTCAAGCGGCTCAGCGCGGTCGAGACGCTCGGCTCCACCAATGTCATCTGCACCGACAAGACCGGCACCCTGACCCAGAACCGGATGCGCCTGCAGGCTCACTGGACCCCGGACGCCGGAATCGTCACCGGCGAGGCCCCGCCCGCCGAGCTCGCGCAGGCGATGACCGAATGCACCACGGTCTTCCTGGCCGAGAACGGCGACCTGCAGGGTGACCCGACCGAGATCGCCCTGGTCGAGGGAGCCGGCCCGGACGTCGCGGCGCGGCTGGCGGCACGTGACGGCCAGCGCCGCGCGATCTTCCGGTTCGACGCGCGGCTGCGGCTGATGTCCACGGTCGGGCAGCGCGGCGACCACCTCACCGTCTATGCCAAGGGCGCGCCCGAGGCCGTCCTGGCCCGCACCACCGGTGCTGACCACGCCGCGGTCATGGCCGTCGTGGACGACCTCGCCCGCCGGGGACTCCGGGTGCTGGCGGTGGCCGTCCGGGATCTTCCGGCCGACGCCGAGGTGCCCGAGCGCCGGGAGGAGGCCGAGACCGGGCTCCGACTCCTCGGTCTGGTCGGGCTCTACGACCCGCCGCGCCCGCAGGTCGCCGACGCGGTGCGCCGCTGCCACGACGCCGGGCTGCGTGTCCATATCGTCACCGGCGACAACGGCGCCACGGCTGCCGCCGTTGCGGCGGAAGTGGGCATCGGCGTCCCCCGGCTGCACGTGGTTGCCGAATCTGAGCAGATCCACGACCACGAGCTGGACGAGCTGCTGACTGGCAATGCGGAGATCGTCTTCGCTCGCTCGTCCCCGGAGACCAAGCTGAAGGTCGCCGACGCGCTGCGCGCGCACGGCCAGGTCGTGGCGATGACCGGGGACGGCGCCAACGACGCGCCCGCCCTGCACCAGGCCCACATCGGCGTGGCGATGGGGCGTTCGGGCACCGACGTGGCCCGCGAAGCGTCCACCATGGTGCTGACCGACGACAACTTCGCCACCATCGTCAGCGCGATCGAATCCGGGCGCCGCGTCTACGACAACGTCCGCAAGTTCATCCTGTACATCTTCGCCCACGCCGTCCCGGAGATCGTCCCGTTCCTGGTGTTCGCACTCAGCGGCGGCCTGGTGCCCCTCCCGCTCACCGTGCTGCAGATCCTCGCGATCGACCTGGGGACCGAGACGCTGCCCGCGCTCGCGCTCGGCCGCGAACCCGCCGAGCCCGGCATCATGAACCGCCCGCCGCGCCGATCCTCCCAAGGCGTCATCTCCCGCGACATGCTGATCCGCGCCTGGGGCTACCTCGGCCTGGTCTCCGCCGCCCTGGTCATGCTCGTGTTCTTCTACGTCCTGTGGCGCGCCGGCTGGCACCCCGGCGACCCCACAGGCAAGGGCGCCGCCCTGCACCACGCCTACCTGACCGCCACCACCGCGACGTTCGCCGGCCTGGTCACCTGCCAGATCGGCACCGCCCTGGCCGCCCGCACCGACCACGCCTCGCTCCGCGAGGTAGGTCTCACCACCAACCCGCTGCTACTGGCCGGCATCGCCTTCGAACTGCTGTTCGCCGCCGCCCTGATCTACCTCCCGCCGCTGCAGCACCTGTTCGGCACCGCCGCACTGCCCTGGGACGTCCTGGCCATCATCGCCGCGTTCCCGCTCATCGTCTGGGGCACCGACGAACTTCGCCGCTGGAACCGTCGCCACCGTGTTCCTCCCTGCGGCCATCCCACTGGAGCATGAGATCGACTGCCGCGAACACCGCTTGGAGAGCCATGGCGAGCACCGACCGGAAATAACGGCCCGAAGGAGCAGGGCGGCCGGGCGCCCCCCTCATGCGCCCGGTCGCCCAGTTCGTCCTGGCCAGTTCTACCCAGCCTCAAATGCACGGCTAAGGGTAATCGATCGATAACAACTTGTGGTGGGGTTTGTGAAGTGATTGGTCGGCCGGGATTGCCGTGCCGAAGTTGCGCGCCGAATGCGCGCATGGATGAATCGTCCACGCCGGTATCGGTCGCTGAACCGCCTGCGGTGGCGGGCGCCGCAGGCCATGTCGATCAGCGAACCGACGAAGAGAAGACCGAGGACCGGATCTACGGGCGTGAGGCGGGTCGGTTCCGCGAGGCTCGTCCCAGGGGCTGATTGCCGGACGGCGGCCCGTTTTCCTGGACGAGTCGGTCGCCCTGCTCGGCGAGCTGCATGAGCATCGCGGTCATCAGGCTGTCGAGCCAGCCGAGCGCGCCCGAGCACGCCGCGCGCGTCCCGGCGACGCCGGAGTCCTCGTCCAGCGGCGGGAGCAGCTCGCGCACTTCCGCGGCGAGCTGCGGCGAGATCGACCGGACGACTTCGTCCCGGAGAGCGTTGAACACCAGGGCCGTCCGGCGGGCACCCACATCGTCGATGCCGTCGGAGTGGAGTTCCTCGTTCACGGCGGTGAGCAACCGCCAGGCACGCATCAGCCGGGTGGGGGACGTCACTTCGTAGCCTCTGCACGCCTCGCGGGCGTCACCGATCAGAACGGTCACCCGCGCCGGGGCGGTGTTGCCGGTGCGTTTCGGCTCCTGTCGGATGGTCATGTCGCCTCCTCGCATTCGACGGCCGGGTGGCCGGCGGACGTGGTCAGGGCAGGCGGACGTAGCCGTTGCGGGCCTTCCACAGGAAGTACTTCTCGAAGGCCAGCTTGGCTGCGTGGGCCTGGGGGCCGGGGATCAGCACGCCGGCCTTGCGCGGTGGGAGCATGCGGTCGGCCAGGATCATGACGCCGTTGTTGCCGGCGTCCATGACGCAGACGGCGGGGATTGCACCGAAGTCCTTGTGGCGCGCCTGCTCCTCGCCGCGGATGCGGGCGGCGATGTTGTCGGCGGCGACGCGCGCCTGGACCTCGGTGGGGAAGCCGGTCTTGGGTACGCCGACCGGGATCGCGGTGGTCCACGGGACGGTCACGGCGGCGGCGATGCCGACGGCGTAGATGCTGGGGTGGGCGATCGACTGGTAGGTGTCGCGCACCGGGACGAAGCCCTTGGTGTCGGCCAGCCCGGGAGTGCCGGCGACGACCTCCTGCCCGAGGAACGGGGGGATGATCATCGCGTAGGCGAAGTCGAGCTTGCCGCCGTCGTCCAGCACGAGCCGGCCGGGGGACGCTTCGGCCAGCGCCGTACCGGTGATGACCTGGATGCCCTCTTTCTTGCAGAACAGTTTGAGGAGGCGTTCGCCGCCGGGAAGCCCTCCGATGCCGAAGTGCCCGAGGAAGGGTTCGGCGGTCACGTAGGTCAGCGGAACGCGCTTCTTCAGCCCCGCCTTTTTGAGTTGGTGGGCGGTGTTGAACAGGAACTCGTAGGCGGCGCCGAAGCAGCCGGTTCCCTGGGTGGCGCCGATGACGACCGGTCCGGGGTCGTCGAGGAACCGGCGCCATGCCTCGCCAGCCCGCTCGGCGTCGGGGAGCGTGGTGATGGTGTGGACGCCGTTGGCGGGCTCCAGGCCGGGCACGACGGCCATGTCATTGCGGTAGCCGGTGGCGATGACCAGGTAGTCGTAGTCGTAGGTTCCCGCGGTCGTGTCCACCCGTTTCGCGATGGGAGCGATGGCCTTGGCCTCTGCGTGGACGAACTCCACGCCGTGCATGCCGAAGGTCGGGGCGAGCGGAAAGGTGATGTCGTCTTCGGATCGCTTGCCGAACGGGACCCAGATGAGCGAGGGGTTGAACAGGAACCGGTCCGACGCCGACACCACCGTGACGTCCACATCGCCGTCCAAGGCGTGTTTGACGCTGAGCGCGGCGGTCAGGCCACCGAAGTTGCCGCCGAGGACGAGCACCTTCTTGCGCATCGCACTCACCTTCTCCAGAGGGGGCTGACACTTCCAGCCTCCCGGCCGGCGTCCGGCGGCGGTACGCGCGAAGGTCCCGTTCGCAAGGGACGTTCGGTCCTTCAGGAGGCGGCGTTTCCGCCGGTTCAGGCGATGGGTGTCGTCTGTCCTGGCCAGCACCATGGCGCGGACGATCGACCCCTCGGTGAGGAGGCTCCGCGCCTGTAGGAGGTCGCGGAAGCCTCGGGCGGTCGCGGCCAGTGCCACGTCCTTGACCGATTCGCTGTAGGTGTGCCGGGTCGACCTCGTTTCAACCCGGCGTAAGGCCGGCCCCTGGCGCCGGCGCGGGCCGGTCAGCCCGTCGACTGGCCGCATCTACCACGGTGAGCGGGCGATACCTCGGAGGAGTCGCCGTCCCATCCGGCGTTCGTCCCCCGTCGATGGGCCGAAGGTCCCTGCCGCCGGGCCGGGTCACGGCGCACACTGGGTGTGGACCGCAACGGAGCGGAAGAGGTGGTCACGATGCCGGGATCCTCAGTCCTGTTCGGGATGACGATGATCATTATTGTCATGGTCGGTGTCGGTTTCCTGCTCGGGCTCTTCTATCTCGGCGACCGCGGCACCGGGCGGCACGACGACTCCGACGGCAGGTTCCGGCGCAGGTACTGACCTGGGCGGCTTCAGCTCACCCGCGATTTTCGACGCCCAGGCATCGATTCCCGGCCAGTCGCGGTAGTCGCCGTATCGGATTCCGAGCAGCCTGCAGATCAGGTGCCCGGCGAGAGGGATGTGCTCGCGCCGGAAGGCCCCGGAGAAGAGCCGGTGTTCGCGGGCGTCGAGCGTCCGGTGCAGGTTGTCTGCCAGCAGGGCCTCCTCCTTGGGACCGTAGCCGCGCCAAGGGCCGCGCAGCGCGGCGGGCATCCCGACGCTGAACAGCCACACCGGCCGCTCGGCGAGGATGGCGCGCTCCCGCTCCAGAAAGCAGGTCGCCTCGGCCAGCCAGGCTCGGCTGTGGACGGCGCTGCCGAGCACGAACGCCTTGTAGGCGCCGGCGTTGCCCACGCCGCTCATGGCAGAGACTTCGACCTGCTCACCGTGCTCGGTCAGTACCGCCCCGATCCGTTCGGCGATGCTCCGCGTGGACCCGTGCGCACTTGCGTATGCCACCAGGACGGTCATGCCCTCACCTCCAGCTCGCGTTGTGCGGACTCCGGGGGCCGTTGCCCCTCGTCAAGCGAAGCCGACGGCGTTCTTTCAGCCGGCGGCGGCCGTGACGGGGCGCAACCGCTTGTCGAGCCGAGTGATGCGCAGGATCCGCGCCATCTGCGGCCGGACGCCGGTCAGCGTGACGGAGCCGCCGCGGTGCCGCGCGAGTCCATCGGCGGCCACGATCGCGGCGAGTCCGCGGGCGTCGCAGAAGGTCAGACTGGAAGCGTCTATCAGGACGTCGGGCCCGTGCTCGTCGATTACGTGGGCCAGTTCGATTCCGAAGTCGGTAGCGGTCGCGATGTCCAGCTCACCGGCGGCCGCCACGCGCGTCGTACCAGGCACATGCTCGACGGATGTTGTGAGCTGTGCGGACGCGCTCTGCCAGGTGGCATGGACGCCCATGACCGTTCCTTTCGTGAGCCTCACCAGTGGCACCAGGTTCCGTCGTCGCCCACTGCGCCGCCAGGGACCAACGTCCCGATGACACCCGGGCCGAAGACGGCCGGTTCGGGACCAGGTTCGCGGCGGCCCGCCGACGGGTGCCGAAGGACGGGCGGTGACGGGACCTTTGGCCGCTGCCGAACGCTGATCACTTCTCTAGCTTCGGGAGCGGGATTGTGAGGAGGTGCGCTGTGGTCGCGTCGGCGATACGAACCGAGGGCCTGACGAAGCGTTTCGGGCGGGTGGTCGCGGTGGACGGGCTCGACCTGGAGGTCGGGCGTGGGGAGATCTTCGGATTCCTGGGGCCGAACGGTGCCGGGAAATCGACGACGATCCGGTTGCTGCTCGGCCTCGTTCGGCCCACGTCTGGTACGGCGTGGCTCATGGACGTTCCGGTCGGGGACGTCGAGCGCGCTCACCGGCACATCGGCTACGTCGCCGGGGACGTGGCGCTCTGGCCGCAGCTGACCGGGATGGAGACGCTCACCTACCTCGGGAACCTGCACGGCGATGTGGACGTGCCGTTCCGGGACGAGCTCGTCGAGCGGCTGCGGTTCGACCCGGGCATGCGGGCCCGCTCCTATTCCAAGGGCAACCGGCAGAAGCTCGCGCTGATCGCGGCGCTGATGACCCGGCCGGACGTGCTCCTTCTGGACGAGCCGACGTCCGGCCTCGACCCGCTCATGGAGGCCGAATTCCAGGCCTTGGTCCGGGAGGCGGCCGGCCGAGGCCAGACCGTCTTCCTGTCCTCCCACATCCTGGACCAGGTCCAGGACGTCTGCCACCGGGTGGCGATCCTGCGCGAAGGGCGGCTGGTCGAGGTCGCCGCGCTGGAGGACCTGCGTGCCCTCGGCGGGACGGTACTGGATGCGATCATCGACGGCCCGGTCCCCGACCTCGCCGGCGTCCCCGGCGTGACCGGTGTGGAGCCCATCGACGGCGGTGTCCGGGTGTCGGTCAGCGGATCACCGTCGGCGGTGCTGTCCCGGCTGAGCACACCTTCACTGGTCCGGCTGCGCAGCCACGAGCCGACCCTGGAAGAGATCTTCCTGAGCTACTACGCCGGGGCGGAGCGATGAGCAGGACCATCCCGGTGCGCCAGGCGGCCGTCCGCCCTGGCCTGGGACGGCGGTACCCGGCGGCGTTGCGGGTCGCCTTGCTGACCGTTCGCCTGATCCGGCGCGGTGTCGGCTGGCTGGTGCCGGTCGTCGCGTTCTTCGTCGCGGTCGAGGTCTTCTCCTACGAGCAGACCTATCCGGATGCGGCGTCGCGGCAGAAGCTCGCGGCGATGTCGGACGATCCCGCGGTGCGGATGCTGCAGGGCATTCCGCATGCGGTCGACACGGCGGGCGGGTTCGTCGCCTGGGACGCCGGTTGGATGCTGGCCGCGATCACCGGTGTCTGGGCGCTGCTGGCCGCGGGACGGCTGCTGCGCGGTGAGGAGGAGTCCGGCCGCGCCGAACTCGTCTTGGCCGGTCCGATTCGTCCTTCCCGTGTCGTTCTGGTGCAGGTGATCGTGCTGGCGGGTGCGGTCCTGGCGGCCGGTGCCTCCGCCGCCGGCACGCTGGCGCTGATGGGCGCGGGCGGGAAGGGTTCGGTGGTGTTCGGTCTGGGGCTCGCCGGGTTCGCCGCGACGTTCGCGGGCGTTGCGGCGGTGCTGGCTCAGCTGCTTCAGGTGCGGCGGCGTGTGACCGCCGCCTCGGCCGCGGTCTTCGGGGTGTTCTTCCTGCTGCGGATGGCCGCCAACAGCGCCGACTCGCGCGGCTGGCTGCGCTGGTTCACCCCGTTCGGGTGGCTGGACGACCTGCAGCCCTACCACGATCCCGACTGGTCGGCGCTCACCGTTCTGCTGGCGGTCCCCGCCGTCCTTGCCTCCAGCGCCATCGTGCTGCGGTCCCGGCGCGACACCGCGGACGCGCTGATCAATGAACCGGACCGCGCCCGCGCCCGCATGCGCGGGCTCGGCAGTCCACTGGCCTTCGCCCGGCGCGGCACGCGCGGCATGCTGGCCGGCTGGCTGCTCGGCATCGCCGGATACGCGTTCGTCGCCGGAGCGCTGATCGTCACCGCCGTCGACCTCATGGCCGAAGACCCGAACTATCAGCGGGTCCTGGGGACGATCGGGTGGGACGCCGCGGACGTCGCCGAGGGGTTCGCCGGTGTCATGGGCATCCTCATCGGCCTGCTCATCGCGCTGTACGCGTGCTGGCGCATCGGCGCGGCCCGCGCCGAGGAGGCAGCCGGGCGGCTGGACCATGTCCTGGCCCGTCCCGTCGGCCGCGGCCGGTGGCTCGGCGGCCATGTCGTCCTCACCCTCGCCTCCGCGCTGCTGCTCGGGCTGGCCGCCGCGACCGCGATGTGGGCCGGCGCGGCCGCCACGGGCGCCGGCGTCGGGTTCGCCGAGATGCTCGGCGCGAACCTCAATCCGCTTCCGGTCGCCGTCCTTGCCACGGGCCTTGCCGTGCTCGTGTTCGGGATCCGGCCCCGGCTGACCGTGCCCGTGTCGGCCGCGGCGGTCGTCGTCGCCTACCTCGTCGAGATGATCGGGCCCGCGCTGGACTGGCCGGACCTGATCCTGGACGTCTCCCCGTTCCACCACCTCGCGAGCGTCCCGGCCGAACCGTTCGAACCCGTCGCCGCCGCCGTCATGGTCGCGGTCGGCGTGCTGTTCACCGCAGCCGGCCACCTGCTCTTCGAGCGCCGGGACCTCACCGGCGACTGATCCGGCCGTGGTCGCCGATGGTGTGGAAGACCAGAGCGGCGGGCGGGATCGGCAGCCAGAAGCTGAGGATCCGGTAGATCAGCACGGTCAGGACGGCTTCCGTCGGCCCCGTCCCGAGGGTGACCAGGGCGAGGACGAGCATGGGTTCGACGATTCCGAGTCCGCCCGGGAGGGGACCGAGGAGACGCAGCGGAACCAGCAGGAGGTAGACCGCAGCCAGAGCGACGGAGGAGAGCGGCACGTTCACGGCGTGGCCCACGGCCAGGAACGCCAGCACGGAGAAGCTGGTCACCGCGGCGTTGCCGGCCAGGAGCGCGATCAGGCGCCGGGGGCGGCGCATCCGCCCGGGCAGGCCGGCCGCGGCCGCCCTCAGCTGCAGCACGAGCTCCGCCCGGCGGCGCCATATCTGCACCGTCCCCAGAGCGGCGACGGCAGAGACGATCAGGACCAGCGGCAGGGACCAGGTCGGTGCACGGAGCGTCTCCCGTCCCTGCACCGCGGCGGAGGCCAGTGCGAGGGCCAAGGCGACCAGATGGACGAACGCGCCCGTCAACCGGGTGAGCGCGACCGTCGCGACGGCTTCGTACGGCCCGGCTCCATGGTCGCGGAGGTAGGTGCCGAGGACGGCGGCGCCGCCCCGGCCGGTCGGGTGCTGGCGGGACGCGTAGGACGCGGCGGCCTCCTGCACGCAGGTGCGCCCGAAGGCGAGGTCGCGCGTTGAGGCGCCCATCAAGGAGAGTGCGGCCGCCGCATAGGAGGCTGCCACCAGCAGCAGGGCGACGAAGAGCCAGCGCACACCGGCGTCCGCGAGCACGGCCACGGGGGAGCGCAGGCCCGCGATGCCGATGAGGGCGTGGTAGGTCACGTAGCCTGCGAGGACGAGCAGCAGCAGGAACCACGGCCGGGACGGGATCCGCGACAGCGGGCGAGGGGCGGCACGGGTCGCCCCCGCACGGGTCACTGCGGTGCGCAACTCCTCCAGGAGCCCGGGGGTGTCCCGCAGTTTCATCCGGGTGGATCGTGCCAGCGCCAGAGGCTGGAGGTAGGGGGCGGCGGCCTCGACGGCGGATGCTCCGAGCACGTCCACGGCCGCTTGGACGGACCGCCGCGGGTCGGCCAGGAGTGCCGTGGAGACCAGGAGTTCGGCCACGTCCTGGGCCAGCCGCTCGTTGCTCGCGGCGTCCTCGGCGAAGCCGAAGTCGACGAGCACCGGGTTGCCGCCGGTGTCGATGAGCACGTTCGCCAAGCGCAGATCGCGGTGCGCGATCCGCGCCTTGCGGAGTTTGGCGACCTCACCCCACAGGCGGCGGAGGGAGGTGTCGTCCAACGAGGTCGCCGGCCGGCCGCCGGTGTCGACGGTCTCCTCGGCGAGAATCCACGTGCCCGCTCCGGCAGGCGCCACACCCAGGACGGCGGGCACGCGTGCACCTGCGGACGCAGCGCGCATCAGCATGTACGCCTCATGCTCCACCTGGCGTTTGGGACTCGCCATCGGCGCCTCGTCCTCGACCTCGCGGTAGAGGAGGAACCGGGCCGCCTTGAACAGCAGGTCGGCGTCGCGTTGATCGCGGCCGAGCGCCTTGACGAAGGCCGTGCGCCCGTCGGGGGAGAGGGTGGTGAAGGGGACCGAGCCGCGGGCGTCCGCCTTCACCGGCTCGACGAGGGATCCCGCCCGGTCGCAGCGGGCGAGACCGGCGGCGACCTGCGCCGGCGCCGGGACGTGGTTGGGCGTGCCGCGCGCGAGGTGCACGGCGCCGCCCACAGCCCAGCCGAGGGCCGCCCCGGCGACGACGTCGAGCGGGAAGTGGGCGCCCACGTAGACGCGGGCCAGCGGGACGGCGACGGCGACCGCCCACAGCGCCCACCGGACCGGGCGACGGACGTGCGCGGCGGCCACGGTGGCCAGGGCGGCGGCCACCGCCGCGTGACCGGAGACGAAGCCGAGCCCGCCCTCGTGCGCACCGCGCAGGACGACCTCCGACAGCAGCGCGCCGGGACGTCCGCGGTCGGCGGCGTCCTTGACCAGCTTGGCGAGCAGCCAGGCCAGGGTCCCGGCGAGGGCCAGGTCGACGGCGAGCCGGACCCGGCGGACGGCGAGGGCCGCCGCCGCCGTCGCCCCTACGGCGCCGAGCGCACCGGTCTGCATCACGACGTTGACCGGCCAGAACAACCAGCCGGGCAGATCGTTGACGAGCCGGAAGACGCCGGCCTCGGGGCGCAGCAGAAGTCCGTCGGCAGCGAAGAGGGCAAGAGAGAGGCAAATGGCTAGCCCTGCGGCGACCCGTATCACGTCACCCGGGTGCCGCGCGGTGGCGGCCGCGTCCGGTGGGAACGGCCCAGGCAGAACGAACGCCCGGCGGCGCCATGGCCTTCGCCTGCCGGCCACGGGCCGTACGGACGCTGCCGGGCCGAGGGCATGCCGGGCGGCGGCCGCCGCTCGGTCGCGGGTCGTGACCGCAGAGGTCATCGCGACCAGCTTGGCCGCGTCCTCGTCGAGCAGGGCCGGTGCCGTGTCGGTCTCGGCCCGCCCCCAGCCGACGATCCATGGGCGTCCCCGCGCATCGATCAGGACGTTGCCCGGCAGGAGATCGCGGTGGGCGATGCGGTCGTTCCGCAGTGCCGCGCATTGCCGCCACAGGTCGTCCAGAGCCTCCTGCGTGAGCGCATCGGCCGTGCCGAGCGGACACGCATCAACGTGGTCCATGACCAGCGCCCAGCTGCCCGGACCGGCCTCCGTCACGAACCGGACGGACGGTACCCGCGCGCCGGCCCGGTGGGCGCGCATGAGCAGGTACCCCTCGTGCTCGGCCAGGTGCTTGGCGGTGGCGAACGGAGGCTCGCCCGGCCTGCGCCGCCACAGCCGGCCGAGCCGGTGCAGGACGTCGGCGTCGCGCTGGTCGCGTCCGATGACCTTCACGAAGAGCCGCCCGGCGGATGTCGTCACGGCGTAGGGGACGGCGTGCCGCAGGTCGCCGGGCAGCGGACGCACGTCCGTGACCGTGAACCCGTGGCGCGTGAGCGTCTCGCGTATCGCCGCGAGCCGGGGACGGTGCGCGGGCGTTCCGATGATGAGCAGTGCAGCCGCGCCCACGGCCCAGCCCAGGGCCGCGCCGCCGAGCACGTCCACCGGGAAGTGCGCCCCCACGTACATCCTGGCGGCTCCGACCGCGGCGACCACGACCCACAGAGTCCGCCGGTACGGGCGGGGAAGGTAGGCGCCCGCCACCGTCACCAGCGCCGCGGCGACGGCGGTGTGGCCGGCGACGAAGCCCGTGCCGAACGGCGTCGCGTCGGATCGGAGGGCGACGTCCTCCAGCAGCGCGGCGGGGCGAGGACGGCCGGAGACGTCCTTGACGACCTTGGCGAGCACCCACGCCAGCGTCCCGCCCACGGTGAGCGTGACGGCGAACCGGAACCTGCGGAAAGCCGCGGCCGCGACGCCCGCGACGGCGGCCGCGCCGACCCAGCCGGCCTGCATCAGCAGCCACATCGGCACTTCGATGGCGTCCGGAAGGTCGTTGACCAGCCGGAACAGGTCGGCGTCCCAGCCGGGCACGTCACGGCTCACCGCGACCAGCACCATCAGCGCCGCCAGTGCGAGCATCAGGCGGAGCGCGTCCATGGGGTGGCGGAACGCGGCCTCGTGCGGATGCGCGGCGACCCGCGGGCGGCGCCACCGCCACCACGCCCACACCGCGCCGCCTACCGGAAGGTAGAGCAGGTAGGTGAACAAGCGGAACAGCAGGACACCGGCCGTGGCGGCGGGCAGATCCGCGCCGGTGAGGTCGAGCCCGCCGATCAGGGCGAGTTCGAGGACGCCCGCGCTGCCGGGCGTAAGCGGGATGGCGGTCACCTGGCGTGCCACCGTGTAGACGGTGAACGCCTCCAGCACCCCGACCCGGGACACGCCGGCCGCCTGCAGCGACATGTACAGCACCGCGAACACACAGACGTGGTAGCCGACGGCCGACAGCGTCAGGGCCGGCCACCGGTCGCGGATCAGCTCGCGGGCCTCGCTCTGGAATCGTCCGACGTCACCGGTGCGGTCGGCGATCCGGCGGTGCAGCAGCCGCGCGACGGGGCGCGCGGCCCGGGCGAAGCCGGCCACGATCGCCGACGCCGCGCGGTCGCTCCACATCATGACGACGGTCAGCACGATGAGGGCGGCGGCCAGTCCCAGCCCGATGGTGCCCGCCCCGCGCACTCCGGGAGGGACGTCCGACGCCATGGCGAGCAGACCGAGCGCGAGCAGCGGCAGCGTCAGCCGGGCGACGAGGTTCCAGACGCCCGTCACCAGTACCTGCAGCGCGATCGGGCCCGCCCGGAAACCGAGGTCCCGGGACATCGTGACGTTCAGCGCCGCGCCGGCCGCGCCCCCGCCTGGCAGGGCGTAGGAGAGCGCGGTGGTCACCACGTTGATGGCGGACGCGGGGGCGAGCCGCAGCCCCGGCAAGGCCGCGCTGAGGCCGATGGCCGACAGCAGCACCGACAGGGCCGTGAACGCCGACAGCAGGACCAGGTCCAGGGCGTGTACGCGCGTCCGCAGGATGCCGGCGACCTTCCCCAGATCGACGAGGTCGGGCAGCACCTTGCCGAAGATCGCGACGACGATGAGCAGGCCGAGGACGCGGCCGAACCAGGTCCGGCCGCGTCCGCGTCTCCCCGGGCGGTCCCTGGCGGCCGGTGGGCCGGCGGGACCGCCCTCGGCGGTCTGCGTGCCCACCGGTCAGGGGATGAGGGCGTCGAGGGTGGTGAAGGAGTACCCGGCGGCGCGGAGCCCGGTGATGATCGCCGGAAGCGCGTCGGCGTCCAGCGTGGTGCCGTCATCGGGGTTGGCGCCCACGTGCATCAGCACGATCATCCCGGGCGTCTTGGCCGCCAGCACGCGGGCGATGACCTTGTCGGCGGTCTGCCCGCCCGAGGTCCCCTGCCAGCCGAGCGAGTCGACCGTCCAGCCGACCGGGACGTAGCCCAAGCCGTTCAGCAGCGTCACGTCCGAGGCGGTGTAGGCGCCGTAGGGGAAACGGAACAACGGCACGGCCTGCGCACCATTGGTGTTGAAGATCGCGGTGCGGGCGGTGGTGACCTGCGTTTTGGCCGTCGCGTCGCTGATCTTGGTGAAGTCGGGGTGGGTGTCGCTGTGGTCGCCGATGCGGAACCCCGACCCGGCCAGCAGGTTGCTGTAGACCGGGAAGCCGCGGGCGAAGTCGCCGACGAGGAAGAACGTCGCCGGAACGTTCTCGCGCTGCAGGGTCGCGCGGATCGAGGCGACCCCGGAGGCGTCCCAGGCCGAGTCGAACGTCAGCGCGGAGACCTTGGACGTGGTGGGGATCTTGGTGACGTTCTTGCCGCGCAGCGCGGACGGCACGCCGGGCGGAGGTCCGGGGACCCAGGCCTTCACATCGGTCGTCCAGGTGGTGCCGGTGATGGTGCGGCTCCAGAACGCCCCGTCCCGGCCGCGTCCGACCGACACGGTCTTGCCGCCGGCGAACGCGGCGCCGGGCCCGTCGACGTACAGGCCGCCCATGATCTGCCAGTCGCCCCACGACCCGGTGTAGGCGCGGACGCGCAGCCGGTGGGTACCGCCGTTGCGGACGAACACCCAGACCTTCCCGGTGGTGGTGTCGGCGGCGATGCCGGGGCCGCTGTAGGTGCTCTCGCCCAGGGACGTCCAATCGGCCCAGGCGGTGCCGATGCGGGTCCGGGTCCAGACGGCGTGGTCGCGGCCGGTGACCACGACGCGGACGGTGTCCGGCCCGGTGACGGCGGCGGCGGGCGCGGAGTCGGCCGTCATTTCCAGGGTGGTCCAGGCGCTCCAGCCGGTGCCGGGGGTGTAGGTCTTGGCCTGCAGCTTGTCGGCGGCATCGCGGACGAACACCTCGACACGCCCGTCCGGGTGCCCGGCGGCTGCGGGCGAGGTGCTGATGATCAGATCGTCGACCTTGGCCCAGGGCTGCCAGGTGCCGTTGACGCGGACGCGCTCCCACAGCTTGCCGTCGACGCCGCGCCCGTACACGTGGGGGTCGCCGCCGGCGAAGGTGACGGCGGCGCCGCCGATCAGGTGTCCCGCCAGGTTGAGCGGGGTGGACCATGCACCGTCGACGAACCGCCGGTACAGCACGTTGGTGGTGGAGGCCCGGTAGGCGACGTCGAAGCCCTTGCCGCTGGGCGAGCCGGCGATGCCGGGCGTGTAGGTGGGGACGTCCTCGGTCGCCGCCGCACGGGCCATGGGAGAGGACGTTGCCAGAGCGGGCAGGGCGGGCGCGGTCACCAGGGTCGCCGGAAGCAGCACCGCCGCCGAGAATGCCGTGAGGCGTCGCATCGGAATTCACCGTCCTTGGGTGGGGATTCCAGCGTTCGCCCGCACGGCTGCGCTGAGGAGTGACGAAGGTCCCGCCAGTGCCGCCGAACGTCAGGGCCTGGAGGTGCCGTGCACGTCGGCGAGGACGAAGTAGTTCTCCTCCTCCTGCGCGAAATGCAGCCGCAGGATCCCGTACAGCTCCTGGACGGTCCGGCGCAGATCGCTCACGGGCTCCGGAGCCTCGGGTGCGGACCGCACCTCCGCGATGAGCGCACCGATGCGGCGCGTCAGCTCGGCGATCTCAGTGTGGCCGCGACTCATCGCCCCGGTGGGGTCGGCGCCGCCGAGGGCTTGCGCGACCGCGGGATAGAGCAGCCGCTCATCCTTGCGCTCGTGTTCGGCGAGGTCGGTCAGGAAGCCCGTCAGCGCGTCCAGTGCGGCGTCCCGCTCCCGGTCGCCGGAGGTCGCGATCGTGTCCGCCAGGACGGGCAGCCGGTCGATGCGCGGCCACAGCGCGCGGTGCTCCTCGTCCAGCCGCCGGACGAGCTCGGCGGCGTCGCCGCGCAGCCGCGGCTCCCGGTCCCGGCCCGGACCGAGCGCGCGCAGCGCGGCGAGGATCGCGGCGACGTCGATGCCCTCCTGGAGCAGTGCGCCCGCCGCGGGGGTCAGCAGCCCGAACGCCGCGACGACCATCGCGGCCAGCGACAGGCCCATCCCGGCGACCACACTCTGCCGGGCGACCGAGCGGGTGCGCCGCGCGATGGCGAGGGTCTCGGCGAGCCGTTCCAGCCGGTCCACCGTGATCACCACATCGGCCGCCTCCGACGACGCCGTGGCGCCCCGGGCGCCGAGCGCGACGCCGACCCCGGCCGCCGCCAGCGCCGGCGCGTCGTTGACCCCGTCGCCGACCATCACGGTCGCCGCCCGCTCGCTCTCCGCGCGGGCGACCTCCACCTTCTCCGCCGGAGTGAGCCCGGCGTGCACGGCGTCCGCGCCGACCAGCTCGCCGATCGAGTTCGCGACGTCCGCGCGATCGCCCGTCACCATCACGGTGCGCTCGATGCCGGCCCGGCGCAGCAACCGGAACGTGCGCGGCGCATCCGGGCGGATCCGGTCACGCAGCAGCAGAACCGCGGCGACCCGCCCGTCCACCCCCACGAACACCGTGATCGCGCCACGCGCGGCGGCCCGGCGGCGCACCCGCTCCAGCCAGGCCGGATCGGCCTCGCCGGCCCAGCTCGCCTTGCCGACGCTCACCCGATGGCCGGACACGACGCCGCGCACGCCCTGCCCGGCGGTCTCCTCGACGTCCGACGGCGCGGCTAGCGTCAGCCCGCGCTCATGCGCTCCGCGCACGATCGCCGACGCCAGCACGTGCGGCGACACCTGGTCGAGCGAGGCCGCCAGAACCAGCGGATCACCGGCGGGCGCCGGGCGGGCGGGGATGACTTCGGCGAGCGCGGGATGTCCGGTGGTGACCGTGCCGGTCTTGTCGAACAGCAGCACTCGCGCCCTGGCGAGCCGCTCCAGCGCGCTCCCGCCCTTCACCACCACGCCCCGCCGCGCGCAGCGCGACAGGCCGGACACGAACGCGATCGGCGCGGCCAGGATCAGCGGGCAGGGCGTTGCCACCACCAGTACCGCCACGGCTCGCACCGGATCCCCGGCGGCGGCCCACGCCGCCCCGGCCAGCACCAGCGTCACCGGGATGAACAGGGCAGAGTACCGGTCGGCGAGCCGCACGAACGGCGCGCTCTCGGCCGCGGCCTCCTCGGTCAGCCGGACGATCCCCGCATACGTGCTGGAGGCCGCGTCGTTGGTCGCGCGCAGCTCGAAGGGCCGCCCCGAGTTGACGGCGCCGCTGCGCACAGCGCCACCCGGTGGGTGCTCCACCGGCAGCGCCTCGCCGGTGAGCGTGGACTCGTCCAGGACGGCCGTCCCGTGCTCCACCAACCCGTCGACCGGCACCACCTCGCCCGGCCGGACCAGCAGCCGGTCGCCCGGACGCACTTCGGCGACGTCGATCGTGTCGAGACCGCCTCCGTCTGTCCGGCGGTGCGCGACGCGGGGCGCCAGTGACAGCAGCGATCCCAGATCGCGGCGAGCCCGCCGCCCGGCTCGGTCCTCCAGCAGCCGCCCGCCGGTGAGCATGACAGCGATCACCGCGCCGGCGAGGGCCTCGCCGACCGCGACCGTCCCCGCCAGCGCCAGCACCGCGATCACGTCGCTGCCGAACCTGCGGTGCAGCAGCCCGTCCACGACCCACCACACCGCCGGGACGAGCGCGAGCATCGTAACCAGCAGCCAGACCAGGTCACCGGCATCCGTCCCGACCGTCCAACGGACGGCGGCGCCGGCCGCCAGCCCGCCGCCCGCGAGAACGAACAGTACCTCGGGGCCACGTCGCGCGATCACAACCCGCATGTCCACCTCGCCGTTGCTTCGATGCCCGGAACCACCACGCTTCCCACCCAGTGCTGCGGTTTCTAGGGGCGGCGGACTCGCCGGCACCGGGCACAAAGGCCGCCCGGACGGGGACCTTCGCCCCTAGGGTCGCGCGCGACCGGCAAAGAGCCTGGAAAAAGGGAACCGAGAGCCGAAGGAGAACACGATGTCCGAGCCGATCGTCGTCGGCATCGACGGCTCCGAGGAGTCGGACCGCGCCTTGCAGTGGGCCGCCGCCGAAGCCGTCCTGCGCGAACGCCCCCTGCACATCGTCCACGCCCTGGAGACCTGGCCCTACAGGGCGCCGCTGTTCGTGCCGGCCGACACCACCGAACGAATGAGCCGCATCGGGCACCGGCTGCTCACCGCCACCCGCGAACGCGTGCAGGAGCGCTGGCCCGGCCTGGAGGTCACGACCGACCTGGTCTCCGAGGAGCCCTCGCAGGCCCTGCACGCGCAGTCGGACAAGGCGTTCGAGCTGGTGGTGGGCAGCCGAGGCCGCGGCGGGTTCGCCAGCATGCTGCTGGGCTCGACGAGCCTGAGGGTGGCCGCGCGCCCCACCGTCCCGGTCGTGATCGTGCACGGGGACACCGCCGACCGCGGCGAGATCGTCGTCGGCATCGACCTCCTGCGGGACGTCGGCACCGTCCTGGAGTACGCCTTCGAGACCGCCGCGCTGCGGGACGCCCGGCTGCGCGTCGTCCACGCCTGGCAGACATTCGGCACCCTCATCGAGGCCGGCTACGCGATCGACGCCGAACAGATCGAACTCGACCTGCGCGGCCAGGTCATCGAGACCTACAAGCCGCTGCGCGCCAAGTACCCGCGCGTGGACGTCGTGGACGAGATCATCATGGAACACCCGGTGACCGCGCTGTCCCACGCCTCACGCAACGCCCGCCTCCTCGTGGTCGGCGCCCACCAACGGCGCTGGACCGCACCCCAACTCGGCTCGATCTCCCACGGCGTCATCCACTACGCCCGCTGCCCGGTCGCCGTCATCCCCTCCAGCTAACGTCACCCGTTCACCGTCGCCGAAGCACGGCGGCAGAAGGTCCACGAAACCACTGCCGCGGTCGGCCAGGCCCAGCAGTCACCTTCGGGAACGGATTCACCAGTCCGGGTGGCTCGAGATCGGTGTCGGCATGGATCATTCTTCGACTTGCCTTCGGGGATTGCTCTGGGGACGGAGCCGGACGGCGGTGATGGCGTGATGGTCGATCCTGGTGACCTCAATGGTCCACGCAGCCAGCTTGACCTGGTCTCCGGGTCGGTCGGGGATGCGGCCGAGGGCGGCCAGAGTGAGCCCGGCGATCGTGGCGTACTCGCCCTGGGGCCGATCGATGAGTTCCACTCCGAGGTCGGGCAGGTCGTGCACCGGGAAGGTGCCTTGTAGTAGCAGCGATCCATCGGGGAATCGCTGAGCTTGTACGACGTCATGGTCGGTCTCGTCGTAGACCTCTCCGACGATCTCCTCCAACAGGTCTTCCATGGTGACTATGCCGCTCACTGCGCAGCCCTCATCGATGACCAGCGCGAACTGCTGCCCTTCGGCCTTGAAGCGGCGCAGTGCCTCAGCGATTGAAAGGGTGTCAGGGAACAACACGGCCGGACGTGCGGCCTGCCCAACGGTCCCCTCCTGAGCGAGGAGGTCGCGCAGGTGGACTACGCCGACGACGTCTTCCGGGCTCGGGGACGCCAGCACCGGGGCGCGCGAGTGTCCAGCGGCGGCCAGTGCCGTACAGGCTGCAGCGGTCGGGGTGTCTGCCCGGAGGGTGAAGACCGCGGGACGGGGCACCACGATCTCCCGCAGCATCCGCTCTTGTAGTTCCATCACCCCGGTGATCATTCGGCGCTGCTCTCGGCTCAGTCCCCGGTGCTCGATCACCAGGTCCCTCAGCTCTTCGAAACTGACCTGGTCATCGAAGACCCTCGGGTCACCACCGAGAGCTCGCACGGTGGCATCGGTGGCTTTGCCCAGCACCCACACCGCAGGCCGGAAGATCGTCGCGAGTATGTTCAAGGGCCTGCCGGCCAGCAACGCCCACCGTTGCGCGTACTGCATCGCCAGTCTCTTGGGGGCCAACTCTCCAAAAACCAAGGTCATGAAGGTCAAAATCATCGTCACCAGCACGACCGCAACAGTTTCGGCGGCCTCACCGAGGAAGGCCAGCTGAGGCGCCAGCGGTTCGGCCAGGGACACCGCCGCCGTTGCCGAGGCCAGGAAACCGGCCAGGGTGATCCCGATCTGGATGGTGGCCAGGAAGCGGTTCGGATCCCGCTCCAGCCGGGCCAGCGCACTCACACCGGCGGCATCCCGGCGTTCCAACTGCCGTAGCTGACCTGCGCGAACGGAGACCAACGCGATTTCGGTGCCTGAGCACAACGCATTGAAGGTGACCAGCACACCGATCAGCACTGCACTGGACCAGTAATCAGCCACGACCATCCCCCCGGCTCGCAATGGTGGCCCGCGGCCCAACGCTAACCATCCAGGCCGGCGCTCCGTCGGCCCCGGCATGACCTTCAGGGCGATCGGGTTCCCGAAGCGGCGGCATGGTCTCACCACGAGCCGGTCCGCACCCTGTCGCACGGCAACCGGCTGCGCGGTCGCCCGTTATAGATGCCGTCAAGACTTCCGTTGCAGCTCAAGGCGGTCGGGGGGCCAGCCGGGCGGCGAGCAGTGCGACGTCGTCTTCGAATGCGTCGTGCTCACCGGCTTGCCGGCAGTGGGTCAGTAGGGCGTCGCACAGTTGCGGCAACGGGCGGTCGGCGTGGTCGGTGGCGATGCGAACGGCTCCCCGCATGCCCTCGTCCAGCGTGTGGGCCCGGTCCTCGATCAGTCCGTCGGTGTGCAGGAGCATGGTCGCACCGACAGGGAGCTGATGCCCGTGGTCGGGGCGGACGACGTCGGGATCGACCCCGAGCGGTGGGCCGACAGCGGCCTCCACGTATCGGGCGGGCTCGCCGGGGACGGCCAGCAGTGGCGGCAGGTGCCCGGCGCTGGCCCACCGCAGCTGCCGCCCTGCACCATTGCCTTCCAGCCGCACCACGATCACTGTGGCCATCGGCCCGCCGTGCAACTCGTGCAGCGCCCGGTCCAGGCGCTGCAGGATCCGGCTGGGCGGCTCGCACTGGTCGAAGGCGATCACTCGGAGCATGTTGCTGATCTGGCTCATCACCGTGGCCGCCCGCAGGTCATGGCCCATCACGTCCCCGACCATCAGGCACGGCACCCTGTCGGGCAGGTGGATGACGTCGTACCAGTCGCCGCCGACACTCGGCGCCTGGCTGGACGGCTGGTATCGGGCCTGTAGTTCCCACTCGTGCAATTGCGGCATCTGCGGCAGCAGCCGCCGCTGGAAGTCCTCAGTGGCCGCGCGCAGCCGCGCGTACAGCCGGGCGTTCTCGATGCTCACTCCGGCCGCGCTGGCCAAGGCGGACACCACCTCCTCATCCCGGTCGGTGAACGGTCCGTCGGTCTTGTCGGCCAGATAGAGATTGCCGTAGACGGTGTCGCGGACCCGGATCGGCACGCCCAGCAGCGTGGTCATCACCGGATGTCCGGCAGGGAACCCCGCACTGCGGGGATGGGAGGGCAGATCTTCCACCCGCAGCGGTCGAGGATCCCGCACTAGATCTCCCAGCAGTCCGGTTCCGTGGGGCAACTCACCCGCCCGGTCGGCGCACTGGTCGACCCGGGCCCCCGCGGTGATCAGTTTGCTGAACTGACCGTGGTCGTCCAGGATCCCCACCGCGGCGTACCGGGCCTGCACCAGGGCCCGCGCCGCCTCGACGATGGTGTGCAGCACCTCCTCCAGTTCCAGATGGCTACTGATCGCGAGCACCGCGTCCAACAACTGGTGCAACCGGCCGTGCTCGGCGGCCAGCCGCTGCAGCCCCGCCTGAATCTCGTCCAAGTCTCTGCCGCCCAGATCCGGCAACCGCCCATCCCGCCGCGGCGGACCTCCGCCACCCCGGTACGGCCCACCCGAAACCGGCCGCCCAGCCATATCCTCACCCCCGTCGTCGCAGGGACACAGCCGTGCAGCCCTCCTACCCCCCACCAGGGGACCAACCACCGGGCCGGGGCATGCGAGTAATGGCATTGCTTAGAGAAGTCAACATTTCCGTTGCCCTGTTTCCGTTCCCGGATCGGACACGGCAAAGTGTCATGGCCATGGCCCTTGGAGATCGCTCCCTACTTAATCGCACGGTCACGCGCCGGTGCGGGAGCGCCGGTGTAAACGGGTGCAGTGCCCAGACCGCTGGGTATAGGGCGTCGATATGAGCGCACGCGCGGGTTCTGAGCGGGAGCGGATCATTCAGGTCGCGACTCGATTGTTCGCCGACCTTGGTTTCGACGGCACCACTGGCGGCATGATCGCCGAGGCTGCTGGTGTGGACACTTTCACATTGCTGGAACGAACCGGTGGCACGTTGGAGCTTTATCACGAGGTGATGCGGCGTGCGCACCTCATCGAGCAGGCGATGCTTGAGGAGGCGGTGGAGTCCATGCGCCTGACCGCGGGAGGGCTACGCGATTTCGCCGACACCTACCTGGACTTTCATCTGTCCCATCCCCTGGTGGCCCGGCTGTGGCTGCACCGGTGGGTGGGGGACGCGGCCGGCAGCGCTGACTTGGAGTCAGAGTACGAGCGGCCGCTGACCGACATGGTCGCCGACGCCGTACGGCCGCTGGTGCCCCCGGGCGTTGATGTTGATTACATGCTCTGGACCCTGGTGTGGGCAATGACCGGTTTCGTCACTTACGGTGTGCCCAACCACGGTGATCGACCAACGCCGTGGCGCGCCACCTCACTGCCGCACGGCCACCGAGACGCTCTGGCCCCACAGGAAGTCATGCGGTTCCGGTCCCACCTGCACTTGCTGATCGACCGTGTCCTGCAGGCTCCGAGGCAGGGCCATCGCCCCGCCTGATAGTCGTCAGTCCGATCAATGCATTAGAGGTGGAAAATGCTGGTCAATAATGTTTATCGTCCGATGGTATTCGGCTGCCGAGCTGATGAACGGCTGGTCGAGGTCGCGCAGTGGATGAGAGACAACGAGATCGGCGCCCTCGCGGTGCTCGACGGCGAACAAGTGCTCGGGATCATCACCGAGCGTGACCTGGTCGAGGCGCTGGCGAGCTCGCCCGAACCGGCCTCGCAGCCGGCAGTGGCGTACGCATCAACGCAGATCAAGACCGCTGGGCTGGAGGAGGATGTGCGCGAAGTGGCCCGCCGAATGTTGGATGGGGGAATCCGTCACCTGCCCGTCCAGGACAACAAAGGCCGCGTCGTCGGCATGGTGTCGATGCGCGATCTGCTCGCTCAGGAAATCTGGACAACGTGACGTCCTCCATGAGCAACTCGGGGCGACCGAATGGTGGTCCACGCGGCCGGCGACCTGCCAGGAGGAACTGGGTGAGCAGTTCACCAGGTGCTGGGGAGCAGCATGACCTCAGGACGGTCATCCCGGGACTTTGGCCCCTGAGCGCGACGCCTCTGAACGCCTAGCGTCAGAAACGACGGGCACCAGGCTGCATACCCTGGGAGGGGCCATGCCTCTGTCCTGCGATTCGGAGCACAGCGAAGCCGGCGGCGGCTCACCGACCTCGCCGCTGCTGGAGCGGATCCGGCACGGCGTGATCGGGGATGACGAGGTTCTGGAGGGCCCCTATGGGCCGCGCCGGATCATCTACGCCGACTACACGGCATCGGGCAGGGCGCTGGACTTCATTGAGGACGTCATCAGGGAGCAGGTCCTGCCGCGGTACGCCAACACTCATACCGAGAGCTCCGGCACGGGGCTGCAGACGAGCAGGCTGCGCGAGGACGCGCGCCGGATCATCCGTGAGGCGGTCCGAGGCGGCCCGGACGACCTCGTGATCTTCTGCGGGTCCGGGGCCACCGCCGCGATCAACAAACTCATCGGCATCCTGGAGCTGCGCGTTCCCGAGGGCTTGGACCGCCGGTACCGGCTGAGCGACCGAATCCCCGCCGAACGGCGGCCCGTCGTCTTCGTCGGGCCGTACGAGCACCACTCGAACGAGCTGCCGTGGCGTGAGTCGATCGCCGACGTCGTCGTCATCGGCGAGGACGCGGACGGGCATATAGACGCCGGAGACCTGCGGGAGAAGCTCGTGCGGTATTCCGACCGTCCTCTGCTCATCGGCAGTTTCTCGGCGGCCTCGAACGTCACCGGCATCCTTACCGATACCGAGTGCATCGCGGCCCTGCTGCACGAGTACGGCGCGCTGTCGTTCTGGGACTACGCGGCGGCCGGCGCCTACGTCCCGATCCGGATGGTCGCCAGCGCTCCGGGCCGCGGCGACCACAAGGACGCGATCTTCCTGTCGCCGCACAAGTTCCCCGGCGGGCCGCAGACCCCCGGCGTGCTCGTCGTCCGACGTGAGCTGGTGCGCAACGCGGTGCCGACGGTCCCGGGAGGCGGGACGGTGGCGTTCGTCGACCCGATCGGCCACCGGTACCTGGACGATCCGGTGGCGCGCGAGGAGGGCGGCACCCCGGCGATCGTGGAATCGATTCGCGCCGGACTGGTCTTCCAACTCAAGCAGGCCGTGGGCACACGGCTCATCCAGGCGCGAGAGGAGCGGTTCTGGCGTCGTGCGCTGGACCGCTGGCAGCACAACCCGAACATCGAGATCCTCGGCGATCGGTACTCCCGCCGCCTGTCGATCGTGTCAGTGCGGATTCGCTTCCATGACCTCTACCTGCACCACAACTTCGTGGTCGCCGTGCTCAACGACATGTTCGGCGTCCAGGCCCGCGGTGGCTGTTCGTGCGCGGGCCCCTACGGCCACCGGCTGCTGGCCATCGATCCCGCCCATTCCCGCGCCCTGAGCGAGGAGACCGGGCAGGGTTGCGAGGGCGTCAAGCCCGGCTGGACACGCGTGAACTTCAACTACTTCATCTCCGATACCGTCTGCGACTACCTCATAGCGGCCGTCGACCTCATCGCCGCCTATGGGCACCGGCTGCTCGCCGACTACCACTTCAACCCGCGCACCGGACTCTGGCGGCACCGTCGCGGCGCTCCCGAACCGCCCTTGCGCCTGGCCGACC
Source organism: Actinomadura chokoriensis (assembly GCF_039529475.1). NCBI lineage: Bacteria > Bacillati > Actinomycetota > Actinomycetes > Streptosporangiales > Thermomonosporaceae > Actinomadura > Actinomadura chokoriensis. The sequence goes on along the minus strand of NZ_BAAAMW010000027.1, from coordinate 78,722 downwards.
TGAGCTACGGGCCCGACGGCGAACTCGCTCGCCCGGTCGCGCGGCCTCGAGCCGACGAGAGCGTCCTTCCCGAGCAACTGCGCAGTGCCCGCGAGCTGCTGGGTTCTCTGCCTGACGATGTCGACACGCGCCCGCCGGGCCTCCCCGACGACTTCGAGCGGCTGCGCTGGTTCCCGCTTCCCGCCGTGTGCCTGATTCCGGTCGCGGCCTCTTCCTGCCGGGGCCGGGGGAAGGCCAACGTCCCACCCGTAGCGGGCCGTTCGCCTCTCGGGAAGCCGCTCAGTCGAGGGTAGACAGGGAGCATGACCACCGGTGTGCTCCTCGTTGAGGATGAAAGGGAGATCCGCGACCTCCTACGCCGCTATCTGGAACGCGCCGGATACGCGGTCATCACGACCGGATCAGGCGCGGAGGCAATACGCATGGTGTCCGAGCACTCGGTCCGTTTGATGGTGCTCGACCTCGGGTTGCCGGACGTCGACGGACTGGACGTGCTGCGCGCGGCCCGCGTCGGCGGGGAGGTCCCGGTGATCGTGCTGACCGCGCGCAGCGCAGTCGAGGACCGCATCCGGGGCCTGGAGTCGGGTGCCGACGACTATGTGACCAAGCCGTTCAGCCCGACTGAGGTGGTGCTGCGGGTTCAGGCGGTGCTGAACCGGACGGCCCGAGACATCGCCACCCCGGCGGCCGCGAGCTATGGCGGGCGGCTGTTGCTGGATGAGGAGCGGCATGAAGCCCGCCTGGACGGCGCGGTGCTCGACCTCACCCCGACCGAGTGGAGTCTGCTGACCGCACTGGCGGCCGTGCCGGGACGCGTGTACTCGCGGTACGAGCTGGTCAACCGCGTCCGCGGCTACGAGTTCGCTGGCTACGAGCGAACCATCGACTCGCATGTGAAGAACCTGCGCCGCAAGCTCGGTCCGGCCGGAGCCGTCATCGTCGAGACCGTGCTCGGTGTCGGCTACCGCCTCGCGCTCGAACGCGACACCTAGGACGGCATGGCCGCGCTCCGCCGTGACGAAGAGCGGCTCACCAGCGCACGGGCAGTCGGACGACGAAGGTCGTGCCGCCGCCGTCCGGTGACGAGATGGTGACCGTGCCTCCGTGCGCGGTGACCAGTTCGCGCACCACCGCCAGACCGATGCCCGAGCCGCCGCCGAACCGGCGACCGGACGCTCCCCGCCAGAGACGCTCAAAGACATGGGCGCGCTCGGCGGCGGGGATGCCGGGCCCGGTGTCGGCCACCTCTATGACGGCCTCGTCCTTTTCAGCGCGTACCCGCACTGCCACCGAATCGCCGGCACGGCAGTAGCGGGACGCGTTCGACAGCAGGTTTCCGAGGGCCTGGTGGATCCGGTCGGCGTCCGCGCGGATCACGATGCCGTCAGCGATGTCGGTGTGGACGGTGAGGCCGGCCGCATCCAACTGGGCGCGGCGCGCGGCGACCGCCTCGCACGCCAGAGCGCCGATATCGATGTCGGCCAGGCGCAGCGACAGGGCGGCCGACTCCGCCGCGGACAGCTCCGCGAGGTCTCCGACGATCCGGCCGAGGCGTAGGGCCTGGTCGTGCAATGCGGCCAGGCGGGCCGGACCCGGTTCGGCGAACCCGTCCCGCAGCTCCTCCAGGCCCGCCTGCAGTCCGGCCAGCGGCGTGCGCAACTCGTGGGCGACGTCGGCGGCCACTCGCCGTCGGCCGAGTTCGGCCCGGTTCAGCTCGTCGGCCATGCGGTCGAAGGCCATGACCAGTTCGCCCAGCTCGCCGGGCGCGCTCACATGGGCGCGGGCCGAGCGGTCCCCCGCAGCGAGAGCTCGTGCGGCGACCGCGAGGCGCACCAGCGGCCGGGTGAGCCGGCGGCTGACATACCAACTCGTCCCTGCCGCGGCTACCACCGCCGCCGCGGCGGCCGGCAGGATCCACGACCAGGCGACGTCCCGCCCTGACGGCGCCGCCGGAGATCCGAACGCGAGCCGCACCGAGCCGACCGTCCTCCCGGCGGCCTGGACGGGCTTGGCCACCGTACCCTGGCCGGCGCCCATGTCCGGGCCATGGCCGCCTCCCGGCCCTTCACCCGGCCGCCCGGCATGCGGGCCCGCGGGGGAGACGACGACGTTCCCCTCGGCATCGCGAATGAACAGGTTGGCGCCGGCACCGGCCGCGACCGTGCGCGTCGCCCGCAGGTCGGCATCCGCCCAGCCGCCCGCCGCCGTGTAAGAGGCCGCAGCCGCGGCGGCGACTCGTTCGGCCGTCCGTTCACGCTCGGACTGGCGGGCGGCCCCCAGCCCCCGGTCGGTGCCGATCAAGGCCGCCGCCGTCAGAACGGCGAGGGAGGCCAGCGCCACCAGAAGGAAGGCCGCGAACAGCCGGTGGCCCAACGTCCCGCCGTTCCGCCTCGCACCTTCCATGGCTCCTGGATACGCCGCGGCGGCCGCCGCCGGACAGGGACCAAGGGCGGATTTCGAAGCTCCATACGGCCTCCACACGCTCCACATGCCGGCTGCAGAGCGCGGGGGCAGGCTGATGGCAACAGCGAAACGGACCGGGAAGAGAAGGGAGAACGGTCATGAAGCGCATCGGAAAGACGGCCATTGCGCTCACCGCGGGCGGTGCTCTGGCGCTGGGCGGGTTCGCCGCCGCGGCACCGGTCCTGGCCGGCGCCGGGCAAGGCGGCCCCGGCGAACCGCCGGCGGTGAGCCGTAGCGTAGACCCGCGCCCGCCGGGAGCCGGCGGCGGAGTGGGACAGGGCATCCACCACGGTACGGGGCGGTTCCAGCGCGGATTCGGTGACGGGACCTGCCTGAACCTGACGGCGCCCAGCGGTACCGTGACCGCGGGGCAGAAGGCGGCCCTGGCCGCGCAGGCGGAGAAGGAGAAGCTCGCGCACGAGCTGTACACGGCGTTCGCCGCCCGGTACGACGCGCGGGTCTTCGACCAGATCGCCAATGCCGAGGGCAGCCACCTGAGCGCGGTTCTTACGCTGCTCGACCGGTACGGGGGGAGCGACCCCACCGACGGCAAGGGCACCGGGCAGTTCACCTCGGCGGACGTCAAGGCCGAGCACGACCGGCTCCTGGCCCAGGGGTCGGCGAACGAGCGGGCCGCCCTCCATGTCGGTGTAACCGCCGAGAAGGCGCAGATCGCCGCACTGAAGCAGGCCGCTCAGGAGGTCAAGGCGGCGGACGTCAAGCAGGTCTATGACCGGCTGATCGCCACGTCCCAGCGGCACCTGGCCGCCTTCCAGGCGTGGGCGAGCTGAACACCGCGCGCAGAACCGAACATCGCAGCCCCGCATCGCCGCCCGCCCCCGGCCGGACGGGCGGCGAACCGTCGCCGGACGTGCCGGCGGCCGCCGTCGTCCGCATGGTCACCGGGCCGATGTGCGCCGTGACCGGGGTCAGGCGAGGCTCATGAAAAGCTTCTCCAGTTGGGCGCGGTCCAGTTGAGCCTGCTCGGGGTCCGCGCCCTCCCGGACGCACTGCTCCAGGCCCGTCGCGATGATCTTGAACCCGGCGCGGTCCAGTGCCCGGGAGACCGCCGCCAGTTGGGCGATCACGTCCTTGCAGTCCCGCTCGTTCTCGATCATCTGGATGACGCCGCCCAACTGACCCTGCGCGCGCCGCAAGCGCACGAGGACGTCGGTCAGCGAGTCCGCCTCGAATTTCACGTCGCCCTCCTCATGCCCGCCAGGGTATAAGGGCCTGCTGGCGCGGCCGACCATACGGGCGGTGCAGAGCTCACTTCGCGTGCTTAGATACCCGCCGGGGTATTTGCGCGTCGTTCCGATTTTCCGCTACCCTGCTTCGCATACCCTACGGGGTATATGAAGGCGTGCTGGTGGTGGTGACGTTAGGGACAGGCATGAATACGCGGGACGCCATGGTGCCCGGCTGATGACGATGAGGCAGGTGCCGGCGGTGAAGTGTGGGTGCACTGCGCGGGCGGTTACCGCGCTGCCATCGTCGCCTTGCCGCCGGGCGTCGCTGCCGCCGCCTGACCTCGCGACCATCACCGATCCCCGGTTCCGGACCCGGCCCGCACCGGGCCCGGAACCGGCCTCTTGCGACGAAAGAAGACCGGCATGCCCCGCCTGTCCCCGAAGATCGCCCCGCACTTCTGAAGTACGGGGCGACGCGAGGCAGCAGTCGGCCGCGAGCCCTCGCGGGAACGGGTGCCGATATGACCGGCGGGCTCAGCTGCGCAGGGACTCAAGGGCTGCGGTGAGCCTCCCGGCGGCGTCATCGGCGACCGGTCCGAGGCCGGGCTGTTCGCTCACCGTGGCCATGACCTGGGGGTCCAGTGCTTCGACGATGGTGTCGCCGCCTTCGGACCGTACGACGACGTTGCAGGGCAGCAGCAGGCCGATCCGCCGATCGACCTCCAGAGCCCGGTGGGCGAGCGGAGGGTTGCAGGCGCCGAGGATGAGGTAGTCCTCCATCGTCTCGCCGAGCTTCTCCTGCAGCGTGGCCCGCACGTCGATCTCGGTGAGCACGCCGAACCCCTCCTCTTTCAGTGCCGCCCTGACCTGCTCGACGGTCTCGGCGAACGGCCGGTGCAGCCGGACGGTCATGCCGTAGTTCATGGAACTCCCCTTTCGTTATCGACCACCCGGGCAGGCATTGCGTGATCGTCCTCCCTCGGGCGGGTTAATGTCGGCCGCATTCCCTGGAGCGGGCCGCAGTAGTCGTAGGTGCTCTGTGGGGCCGAGCAGGTCCAGGCGCCGGTACAGCACCGGATTCTCGGTGGACTGGCTGCGGTGGCAGCGGATCGCTCGGCGCTGGCGGGTGCGGTCGACCATGAGCGGCAGACCGGCCTGCCTACCGTCGCGGCCGGTGAAGCCGGTGCCGAACTCGGCGTTCAGCGTCGCGGCCACGTCCCGCGGGATCGTCCAGCCGAGCACGGGCAGACCCAGACCGTCGGCCGCGCGCAGTGCCGCACGGGTCGCCTGCACGTGATCGGGATGGCCGGTGATGCCGCCGACATCGAAGGCCAGCAGGTGGCTCGGCCGTACCGTCGCGGCGAACCGGCGCACATGGTCGGCCAGGTCGTCCACTGGTGCCCGGTCGAGCCGTCCGTCCGGGTAGTCCAGCAGCTCCGTGCGTCCGACTCCGAGAACGGCACTCGCCGCGCTCAGTTCGGCCGCCCGTACCTCGGCCAGATCACCGGCGGCCGCATGCAGGGTCGAGGCTTCGCCGCGGGTGAAGCAGAGCACCGCGGCTTCGGCCCCCGCGCCGATCAGGTGGTCGAGGACCGCGCCCAGTCCGAAGGACTCGTCATCCGGATGCGCCACCACGGCAAGGACGGTCCGCACGCCGGCGAGCCGGTCCGGATGGCTCCGTGTTTCAGCGGTCATGGCTCCTCCTCGCCATCTACAATACCCATACGGGTATCCAACGCATCGGAATCAAAGAGGAGGACTACTTGTTCCTATACCCGTAGGGGTATCCGAACCGAAGTGGAGGCCGCGATGGCCACGACCGAACTGACGCGCGAGAACTTCGAGGACGTCCTCGCCGGCAACGACATGATCCTGATCGACTTCTGGGCCGGCTGGTGCGGGCCCTGCCGCTTCTTCGCACCCGTCTACGAGCGGGTCTCCGACAAGCACGCCGACATCGTGTTCGCCAAGGTCGACACCGAGGCCCAGCGGGAGCTGGCCGGCGCCTTCCAGATCTCCTCCATCCCCACCCTGGTGATCATCCGCGACCGGGTCGTGCTTTACGCCCAGCCCGGCGCGCTGCGCGAGCCGGAACTGGAGAAGCTGATCGAGGAGGCCCGCGCCGTGGACATGGACGACGTGCGCCGCCGCGCCACAGAGCACCAGCGCAGCGCCTGAGAGGGGGCGGTGAAATGGAGCTCGACGAGAAGTCCCTGACCGAGGTCGCCGTGCGGCTCCGGCGCGCGCAGGGGCAGATCGGCGGTGTCATCAAGATGATCGAGGAGGGCCGCGACTGCGCCGAGCTGATCAACCAGCTCGCCGCAGCCTCGCGCGCCCTCAACCGAGCCGGTTTCAAGATCATCGCAACGGGCCTGGAGCAGTGTGCGGCACGCGAGGAGGACGCGGGCCCCGAGCAGACCGAGACCGACCGGGCCCAGCTGGAGAGACTGTTCCTGACGCTTGCTTGACGCGGGGGCCCGGTCACGGCGGTCGACTTCTCCGCCGTCGGAGGCCCACGCCCGCTCGCCCGCCGGTTCGGTGAGGATGTGAGGCCGGCTTCAGTTGGTCGGGGCCGGCCGAAAGAACTGCCCCCCGGCCGGCCATGGCGTTGCTCTTGTGATCGTCGCCTACCTGCCGGGCGGCGGTTCCGCCGTCGTGCCCTCCGCGCGGCGGCGGACGCGGTCGTGCCCGGGCGGACTGCTGCTTGTCGTGGCACACGACCGCGACGACCTGGTGCACGCGTTTCTGCTCACCCGCCACTCATGACCTGCTCGGCGCCACCGGTGTCCAGTGCGGCTGGGCGTCGCATTCCCGTGAGGCGGTCATGGCAGCGGGAACAGGCTGTCGGATGCGAGGAAGACCGTCGCCAGGGCGACCGCGGACACCAGGGTCACGGCGCCGGTGACCAGCAGCAGGGCGTGGCGCCGCGCGTGCTTCGGCGCGCGTCCGGCCGGACGTGACACGCGGCCCAGCAGGTAGACCAGCCCGCTGATGCCCAGGATCAGCGCCCCGACCACGGGGGCCGTCTTCAGCATGGCGGCGCCGACGGCCGCGAAGGAGATGGCGGTGCGGAACCAGGCCAGCTCTGTGCGCTCCCGGGCCAAGCCGGGATCGAGGTCCTCGACGTCCTCGGGGATCAATCGAGTGCCTCCGACAGCAGGACGAGCACTGCGGCCGCGACCGCCACCGCGGCGATGGCGATCGAGAGGATCCGGGGGAGCGGTGACCGCGGCAGCGGCTCCCCGCGGCGCAGCGCGCGCTGGTTGCGGCCCCACTCGACGAAGGCGCCGATGGACAGCACGGCGCCGAAGACGATCAGCGGGACGGCCAGCAGGTGCCGTCCCCACGGCAGCCCGGTGAACGGCGGCAGCAGCTGCACGATGGCCAGGCCCCCGATGATCAGGGCGAGCGCCGTGCGGTTCCAGGCCAGCAGCGTCCGTTCGTTGGCGAACGTGAACCGTGCGTCCGGCTCGCTTTCGGACGGCCCCTCCGCCGCGCTCTCGCCGGCTTCGGCCCCGGGAGACGCGGGGCGTTCTCCGCTCATTCGCCCTTCCGGACGTAGAAGAAGAACACCCCGTCCTGCTCTCCCGAGTCCAGGATCTCGTCATCGTTGGCCTCGGCCCAGGCGGGGATGTCGCCGAGCGAGCCGCGGTCGGTGGCGAGGACCTTCAGCACCTGGCCTGGTTCGAGCCGGCGCCTGGCCTTGGTGGCGGCCATCACGGGCATGGGGCACATCAGGTCGCGGGCGTCGACGACCCGGTCTTCGGTGATGTCCATGGCTGCTCCTAGACGAACATGGTCACGTGGGCGCGGCGGGCTTCGGCCATGAAGGCGGTGGCCCCGGCGAATTCGACCCCGTCGATGAAGTCGTCCTGGGCGTACCCGAAGACGTCGACGGTCATCTGGCAGGCGACCAGCCGGACGCCGGCCTCCCGGGCGGTGTCCAGTAGATCGCCGATCGTGGCGACGTTGTTCCTGGCGAACTTGGCGCGCATCATCGCCGAGGCCATCGGCACCATGCCCGGTAGCGAGGAGACGATGTCGGGAATCCGCACCGGCATCGGCATGGCGGGGTTTCCGACCGGGGCGATCTTGAGCTTGCGGGCGAAGTCCCGGTGGATGACGTTGAGCCCGTAGAAGGTGAAGAAGATCGAGGCCTCCATGCCGATGGCGGCCGCGGAACTGGCCAGGATCAGCGGCGGATACGCCCAGTCGAGAGTGCCTTTGGAGGCCACCAGGGCCGCCTTGCGGGCGGCCGGGTCCTTCTTGAACGCCCGCTGGACCTCTTCGCGGACGATCCGGCGGACGTCGTCCTCGCCGACGGTGGTGTGCGGCGGCTCTGCGCCGGTTTCAGGGGGCATGGGTCATCTCCGTTGCTGCGCGGTGGATGTCGTCGAGTGTCCGGTGGGCGGTCTCCGCTCGGGTGAGCCAGTGGCGGACCAGGGCACTTGGGGCCGTCCGGGCGTGCCGCGCCCGCCACGCGGCGGCCTCGCCGGCGAGCCAGCCGAACGTGGCCGCAGGGTCCTGGGCGAGGAGCGAGCTCAGGACGAATTCCCGCTCGCCGATCCGCAGCCCCAGTCCCATCGTCCGCGCGCCGCGGGCGAGATCGGCGCGGCTGATGATCATCCCGCTGCGCGCCGGGGTGAGCAGTGCGCGGGTGAACCCCTCGGCCTCGCGGCCGGGGAGTTCGGGAACGTCCCGCAGCCAGGCGGGCGCGCAGGGCGCGGTCAGTTCCCGCGCATCGGCCGACAGTGCGTCGATCAGCAGCCGGGCCCAGGCGGCGTGGAAGCCGGGCGCGATGCCGGCCACCGCCTGGGCGTACGGGGGCAGCCAGGTGAGAAGGTGCTCTTGGAGCAGCGTGCGGCGGGCGTGGCGCCACATGAGGCGCCGGGCCGGATCCGGTTCCGCGCCCTCCCGCTCGGCGAGCGAGGCGTACAGGCCGAGCAGGGCGGCGAGGTGGTCGGGCTCCGCCGGCGGGGTCAGCCGCAGCGCACGCCAGAATCCCGCGGCCCGGTCCTGGGCCTCGCCGCCGAGCATGCCGTCCGGCCCGACGTATACCGAGGCGTACGGGGGGAGTTGCAGGACGAACAGCCCGGTATGGGCTTCGGCATCGAGGACGCCGGGCAGCCCGAGCGCCGCGGCGACGCGTCCGCGCTCGGGGCCTGGGGACTCGCACAGTGTGCCGAGTGCCCGGAACAGCTCAGGTGGCAGCGGCATCGGGGCGCTCTCCGGGGAGCCGGTAGGTGTCCTTGGACGGCTTGAGCGGGCGCATCAGCCAGTACGGCCGGCGGGTGCCGTCCGGGGAGTGCTCGGCCGCGCCGCGGGTCATGGCCAGCCACTTCCGGTAGGCGGCGTGCGCCTTGGCGGTGTCGACGGAGATGTCCCCGTAGGCGTCGCCGGGCCGCGCCGCCCGCACGCGGACCGCCTGATGCCAGCAGTGCTGCCCGGAGACCGGGTCGGGGTGCACGGGGAACGTCAGGTTCTGGTGCACCCCGACGTCCCCCCACCAGATGCGCCGGGTGTCGGAGTCGGACGAGGCGTACGGCCGCACGCCCTCGCGGCGGTTCATCGTCCACGCGTCGCCGGCCTTGGCCAGATCGACGGTGGCGGCCACCTGGCGGGCGCCCAGGTCGTCGTGTCCGGTGAGCTTCCACCGGCCCATGTGGTGACTGCAGGCGACCACGCCGGGCCGGATGCCTTCGGTCACCCAGGCTTTGACCACGAAGTGCCCGATCTCGGTCTCGACGCGGACGAGGTCGCCCATCGTGACGCCGAGGTGTGCGGCGTCGTCCGGATGGATCCAGAGGGGGTTGGTGTGGGCCAGCTCGTTCAGCCACTTGGCGTTCCCACCGCGGGTGTGGACCTGGGTCGGGAGCCGGAAGGTGGAGATGAGCACGAGCTGGCCTGGTTCCAGCGCGGACGGGTGGACGTGGCTGCGGATGTAGCCGGGGAGTGCGTGCTCGGGCCAGCCCCATTCAGCGAGGGTGCGCGAGTAGAACTCGAGCCGGCCGCTGGGCGTCGGGAAGCCGCGCCGGACGACTCCGTCCACGCGTACGCCCACCGGTCGGCGGCCTTGGGAATCGGGTTCCGGTGTGGCGACCGGGACGATGTTGGGGCCGGGCACCGGCGCGACCGGCGTGTACACGCGGCCGAACGCGTCGTCGACGGCGTCGGTGAGGTCGCCCGCCGGGACTTCGTCCTCGTGCAGGGGGCCGATGCCCGAGCGGATCTCGAACGCGCCGTAGCGGCGCATGTGCTCCAGCGGGGTGCGTCCCTCGGCCGCGGCCGCCTCCGGCAGCCCGGGCACCGAATGCTCGAACATGTGCGCGTAGTACTCGTCGACCGTGAGCTTCTCGCCGGGACGGGCGAGTGACTCGTGGTGGCGGCGGATGCCGAGGGAGCCGTCCGGGTCGATCCGCCAGGACAGCTCGGTCCAGAACTCGTTCTCCTCCCACACCTCGCCCGGGTTGACCTGCCGGGTGTCGGTCACCTGCTCGCCGAGGCGTTCGCGCGCGGCACGCAGCACCGGCTGCCGGAAGCCGATCCACTGGCCATCGTACTGCTCGTAGGAATGCACGTCGTGGCGCTCGGAGCCGACGCCCATGGGCAGGACGTAGTCGGCGAAGTAGGCGGTCTCGTTCCAGGTCGGTGTGAGCGCGGCGTGCAGCCCGACCAGGTCGGGATCGGTCAGCGCCTCCACCCAGCTCAACCCGTCGGGATTGGTCCACACCGGGTTGTAGACGCGGCTGAAGTACACCGCCAGGCGACCGCGGTTCTCCTTGAGGAAGTGCGGGAGCAGGAACGACAGCTCGTTCAGCGCCAGCGGGTACTCGGCGGGCCAGGTCAGCTCGTTCCACGTGGTGGGATGGCCCGGCGTGTGGATCGGGCGCGGCACGAACTTGTGCCAGGCGTTGGGGTAGGTGCCTCCCTCGGTGGCGACGGCGCCGAGCAGGCAGTTCAGCAGGAACAGGCAGCGCGGCACCTGCCAGCCGCCCAGGTTCCCCGCCGCCGCGGACCGCCAGTTGTGCGTGGACAACCGTGTCCCGGCGCCCGCGACGGCCTCGGCGATCCGCGTGAGGGACGAGGCCGCCACGCCCGACTCCGCGGCGGCGAACTCGAAGGTGTACTCCTCGTACAGCCCGCCCAGGATCTGCTCGAACCGCTCGAACGTCGCCTCGGTCCCGGGGTGCTCGGCGGCCAGGTACTCGCGCCAGTTCCACCAGCGTCGCACGAACTCCCGGTCGTAGCGGCCGGTCGCGATCAGGTGGCGGGCGATCGCCAGCAGGATCGCCGCCTCCGAGCCCGGCTGCGGCGCGATCCAATGGTCGGCGTGGGTGGCGGTGTTGGACAGGCGGGTGTCCAGCACGATCAGGGTCGCACCGCGCGCCTTGGCGTCCATGACGCGTTGCGCGTGCGGGTTGAAGTAGTGGCCTGCCTCCAGATGGGAGCTGATCAGCAGGATGACGTCGGCGTTGGCGTGGTCCGGGCTGGGGCGGTCGATGCCCGTCCAGAAGTGGTAGCCGGCGCGGGCACCCGAGGAGCACACGTTGGTGTGGGAGTTGTGTCCGTCCACGCCCCAGCTCGCCAGGACCCGCTCGGTGAAGCCGTCCTCGCCGGGGCGGCCGACGTGGTACATGACCTCGTTCGGCCGGTTCTCGGTGATCGCGGCCCGGATGCGGGCGGCGATGTCGTCCAGCGCCTCGTCCCAGCTCACCTGGGTCCAGCGGCCCTCGCCGCGCTCGCCCGCCCGCTTGAGCGGGGCCAGGATGCGGTCGGGGTCGGTGACCTGGTTGAGCGTTGCGGGACCCTTGGCGCAGTTGCGCCCGCGCGACCCGGGGTGCTCGGGGTTGCCCTCGAACTTGCGGACCCGCAGGGTCTCGCGGTCGACGTAGGCCAGCAGGCCGCAGGCGGACTCGCAGTTGAAGCAGGTGGTGGGTACGAGCATCGACCGCCGCTCGGTACGCCGGGTGTCCAGTTCGACCCAGTCGTCCCAACGCTCCCTGGGTGGGAACGCGGCCAGGTGCACCCGGCTGGCGCCCGGATAGAACGTCTCGCCGCGCGCCGTCGTGGCCTCCTTCGCCGCGCTGACGCGAGCGGCGATCTCCTGCAGTTCCGGCATCGATCCTCCTCGACCGGCGGCCCTGGCGCCGCGGCTAGGCCAGTGGCACGGACTGGCCGGCCTGGACGTAGGCGTGTTCGTGGGCGGCCAGCCCGGCCAGCGCCAGCGGCGCCGCCCAGGCGCCCACGGCGGGGGCGGCCAGCCCGGCGGTGGTCAGCAGCAGGCCGATCCAGAACAGCGGCGCGTACCGGCCGCGCGTCATGGCCCGGACGGCGAGGCGGGCGTGCTCGGTGGGGTGGGCGAGCGTCACCTCGCCGAGCGCCATCAGCGCATGCGCCCCCGCCGTCACGGCCAGGACCCGGCCGAGTGGGGCGGCTGCGCCCGGCTGCGCCCAGGCGGCGATCGGCAGCAGCGCCGCCGCCCCGGCAAGGCCCGCCTGGACGAGCAGGTGCGCCGGCAACAGCGGGTTCTGCCACATGTCCCGTGCCTTGGCCTGCGCGAACAGGTAGGCGGTGTAGACGGCGGTGAGGACGGCCAGCGGGACGCCCGGCACGGCGAGCGCCTGCCGCATGACGTCGCCGCCGAGGATGCCGACCGGCAGTTGCAGGCCGAGGACGGCCGCGTATCCGGTCAGGATGACCCCGCCGCGGACCAGCCAGCTGCGCCACTGCGGGCGGGTGAGGATGTAGAGGAACCTGCCCGGATGCTCCAGGTCCCAGATCAGCAGCGCGGCGGTGAGCGCGAGGAAGGCGGCGGCGACCAGCGGTGCCGCCCAGACCGTCAGGGGTCCGTCCCACGGGAGGAACCCGGTCGCGGCGAGCAGCGTCGCGACGAGGTACGCACCGGCGGCGACGCCCTTCGTCCACGTGTACAGGCTGACCCGCCAGTCCCACGGCATCCGGTGCCCGATGTCGTAGGACAGCAGCGCCGCGGCACTGCTGTTGCCGCCGCCCGGATGCCCGGCGGCGACTTGGCCGGGTCCGTCTTGGATCTCGCTCCACGCGAACGTGCCGCCGTCCGGGCGGCGTGCCGCCAGCGGATCCAGGGTCGCCTGGGTCGCCCCCTTGTAGAACAGCTTGGGACGGGTTCCCTTCTCCGGGCGCCGCACGGCGACCGGTTCGCGGTCGACGATGCGTGCTGCCTCCGATTCCGAATCGCCGAACCGGCCGACCAGGATCGCCTGCGTGGGGCAGACCGTCACGCAGGCGGGTTCGAGGCCCGCGTCGATGCGGTGCGAGCACAGATTGCACTTCTCCGCCGAGTGGTCCTCGGGGTTGATGAAGATCGCGTCATACGGGCACGCGGCCATGCACGCCTTGCACCCGATGCAGGCGTCCTTGTCGAAGTCGACGATGCCGTCGGGCCGGGTGAACATCGCGCTGGTCGGGCAGGCCGCCACGCAGGGCGCGTCCGCGCACTGGTTGCACCGGGTCACCTGGAACGCCCGCCGCGCCTGCGGGAACGCGCCCACATCGACGTTCTTGACATAGGTGCGGGTCACCGACAGCGGCACCTCGTTCTCCGACTTGCACGCCGTCGTGCAGGCGTGGCAGCCAATGCAGCGCGTCTGGTCGATGAGCTTCAGCCACCGGCGCGGCTCGCCGTCCGCAGACTCCGGAGGCGCATCAGGGCCGTCCGCCGTGTTCATTCCGCCATCGGCCACGGTGCCGCCTTTCACGCACTCGGCGCGGCGGTCGCGTCGCGCCCGCGTGCGGGGTGGTGTCCGTCCTTGCCCGCGACACTGCCGCAGACGACCGCGCACAGCTTCTCGATCGTGTCGTCGACGATCCGGTAGCGGACCGCCTGCCCGTCCCTACGGCGGCCGACGATGCCGCCCGTGGCGAGGCGTTGCAGGTGCTGGGAGGCATTCGCCACCGACGTGCCGGCGGCCTCTGCGACCTCGCCCACCGAGCACTCACCGTTCTCGTGCAGGACGCTGACGATCTTCAACCGGGTCGGATCGCTGAGGAGCGCGAAGCGGCGGGCGACATCTTCGAGGAAGGATTCCGGGACGACGGCCATGGAATGACCGTAGGACTTGCGCTTTCAAGTAGTCAATAGATTAATTGAGATACGAAAAGGTTATTTGCGGACGGGAGTCCTGCCATGGACGTCGAGGTCTTCGTCACCCCCGGACTCGGGGACAACAGCTACTTGATCGTCTCCGGCGACGAGGCGGCGATCGTCGACCCGCAGCGCGACGCGTGGCGCTTCATGTGCGCCGCCGAGGCCCGCGGCGCGGTGATCCGGAGCGTGCTCGAAACGCACGTGCACAACGACTACGTCTCGGGCGCCCACGAGATCCGCGCGGCCACCGGCGCCCAGATCGTCGCCCCCGCCAAGGGCGGCTACGAGTTCCCGCACCGCCCCGCCGAGGAGGGCGACGAGGTGCTCGTCGGCGACCTGAGGCTGGCGGCGATGGCCACGCCGGGCCACACCTACGAGCACACTTCATGGCTCGCCCATGAAGGACGCACCCTGGTCGGCGTCTTCACAGGCGGCAGTCTCCTGGTCGGCAGCGCCGGACGGCCCGACCTGCTGGGCGACGAGCACACCGGGCCGCTCGCCCGCGCCCAGTACGCCTCGCTTCAGCGGCTGGCCACACTGGCCGGGGACGTCCGGGTACTGCCGACCCATGGCGCGGGCAGCTTCTGCGTCGCCGCCATGCCCGCCACCCAGCGCACCAGCACGATCGCCGCCGAGCGAGCCGAGAACCCGCTGCTGGACACGGCCGATTTCGCCGGTTTCCAGGAGGAGCTGTGCTCCGAGCTGATGGCCTACCCCGCCTATTACTCGCGGATGAGCCCGCTCAACCGCGCCGGTGTCCCGCCCCTCGGCGAGGTCTCCCGTCCGCCGGCCCTCACTCCGGCCGCGTTCGCCGAACAGCGGAAGGGCCGGACGTGGGTGGTCGACGCGAGGGACCGGGGCGCCTTCGCGGCGGCTCACATCCCCGGCTCGGTCAACATCGAGCTCAACTCAGGCTTCGGTGGCTACGTGGGATGGATGCTGCCCTTCGACGCCCCGATCGTCCTGGTGTTGCCCGATCCCGCCGAGGAGTCCGCCGTCGAGGCGGCCACCCAGCTCCTGCGGATCGGATGGACCCGCCTGCGCGGCTATCTCGACGGCGGGATCGACGCTTGGACGGGGCGGCTGAGCTCCTACCCCGCTGCGACGGCCGGAGAACTGCGCCTGGCGATGGACCGCGCGGACGGCCTCTTCGTGCTCGACGTCCGCCAGCAGCTCGAATGGGACTGGGGCGTCATTCCCGGCAGCCGACGGGTCTTCCTCGCGGATCTGCCGGCCTCCCTGGATGCGCTGCCTCGCGATCGTCCCATCTGGGTCATCTGCTCCAACGGGCACCGCGCCGCGATAGCGGCGAGCCTCCTAGACCGTGCCGGTGTCCCGGTCCGCCTCGTCGCGGAGGGCGGTGTCGGCGAATGGCACCGCCGATGATGAGGCGATCTTTGATGGCCTGGCGGCGCTTCCGGTGAAGGGTCACCTGGGCACCGGCAGAGTCCTGTGCGCGTAACGCTGGAGCGCTGACCAGACGGCTTCAGGAGTTCGCCCGGTGGCCGCGACGTATCGGTCGGGCCGGACCAGGGCCACGCGCTCGGTCTCGTCCGGCCAGGGCTGTGCGGGGGCGAGAACGCTCTCTGTCAGGAGGAGGACGGGCAGCCCTCGCCATTTCGCGTCGTCGGGGTCGGGGACCGGCTCGTCCGGGCGTACCCAGGCGACCCAGGTGTGGCTCCGATCACTCAACCGGGGGTGGAGTCGTCCGCCGGAGCGCAGTTCGGGGTTGGGCATCCTGCGGCCGGCTGACACGCCGGCGGCGGGCCCGCTGCGGTAGGCGGTCTCCAGCATCCCGACCTGGCGACCGAGCCTGGCCTGGATGGAAGGCCGGCCGAGGACACGCGGTCCAAGACCAGAGCGCAGACTCTGTGTGATCCGGCGGTTCGAGGTCATCACACCGGTCGCTCTCGCGGTGCCCCTGACCATCCTTTGAGCGATCGATCGCCGCTCGGTCTCGTAGCTGTCCAGCATCCGCTCCGCCGCCTCCTTGCTGAGACGGTCGGCCGCCGCGAGCTTCCAGAGCAGATTGTGGGCTTCCTGGACGCCGGTGTTGAGGCCCTGTCCGCCCACGGGGCTGTGCACGTGGGCGGCGTCTCCGGCGAGGAAGACCCGTCCACGGCGGTAGTGGTCGGCCAGACCGTGGCTGAGGTTGAAGCATGACACCCAGGTGATGTCGTGGCCGCCGAACTCAATACCGGCCCGGTCCCGGATGAGCCTGTCCAGGAGGGCGGTGTCGATGGTCGGTGGGAAGTCGGGGACGGCTTCGGGCAGGTGCGCGATGATTCGGCGGCGTCCCGGTTCGGGCATGGGGACGATGAGCAGCAGGCCCGCTCTGCCCAGATGGACGTGGCCCTCGTCGTGGGCGAGTTGTGCCGTGGTCGCGACGTCCGCGAGCACGAAGGAAGCTCCGGCATCCGAGCGCTTCAGCCTCAGGCCTGCCCGTTCGCGGACGGTGCTGCGTCCGCCGTCGCAGCCGATCAGCCATCGGGCGCGAACCGTCTCGGCGCGGCCGGAGTCGTGCACCAGCTTCGCCTCGACATGGTCACCCCGGTCGACGATGGTCCTCAGCGACAACTGCCACTCCACTGCGGTCCCCACCGAGCGGAGACGCGTCTCGATGATCTGCTCGGTGACGTACTGGGGGATTGACAGCCAGAAGGGATAGGAGGTGTCTCCCCAGGGCAGGCGGCGCAGGTCGATCCGAACGGCTCGCTTCCGCTCGGCGTGGACGTTGAGCGCGGCGAACGGGAGTCCTTCGGCGAGCACGGCTGCGGCAAGGCCCATGGCTTCGAAGACCTCCATGGTCCGAGCATGCACGACCAGAGCCTTGGAGATGGCTTCGCGTCCCGGCTTGCGATCGACGATTCGCACGGTGAGACCGTGGCGGAGCGCCTCATGCGCGGCGGTCAGTCCAGTGGGGCCGGCGCCGACGACGAGGACGTCGATGTCGGACGGTACAGGCCGGCTCGCCTGGGGCTCCTCGTGCGAGGGCGTTGGGAAGGTGGGCATCGCATCTCCTAGGTCATGCGGCACGGCCCCCAGCGTACAAAAAACGATACACAGGTGTATCATTTTGTGCAGATGCCGATGTTGGTGGTGAAGCGCGGAAGGAGGCGGGTCATGCCGGTTTCGACGCTGCCCGCTGCGCTCGTGGTGAGGCGTGGCTCACCGTGCTGCCGCGACACCCTCGATGAGCGTGCTGAAGACCAGATCGGCGATCGCGGTGTCGGATGTCGCAGGTGAGGTCCCCACCGCGGCTGCGAGGGTCGCCGCCGTCATGGTCAGCACCCAGGTGGCGGGGACATCGGCGCGGAGGGAGCCGGCCTGCTGCCCGCGTTCGATGACATGGAGCACGGGTGCGAGGAGTTCGGCGCGTTCGCCCACGAACTCCGGATCCAGAATGTTCCCCTCGGCCAGGATCGCCCGGAAGCGCAGACCGAGAGGGACGAGGGCGTCCACGGCCCGGCGGAGGGCGTCCAGCGCTGGCCCTTCGTCCAGCCGGGCGGCGGTGAGGGCCAGGCGCGCGCGCTCGAGCAGTTCGGCGCGCATCGCCTCGATCAACTCGCCGCGGCTGCTGAAGTGCCGGTACACCGTCGCGCGCGTGAGCTGCGCGGCCCGTGCCACCTCCATCATCGACGCGCCCGGGTTCTGCGCCAGGGCCTCGGCTGCGGCCTCCAGCAGTGCACGGCGGTTGCGCCGTACATCGCTGCGCTCGCGCGGGAGGGGTGGTCGGGTCGGCACACCTCCTTATTAGCAGAGGACGTCGACGCAATCGGCGGTGACGGCGGGAGAGGGGAGTTCACCGATGGCACGCACCGGCAGGCGCCCGGGGGAGTCGACCACCCTGGCGGCGATCCTGACAGCGGCCCGCCACGCGTTCTCGGTGAGGGCCTACGACGCGGTGACGATCCGGTGGATCGCAGCAGCCGCCGGTGTGGACCCCGCTTTGATCCACTACCACTTCGGGACGAAGGAACGGCTGTTCAGGGCCATCGTCCAAGAGGCGCTGCCGCCGGCCGATCTGCTGGCGCGAGCGTTCGCCGATGGTCGTGTGGTTTCCGGCGAGGAGTTGGTGAGGCGTTTCCTCGTGCTCTGGGAACGGGGCGATGGCGCCGCCGCCGGGACGCTGCTGCGCAGCGCCATGACGGGCGAGTCGGGTGCGCGGCTGGCCGGCGAGATCGTCTTGCCCGTCGTGACGGATGCGTTGTCGCGGACGACGGGGACGCCGCCCCTCGGCCTTCCCATGCGCGCGGCCCTGGTCGCGGCACAGATCTGCGGTCTGGTCGTCGCCCGCTACGTCCTGGAACTCCAGCCGCTGGCCGGAGCCTCCCATGAGGAGGTGGCGGTCGCCGTCGGACCCGCCCTGCAGTGGTACCTCACCGGTGATCTTCCCGGAGCGGGCCGGTCAGGTTGTGGCGGCGACCGCCGCCAGGAGGAGGACTGACGAGGCCACCTCGATGATTCCGATCTGCTTTGCCGAGTAGCGGCGGCGGCGGAGCACGACCGCGCGGGCCAGGTACCAGGTGAAGGGGAGGGCGTACACCGGGTTCAGCCAGGCAGCAAGGGCGGCCGCGCCCGCGTGGAACCCGACCGAAGCGCCGAACAGCCTCGCGCTATCCCGTTCGCGGATGCACGACTTGACGAAAAGGACCGTCCCGGCGAAATACAGGAACGTTATCGCGACGACTTCGTTGGCCGTCCATGGAGATTCGCCGGCGACCATCGCGACCACGGGCACGATGAGGGTGGCCGCTGCGACCGAAACCAACCCGTTCAGGAGCGCCCGGTCGTCGCGGCGTGCCGCGAACAGACCGTTGACCAGCAGCGCTGTTGCGAAGATCGGGGCGAAGACCAGCAGTTCCGGGCGCATGAGCAGGACTACCGCCCCGGCGGCTGCCGCCGTCCCGCCGTAGACGAGGACTTGGCGACGGAACCTGCTGAGCCGACGGGTCTTGACCGAGAGCAGCGCATAGTACGACAGCAGGTAGCCGGCGATCCAGGTGACCAGCAGCGGCAGGGCGGGCCAGGAGAAGCCGGCGGTGAGCAGGCCCGCCAGGTACGGGACGAGCAGCATGGCCCAAGCGCCATGCTGCGGCGGGATCCACTGGCGCCTGCGGTGCGCAGGTGCCCTGCCCGAGGCCGCGTGGCGAGAGCGTGTGCGCCGGCGTCGCGCTTCTGGCGCCGGAGATCCGGTGCTGCTCGCCATCTGTCCCCCGGAGGTGGTGCGCCGTGGACGGGACCCGCAGGCCCGAGTATCCCGACCCGGTTAATACATTCTGGCTAGGCAAAAACTAGGTTAGTTCTGGGTGAATTACCAATCAGCGCGGCGCTCGCCGGCGATCGGCCGGCACAGGCAGGCGGCGATGGTGATCCCGGCGGTTTCTCCGCCGGGATCAAGGCGCGGTGTCGGCTCAGGGAGGTGGAGGACTTGAGGAACTTCCTACCCGGAGAGGTGGCCCTGACGGGGCGGACCCGGCAGGACGGGGCGGGCACCGATCAGGTCTCGGCCGGGGCGTAGGCGGCGGCCCAGGCTCCATAGCCGCCGAGTAGGTCGGCGACCTGAGTGCGGCCGGATCGGCGCAGCAGGCTCGCGGCGGCCGAGGAGCGGGCGCCGCCTGCGCAGTGGACGACGATCCGCCGGGCGGCCGGGAGGGTGTCCATGCGCTCGGGCAGCTCGGCCAGCGGGATGTTGACCGATCCCTCGATGGCGCCGGCCGTCAGTTCGCCGGCGTTGCGGACGTCGATCAGCAGTGGCGGCTCGGCGCCGTCGAGTTCGTCGCGCAGCTCGGCGAAGGTGACCCGCTCGGCTTGGGTGATGTTCCCCTCGGGTGCTCGTGTGAAGGCGTCCTCGGGGTCCGCCAGGTAGCCGGCGGCGGTGTCCAGGCCGATCCGGGCGAGGCGGGTGATGATCTCCTCTGCGCGGCCGTCGGGGGCGATCACGACGATCTCCCGCCCGGGTTCGATGAGCATGCCGGCCTGCTCGGCGAACCGGCCGTCGGCGGGGATGTTGATCGAGCCGGCGAGGTGGCCGGCGGCGAACTCCTGCGGGTCGCGGGCGTCGACGACCACCGCACCGGCGTCGCGGCGCGCCAGGACGTCGCCGAACCGCAGCTCACGCAGGTGCTCCTCGACCTTCAGCAGTTCCCGCTCCTTGCGGTTGAGGATCGCGTCGTAGCCGAAGTAGTTCGGGGCGGGGGGCTGGCCTTCGGTGACGATGTCGACGAATTCGCGCTCGCCCATGGGCACGCAGGCGTAGTTGCTCAGCCGCTGCGCGCCGATGGTGGACTGGAGTTCGGTCGACAGGTTCTTGCCGCAGGCCGAGCCGGCCCCGTGCGCGGGGAAGAGCCTGGTCTGGTCGGGCAGCGCCATCAGCTTGTGCTGGACGGTGTCGTAGAGCATCCTGCCGAGCTCGTCGG
Organism: Actinomadura chokoriensis; assembly: GCF_039529475.1. Lineage (NCBI taxonomy): Bacteria > Bacillati > Actinomycetota > Actinomycetes > Streptosporangiales > Thermomonosporaceae > Actinomadura > Actinomadura chokoriensis. Next base: position 58,524 of record NZ_BAAAMW010000027.1, on the reverse strand, counting down.
CGGTGACGCCGATGGAGGCCAGCAGGTCCGGGCGTCCGACGTCGCCAATGAACAGGGCGTCCCCGGTCAGGACGCCGTAGGGCGTGCCGTCGCCGGAGTGCTCGAAGACCAGGACGCTGATCGACTCGGGAGTGTGCCCCGGGGTCTCCAGGATCTCCAAGGTCACCTCGCCGAGGCTGATGCGCTCGCGGTCGTGCAGCTTTCGGATCGGGAACTCCGCCTCGGCGCGGGCACCGTAGCCGATCCACGCCCCGGTGCGGGCCGCCAGTTCGAGGTGGCCGGAGATGAAGTCGGCGTGGAAGTGGGTGTTGATCACGCCCTCGATGTGCAGGCCGTTGGCTGCAGCGTCGTCGAGGTACTCGGAGACGTCCCGGCGCGGGTCGACGACGACGGCGCGTCCGGTCCGCTTGTCGCCGATCAGGTAGGACGCCTGGGACAGGCACTCCAGGTAGTGCTGGGCGAAGTACATCGGCGTCTGCATCGCTTCGGTTTCCTTTCGCGGATCACTGGCAGTGAGGGCGGCGGTCCTGCGCCGGGACCGCCGGATGGTCGAGGTGAATGCCCAGATGAGGGCGACGAGGGCGACGGCCGCCAGGAAGAACGGCCGGGTCTGCGCGGGAAGCTCCTGCGCGACCACGAAGACCGACATCACCAGGACGAACCAGCCGAAGGCCTTGCGCAGCCGCTCGGGATCGGTCTTTCCTGCCAGCCGGGAGCCCAGCAGGCCGCCGACGGCCGCCAGCGCGGTGACCGACAGGGCGAGCGTCCAGTCGATGTGCACGCTCTGCAGGTAGCCCGCCAGTCCCGCGAAGGACTTCATCGCGATGACCAGCAGGGAGGTGCCGACGGCGATCGGCATCGGCAGTCCGCCGAGCAGGGCGAGGGCGGGCACCACCAGGAAGCCGCCTCCTGCGCCGACCAGCCCGGTGACCAGGCCGACCACCGCGCCCTCAAGGAGGATCCTGACGAGCGGCCTGTTCCCGACCCGGTGAGCGGGGTCGGGCTCCTTCCGGCCGCGCAGCATCGCGCCGGCCGTGACGGTCATCATGATTCCGAAGGCGATCAGCAGCACGTTCGCCGGGACGAACGCGGCGAGTCGGCCTCCGGCATAGGCGCCGGCCATGCCCGCGGAGCCGAACAGCAGGCCGGTGCGCCACCGGATCCGGCCGGCCCGCGCGTGCGGGACGGCCCCCACCACGCTCGTCACGCCCACGACGAACAGCGACATGGCGATCGCCTGCTTGGCGTCGACGCCGGCCAGGTAGATCAGCACCGGGGTGGTGAGAATCGAGCCGCCTCCGCCGAACACCCCCAGCGTGACGCCGATCAGCACCGCCGCGGCGAGCGTGAGCACGAGGGTCATACCGGTCGCCCCTCGTTCGCCAACTGGGCGCTGATCGTGCGGAAATCGCAGCTGGCGCCGCGGTTGAAGGGCAGCTTGGACAGCAGCATCCCCATCGCGCAGGTGTTGGTGAGCGCCGCGAACGTCAGGCCGCCGCCGATGAAGGCCGCCACCCACTCCAGTCCGGGCACGGCCACACTGCCCGCCACGGCCGCCAGCACGATCGTCCCGGCGACGAACCGGACCTGACGCTCCAGATCCCAGCGGTCGCGCCCGTCCCGGCTGAGGGGCGCCCCGGCCGCCTCCCAGGCCGTGATCCCCCCTTCCAGCACGCGGGTGTTGCGCAGGCCCGCCTCGGCCAGCGCCTGCTCGCCCTGCCCGGCTCGGACACCGGAGCGGCAGATCAGCACGACGTCCTCGTCCAGGTGGCGACACAGTTCGTCGCGGTGCTCCCGGAGCATGTCGAGCGGCACGTTGTAGGAGCCGGGGATGTGGGCCGTGGCGAACTCACCCGGCGTTCGCACATCGAGGAGGCGGGGCGGCGTGGGGCCGTCCAGCCGGGCGCGCAGGCTCGCGGCGTCCAGTCGCGTGGGCATGTCGTTCATCGGGCCTCTTTCAACTCGGTACAAGACGGGGCCGTCCGGCCATGTCAGATACCCCCCGGGGTATCCATTGCGCCAAGGTAGCCGAAGAACGGGCGATCTGCCAAATACCCCCGGGGGTGTCCTGGTCGTGAGCAGGCGGATGCTCCGCCGCGCCTGCAGCTACGACAAACCCGCTTGACCAGCACGCCCGCCCCGTAGCACCGGTGGTCTCCGCGGGCTGGGGCGCGGACCCATCCGGTAGTTCCGCGCCACGCGGAAACCCTCACCCCAGCGCCGCATGCTCCCGGTCACCGGTGCCCGCAGACCGCCGTGCGGCCGCCCTGCCCGGCAGCCACCAGGCGGACCGGCCCAGTACGGTGAGCACCGCGGGGACCAGCACCAGCATTGCCAGCAGGGCGTACAGGGCGATGGCGGTCGCCAGTCCGAAGCCGAACAGATTCACCACCCGCTGGTCGTTGAGGACGAAGCCGGCGAAGACGGCGACCATCACCGAGGCCGCCGCCAGGATCACCCTCGCGGTCGAGGCCACCCCGCTGACGACCGCGCCCCGCGCGTCCGCGGTTCGCAGGTAGTCCTCGTGGATCCGGCTGAGCAGGAACACCGCGTAGTCGGTGGACAGGCCGAACAGGACCGCGAACAGCATCACCGGTGCGAACGACTCCACGGGACCGGGTTGCGCGCCGATCAGGCCGGCCGGCCACCAGCCCCACTGGAAGACCGCGACGACCGGCCCGTACGCCGCGCCGACGGCGAGCAGGTTCATCAGCACCGCGACGGCGGGCACCGCCAGCGACCTGAACTCCACCAGCAGCAACAGGAAGGCCAGCCCCACGACCAGGAGCATGAACCAGCCCATCCTGGCGCCTAGCCGGTCGGCCAGGTCGATGCTCGTCGCGGTCGCGCCGCCGACATGCGCTTCGGCGCGGGGCGCGGCGTCCGGCAGCACGACGTTCCGCAGAGTGTGCACCAGCCGCTCAGTGCCTTCGGCATCGGGCGACCCGGTCGGGACGACGGTCAGCACCGCGGTGCGCCCCTGGGCATCGGGCCGCGGCGGCAGCACCCGCTCCACTCCGTCCGTCCGGGCGATCGTGGCGCGCAGACCGGCCGCCTCTCGTGGCGCCAGGCCATCCTGCCTGTAGTCCACGGTGATCAGCAGCGGGCCCGTCCAGCCGGGCCCGAACGCCTCGTCGACCAGGTCGTACGCCTGCCGCTGGGTGCTGCCGGGCTGCTGCGAGCCGCCGTCGGCGGTGCCGAGCCGCAGCGAACCCAGCGGCAAAGCGAGCAGCGCGAACGCGCCGACCGCGAGGACGATCGCGGCCCAGCGGAACCGGGCCACGGTGCGGACCCAGCCGGCGCCGAACCCGTGCGCGGCCCGTCGCCGGCCGATCCGCAGCCGGTCCAGGCCGCGTCCGAACACGGCGAGCAGCGCCGGCAGCAGCGTCACCGAGGCCAGCAGCGTGGCCGCCACGGTCACCGCGCTCGCCAGCCCGAGGGCGGATACGAACGGCACCCCGATCGCGTACAGGCTGAGGATGGCCACGATCACCGTCGTGCCCGCCACCAGCACCGACCGTCCTGCCGTGGCCATCGCCGCGGCGATCGCCTCGTGCGGGGCGAGGCCGCGCGCCATCTCCTCACGATGACGCGTCACCACCAGCAGCGCGTAGTCGATCCCCACCCCGAGACCGATCATGGCGGCCACCACCGGCCCGGACGTCCCGATCGTCATCGGACCGGACAGCAGCGTGATCACTGACAGCCCGACGCCCACGCCCGCCAACGCGGTGAGAATCGGCACCAGCATCGCCGCCAGCGACCCGAAGGCGATCAACAGCACCAGAACCGCCGCGATCAGGCCGTAGATCTCCTGACCGGACGGCCCGGACTCCGCCTGGACCACCGGCCCGCCGAAAGCGACCTCGACCCCGGGCTCGCGTACCGGAGCGAATGCCTCCTGCGCCCGCCGGACGGAGTCCTCGGGAATGTCCTTGGCCCGCCCGGTGAACTGGACGGTCGCGATGGCCGTGCGGCCGTCATCGGACACCATGCTCGGGGGCTGCCCGAAGGGTGACCGAGCCGCCGCCACGTCCGACTGATGCCGGACCTCCGCGACCCCGGCCTCGACCTTCCTCTGCACCTCCGGGGAGATCGCCCCCGTGCCGCTGCGGATCACGACCTGCATGCCGTCCCCGGACAGATCCGGGAACCGCGCCCGCAGCGTGTCGTAGGCGGCCTGCGAATCGGCCCCCGAGAGCGTCAGGTCATTGCTGAACGAGCCCCCGAACGCGCGGCCGGCCGCCACCACGCCGAGGACCAGTAGAACCCATACGGCCAGCACCCACCACCGGTGCCGGGCCGAGAAGCGACCAAGAGTCGCGAGCACGGCGCCACCTCCTTGAAGGAACGTGTGTATAGACGCATGTTATACACATGTGTAGACACGTGTTCCACCTCATGGTCGGGCGGCCGGTATGCCGAGGTGGCGGTAGATTCATCTCAGCCCACGTGCGCGGATGCGCACCGACTCGCGACCGCCGGAGGACCTAGATGACCATTCGGTCACCCGGCTTCGGCCGCACCCGCCAAGACAGCCGCGAGCGCGTCCGCACGCAGCTGCTCGACACAGCGCTGCGTCTGTTCGCCGAGCACGGCTACATCGGTGTGCGGGTCGAGGACATCGCCAAGGAGGCCGGTGTCTCCCGCGCGACCTTCTACAAGCACTTCGCCGAACGCGAGGAGATCCTCGCCGAACTGTTCGCCCGCCTCGTCAAGGACCGGCCCGTTCCCACGCCGCCCGGCGAGGACACCGAGGCACTGCCCCGCATCCGTGAACTCCTCACCACCGCGGCCACCCGGATGGCGGCCGACGAGCAACTCGCCAAGTTCGTCTACACGCTCCCGATCCGGCACGCCGCACTGCTCGGCGAGGGCGCCCGCCCGCCCGTCATGGAACAGGTGGAATGGCTCATCGAACGCGGCGCCGCCGCCGGTGCCGTACGGACCGACATCCCACCGACCCTCGTCACCGCCCAGATCGCCCGCACCTACGAGGCCGCCATGCGCGACTGGGCCGAGGAACGGACGTCCGACGTGGCCGAACACCTGGCGCTACTACTTGACCTGTCGTTCAACGGAATCCACGTCACCGTATGACCTGCCGGTCCTGCCAGGTGACTCAAACGAAGAGTGTTGGCGGGCCGAGCATCTTCATTTGCGTAGAAGAGCCTTACCAGTTGATCCAGGCGGGCTGCGAGTCGCAGTCTGGGTGGCCGCCGCCGTCAGCGCCGCGCCGCGCCGCGATCAGTGTGGCCGGCGCGTGCGCAAAACGCACCAGCCCCTTCCCGACCCCGAACCGATCCGGCTCGTGGCCACCGCAGACATGGCCGGTGATGCACCGAATTGAGCCCGCAAGTCGGCTGGAAGCAACAGAAGAAGGAAGGAGGGGAGAACCTAGCGGTGAGAACCTGGGCAAACTCGCGTTCGTCTATTAGAGCTGGTGGGTTGCGCCGGTTCCAACTCACAATCTCTGGATTAATAGCCATGTCACATCGGACGGTTGTCTGAATTCCAGATTTTCCCGTGCCGCCACATCTCGCTCCTGCGCTTCGAACCGATGAGCAGATGTCTGCTCACCACATGAAGATGAAGAGCGTCCCGGAAGTGAGGACCATCGCGGCCAACATCCCCGCCGCGAAGGCAATCTGCGTACTGCTAAGGCCAGGCAGGTCATCGTCATACGCGTGGCGCCGAACGCGGGCGTTGGGCAAGGGGGCCGAACAGTGCAGGCTTGGCCTTCCCTCCACCAAGCAGCTCAGGACGAGGCGCTGCCGTCGACCGATCAGTGCCGGACCGATCAGCAGTGCGGTGGCGTCGACACGTGCCGGTGGGATCGGAGTCGCCGAGGCCGAGTCAGTGGCGGTCACCTGCAGGAGTTCCACTATCTGCACTCTCAAGTCCAGGCGGATCGGCTCATCGTTGTCGAACGCTGCCCGCGGTATGTCACGGCGGCCCCGGCCGGCCAGTACGACCTCGACCAGATGGGGATGTTCCAGGCTGATGCCGCGGTGCCGGAGTTCCAGGTCATCGCGGACGCCGTCAGGTGCGGTGAGCAAGGGTACGACGGTGCGTAGTCCATACGCCAACTGCTGGCGTGTGAACCGGGTCAGATAAGTGACGGCCACTGTGGCAATCCCGACGAGGAGCGCGACTACGACGGCCGCCGCAGACCAGAACGTCCCGGAGTTGTACCACTCGCCCGCATTTGACATACCCCGTATCCAACCGCGTGGGGCGGGTAACCGTCGGACGATGCCCAGAACCGGGCCGTACTGACGCAACACTCTGGTGGGGCACTCACCCCGGGGTCTGGACGGCCGGGTGCCCGGCTGCAGTCTTCTTCCTGGTCTCGGGGTGCCGCTGAGGCCCTTCGTCCTACCTTGGGGTTTGCGGGGCTTCCTGACCACCACGGCAGGACCGGCCGGTGAGCATATTGGTGCTGGCGCCGGTGATGACTGAGTCGAGCCGGTCGCGGGTGTCGGTCAGGTCGGCGATCTGCCGGTCGATGTCATCGCGTTGGACGGCCAGCCGGGCGAGCAGTTCGGGCGTGGCACGGCCGTCGACGACGCACGGGATGAGCTCGGCAATCGTCTTGCTGGACAGCCCGGCTCCGTACAACTGCTGGATCAGCCGGACCCGGTCGACCGCGCCATCAGGGAATTGGCGCTGACCGCTGGAGCTGCGTTCGGCGGCGAGCAGGCCCTGCTGCTCGTAGTACCGCAGGGAGCGCACGCTGACTCCCGTCCTGGCGGCGAGATCCCCGATGCGCATCCGGCCCCTCCGTGATGTGCGGCACACACCTTTGCCTCTGACATCAATGTCAGGTTTTAGCGTACCTGGGGCGAGTTGATCGCCCACCCCCTCGTCCGGCCGCGAACCGCCACGGTCCGGCCACGGTATGAACCCCGAGGATGGAAACACCCATGACGACGTCCGCTACCGCAGTGACTGGCATCACCGGCGCCCTCGCCGCCACCCCGATCGTCTCGGTCAAACCGATCGTGCTGCCCGCCCCCGAGCGCGGCCAGGACCTGCACGTGCGCGTGTCCGCGCCGATCACCGGTCGTGACCTTCCCATCGTCCTGTTCGCGCACGGCTTCGGCTCCGATCTGGACGGCTACGCACCCCTGACCGACTACTGGGCCGCCCACGGCTTCGTGGTGGTCCAGGCCACCCACCTGGACTCCAGAAGGGTGAACCTCGCCGCGGACGACCCCCGCAAGCCCCAACTGTGGCGGACCCGCGTCGCCGACATGAAACGCATCCTCGACGACCTCGACGTGCTGGAGGCCGCCGTCCCCGGCCTGGCCGGACGCATGGACCGCCGCCGCATCGCCGCGGCCGGGCATTCCTTCGGCGGCGCCACCGCCGCGGTCCTCCTGGGCCTGCGCGTCACCGACCCGCGGACCGGGGTCGCCGACGACCTGTCCGACCCGCGGGTCACGGCGGGCGTCCTGCTCGCCACGGCCGGGAGGGGCGGCGACCATCTGACCCCTTACGCCGCGCAGAACCTGCCCTGGCTGCGAGAGGTGGACTTCTCCCACCTCACCGCACCGGCCCTCGTGGTCGCCGGCGACAAGGACCACCTCCCGGTGACCACCCGGGGACCAGAATGGACCACCGAGCCCTACACCTTCAGCCCCGGCGACAAGAGCCTGCTCACCGTCTTCGGCGGCGAGCACCTCCTCGGCGGCATCTCCGGCTACGACGCCGCCGAGACCACCGACGAGAACCCCGAACGCGTCGCCCTCGTCCAGCAGGTCACCCTCGCCTACCTACGCCATGCCCTGGGTGTTGACAGCTCCACCTGGACCGCGGCGCAGGCAGCCCTCGCCGACACCGCGTCCCATCCCATGGGACGACTCGAATCCAAGTAAGGAGCCTGCCTCTGGGCGTCGCCTGGGAGTGGGGGTCTGCGGTGGCCAGGGGAGGACGAGGCTTGCCTATCAGTCGCCGCCACCCGGCACTGGTCTGTGGGAGGAGGTATCGAGCAGCCCGCCGCAGGTGAGGAGCTGGGTGTGCTGGAGACATCCGGGGGGTGGTGCGTCTGGCTGGTAGAACCTGGGTGTTTGCGCACCTGGGACGCTGGACCTGGATGTTCTCTGCCGAACTGCCGGCCTGGCAGCAGCAGGGCAGCTGTCGCTAGCGGGTCCGTCGCACCGAACGATCTCTGTTCTGGATGCCGCGGAGGTCTGCTGGGCGGTCTTGTGTCGGGTGCTGGGTGGTGCGTCTGCCAAAGGGGGCCCCGAGGGCCGGTGGGCCCTCGGGGCGGGTTTCACGGGTGGGTGTGGGGTTTGTGCGTGAAGGCGCGTAGCAGGAGGGTGGTGGTCGTGGCCGCGGCCAGGCCGGCGGTGCTCAGCAGTGCGATCTCGGCGGGGCGGTGATGGCGGGCCAGTTCGGCGATCACCAGGGTGACCGCGGACAGGGCTGTGATCAGCCCGATGAGGGTGTTGAGCCGGCCCGCTTCCGAATGTGGCCAGTCCGCCCGGCCGGTGGGTGGTGGTTCGGGTGCCTGCCGCCGGTGGGCGGCCAGGGCCCGGCTCCGCCAGGGCGAGGTGTCGATCTTCCCGAGCCGGTGGAGGCCGCCGGCCACGCCGACCAGTAGCAGCGCGTAGCAGGTGATGAAGACGGCTTCGGACCGCATGGCCGACTCCTTCCGATTCCTTCCGGGCTGCTCAGCTCTGCCCACTGGTGGCCTGGGGGTGGTCGATGACCTCGGTGAACAGGGCCAGTTCCGCTTCCTGCGGGACTCCGTCCGCGTCGGGGCCGGTGGGGACGGCCGCGGGTTGCGTGGCGCTGCCGCCGCTCTCGCCGGGCACGTGCCGTCCGCGGTGCCGGACGGCCTGCCAGGTCAGCCAGAGCAGGGGGAGGACTCCGCCGGTCATGAACAGCACGTCGCCGGGCAGCCGTAGCCATTCGAACAGGGCGTTGGTGGAGTTGCTGATGAACTCCAGGCTGCGGGCGTCGTAGTAGCCGATGTCCACCGAGTGGTAGAGCTGCAAGAAGCCGAGCGGCATCAGCGTGGCGAAGGACATCCAGGCCAGGCCGGCGTTCAGCGACCAGAAGCTGATGGAGGCCAACCGGTCCGACCAGTACTTCTCCGGCACCAGGTAGCGGAGCGCGAAGACCGCGAAGCCGACGGCGAGCATCCCGTAGACGCCCATCATCGCGGCATGGCTGTGGTTGGCGGTCAGCATCGTGCCGATCTCGTAGTAGGAGACGATCGGCAGATTGATCAGGAACCCGAACACGCCGGCGCCGAGGAAGTTCCAGAAGCCGACCGCGACGAGGAACATGACCGCCCAGCGGTGCGGGAAGGGCGTCGAGCTCTTGGACTCCTGCCGGGCGCCGAGCCGGATGAACGTCCACGCCTCGACGGTGAGGAAGGTCAGCGGGATGACCTCGAAGGCGGAGAAGAACGCGCCCAGTGCCAGCACTTCGGCCGGTTCGCCGTTGAAGTACCAGTGGTGCGCGGTCCCGATGACGCCGCCGACGCTGTAGAGGATGATGTCGAGGAAGACCACGCGCAGTGCGATCTTCTCCCTGACCACCCCGAGCAGCACGAAGATGTAGGCGACCATCACCGTGGTGAACAGTTCCAGGAAGTCCTCGACCCACAGGTGGACGACCATGAAACGCCAGAAGTCGGAGATGGCGTAGTTGGTGTCGTTGCTGGTCATCAGCCCGGCCGAGTAGACGATCGGGAGCGCCAGCGCGGCGAAGAAGAACAGCCAGGGCAGGTTGCTGCGGTGCTCTCCGGTGAGCCGGTGCCGCATGCCGCGCCACAGGATGACCACCCAGAACGCCATGCCGATGGTGAGGAGGATCTGCCAGAACTTGCCGAGGTCGAGGTACTCCCATCCCTGCATGCCGATCCACTTCCACAGGTCGCCGAAGGCGCCGTGGATGCCGGCGAGTTCGCCCAGCAGCGAGCCGACCACCACGATGACCAGCGCGCCGAGCAGCAGGTACGACAGCTTCGCCTGGCCCTCGGGGTCCCGGCGGCGGGTGATCATCGGGATGAGGAAGATCCCGGCGGCCAGGAAGCTGGTCGACACCCACAGCAGCGACAGCTGGACGTGCCAGGACCGCATCACGTTGTAGGGCAGCCAGCGGTCCAGCGGGATGCCGAAGAAGCTCTCCAGGTCGGCCCGGTAGTGCTGCGCGGCGGCCCCGGCGAACGTCTGAAGGAGGAACATCCCGGCCATCGCGAAGAAGAACCAGGCCATCGCCCGCTGGCTGGGCGTCAGCGGCACCGACCTGGGCTCCTTGAACCGCAGCTCGCGCTGGTCGCGGCCGTGCCAGCCGAGCCAGTTCCAGCGCCCGAACGCGGCGAACAGCGCACCGGTGCCGCCGATCAGCGCGATGAGGCTGATCACGCTCCACACCACGGTGGACCCGGTCGGCGAGTTGCCGACCAGCGGCTCGGCGGGCCAGTTGTTGGTGTAGCTGTACTGCTTGCTGGGACGCTCCACCGACGACGCCCAGGCGCTCCAGGCGAAGTAGGCGGTCAGCTGCCTGACCTGGGCCGGGTCGGTGATCGCCTCGGGGCGCAGCCCGGTCTTGCCCTCCGGCTGGGCGAAGAACTCGCTGTAGTGCCGGGTCAGCTCAGTGAAGGCGGCGGCCTGCGCGGCGGAGATGGTGAGGGTGCCGGACTTCTCGTCGTAGGAGTTGGTCCGGAAGTCTCTGATCGTCTGCTCCAGCGGTGTGTCGGTCCCGCCGTAGGAGCGGTTGACCAGCAGGGCCGCGCGGTGCAGGTAGTCGGCGGTGAAGTCGGGTCCGAGATAGCCGCCGTGCCCGAAGATCGAGCCGTACTCCATCAGCCCGTTCTTGAGGAAGACGTCCTGGCCGGCCATGACGTCGGCATGGGTGAACACGGTCCCGCCGCCGGCCGCGACGGTGCGTTCGGGAATCGGGGGAGTCGACCGGTAGCTCTGGAACCCCATCAGCACCAGGACGAAGAAGCCGAAAGCGGTGATGAGAGCGGCGGCCTGAACCCAGCCGCGGCCGATGAGCGGGTCGCGTCGCTTGAGGGGCGGTGCCGGTGACGCTGTCACGGAACCTCCAGTGGGGGGATTTTTACGGCTGGTGCTAGTTTTTACAGATGAAGGTGTAAGAAAAACAAGTCACTGGAAGCCGTGGGTCGAGAGACCTTGCCCACACGGGCGCGCGGCCGCAGGTGGCGCCTGTCGACCACCCGAACGGTGCGTCCCGATATCCCGGCGCGACCCGAACTAATTAGGTTAGGCTTGCCTAATAACCGCTGAGTCGAAGGAGTCACGGTGGACCAGCGACCGCACACCGTTCCCGCCTCGGGGCGTTCCAGTGAACAGGTTCAGGGGCACTGGCTCCTCGCACGGCTGGGCAAGAAGGTGCTCCGCCCGGGAGGCATCGCGCTGACCCGGCGCATGCTCGATCAGGCGGACATCCGCGGCTGCGACGTCGTGGAACTGGCGCCCGGGCTCGGACGCACCGCACAGGAGATCCTTGACCGGGGCCCGGCGGGGTATGTCGGTGTCGACCGTGATCCGGATGCTGCCGCCGGCGTCCAGGACGTGGTCGGTGCGCGCGGAACGGTGGAGGTCGCGGACGCCTCGGCGACCGGACTGCCCGATGCCAGCGCTGACGTCGTGGTCGGCGAGGCGATGCTCACGATGCAGGGCGACAAGGCCAAGCACGCGATCGTCGCCGAGGCCGCCCGGGTCCTGCGCCCCGGCGGACGGTACGCCATCCACGAACTCGGGCTCACCCCGGAGGCGATCGGCGACGAGGTCAAAACGCAGGTGCGGCAGGCGCTGGCCCGCAGCATCAAGGTCAACGCACGCCCGCAGACGACCCGAGAGTGGAAGACCGTTCTCCAGGAGCACGGCCTTGTAGTCGAGTGGGTCGAGACGGCCCCCATGGCGCTGCTGCAGTCACGGCGCCTCGTCTCAGACGAAGGACTGGTCGGAGCGCTGCGTTTCGGCAAGAACCTGCTCGTGCAAGCAGACGCCCGCCGACGCGTCCTCGACATGCGCCAGGTCTTCCAGCAACACCGCAAGTCACTCATCGCGGTAGCGCTCATCGCAAGAAAGAGCACCTGAGCGCCACCAGATCCCGGCCGCCACTCCCGCGGGCGCGGGGGCCGACGGCTTGGCCGTCACCACTGCGCAGCGGGACATGGAACCATCCCCGCGGGCGCGGGGCCGACGCGGGCTGGCCGGGCCATGACCTGGTGGCGGGGGAACCATCCCCGCGCGGGGATGGTTCCGCATCAGCGGAGAGCCGCTTCCCGGCAGTCCACTCGGCTCCGCGCCCGTGGGGATGGTTCGTGCACGGCCACGCCGGTGTGGCGAGGCCAGGACTTGGCCCCGCGCTTGCGGGGATGGTTCCGCACCGGGCGGCAGTCGATCAGCGGGCGCACCTCCAACCCGGCGGGCACGGATTTGTCGATCGTGACCAGGGACCTTTGAACTCGGTCGCGCGGTGGCGGCGGTGCAGTTCGGTGATGCCGGTGCCGTCGGCGATGTTGAAGGCGGCGAACAGGCTAGTGGTCCGTGCCGGACGTAGTCGTGGGTGCGCCGCTTGGGCATGCCCGGCATCATCGGCAGCACTGGTTGATCTGGCGAGGGCCTGCATCTGCGACTTCTCGTCCACGCACAGCACAACGGCTCGCTCGGGCGGATGATGGTAGAGCCCGACCACGTCCACGACCTCCTCCACAAAGAGCGGGGCGGTGGAGACCTTGAAGGTGTCGGCCCGGTGCGGCTTGAGATTGAATTGGCGCCAGATCCGCCCGGTGGTGGACTTGCTCAGCCCGGTGCGTTCGGCCATCGAGGCCCTCGACTAGTGCGTGGCGCCCGGCGGGTTCTGCTCCAAAGTGAGCGTGACCACCTCCTGGACCTTGTCCAGAGGCTCGAGGGCGGATGACCAGCGGGGCTCATCGGCCGGCCCGTGCTCAATGAACCGGCGGTGCCACTTGGCCACTGTCGGCGGCGAGACGCCCAACTCGGCGGCCACATGTGGCCGGAACGCCCCCGGACACCGCGTGGCAGCACCATCCGGCACCGCAATGCATACGCCTGCGTCGAAGTCGCCGCCCGCGCCCCACGCCCTGAGTTCCGCCCGCCCGGCCGTGGTCACCGAGAACGGTGCCTTCGGCCGTCCAGTCCTCGCCATTGGCTCAGCATAGATTTGCACAACGGATTTGAGGCGCAGAACACTAGTGCTGCAATGAGCGTAGGGCGACCGCCCCTAGCCCGGCCCGTGCAAGGCTCGCGAGACCGCTAAAAGGGCTAAGCACCGACGCTGCGGCGGGGCGGCAATGGCCCGGTGAATCCAGATGCAGCGAAGTAGCGCGCTGGCCTTGCCTGCACCGGCTTTCGGCGGGCCAAGGGCCGCTACGTTGCGCTCGCTAAGGACGATCAGGCGACCCGCGAGCAGGCCTCCTGCCTTTGGTCGAGGCGCTCTGGTGGGCGGTCAGCGCTGATGAGGAGTTCTTCAATGCCGATCGGTCCGGCTATCCCGGTCGCCGGGACGCCGACCCGGGCGGCTGTGTCATGTGGGGGACCATCTGAGCCCGTGACCGGTGCGGCCATCAACGCGCCCTGGCGGTAGAGAAGATGGGCTCCACCTACCCCAGACGTTATCCAAGGTCTGAGGCCTGGGGTAAGGGTGGCGCCGTCCTGCGTAAGAAAAGGAACGCGCTTGTGGTTGGGACGTGTAGATCAACCGTCGGGCCGGTTTTCGAGCCGAGCGGGCACTTGAACAGGTCATGGCGTGGGTCGACAGGCAGGCCGTCTGGACATGAGCCGTGGCCCTGCACGAGGTGACCGGGCCCCTGGTCTCGGGCAAGACCGCCGACGTGCCCGACCACGTCGCCACGGCGTCACCGACTACGACCTGATCCGAACAACGCAGCCGCAGTGAGGGATCCCCATGAGCACACATGCTGCTTGATCTGAGCAGACGTCGACTTCGGCAAGCGCGGCCTTGTGGTTACACAATGCAATCGAGTAATGGTGGCGCAAAGGTGCATTGGATGCCGTTGGCACGATGCGCAGTTGCTGCTAGCGAGTTCACTAGCGGATGATCTTGCTCGGGGGTGACTGTGAGTGGGTCGGTGGGATGGCTTGGTGGGTCTGGTTGGCGATCTTGGGGGCGGGGTCAGCCGAGTTTGGGAGTAGCTCGGTCGATGATCGGGGCGAGGTCCAGGCCTGGGGGAAGGGTGCCGTAGGCGGCGCCCCAGTCGCCGGACAGGCGGGTGGCGCAGAAGGCGTCGGCGATGGTCGGGTGACCATGCCTGACCAGCAGCGATGCCTGCAGGACGAGGGCTAGGCGCTCGGCTACGCGGCGGGCGCGGAACTCGATCGTCGCGGTGTCGGCGAAGGCGTCCTTGGCCTCCTTCACGGCTGCGTCCAGGCGCGGGTCGACGCCGCGGGCGAGCTCGACTTCCTCGAAGAAGGCCTCCAGCGTCTGCGGGTCGCGTAGGATTGCACGCAGGAGATCGAGCGCCGCGACGTTGCCTGAGCCCTCCCAGATGGAGTTGAGGGGGGACTCGCGGAACAGGCGGGGCATGCCGGAGTCTTCGACGTAGCCGTTGCCGCCCAGGCATTCGAGGGACTCGGCGGCGTGCGCCGGCCAGCGCTTGCAGATCCAGTACTTGCTCACGGCGAGGGCGAGGCGCTTGAAGGCCGTCTCGGACGCGTCGCCGCGGACCGAGCGGTCGGTGGCGCCGGCGAGGCGCAGCATCGTGATCGTGGCCGCCTCGGACTCGACCGCCAGGTCGGCGAGGACGTTGCGCATCAGCGGCTGGTCGATCAGGTACTTCCCGAACGCCCGCCGGTGCGCGGCGTGGTGGGCGGCGGTCGTGACGCCGAGCCGCATCCCGGCCGCCGCGCCGATCACGCAGTCGAGCCGGGTCATGTTGACCATCTCGATGATGGTGCGGACTCCGCGGCCCTCGTCCCCGACCCGCCAGGCGACCGCGTTCTCGTACTCCACCTCGGAGGAGGCGTTCGACCTGTTGCCGAGCTTGTCCTTCAGGCGCATCAGGCGGAGGGGGTTCAGGGTGCCGTCCGGCAGGACGCGGGGGACGAGGAAGCAGGTCAGGCCTTCCGGCGCCTGGGCCAGGGTGAGGAACACGTCGCACATCGGGGCGCTGGTGAACCACTTGTGGCCGACGAGGAGGTAGCTGCCGTCCGGCTGCGGCGCGGCCTGCGTGGTGTTGGCGCGGACGTCAGAGCCGCCCTGCTTCTCCGTCATCGACATGCCGGCGAGGAGCGCGTTCTTGGTGAGCGGCGCGCGGAGCCCGAAGTCGTACTCGCGCTTGGCGAGGAGCGGCTCGTACTGGGCGGCGAGGCCGGGGGACTGCCGCAGCGCGGGGACGGCCGCGTACGTCATCGAGACGGGGCAGCCGTGGCCGGCGTCGACGCGCCAGGTGTAGAACTTTGCGGCGCGGGCGACGTGGGCGCCCTCGCGGGCGTCGGCCCAGGCCGAGCCGTGCAGGCCGTGCGTCACGGCGACCGTCATCAGCTCGTGCCAGGACGGGTGGAACTCGACCTCGTCGATCCGGTGCCCGTAGCGGTCGTGCGTGCGCAGGACGGGCGGGTTCTCGTTCGCGAGCCGCCCCCATTCCCGGGCCTCCTCGGTGCCCGCCAGGCGGCCCAGCTCGCGCACCTCCGGCTCGGCCCAGCCCGCGCCCTCGCGCGCCAGCCCGTCCAGCAGGACGGCCTCGTCGGCCACGTCGTGCCCGGTGAGCGGGGGAACCTGATTGACCACCTCGTGCGTCACCGTGCCGCCCTCCACAATCCGTCCGCGAACGTTCACGCCGTTGCCGTGCAGGATACAGAACAACGTTCGGACGGCAGATGATCATGCCTGGACCGGGGCCGGAGGTCCATCCTCCTGAAGTGGTGGGACGATCTCGTTCCCCCGGCGGATTGTCGCGCGGCGGCGGGGGCATACCTTCGAGGTATGAGTCAGTCCAGCCCGCAGCCCGAGCGGCCCTGCCCCGGCCGCCCGCCGGCCCGGCGGCAGGACGCGCGGCCCGACCGGCCGGTCCCCGGACCCCGCGACGCCCGGACCGCGCCCGGCGCCGTCCGGGCCTCCGACGCCGAGCGCGAGGCGGTGGTCGAGCGGCTGCGGATCGCCTCGGTCGAGGGACGGCTCACCTTCGAGGAGCTGACCGAGCGCACCGAGGCCGCCTACGCGGCCGTGAGCCGCGGCGACCTGGAGCGCATCACCGCCGACCTGCCCGGCATGGGCGCCCCCGGCGCGAACCCCGCGCCCGCCCAGGTGAAGCGCCGGTTCAGCGCCGTCATGGGCGACTGCAAGGAGCGCATCGTCGGCCGCATCGACGGGCCGCTGGAGGCGGTGTCGGTGATGGGCGACGTCGTGCTCGACCTGCGCGGCGCGCAGGTCACGACCGGCGAGGTCAGCATCTCCGCGACCGCCGTGATGGGCGACGTCAAGATCATTGTCCCGGACGGCGTGAGCGTCGAGCTGACCGGCCACAACTTCCTCGGCGTCCGGAAGGTCAACGTCCGCGACCCGCACCCCGGCGCCCGCGTGCCCGTCGTCCGGGTCACCGCGACCGCCGTGATGGGCGACATCAAGATCGTCGACGACGAGCACCACGCGCCCGTCCGCCGCGCCATCGCCGAGTGGTGGAAGGACGGCAGGTAGGCCTCAGCGGCTGGCGTCGCCCCGCTCGGCCTCCTCGACCCCCGCCTCGTCCGGCGGCAGCGTGTCGGGATGCTCGTACCGCACGCCGGGCGTCCCCGTCCCGCTGGTCTCCTCCCCGTCCGGCACCGTGCGGCCGCGGGCGTCGGAGCGCCTGTTCACCGGGGCGAACTCGCGGTCGTGCGTCTCCTCGGGTTCATGCCCGAGATCCTCGCGCTTCATGGCACCCCGCATACCCGGCCGCCGGGACGCGAATCGGCGACTCGTTGAACTGCGGCGTGTTGTTGTTATCCGCAACCGCATAACAACAACACGCCGCAGGTGAACGGAGCTAGACGGCGGTGGCGGTGCGGGGCGTCGCGCGCGCCTCTTCGTGGCGGTGGACGATCAGGTGCGCCAGCTCCGGGGCGGCGCCCAGGGCGGGGGAGACCGCGGCGGCGCCGGCGGCCAGGGCCTCGTCGCGGACCTTGTCGGTGAAATATCCGGGCGCGAGGAAGTACGACGCGACCGCGACGCGCGGGGCGCCCGCCTCCAGCAGCGCGGCCACGGCCTCGCCCGGCTTCGGGCCGGTCGCCGACGCGTACGCCGGGACGACGTCCCGCCAGCCGCGCGGGCGCCACTCGCGGGCGATCCGGGCGACCGTGGCGTTGGCGGACGCGTCGCTGGAGCCCGCCGACACCAGGACGACCGCCGTGTCCGGGTCGCCGGGCTCGACGCCCGCGTCCGACAGGCGGCGCTCCAGCGCCCGGACGAGCAGCGGGTGAGGCCCCAGCGTGGCCGCCGTCCGCAGGCGCAGCCGGGGGTGCCGGGAGCGCACCCGGTTCAGGACGCCCGGAAGGTCGGTCTTGCTGTGGTAGGCGGCGGTGAGCAGGAGCGGCAGCACGACCGCCTCACCGTGGCCGTCCCGGGCCAGGCCGTCCAGGAGCCGGTCCGGGGTCGGCGCGGCGTGGTCGAGGAAGGCGGCGTGCACGGGCACGTCCGGGCGGAGCGCCCGGACGGCGTCGAGCAGCGCGGTGACGGTCGCGGCGGCGCGGGGGTCCCTGCTCCCGTGCGCGACCGCGACCATCGGGGGAGCGCTCACAGGTGGATACCGCACTCGGTCTTGCCCATCCCGGCCCACCGGCCGCTGCGCGGGTCCTCGCCGGGCGCCACCGGACGGGTGCACGGCGCGCAGCCGATCGACGGGTAGCCGTCGTAGTGGAGCGGGTTGACCAGCACCCCGTTGTCCTCGATGTAGTTGTCCATGTCCTCCTGGGACCAGTCCAGGATCGGGTTGACCTTGACCATGCCGCGCTTGCGGTCCCACTCGACGACCTTCCGGTCGCGGCGGCTCGCGGTCTCGTCCCGGCGGATGCCGCTGAACCAGGCCATGTAGCCCTCCAGCGCCCGGCCGAGCGGCTCCACCTTGCGCAGGTGGCAGCACAGGTCGGGGTTGCGGCCGAACAGCCGCGGGCCGAGCGCGGCCTCCTGCTCCTCGACGGTCCGGGACGGGGTGACGTTGATGACGTTCACCGGGTAGACGGCCTCGACCGCGTCCCGCGTGCCGATCGTCTCGGCGAAGTGGTAGCCGGTGTCGACGAACAGGACGTCGATGCCGGGCTTCACCTTCGACACCAGGTGGATCAGCGCCGCGTCCGACATGGACGAGGTGAGGCAGATGCGGTCGCCGAACGTGGCGACGGCCCACCGGATGACCTCCAGCGTGGGCGCGCCCTCCAGCGCGGCGGCGGCCGATTCGACGATATCTTCCAGATCAAGGGTCGGCCGGTCGGTCTCCAGAAGAGTCACCGAGGGATCTCCTTGCTCGCGGTGCGGGGGGCCCCGACACCGAGGAACTTCAGCGTGAAGGATCGAAGGCAGTCGGGGCAGAACCAGGAACCGTGCTCTTCGCGCGGCTCCAGATTCTCTTCGCCGCAGTACGGGCAGTAGAACGGCGCCATGCGCTCGCTCATGCGAGGACCGCCCCGCTCACTTGAGGTCGGCGTCGTCGGCGCGGTTCGCCCAGTCGGCGAAGGTCTCGCCCTCGGCGCGCTGCTCGTCGAACCTGCGCACGACCCGCTCGACGTAGTCGGTCAGCCCGGACGAGGTGGTCTTCAGCCCGCGGACCTTCTTGCCGAACGACCGGCCGAGCCGCCCGCCCAGGTGGACCTGGAAGCCCTCCACCTGGTCGCCGTTCTCGTCCACGACCAGCTGGCCCTTGAGGCCGATGTCGGCGACCTGGACGCGGGCGCAGGAGTTCGGGCAGCCGTTGATGTTGATGGTCAGCGGCTGCTCGAAGTCGGGGAGCCGCTTCTCCAGCTCGTCCATCAGGTCCATGGCGCGCTGCTTGGTGTCGACGATCGCGAGCTTGCAGTACTCGATGCCGGTGCACGCCATCATGTGCCGCCGGAACGTGGACGGGCGGGCGTGCAGGTCGTGCTCGGCGAGCGCCTCGACGAGCGCCTCGGTGTTCTCCTCCGGCACGTCCAGGATGATCATCTTCTGTTCGAGCGTGGTGCGGACCCGGCCCGAGCCGTAGCGGTCGGCCAGCTCGCCGATGACGCCGAGCAGCTCGCCGTTCAGCCGGCCCACCCGGGGCGCGAACCCGACGTAGAAGTTCCCGCCCTTCTGCGGGTGGACGCCCAGGTGGTCGCGGTGGACGTCCGGGGCGGCCGGCTCGGGGCCGTCCGGCAGCGCGTACCCGAGGTACTCCTTCTCCAGCACCTCGCGGAACTTCTCGGTGCCCCAGTCCTTGACCAGGAACTTCATCCGGGCGCGGCTGCGCAGCCGCCGGTAGCCGTAGTCGCGGAAGATCGAGGTGACGCCGTGCCACACCTCGTGGGCCTGCTCGGGCTTCACGAACACGCCGAGGCTCTGGGAGAACATCGGGTTGGTGGACAGCCCGCCGCCGACGAACAGCTGGTAGCCGGTCTCGCCCTGCTCGTTCACCACGCCGACGAACGCGATGTCGTTGATCTCGTGGACGGTGCAGTGCGACGTGCAGCCCGACAGCGCCGTCTTGTACTTGCGCGGCAGGTTGGAGAACTCGGGGGAGCCGATGTAGCGGTCGTGGATCTCGCGGAGCTGCGGTGTCGCGTCGATCACCTCGTCGGCGGCGATCCCGGCCAGCGGGCAGCCGATGATCGTGCGCGGCACGTCGCCGCACGCCTCGGTGGTGTGCAGCCCGACGGCGGCGAGCGCCTCCCAGATCGCGGGGACGTCCTCGATGCCGACCCAGTGCAGCTGGATGTTGTGCCGGTTGGTGATGTCGGCGGTGCCGCGCGCGTACCTGGTGGAGATGTCGGCGATCGTCCGCAGCTGCGGCCCGCTGAGCTGGCCGCCGTCGATGCGGATCCGCATCATGAAGTAGCGGTCCTCGAGCTCCTCGTCGGTGAGCGCGCCGGTCTTGCCGCCGTCGATGCCCGGGCGCCGCTGGGTGTACAGGCCCATCCAGCGGAACCGGCCGCGCATGTCGGACGGGTCGATCGAGTCGAAGCCCTGCTTGGAGTAGATGTCGATGATGCGGCGGCGGACGTTCAGCCCGTCGTCGTTCTTCTTGTTCTCCTCGGTGGCGTTGAGGGGTTCCCGGTAGCCGAGGGCCCACTGGCCCTCGCCCTTCTTTTGCTTGATCGCTGGTGGCACGGCGCGCGTCCTCGTCTGTTGGTCGTGAGGGGACGCGTAGCGCACCGGCAGTCTCGGACGGCCGGCTCAACGCTGAGCAGGATCAGGTCAAAGGTGTCGCCGATGCACCACGCGCCCGCTGAGCAGGGGGCGTGGTCGGGGCGTCACCGACAGATCGCGCTGCGGACGCGCTGGAAATCCACGTGGCGGCGCTTGGCCAGCAACGGGTCCGCGGCAGTCATACTCGAACTCTGACACGAGGTCTCGCGGCATGTCCAGTTGCGTCTGGGATACGGACACGTGAGATGCGTCATCCCTGCCGCCGCCAGTTCACCCCGGGCTCGCCGTCCGCGCCCGCCCGGCGCCCGGCGCGGCGCCGCTCCTCCGGGGTCGCGGGCGGCGGCCGGTGCTGGCAGTCGCACCACGACCCGCCGCGGCACTCCTCGTGGCGGCGCTCCCGGCAGGGCGGGCAGATCATGCCCCCATTGTCCCCCATCGCGGCGGATGCACTCGTTGATCATGGTCCGGACGACGTTCCGGGCCGTCTGACCGGGTATGGGCAAGGCGATGGACGGGGGAGCGGGCCCGCGGCGGAACGGCCGGGCGGGGGAGGCGATATGCACGCGACGCGCGGAGCGGACCACTGAAATGGGCGATGCGGCATGTTCCGGGCGCGTAACGCTCTACGGTGGGGCGGTGTGACGACCGTCTCCGACGCCGAGGGCGTCCCCTCGGCCGGGGACTCCGACTCCGAACGGGGCCCGCGCGGCCCCCGCCCGAACCTGCGCGGCCGGCTGTCCGCGGGCGCCCGGTCGGCGGCGCGCACCGCGGGCCGGTTCTGCTGGCTGCTGGTCAAGGGCACCGCGGTCGGCGCGTTCCGGTACCGGGTGACCGGCCTCGCGGCCGAGGCGGCGTTCTTCGCGCTGCTGTCGCTGCCGCCCCTCGTGATCGGGCTGATCGGCACGATGGGCCACCTGCGCGGCCTGTTCGGCACCGACACCGTGGCCGAGATCCGCTCCTGGGTGATCGAGCAGGCGCGGACCGTGCTGACCGGCCCCGCGGTCGACACGGTCGTCGTCCCGCTGATCGACGACGTGATCCGCGGCGGCAGCCCCGACATCGTGTCCGTCAGCTTCCTGATCTCGCTGTGGGCCGGGTCGCGGGCGACGAACGTCTACGTCGACACGATCACGATCTCCTACGGGCTGTCCGGCGTGCGCGGCGTGATCCGCACCCGCACGCGCGCGTTCGTGCTGTACCTCATCGGGCTGCTGGTCATGCTGATCGTCATCCCGATGCTGGTGGCGGGGCCGGCGCTGGTGCGGCAGGCGCTGCCGGAGAGCGCCGAGGCGGTCCAGCTGCTGTACTGGCCGGTGGTGGTGATCCTGTCGATCCTCTTCCTCGCGCTGCTGTACCACATGAGCGTCCCGGTGCGGACGTCCTGGTGGCGCGAGGTGCCCGGCGCCGTCCTGGCGCTGCTGATCTGGATCCTGGGCAGCGCGGGCCTGCGGCTCTACCTGGCCGGGTCGCTGAGCGGCGTGTCGGTGTACGGGTCGCTCGCGGCCGCGATCGCGGTGCTCGCCTGGCTGTACGTGGCGGCGCTCGCGGTGCTGATCGGGGCCGCGCTGAACGCCGAGATCGACCGGCTGTGGCCGAGCGGTGACACCGCCCGTGCGCGCGCCGTGCGCGAAGCGCAGGCCACCCAGGTGCCCCGCGACCAGGGGACCACGGGTAAAAACAAACCCGAATCCGGCTCTGAATAGGCCAAACATGTCGTAACCTCGCGTGTCATGACCCCCAGTGAGGAGACTCGCCGGCTGCGGACCGTGACCGGCACGATCGCCACGTCGGACATCACCGGGCCGGTGCTCTCCCACGAGCACCTGCAGATGGACCTGCGCTGGCCGGCGCGCCCCCAGCTGGTCGGCTCCGACCCCGGACGCTGGCTGGACGAGGAGAAGGGCGTCCAGCGGGAGCTGTCCGCGCTGCGCAAGGAGCGCGGCCTCGGCCTGGTCGTCGACCTGACGTGCTCGGGCATGGGCCGCAACGCCGCCGCGCTCGCCCGGATCAGCGCCGGCGCCCGGGTGGCCGTGGTCGCCGGGACGGGCGTGTTCACCGAGCCGTTCCACCCGGCGTTCGTCCGCGAGGCCCTGGCCGCCGGAGGCCAGGCGGGCACCGGCCCGGACGGCGCGACCGGCGTCGAGCGGCTCGCGGAGCGGCTGCTCGCCGAGGTCGGCTTCGGCATGGACGGCACCAACTGCCTGCCGGGCGTCATCGGCGAGATCGGCACCTGGGGCGAGGCCCCGTCCGAGGCCGAGGAGCTGTGCCTGCGCGCCGCCGCGCGGGCCGCCCGCTACTCCGGGCTGTCGGTGGCGACCTACGGCCGCGCGGGCCTCGCGCAGCTGGAGATCCTCACCGCCGCCGGGCTGTCCCCGGACCGGGTCGCGGTCGGCCAGCAGGACCGGGTGGACGACCCCGGCCAGCACCGCAAGATCGCCGAGACGGGCGGCTACGTGTCGTTCGGCACGCTCGGCCTCGCCGGCGAGGACCACGCCGCCGTCGGCCGCCGCGTCCGCTGCGTGATGGACCTGCTGGAGGCCGGGCACGCCGACCGGGTGCTGCTGAGCACCGGCGTCTCCCGGATGGCGCAGATCGGCCGCTACGGCGGCGCCGGCTTCGGCTACCTCTTCGAGACGTTCCTGCCCGCGCTGCGGGCCGCGGGCGCCGACGACGCCACCCTGGACGCGGTCCTGCACGACAACCCGCTGAGGTGGCTCACGGGTTCGTGACTGGGTAGGGGTGCCCTCGGAAGGGGGTGCACCCCATGTCCCGGAACAGATCCGCGCGGGAGGACCTCCAGCGGGCGGAGACCGTCCGGCTCCCCTACACCGACCGCGCCGAGGCGGGCCGCGTGCTCGCCGAACGCCTCGTCCCCCTGGGGCTGGAAGGGGCGGCCGTCCTCGCGCTGCCGCGCGGCGGCGTCCCCGTGGGCTACGAGATCGCGCGGCGGCTCGGCTCCCCGCTCGACGTCCTGGTGACCCGCAAGATCGGGTACCCGCCGCAGCCCGAGCTCGGCGTCGGGGCCATCGCCGAGGGCGGCTCCCCGGTCTTCGACGGCGAGCTGCTGGCCCGGCTCGGGCTCGGCGAGGACGACCTGGCCGCCACGGTGGCCACCGAGCGCGCCGAGCTGGACCGCCGCGTCGCGGCCTACCGGGGCGGCCGCGGGCTGCCCGAGGTCGCCGGGCGCCCGGTGATCGTGGTGGACGACGGGCTCGCGACCGGCGGCACCGCCCGCGCGGCGGTGCGGGCGATGCGCGAGCGGAGGCCGTCCCGGCTGGTGCTGGCGGTGCCGGTGGGCGCCGCGGAGACCGTCCGCGCGCTGGCGGCCGAGGTGGACGACGCGGTCGTCCCGGCGGCGCCGTGGGAGTTCCGCGCCGTCGGCCAGTGGTACCGCGACTTCGACCAGCTCACCGACGAGGACGTGACGGCCTGGCTGGAGCGGGCCTGGCGCGACGGGGGCGGCGGACCCGGATGAGCCCGCCCGGCGGGGGACCCGAGCGGCCGCGCCGGCGCGGGTGGAATGGTGCGCGGCGGATTTTCGTGAAAGGGCTACATCGCGGAGCCCTTTGCGGTAAAAGGCGTCCGCGGGATTCTCGTGGTCCGATGTGACCGTGTCGTGATGCAGATGTGACGGCGCGGCCCGGCCCGGCCGGGAGAGGCCGGGCCGGGGCAACGCAAACGGCCCCGCAGTGCGGGGCCGTGTCGTTTTTCAGGTGGCGTGCCGGGGATTGCGATGGGAGCGTTTCGGCGGCCTTCGCGCTCGGTCAGGCGGCGTTGGCGCGACGCATCCGGCGACGGCGCTCGGACGCGCGCTCGTCCTCGTTCAGACCGCCCCACGTGCCGTACTTCTCGGGCCTGGACACCGCGTAGTCCAGGCACTCCGTGCGGACCGGGCAGCCCATGCAGATCTGCTTGGCCTTGCGCTCGCGGATCTCGCGCTCGGGCTGGCGCTCGCCGTCGGGACCGAAGAAGAGGACGAGGTCTTCCCCCCGGCACGCCGCGGCGTCCTGCCAGCCCCAGCTGGGACGAGGGAGGTTTGCCTGCCGACGTACCTGAGCCATGGAACACCCACCTTGATTGGTTTCGAACAAAATCGGGACATGGACGCTCGACGTGCTTCGGGTGACATGAGTCAGAAGCGCCGAATGTTCCAACGTCTGGAGTTGCCGCTCTGTTCCCCGTCCGGTTACTCCGGAAACCTGGGGACGTGCGACACGGAGGCCCTCGAATGGGGCCTCAAGGAGATTACACGAGGGCCGCCTCGTTGAGAAGGGTGAGTTCCCTAACAACATGGGTTCGCAGGTTCTCCCCGCAGTCCGGCCCGCACGGATCGGCCTGCTGGACGGCCTCCAGGGCCACCCGGTAACGGCTCTGCCGCGCGACAACGACCGCTTCGTACCGCGATGTCCCGGTGAGCGATTCGACGGTCACCTCGTCCACCCCGAGGAATCCGGTGTGCGCCCGGACGAAATGCTCGGCCGCCTGCGCCGGCTCGGGCGTCCCGGCCCGGCCGCGGAACCGGTCGAGGACGACCTCGCCCCGCAGATAGGCGTCCACGGCCCGCACGGCCTCGGTCTCGCCGAGGTCGCCGTAGTAGAGCCCGTGGGGAAGACACACCAAATTCGCCGCAAATCGGTCGCCGCCTACATGGGTGGTCTCCCAGACGAGGCGATCGAAACGCGTGGCGAGCGCGCGGGCCAGCGGGGCCCCCGTACGCGCGCAGCAGGCGTTGTGCCGGCCGTGCGTGCAGGCCAGCAGCAGCGGCTCGGCCACCGGCCCGCCGAGCCCCGGCGAGCGGCCCTTGGCGAGCGCGGCCAGGTCGAGCGACGCCAGCTCCGCCGGGTCGGCCAGCTCGCGCCCCTCCATCCAGACCTCGCCGCCGCTCGAGAACGCGGCGTAGACCTGGATCGGCGGGGTGGCGCGGCGGCGCCCGGGCCGCCGGATCAGCTGCGGCCGGACGCCGGCCCTCTTCGCGGCGCGCACCGCGTCGCCCACCGGATCGGGGCTGGGCAAGTCGGTGACGTCCTCCGGCCAGGGGCCGGGGTGCTCGACGAGCAGCCAGGCGCGCGCCTTCGTGGTCGCGCTCGCCAGGCACGGCCGCTCGCCCGTGTGGCTGCCAGGGCAGTGCCCGCAGCCCTTGCCGCGCGTCAAATGATCCCCCCGGTCGATCTTCAATCGATTAGGTAAGGGTAACCTAACGGGTCGTCGTCAAGCCAGGTGGGGGGAGACGGCAGGGGTGACAGAGGTCTCAGTGACCGGGGTCCGGCCGCTCGGGCTCAGTGCAGGGCGGCGTCGGGCAGCAGCGCCTCGGCGGCGGGCAGCGCGGCCTTCCGGTCGGCGGCGACGAGGCCGATCCGGGTGCGGCGGTCCAGGAGGTCGCCCGCGTCGAGGGCGCCCTCGTGCCGCACGGCCCAGGCCAGCTCCGCCCCGGTCACCGGCAGGTTCGGGAGCACCGGCTCCAGCAGGGCCGGGTCGTCCCGGCCCAGCGCGGTCAGCAGCGGCGCCTCGGTCCCGTACCGGTGGACGAGGCGGGCCGGCGCGTCCAGCGCGTCCAGCCGGGCCCGTGGAGCCGCCCCGACGAGCGGGAGGCGGGCGGTGCGGCTCGGCCCGGCGGTGAGGCCGCGGGCGCGCACGGCCGCGTCCACGGCGTCCTGCGCCATCCGCCGGTAGGTGGTGAGCTTGCCGCCGACGATCGTGACGACGCCGTCGCGCGAGGTCAGCACCGCGTGGCGGCGGGAGATGTCGGCCGTGTCGCGGCCGTTGCCCACGTCCAGCAGGGGGCGCAGCCCGGCGTACGCGCCGACCACGTCCGCGCGGCGCACCGGGACGTCGACGGCGGAGCCGAGCACGTCGAGCAGGAACCCGATCTCGCCCTCGGTCGGCTCGGGCACGTCCGGGATCGGCCCGTCCGCCGGCTCGTCGGTGAGGCCCACGTAGACGCGGCCGTCGCCCTGGGGGAGGACCAGCATGAACCGGGCGCCGCCGCCCGGGATCGGCACGTGCAGGCCGGCGGACAGCCCGCGCAGCGTCTCCGCCCGCAGCACCAGGTGGGTGCCCCGCGACGGGCGCAGCCGCACCCCGTCCACCAGGCCGCCCGCCCAGACGCCGGCCGCGTTCAGCACCGCCCGCGCCCGGACGGTGAACTCCCGCCCGGTCAGTTCGTCCCGGACGAGGGCGCCGTCGCCGGTCAGCTCCACCGCCCGGCACCGGGTGAGGATCCGGGCGCCGTGCCCGGCGGCCGTCCGGGCGAGCGCGGTGACCAGGCGCGCGTCGTCGCAGAGCTGCCCGTCCCAGGACAGCAGCCCGCCGCGCAGCCCGAGCGGGCGCAGCGCGGGCGCGAGCCGCAGCGTCTCGACCGCCGACAGCCGGCGCGGGCCGGGCAGCACCGAGCGCGGGGTGCGCGCGGCGAGCCGCAGCAGGTCGCCGGCGCGCATCCCGCTGCGCGAGACGGCCGCCTGCGCCCGCGACACCAGCGGGGTCAGCGGCAGCACGA
This sequence comes from Actinomadura chokoriensis, assembly GCF_039529475.1. Taxonomy (NCBI): domain Bacteria; kingdom Bacillati; phylum Actinomycetota; class Actinomycetes; order Streptosporangiales; family Thermomonosporaceae; genus Actinomadura; species Actinomadura chokoriensis. The sequence continues at coordinate 31,706 of NZ_BAAAMW010000027.1, read as the reverse complement.
ACGGGAGCGCGCGCACCAGGTGCGGGGCCGTGCGGCGCATCAGCACGCCGCGCTCGACCGCGCTCTCGTGCGCCACGTCCACCTGCCCGGACGCCAGGTAGCGCAGCCCGCCGTGGATCAGCTTGGAGCTCCACCGGGAGGTGCCGAACGCCAGGTCGTGCGCGTCGACCGCGGCGACCGACAGCCCCCGCGACGCGGCCTCCAGCGCGGCGCCGGCCCCGGTCGCGCCGAGGCCGACGACCAGCACGTCCACCACCTCGTCGGGCAGGGCGGCGAGCTCGCGTTCGCGGCGCGCCGCGTTCAGCGACGTCCGCGGGTCCGGTCCGGTCATCAGGGTTCCTCCGTACGCGCCGCCGCCGTCCGGCGGAGGCGATGGGTCGGGCGGGCTCAGGGCGCGAGCATCCGGTCGAGGACGTGGCGCAGCTCGGCGTCGAAGGCGTCGGAATCGAGGCCGGGGTCGGCGTCGTCGATCATCGTCGGCGCCGACAGCGCGTAGGACTGGACGACCAGCAGCAGCGCCCGCGCCTGCCGGGCGGGATGGCCGGGGCGGATCGTCCCGTCGGCGTGCCCGGCCGCGAGGGCCTCCTCGAACCACGCCAGGAACGCCAGCTGGCTGGCGCCGCAGCGGTCCAGGACGTAGGGGAGCAGCAGCTCCGGGTCCACCTCGATGATCTTGCGGAGCAGGGGGTGGTCGCGGAACGTGCGGACGCCGGCGACCAGGCCGTCCACCATCCGGGGCCGGACGGGGCGGCCGTCGTCGGGCGGCTGCAGCGCCGCGCCGATGCCGGTCCACTCGCGGGTCATCAGGTCCGCGACGATCGTGCGGACGTCCGGCCAGCGGCGGTACAGCGTCATCCGGGAGACGCCCGCGCGGCGGGCGATGTCGGTCAGCGTGGTCCGGCGCACCCCGACGGCCAGCACGCAGTCGCGCGCGGCGTCGAGCACGGTGTCGTCGGCGGTCCGCGCCGCCGTCCTGTTGTGACGATTCGACGTCATGTGTCACAGTGTAAGCCCAAGCGATGGGACGGGCGGAGAGGGAGGCGGCGTGGAGACGCGGGACATGCTGTGGAGCGGCTGGGGGGACCCGGCCCGGGCCGAGCCGCTGCCCGGCCCGACGGCCGGGCTGCTGCGCGATCTGCTCGGGGTGCGGCCCGCCGCGGCGCCGCCGGTCGGGCTGGCGGCGGTGAAGGTCGACGCGCCCCGGCTCGCGGGCGAGGACCTGACCGCGCTCGCCGCGATCGTCGGGGACGGCAACGTCCGCGCCGACGCGGAGACGCGGATCCGGCACATGCGGGGCAAGTCGACGCCCGACCTGCTGCGCGCCCGCGCCGGCGAGACCTCCGACGCGCCGGACGCGGTGGTGCTCCCCGGCTCGCACGGCGAGGTCCTCGCGGTGCTGGAGGTGTGCGCCGCCAAGCGGATCGCGGTGGTGCCGTTCGGCGGCGGAACGTCGGTGGTCGGCGGCCTCGCCCCGGAGGGCGTGGACGGCTTCGTCGCCCTCGACCTGCGGCGCATGGACCGCCTCGTCTCGGTCGACGAGGTCTCCCGGACCGCCGTCCTGCAGCCGGGCCTGCGCGCCCCGGCGGCGGAGGCGCTGCTGGCCGAGCGCGGCTTCACCCTCGGGCACTTCCCGCAGTCGTTCGAGTGGGCGTCGATCGGCGGGTTCGCCGCCGCGCGGTCCAGCGGGCAGGCGTCCGCCGGGTACGGGCGGTTCGACGACATGGTCGTCGGCCTGACCGTGGCGACGCCGACGGGGGCGCTGGAGGTCGGCCGCGCGCCGAAGTCCGCCGCGGGGCCCGATCTGCGGCAGCTCGTCCTCGGCTCGGAGGGCGCGTTCGGCGTGATCACGTCGGTCACCGTGCGGATCCGGCCCGTCCCGCAGGCGCGGGAGTACGAGGGCTGGCGGTTCGCCTCGTTCGGCGAGGGCGCCGCCGCGCTCCGCAGGCTCGCCCAGGACGGCCCGCTCCCCACGGTGCTGCGCCTCTCGGACGAGACCGAGACCATGGTCGGGCTCGCCGACCCCTCGGCCATCGGAACGTCGAGCGGGGCTCGTCCTCTGGATGGCGAGTCGTCGGGCGGGGCTCGTCCTCTGGATGGTGGTGGGCGGGGGCTGGAGGACGGTGGGCGGGGGCTGGAGGACGGTGCGAAGACCTCGTCGGCGGGGTGCCTGGCCGTGGTGGGGTTCGAGGGCGCGCCGGACGACGTGGCCGCCCGCCGGGCCAGGGCGGCGGACGTGCTCGGCGCCGCCGGGGGCGAGCCGCTCGGCACCGCGCCGGGCGAGAAGTGGGAGCACGGCCGCTTCAACGCCCCCTACCTGCGCGACTCCCTGCTGGACGTCGGCGCGTTCGTCGAGACGCTGGAGACCGCCGCGTTCTGGTCGGACGTCCCGAAGCTGTACGAGGCCGTGCGGCACGCGCTGATCGGGACGCTCTCCGGAGCGGGGAGGCCGCCGCTGGTCATGTGCCACATCTCGCACGTCTACGAGACCGGCGCGTCCCTGTACTTCACCGTGGTGTCGGCGCAGGGCGAGGACCCGGTCGAGCACTGGGCGCACGCGAAGCGCGCCGCCAACGACGCGATCATCGGGGCCGGCGGGACCATCAGCCACCACCACGGCGTCGGCACCGACCACCGCGACTGGTATGCCAGGGAGATCGGGCCGCTGGGCGCCGCCGTGCTGCGTGCCATCAAGGACCGGGTCGATCCGGCCGGGATCCTCAACCCGGGCGTCCTCGTCCCGCCGGCCCCGGAGGAGTAGCCGCATGCGCGCGTTCACCGCGATCGTCAACCCGGCGGCGGGCGGTTCCGCGTCCTGCCTGATGCCGCTCGGGCGGCTGCTGCGCGAGGCGGGCGCCGAGCTCGACGTCGAGTACAGCCGCAGCATGGAGCACGCCGCCGGGGTGGCCCGCGCCGCGGCCGGGGCCGGGCGCGTCGTGCTCGGCGTCGGCGGCGACGGCATGGTCGGCTGCGTCGGCGGCGTCCTCGCGGGGACCGACGCCGTCTTCGGCATCGTCCCCGCCGGGCGCGGCAACGACTTCGCGCGGCAGCTCGGCGTCCCGTCCGACCCGGCGGAGCTCGCGCCGCTGCTGCTCGAAGGGGAGCCGCGCGCGGTGGACGCCATCGAGGCCAACGGGACGCCCGTCCTCGGCAGCGTCTACGCCGGCATCGACGCGATCGCCAACGACAACGCCAACAAGACGCGGCTGCTGCGCGGCTCCGCCGCCTACTACGTGGGCGCGCTGCGGGCGGTCCTCTCCTGGCGGCACGCCGACTACGTGATCACCGTGGACGGCGAGCCGCACCGGCGCGAGGGCTACACCGTCGTCGCGGCGAACTCCGGCTACTACGGGTTCGGCAAGCACATCGCCCCGGACGCGCGCGTGGACGACGGCCTGCTCGACGTCGTCATCGTCCGCAAGGCGCCGCGGACGCTGTTCTTCGCCGTGATGCGCGAGCTGGCGGACGGGTCGCACGTCCGGCGCCCCGAGGTGGAGGTCCTGCGCGGCCGGGAGGTGCGGATCGAGCTGGCCGGGCCGCCCGGCCGGACGCTCCCCTACGGGGCGGACGGCGAGCTGCCCGGCGTCCTGCCGGTCACGGCGAAGATCATGCCGGGCGCGCTGCGGGTGCTCGCCCCCTGAGGTTTTGGCCCGCCGTTTGGGGCGGTTTACGCCACCATTACGGCCCTCCGTATAGCGTCAGTTACGTCCCGCTTTCGGGACCTTGGGGCCGTCTGCGGAGGCATCATGAGAGGCGACTGCACGCTCGCCGTTCTGGGGGGACTCATGATGCCCGCGGCCGCCCCGGACGTGGTGGCGCCGGCGTCCTTGGGGGTGGCGCCGGCGTCCACCACGCGCACGTCTGCGCGGGCCCGCGAGCGGGGCCCGCGCCCGGCTTGACGCGGAGATCGCCTCCGGACAGTCTGTGAGGATTCCCTCACCGCAGCCGGAGGCGTTCCGTGTCCGAGGTTCCACCCGCGCCCGACAACTCGCGGACGTCCGAGGAGGGCGCGGGCTGGAGCTGCGGAAGACCCGGCACGTTCAACGAGCTGCTGCCCCCGCGCGTCCCCGACTTCTCGTGGCGGCGCCCGTCGGTGCTGTGGCGGTCCCGCAACGACGTGATCGCGCGGCTGTTCGGCGACCCGTCCGACGCGATCCGGCGGCGCTGCGTCGCCGCGCTGCGCGAGCGCGGCACCCCGGCCGCGTTCACCGTGCACCGCTCGGCGCCGGAGTTCTCGTTCGCGCTGCTCGGCGACACCGGTGAGGGCGACCGGTCGCAGTACGCGGTGGTGCCGCCGCTGCTGCACGCCGCCGCCGGCACCGACTTCATGATCGTCGCCAGCGACGTGATCTACCCGACGGGGGACGGGAGCCAGTACCCGGAGAAGTTCTTCCGCCCCTACAAGGACTACCCGGCGCCCATCTACGCCGTCCCCGGCAACCACGACTGGTACGACGGGCTGCGCGGCTTCCTGCACGTGTTCTGCGGCCTGGACGCCGACTGCTCGCCGCCGCCCTGGCGGGGCCCGTTCGCGTTCCTGCCGCGGCTGCTGTGGCGCCACTCCGGCACGATCGAGCCGGAGGTCCTCGCCGAGGCCCGCCGCACGTTCCGCGGCGCGCCCGGGCAGCAGGCCGTCCAGCCGGGGCCGTACTGGGCGATCGACACGCCGTCGCTGCGCATCATCGGCATCGACACCGGGATCACCGGCGGACTCGACCGCGACCAGGGCCGGTGGCTGCGCGCGGTGTCCGGTGGCCCCAAACCCAAGCTGCTGGTGACCGGAAAACCCCTGTACGTGGACGACGAGCACCGGCCGGGGCCGATCGAGGGCGGCGGCACGGTCGACGAGATCGTCCGCGACCCGGCCCACCACTACGTGGCCGCCATCGGCGGCGACATCCACAACTACCAGCGCTACCCGGTGCGGACGGACGACGGCCGGACGATCCAGTACATCGTGTCGGGCGGCGGCGGCGCCTTCATGCACGCCACCCACACGATCCCCCGGACGCACGTGGTGGAGGAGAACCAGTTCCGCTGCTACCCGCTGCGCGGCGACTCCCTGTCCCGCTACAGCAAGCTGTACGGGCGCTGGCTGCGGCTGCCGAAGCTGTTCGAGCTGACCCCGGAGGAGGCCACCGCCGCCGTCCGGTACCGGCTCGGCATCCGGCCGGGGCGCGGCTACAGGGCGGCCCGGGACGACCGGCCCTCCCGCCGCGCGCGCTTCGTCGCGTCCGTCCTCGGCGTCCCGCGCGACGGCCGCCGCCGCCCCCGGTTCCTGCGGCTGCCGGTGCACCGGCTCCCGCAGCGCTTCCGCTCGGAGCTGGCCGACTGGGACAGGCCGCCGTTCTTCAAGAGCTTCCTGCGCCTGGACGTGACGGAGGAGCGGCTGCGGATCCGCTGCTACGCCGCGACCGGCTGCGGCGACCACGAGGCGGCGCCGCCGTGCGAGGACGAGGTGACGATTCCGCTGCGGTAGCCCGTCGACCCGGCGAACATGCCGGGAAAGTGTCCACAATCGGCGTTTTGTGCGCTCGACGTGGCCGCATGCCGTTACAGTCATGCCACAAACCCCACGGGTGAACGGTTACGGACGGTCGGCCGGAAAACGACCGCGTCCCACAGGAAGAGCGAGACTCGATGAGTTACCCCCAGCAGGGTCAGGGCCAAGCCCAGCAGCCTTACCAGGGCGGCTACGCCCCCGCCCCTGCACAGCAGGGCGCCCCCGCCGCCGTCGGCGCGGGCCACAACATGAAGCGCCGCAACCCGGTCGGAGCCTGGCTCGGCCTCCCCCTCATCACCTTCGGCATCTACGGGCTCGTCTGGTTCTTCAAGGTCCACGACGAGCTGCACCAGTACGACCGCCGCATCGACAACGCCGCCACGAACGCGCTGCTGTCCATGCTGTTCGGCGCCATCACGCTCGGCATCTGGCCCCTGGTCATGTACGTCAAGCTCGGCGGCCGCATCGCCCAGGCCCAGCGCGCCGCCGGCCTCCAGCCGAGCTGCAGCGGCGGCATCGCCTTCCTGCTCGGCATCTTCGGCTTCGGCGTGCTGTACTACCAGATCCAGCTGAACAAGGTCGTCGACCGCTACGGCGACACCCCGGCCGGCCAGCAGGTCTCGCTGGTCGCCTGATCCACCGATCGCATCGGGGCTACGGCCCTGGCCCCCGCTGAGAGATCACACCGGAACCCCTTCGCGGATCACCCGCCGCGGAGGGGTTCCGGCGTGCCGGGCGTTCTGTCGGTGGGCACCGCCAGAATGGACGGGTGAGGATCGCGGTGGCCGCCGGGCCCGGCGGCGGGGGAGCGCTGCGGACGCTCGCCGAGGACGGCACGCCCGCCGCCCCCGCGCGCCCCGTCCCCGACCTGGTCGCCGCGATCGCCGAGCAGGAGCGCGCCGCCGCGCCGCGCTGGGTGTGGCCGTCCACCGCGCGGCTCTACCCGCGGCTGCTCGGCGCGGGCGTCCGGGTGGCCCGCTGCCACGACCTCGAACTCGTGGAGAGCCTGCTGCTCGGCCACGCCGGACGGTACGGGGAGCCCCGCTCGGTGCGCGCGGCCTGGGCGCGGCTGCGCGGCGAACCGGTGCCGCCCGACCGCCCGCCGCCCGAGGACGAGCCCGCCCAGGCACCGCTGTTCGACGACGGCACCGGACGCGCCGAGCCCGCCGACGACATCGCGCAGGTCGTCGCGGTGCACGCCGCCCAGCAGCGGGCCGTCGCCGGGCTGGACGGCTTCGCGCTGCTCGCCGCGGCCGAGTCCGCGGGCGCGCTGGTCGCCGCCGAGATGGGGCACGACGGGCTGCCCTGGTCGGCGCACGAGCACGACGCGCTGCTCACCGAACTGCTCGGCCCGCGCCCCACCGGCGGCCTCCGCCCCCGCAGGCTGCAAGACCTCGCCGACCGCATCGGCGCCGCCTTCGGCGCCCGGGTGCACGTCAATCCCGATTCGCCCGCGCAGATCCTCAAGGCGTTCGCGTCCGCCGGGCTGCCGATCCCGTCCACGCGGGCGCACGTCCTCAAGCGGCTCGACCATCCGGCCGTCCCGCTGCTGCTGGAGTACAAGGAGCTGTCGCGGCTGCACACCGCGCACGGCTGGGCGTGGCTCGACACGTGGGTGCGCGGCGGGCGGTTCCGCCCCGAGTACGTGGTCGGCGGCGTGGTGTCGGGGCGCTGGGCGACCCATGGCGGCGGGGCGCTGCAGATCCCGCGCGTGCTGCGCCGGGCGGTCGTCGCCGACCCCGGCTGGGTGCTCGTCGTCGCGGACGCCGCCCAGCTCGAACCGCGCGTCCTCGCCGCCCTCGCCGGCGACCGCGCGTTCACCGAGGCCGCCGCCCACGGCGACCTCTACGCCGCCCTCTCCGACGCCTTCCACGACGACGGCGACGGCGGCCGCAGCGCCCGCGACAAGGCCAAGCTCGCGCTGCTGTCGGCCATGTACGGGGGCGGGACGGGCGAGGCCGTGCAGCTGCTCGCCGTCCTGAAGAACCGGTTCCCCGACGCGTTCGAGTACGTGGAGGCCGCCGCGCGGGCGGGGGAGCGGGGGCACCTCGTCCGGTCCCGGCTCGGCCGCACCTGCCCGCCGCCGTCCGCCGGGTGGCGCGAGCTGACCGCGGCGGGCGACGACGACGCGCCCGCCGCCCCGACGGCGGCGCAGGCGCTGCGCAGCCGGGGCCGCTTCACCCGCAACTTCGTCGTCCAGGCGACCGCCGCCGACTGGGCCCTCGCCCTCCTCGGCTCCCTGCGCCGCCGCCTTACAGCTCTGAGCACGCCCCAACTGGTGTTCTTCCAGCATGACGAGGTCATCGTGCACGCTCCCGCCGCACTCGCCGAGGACGTCACCGCCGCCGTCCACGCCGCCGCCGACGAGGCGCGCCGCCTGCTGTTCGGCGACACCCCGGTCGTGTTCCCGATGGAGGTCGCCGTGGTCGACCGCTACGCCGACGCCAAGTGAGCCGCCCGGTGCCAGCGGAGGGCCCGGCGCTCCACCGCGAGCAGCAGCGCGTTGAGCAGGTAGCCCAGGACGCCGAGCAGGACGATCACCGACCACAGCGTCGGCAGGTCCGACCGGCTCTGCGCGTTGGTCAGCTCGAAGCCCAGCCCGTTGGACGTGCCGGGGAGCAGTTCGGAGAAGACCATCAGGATCAGCGACAGCGACAGCGCGAGCCGCAGCCCGGCGAAGATCTTGGGCAGCGCGGCCGGGACGATGACGAACCGCAGCCGGTCCGGGCCGGACAGCCGGAACGCCCCGGCCGTGTCCATCTGCGTCGGGTCGACCGAGCGCGCCCCGTCCGCGGTGTTGAGCAGCACCGGCCAGACGGCGCTGAACACGATCGACGCCACCTGCATCTGGGTGCCGAGGTCGAACAGCACGATGAACACCGGGACGAGGGCCGGCGGCGGGATCACCCGCGCGAACTGCAGGATCGGGTTCAGGTAGGCCAGCGCCCGCTCGGACCGGCCGAGCGCGAGCCCGAGGGCGATCCCGGCCGCCGCCGACAGCGACAGCCCGAGCGCCATCCGGCCGAGGCTCGGCAGGACGTCCCCGGTCACCTCGCCGGTGAGGAACAGGTGACCGGCGGGGCCGGAGAACCACAGCTCCCGCATCCTGCCGGCGATCTGCGACGGGGGCGGGAAGAACGCGCTGCCGGCCGCCCGCGCGGCCGCCTCCCAGCAGCCCGCCAGGACCGCGAGCGGCAGCCAGCGGCGGGCCAGCGCGGCCGGCAGGCCGCCGAGCCGCGGGGCCGCGGCGCGTCGGGCGGGGGACGGCGCGGCGGTCATCCGGCACCGCTCCGGGTCGCCCGGTGCCAGGCGAAGGCGCGGTTCTCCGCCCGGACGAGCACCGTGTCGATCAGCAGCCCGAGGCAGCCCGCCCACACCGTCCCGGCGAGGACGTCGCGGGTACCGCCCGGCACGTTCCCGGCCTGCGCGATGAAGATGCCGAGCCCCTCCCCGAACCCGGACAGGATCTCGGTGCCGACCGCCAGGATCAGCGCGATCGCGGCGGCGAGCCGCACCCCGGTGGCGATGAACGGGGCGGCGCCGCGCAGCGACACGCGCAGCAGGATCTGGGCCCGGCCGAACCCGAAGGCGCGCAGCGTGTCCTTCGCGACCGGGTCGGCCTCCTCCAGCCCGTACATGGTGTTGAACAGGATCGGCCACGCGGACGCGTAGACGATCAGCGGCACCTCCATGCGCAGGCCGGACCCGAGCACCAGCCCGGCCAGCGGGATCAGCGCGACCGACGGGATCGGGCGCAGGAACTCCACGACGGCCCGGGCGCCGGTGTTCACCGCCGGGACGCTGCCGAGCAGCAGCCCCAGCGGCACCGCGGCCAGCACCGCGATCAGCAGCCCGAGCGCCCACGCCAGCAGCGTCGCGCGCACGTTCAGCAGGAACTCCCGGTCGCCGGCCAGTTCGAGCGCGCGGGCGGCGACGGCGGACGCGGGCGGCAGGTACGACCGGTCGACGATCCCGGCCCGGCCGAGCGCCTCGCTCGCCAGGAACAGCACCGCCACACCGGCGGCGCCCCGCGCCCACCGCCCCCGCCGCGAGATCACGGCGACGGCTGGAACAGCACGGTCTTCACGTCGAGAGGCCGTTGCAGCAGCCCGGCACTCCGCATCATGTCGGCGACCTTCTGCAGGCCCGCCGCGTCGGCCGAGGCCGGATACCCCGGCAGCGTGATCGCCGCGGCGGTCTTCGCGTCGATGCGCGCGTAGCCCGGCACGACCGCCTCCACCTGCGCGCGGTCGCCGGCGGCGAGGCTCTGCGCCGTGGCGATGGCGCGCTGGAACGCCGCCGCCGCCTTCGGGTTCTTCGCGGCGAACTCCTCGGTGCCGACATAGCCGCTGATCGGCAGGTCCGTCACCGGGGGTCCGCCGCCGTCCACGACCACGCGGGCGCCGAGCTTCCTCTTTGCGTCCGTCAGGAACGGTTCCACGATGTGGACGGCGTCCACCTGCTTCTTCTGCAGCGTCGCCGCCATCTGCGGGAACGGGACCGCCACGTACTCGATCTCGGACGCGTCGGCGCCGCCGGCCCTCAGGATCTCGTCGAGCGTCAGCGACTGGACGTTGTTGAGGATGTTGACGGCGACGCGCTTGCCCTCCAGGTCCTTCGCCGTCCTGATCGGCGAGTCCGGCAGGACGACGACGTCCATCATGTGAGACGTGACGGTGGCGGCCCCGGCGAGGACGCGCAGCTTGAGCGTGCCCTTGTCCTGCGCCTGCAGGAACGTCACGTAGTTGGCAGCCGCGATCACGTCCACGTCGCCCTTGGCGAGCGCGGGCAGCGCCTGGATGCTCTGCTGGACGGGCTTGATCCGCACCTTGACGCCCTCGGCCTCGAACAGGCCGCGCTTCTGGGCGATGTAGAGGCCGGCGTCGTCCACGAGCGGGAGCGCGGCGACCGTCAGCGTCGTCTTCTCCGACCCGGAGCCGGACGAGCCGGAGCCGCCGCAGCCCGCGGCGAGCGAGGCGGCGAGGACGAGGGCGGTGGGGAGGAGGGCGGCGGGGAGACGTGGACGACGTCCGGAGAGCCTCATGGGGCTTCCTCTCGGCCTGGCGGGACGGCGGAGGACGATGACCGTGAACGCGCGTAGGCCCGGAGGATAACTCCGGATCATGGATCGGTCACGTGACGAAGAGATCACGGGCGCGGTGAGGCGGACCTCACCGCGCCCGTGGCGGGCCCCGGCCCGGACGCCGTCCCGTCAGCTCGCGGTCGTGTACGAGGGCCGCGTATTGAGCGCCTCGACGTCGTCGAACGACGTCTTGCGGTAGGCGCCGGTGATGGTGGTCAGCTCGTCGGGGGACAGGACGTCCTCGATGCGCTCGAACCCCTGCGGCGCGCGTTCGCTCACGGTGTGCAGGATGCGGTCCGCGGGCATGTCCCGGCAGGCCAGGACGATCGCGTTGACCGGTTCGCGGCGCTCCGCCTCGTAGGCGAGCAGCCCGTCGGCGGGGTCGTCCGCCGCGGCCAGCCGGTGCGCGAGGACCCGCGCGTCCAGGACGGCCTGGGAGCCGCCGTTCGACCCGATCGGGTACATCGGGTGGGCGGCGTCGCCGAGCAGGGTGACGCGGCCGGACGTCCACCGGTCGAGCGGGTCACGGTCGACCATCGGGTACTCCAGGATCTCCGCGGAGCCGGAGAGCAGCGCGGGGACGTCCAGCCAGTCGAACGTCCAGTCCGCGAAGTAGGGGAGCACGTCGCCGAGCCGGCCGGTGCGGTTCCAGTCGGCGGAGCCGGTCAGCCGGTCGGCCGGGAGCTTGACCTCGGCGACCCAGTTGAGCAGGGCCTTCCCGCGCCGCTCGGCGCGCATCGAGATCGGGTAGACGACGATCTTGGACGCGGTGTTGCTGCCCGCCACGGCCAGCGTCCGCCCGGTGAGGAACGGCTCGCCCTCGGTGAGGCCGCGCCACATCCGGATGCCGTTCCACAGCGGCACCGGCTCGCCGGGGTGCAGCTGCGCGCGGACGGACGAGTGCAGGCCGTCGGCGCCGACCAGCACGTCGGCCTCGACGGTCTCGGCGGTCCCGGACGCGCGGTCGAGCAGCCGGGCCCGCACCGTCGCGCCGTCCTGCTCGAAGCCCTCGAAGACGGTGCCGGTGCGGACGGACTCCTTGCCGAGCCGGCCGAGCACCGCGTCCAGCAGCGCCATCTGCAGCTCGCCGCGGTGGATCGAGTACTGCGGCCAGCGGTAGCCGAGCGCGCGGCCGCGCGGCTCGCCCCAGATCCGGCCCCCGTACCGGTCGAAGTGCACCATCTCGGCGGTGGGGATGCCGAGGTCGGCCAGGTCGCCGCCGAGGCCGAGCTCGGTCAGCTCGCGGACCGCGTGCGGGAGCAGGTTGATGCCGACGCCGAGCGGCCGCAGCCGCGCGGCGGAGTCGACGACGAGCGCCTCGATCCCCGCCTCGTGCAGGCTTAACGCCGTGGTGAGCCCGCCGATGCCGGCTCCGACGATGAGTACGCGCATGTCGCGTACGCCCATGTGAACGCCCCTTCGTTCGTAGGGGCGGACCCGGCACCCAGCGTGCCCGGTCCGCCCCGGTGTCGGTCGTGCGCCGCTCCAGGCGGCCGGCGTCACTTCGCCGGCTTGCTCCCCAGCGCGGCCTCGGCGCCGGCCTCAGCACCGGCCTCGGCACCGGCCTGCGGCGCGGCGGGCGCCGCGCCCGGCACCTTGGCGCCGCCGCGGACGAGCCGGCCGACCTCGGCGCGCAGCCGGACGAACTCCGGCAGCCCCCGCGTCTCGATCTGGTCGCGGGTGGACGGCAGGGTGACCGGCAGGTCGGCGTGCACCCGGGCGGGGGAGCGGTTCAGCACCACCACCCGGTCGCCGACGTAGACGCTCTCGTCGATGTCGTGCGTGACGAGGAGGATCGTCATCCCCTCCTTGCGGTGCACCTGGAGGACGAGGTCCTCCAAGTCCTCCCGGGTCTGCGCGTCCACGGACCCGAACGGCTCGTCCATCAGCATGAGCGACGGGCGGTAGGCCAGCGCCCGCGCGATCGAGACGCGCTGCTGCATGCCGCCCGACAGCTGCCACGGGTACTTGCGCCCGGCGTCCGGGAGGCCCACCGACTCCAGCGCCTCCTCCGCGGCGGCGCGCCGCTCCGCGCGGGACTTCCCGCGCCGGCGCAGCGGCAGCGCCACGTTGTCGCGGACGGTCAGCCAGGGGAACAGCGAGCGGCTGTAGTCCTGGAAGACCACGGCGAGGTCGTCGGGCACCCCGTCGATCGGCTTGCCGTTCAGGGTGAGGGTGCCGCCGGTGGGGCGGATCAGCCCGGCGATGCAGCGCAGCAGCGTGGACTTGCCGCAGCCGGATGGGCCGACGATGCTGACCATCTCGCCGTCCGGGACGGTGAGGTCGAGTCCGTCGAGGGCCAGGTGCCCGTCGGCGTAGGAGTGGGTGAGGCCGGTTATCTGGAGCATCGCGGCCGCCTTTTCTCGTGTGTTCGTCTTGAGGTTCGTCTGCGTGGCGGTCATCGTCAACTCGCGAGCCTCTGCGCACCCGCGTGCCACGCCAGCAGGCGCCGTTCCAGCAGCATGAACACGGCGTTGAACAGGAAGCCGAGGATGCCCAGCATCACGATCCCGGCCCACATCCGCGGCAGTTCGAAGGTGCGCTGCGCGCCGATGAGCTCGGAGCCGATGCCCGCCGTGCTGCCGAACAGCTCGGAGATCACCATCAGGATCAGCGCGAACGACAGCGCGACCCGCAGCCCGGCGAAGATCTTCGGCGCCGCCGCGGGCAGCACGATGGTCAGCAGCCTGCGCATCGGGCCGATGCCGAACACGCGGGCCGTCTCCAACTGCAGCGGGTCCGCGGTGCGGACGCCGTCGGCGGTGTTGAGCAGGACCGGCCACACCACGCCGAACGCGATCGTGACGATCTGCATGGTCGCGCCGAGCTGGAACACCATGATGAAGAACGGCACCAGGGTCGGCGGCGGCACGGCGCGCAGGAACTGCAGCACCGGGTCGAACAGGTCGTTCATCGTCCGCGACCGGCCGATGGCCGCGCCGATCACGACGCCGACCGCGCCGGCGGCGGCCCAGCCGATGAACAGGTGCGCCAGGCTGGTGGAGAAGTCGTCCACCGCGTCCTCGGTGAGGAACAGGTGGGACGCGGGCCCGGAGAACCAGAGTTCGTGCAGCGTCTTGACGATCGTGGTCGGCGGCGGGAAGTAGGTCTCGTTCACCGCGCGGGTGATGACCTCCCACAGGACCAGGAAGACGGCGACCAGCCACACCCGCTCGGCGAGGCCGCGCACCCCCTTCAGGACCTTCACACCGGCTCCCCGCCCGGGTGCCGCGGTGACCGGCGTCCCCTCGTGCACGGCGCTCATGCGACCCCCTCCACGCGGGCGGACTGCCAGCGGAACGCGACCCGCTCGACGCCGAGCAGCGCGACGTTGGCCAGCAGGCCGAGGGCCCCGGCCCACACGGCTCCCGCCAGCATGAGGTCGGTCTGGCCGCCGCCCGACTGGGTGTCGGCGAGGTAGATGCCCACGCCGTCGAACCCGCCGGCGATCAGCTCGGTGCTGATCACGACGATGAGGGCGACGGAGGCGGCGATGCGGATGCCGGTGGCGATGAACGGCGCGGCGCTCGGCAGCGACACCCGCCACAGCACGGCCGGCGTCCCGAACCCGAAGCTGCGCAGGCTCTCCTTGGCGACCGGGTCGACGTCCCGGAGCGCGTACAGGGTGTTGATGAGGATCGGCCACAGGCAGGCGTAGAAGATCAAGGACATCTTCATCTGCGTGGGGCTGGCGAACAGGATGATGGCGAGCGGGATCAGCGCGACCGAGGGGATGGGGCGCAGCAGCTCGACCAGGGCGCGCGCGGCGGTGCCGAGGAACGGCACCGAGCCGAGCAGGACGCCCAGTGGGACGGCCACGAGGACCGACAGTGCGAGTCCGCCGAACCAGGCCTTGAGCGTGGCCCCGACGTCGACGAGGAACTCCTGGTCGACGGCGAGTTCGGCGGCCGCCCGGAGAACGACCGACGCCGGGGGCAGGGCGGCCGCGTCCACGAGGCCGGTACGGCTGATGACCTCGAGGACGGCGACCACCCCGGCAGCCCCGGCGGCACCGAAAGCGATACGGCGAAGGTTCATGAAGACGACGGCGTTGCGATGTACTGCTTGACGTCGATGCGCTTGTCAACGTAGCCGAACTGCTGCATGAAGTCCGCGACGCGCTGCAGGCGGGTGGCGTTCAGCGAGGTCGGGTAGGTGCCGTAGCTCATCGTGGACGCGACCTTGGCGTCGATGCCCTTGGCGTAGGTGGGCAGGATGTCCTGGACGACCTTGCGGTCGGCGCACTCGCCCTGCGCCTTGGTCAGCGCGCGCTGGAAGGCGGCGACCGTCTTCGGGTTCTCCTTGGCGAACTTCTCCGTGGAGGCGTAGCCCGCGATCGGGAAGTCGGCGGTGGGGCCGCTGGACAGGTCGGCGACCATGCGGGCGCCCATGGACTCCTGCATCTGGGTGCCGAACGGCTCGATGGCCTGGACGGCCTCGACGCTCTTGGACTTCAGGGCCTGCTCCATGGCGGGCGGGGCGACCTCGACGAAGTTCTTGTCCTCGTCGAACTCCACGCCCTCGGGCTGGGCGGCGGCGCGGACCAGCAGCGTGCTGATGTTCCGCTTCGTGTTGACGCCGATCTTCTTGCCGGCCAGGTCCTTGACCGTGTGGTACGGGGAGTCCTTGCGCACCATCAGCGTGTGGGTCTTGGACGCGCTCTGGAAGCCCTCGGCGACGATCATCGGCTTGAAGCCGGGGTCCTTGGTCGCGGCGGTGAGCAGCGAGACGTAGTTGCCGAAGCTGAAGTCGAGGCGGCCGCTCTTCAGGAGCGGGATGCCGGCGGCGCCACCCGGGATGACCTGCGTCTTCACGCTCAGGCCCTCGGCCTTGAAGTAGCCCTTGCTGATCGCGAGCTGGACCGGCGCGGTGTCGGCCACGGTCATGGTGCCCAGGGTGATGTTGGACTTCTCCAGCCCGTTCGCCGATTTCTTGTCATCGGAGTCGCCACAGGCGACCGCCGTGAGCGCTACCGCGATGGCGAGCGCGCCACTGACGGTTGCGCGGCGGTGGGAAGCAGACATGAGCAACGCTCCATTTTGCGGGGGAAGCTGGCTGAAAGCTGATCTTTCAACGAGCGGGGAGCGTAGCGCACCGTGGGGGCGTCATGGGCGAGATGCGAGCTTTACATGCATAAATGTGAACAGACGTCAACAGGCAGTGACATTCGTATCCTCTGCATCACAAGTCCAGACCTGTGTGATCATTCGGGTTGGCCATGTTGGTGGCTCTGTGTTGCAATGTTCGGCGCTTGCCCGCAGTGGTGCGGACAGGTGCCGCGACCCGAATCCCGTTCAGGTCCGTGACCGGGAACCGCGCGCCGCGAGCGGTCGATCCATGGAGAGGTAGCGGAGGGCAGTGCGCAAAGCCGAAGGGGCCGAGTCGGCCCCGCAGTCCCCTCAGCCAGCCCCGCCTGCCAGCGAGGACGCCCCGAAGCGGGGCTCGCTGGCAGGTCGGTTCAAGCTGCGCAACTGGCGCGTGCGCACGCGCCTGTTCGCCCTCATCGCGGTGCCCACGATCGTGGCCGCGCTGCTCGCGGGCTACCGCGTATCGGTGTCGATGGACAACGCCGACGCCTATGCGCGGACGGGTCAACTGGCCACGCTCGGTAATCAGTTGACCGCTCTCGCGCACGAGGTCGAGAACGAGCGCGACGCGATGGCGGAAAGGGCCGCCGGCGGCTCCCGCGCCGTCAGCCCGGAGGCGCTGAAGTCGCGCCAGGAATCGGTGGACTCCGCCGCGCGGAAGGTGCGCGACGCCGCCGCGGACGTCCAGGCCGACTCGCCCGCGATGAAGCTGGTGCTCGGCAACGTCGTGAACCGCGTCACCGAGCTCCCCTCGCTGCGCCAGCTGGCCGCGCGCCTCGCGCCCGGCCCGATCATCGACAAGTACAGCGAGTTCATCGACGACTTCACGAGCTTCCACCTGCTGGTCTCGCAGGACGCGCCGACGCCCGAGCTGGCGCAGACCGCGCTGGCCCTCGCCGACCTCGCCAACGCCAAGGACGCGGCGTCCCGCGAGCGCGCGCTGATCTCCGCCGCGCTCTGGCAGGGCCGGTTCGAGCCGCTCGAACGCGACTCCGTCGACGACGCCCGCGCGGACATGAACACGAGCATCGCCGCGTTCCGCAGCTCCGCCACGGCGGCCCAGCTGCAGCTGTTCGAGGACACCGTCACCGGCCCCGAGCTGGACCGCGCGGAGTTCACCCGGCTGCGCGCCCTCACCATCGCCGACAAGTCGCCGCAGCTGCAGGCCAAGCTCGGCGCGAAGGTCGCGCGCGGCTGGACCTCCGACTCCGGGTCGCGCGTCGACAAGCTCCGCGCGGTGGAGCAGAGCATCGCCGCCGACCTGTCGGTGTCCGCGCACGACGCCGAGTCCGACGCGCAGACCGCCGCCATCCGGGACGGGATCCTGCTGTTCCTCGTCCTCGCGATCGTGCTGGCGACCGTCATCGTCGTGGCCCGCTCGCTGGTGCGGCCGCTGCGCCGGCTGCAGTCCGGCGCGCTCGACGTCGCCAGCACCCGGCTGCCCGGCCTGGTCGACCGGCTGCGCGACCCGGAGGCCGCGGCCGGCGGCATCGAGGTGGAGCCGATCGAGATCGACTCCACCGACGAGATCGGCCAGGTCGCGCGGGCCTTCGACGAGGTCCACCGCGAGGCGGTCCGGCTGGCGGCCGACGAGGCGGTCCTGCGCGGCAACATCAACGCGATGTTCGTCAACCTCTCCCGGCGCAGCCAGTCGCTCATCGAGCGCCAGCTGCGGCTGATCGAGGAGCTGGAGCAGAGCGAGCGCGACGAGGAGCAGCTCGCCAACCTGTTCCGGCTGGACCACCTGGCGACCCGTATGCGGCGCAACTCGGAGAACCTCCTCGTCCTCGGCGGCCAGGAGCAGGTGCGGCGCTGGAACAAGCCGGTCCCGCTCATCGACGTGGTCCGCGCGTCGCTGTCCGAGGTTGAGCAGTACGAGCGCGTCGCGCTGCGGGTTCAAGGCGACATGGCGGTCGCCGGCCCCGTCGTCAACGACCTCGTCCACCTGCTGGCCGAGCTGGTGGAGAACGCCACCGCGTTCTCCTCCGAGCACACCAAGGTCACCGTGTCCGGTCAGATGCTGAGCGGCGGCGGCTGCATGCTGCAGATCACCGACAACGGCGTGGGCATGTCGACCGAGGAGCTGGAGCAGGCCAACTGGCGGCTCGCGAACCCGCCCGTGATCGACTTCTCCGCGGCGCGCCGCATGGGCCTGTTCGTGGTCGGCCGCCTGGCCGTCCGGCACGGCATCCGGGTGGAGCTGCGCGCCGCGCAGGGCGGCGGGCTCACCGCGTTCGTGGTGCTGCCGGACGCGGCCGTCACGCCCGGCGACTCCGGCGGCCTCGCCGCCCGCGGCCTCGGGCCCCGCGAGTCCGGCTCGGCCGGCCAGCTCGCCGCGCTCACCACGACGGCCGCCGAGCCGCCGGCCGCGCCCGGCGGCGCGTTCCGCCAGGACGGCTACGGCCCCGCCGGGCAGCCGATGGGCGCCCCGGCGGGCGCCGGCACCGGCGGGCACCCCATGGTCGGCGGGGTCGGCGGCACCGGCCCGCTGCGGCCCGTGCGCGGCGGCACCGACGCCCAGCCGGTCATCGGCGAGACGGGCCCGATCCCGGTCGGCGGCGGGTTCTCCGGCACCGGCCCGCAGTCGGCGGTGCCGCCCATCGAGCGGCGCCCGCCGCGCGAGCGCCGCCGCCAGGCCGAGGACCCCTACCAGCCCGGCGACCGGCAGCCGCCGCGCCGGCCGGGCGAGCTGCCCGTCCGCGAGCCGGGCGCGCACCTGCCGGGCCGCCCGTCCGACGACGGCGCGCCGAACGGGCTCTTCCAGCCGCGCGCCGAGCGCGCGCAGGAGCCCGCCGAGCACGGCTCCGGGAGCAACGGCGTCTACCGGCCGAGCGGCCGCACCGGACCGCAGTCGGTCGTGCCGGAGGCGCAGCCGATGGTGCCCGAGCCCGGCGCGGCGCGGCAGATCCCGTGGGAGACCGGGCCGATCCCGGTCGGCGACTCCGGTCCGGGGCAGGCAGGCGCCTACACCGACGGCTACACCGACGGCGCGCCGCCCGCCCGCGCGGAGGAGTACGCTCCGGAACCGCCCGCGCCCGAGCCGGCCATGCGGGCCGCGGCCCCGCCGCCCGCGCGGCCCGAGCCGAAGGTGCCGCCGCGGGGCCCGGAGCGGTCGCCCATCTTCGACGCGATGCAGTCCGAATGGTTCCAGCGCAGGTCCGGAAGCACATCCGGGGAGGATCCGGTGAAGGGTTGGGAGTCGCCCGCCGACGCGGGTTTCCGCGCCGCCGAGGCCGCTCGCAAGCCGGTGGCGGCGTCCCGCACGAGCGTGGGGCTGCCCAAGCGGGTGCCGGGCAAGAACCGCGTTCCCGGCGCGGTCGGCCGCGCCCAGACGGCCGCCCCGGCGCAGCCGCCGGCGGCGCCGCCCGCGGGCGGGCCGTTGCCGGGCGGGCCCGGTCAGGGGCAGTCTGTGCAGGGGCAGCAGCCCGAGGGCCGGCAGGCGCCCGGCCAGCAGGTGCAGGGCCAGCAGGGATACGGCCAGTCGGCCGACTTCGTACGCAACCGTTTCGCGAGCCTGCAGCGCGGCGTCCACAGGGGGCGCAACGAGGCGCGCGGCGGAAGCACGTCAGGTGAGGCGCCGTCACAGGGTGACGGCGAGACAGGAGGCACCCGGTGAGCGGGCAGGATCTCAACTGGTTGGTGACGAACTTCGCGGACCGTGTCGCGAAGGTCGCGCACGCCGTCGTGGTCTCCTCGGACGGCCTGCCGATGGCCTACTCCTCGGGCTTCCCGCCCGAGCGGGCGGACCAGCTCTCGGCGATCGCCTCGGGGCTGATGAGCCTGACGCAGGGCGCGGCGAAGATCTTCGACGCGGGCGGGGTGAACCAGACCGTCGTCGAGATGGACCGCGGGCTGCTGTTCGTCATGTCCATCACGAACGGCTCGGTGTTCGCGGTGCTGGCGGCGCCCGACTGCGACCTCGGGCTCGTCGCCTACGAGATGACGCTGCTGGTGGAGCGGGTGGGCCGGGTGCTGACCCCCGCGCTGCGCGCCCAGGAGCAGCCCCCGTACTCGGGGCCGCCCGTCACCGAGATGGGCGCCGGCCCCGCCCGCTATTGACCGTGACTGACTCTGACGGAGGTCGGCGACATGGATCGAGGCAGTCACTACGGAGGCGGTCCGGGCGGTCCTGGCGGCCCCGGACGCTGGCCCGGTGACCAGGGCCGCGTACCGGCGCCGGGGCGTCCCCCCGAACGCGAGGAGAGCGAGTCCAGCTCGCTGGTGCGCCCCTACGCGGTGACCGGCGGGCGCACGAAGCCGCGCTACGACCTGGCCATCGAGGCACTGGTCACCGCGGCGCCGTATCCGCCGCGGGACGTGGCCGTGCTGACCCCGGAGTACCGGGCGATCATGGACCTGTGCCGCTCCGCCCGCTCGGTGGCCGAGGTGTCGGCGCTGCTGCGCCTGCCGCTCGGCGTGGCGCGCGTGCTCGTCGCCGACATGGCCGTCGAGGGACTGCTGCGCCTGCACCAGTCGCAGTCCTCCACCACCGCCGGCGGACAGCCGGACCTCCGCTTGCTAGAAAGGGTGCTCAGTGGCCTTCGGAAGCTCTGACCAGGTTCCGCCCCCGGGGCCGCACGGCGGAGAGGCCGAGCTGACCTCGGTCAAGATCGTCGTCGGCGGCGGCTTCGGCGTCGGGAAGACCACCTTCGTCGGCTCGGTCTCGGAGATCATGCCGCTCACCACGGAGGCGGTGATGACCGCCGCCAGCGCCGACGTGGACGACCTGTCGGCCGTTCCGGACAAGACGACCACCACGGTCGCGATGGACTTCGGGCGCGTGTCGCTCGACAGCGAGCTGATCCTGTACCTGTTCGGCACCCCCGGGCAGCACCGGTTCTGGTTCATGTGGGACGACCTGGTGCGCGGCGCGATCGGCGCCGTCGTGCTGGTCGACACCCGCCGGCTGGAGGACTGCTTCGCCGCGGTGGACTACTTCGAGGAGCTCGGCCTGCCGTTCGTGGTGGGCGTCAACGGGTTCCACGGCGAGTTCCAGTACGCGGTCGAGGACATCCGCGACGCCCTGTCGATCAGCTCGCACGTGCCGATCGTCCAGTGCGACGCGCGCAGCCGCGAGTCCACCAAGCAGGTGCTGATCACGCTGGTCAAGCACGCGATGTCGGTGCACTCGGGCGGGTCGCCCGCCGCCGCGCCCGCGCAGCCCGGCAGCACGTCGCCGAGCTGGACCTGAGACGCGCCCGGCCGGGGGGCCGGTCGCGGGCGCCGTCTCGGGGCACCGTCGCGGGCACGGCCGCGGTTACGGTCGCGTAAGTCGTGTGCACGATGCATGATTAATCCTCGTGATTGACCATGAATCAGTGTTGGGGGTCGCGATGAGCGAAATGGAGCAGATCCGGACGTACGTGGCCATCGGCGACAGCTTCACCGAGGGCCTCAACGACCCCTACCCGGGCGAGGACGACGTGTTCCGCGGCTGGGCGGACCGGCTGGCCGAGCACATCGCCGCCGGAAGCCCTGGCCTGCGCTACGCCAACCTCGCGGTCCGCGGCAAGCTCGTCCGCCAGATCGTGGACGACCAGGTGCCGCGCGCCGTCGAGCTGGAGCCCGACCTCGTCACGCTCTGCGCGGGCGGCAACGACATGATCCGCCCCGGCGCCGACCCGGACGCGCTCGCGGTCGTGTTCGACGACGCCGTCCGCAGGCTGCGCGGCACCGGCGCCCGGGTGGTGGTCTTCACCGGCTTCGACACCCGCGGCCTGCGCTCCGGCTCGCGCATCCGCGGCAAGGCGGCGACGTACAACATGCACCTGCGCGCCATCGCCGACCGCCGCGGCTGCGACGTCGTCGACCTGTGGCCGCTGCGCGCCTTCAACGACCCCCGCGCCTGGCACGAGGACCGCCTGCACCTGTCCCCGGAGGGGCACCGCCGGATGGCCCTGCTCGTCGCGGGCGTCATCGGCGTCCCCGCCGAGGGCGACTGGCGCGAGCCGTGGCCGCCCCTCGACCGGGCCGACTGGCTCACGCTGCGCCGCGAGGACGTCCGCTGGGCCCGCACGTACCTGGTCCCGTGGATCGGCCGCCGGGCCACCGGACGCTCCTCCGGCGACGGCCGCAGCCCGAAGCGCCCCACCCCCCTCCCGCTGTAGCCGGGTCAGGGCAGCGCCTCCGCGAGGGTGGCGGTCACGGGGATGCGGCGGTGGAGCCCGGTGATCTCCAGGGTGCGGCGGACGATCGGGCGCGGGCCGGCGAGCGTGAGGCTGCCGCCCGCGGCGGTCGCCGCCTTGTAGCAGGCGACGATGACCGACAGGCCGCCCGAGTCCATGAACTCGAGGTCGGCCAGGTCGAGGACGAGGTGCTCGCCGTGTTCGCGGCGCGCCTCGTCGAGGGACCTGCGCAGGTCTTCCGAGCAGGCGATATCGAGTTCTCCGCGCAGCCGGACGACGGTCCGTCCGCCGTCCGACCGCGTGGTCACTTCCAAAGGTGGCACGGGGGGTTCCCCTCCTGTGAGCACAGCGCCTCCCGGAGGGCCGTCCGGGAAATGCTTTCCATGTGACAACTATCGCCGACGACGGGCCGCCTGCCAACCCGGCGCGACGGGGGTGTGCCGGATCGTGCCGGGTCGTAGGGTGCTGTCGGACGTGCCCCTCCCTGTCTAGGAGACCGACTCCGTGAGTGCCCCCCGGCTGCCGGACCATCTCGAAGTGCTCCTCACCGAGGAGCCCGTGCTGGACGTGTACGCGCACGGCCCCTGGCGAGTGCCCGACGGCCTGTACGAGGAGATCCGCGAACGGGCGGTCGCCTACAACACCGACGAGCGCGCGGTCGTGCTGACCCGCCGGCTCAGCGACTTCTACGGCGACCGCACCAGCGCGGCCGGCGCCGAGCAGTGGTCGCTGCTGACGTTCCTGCTGGGGGCGTCGGCGGTGCGCGGCGGGTCGCGCGGCGACGTCGACTACGAGCTCCTGTCGGACTTCCTCGCGACGCCGGAGTCGGCGGTGCGGGACCCGTCGGCGTTCTTCAGCCAGGGCGGGCGGTGGCGCCCGCCGGGCCTGTGGCTGCCCGAGCCGGCGGGCGACGACCCGGAGCGGCGCGCGGTGATGTTCGAGCTGGCGCGGGCCGGGCTGGACGTCTTCGAGGGGCTGGAGCCGGTGGAGCGCCGCCGGCGGGCGCTGATCGGGCTGTTCGACCGGCGGGCGGCGGACCCGGCGCTCCGCGAGGTGGACATGTCCGTCCCGAACGGGCGCCTGGAGGACGCCTGGACCTCCGCGCTGACCGAGGAGGAGCTGGCCGTCCTGCCGGAGCTCGCCGGCCCGGTCGGCTACCTCGGGTGGGCCTGCGAGGGCCTGGACGCCGCGCACCGGCGGCTGTCGGGCGCCGTGGCCGACGGGGACGAGCCCGACGCCGCGCTGGCCCGGCTGCTGCTGGCGGCCGGCGCGCCGGTCGTCCCGGCCGAGCTGGCGGTCGTGCTCGGCACGGTGCGGTACGAGAACGTGGAGGAGCGGTTCCGCGCGGCGCGCGAGGGCTTCTCCGCCGAGGCGTGGCAGCAGGACGTGCGCGCATGGCTGGCGCGGGGCCTGGTCGCCGGGGAGGCCGACGCCGCCCGCGCCTGGCTGGACATGGCCGTCCGCGTCACCGGCGCGGCGCAGGGGCTGCCCGAGGCGGCGGTCAGCCCGAAATGCCGGGTGCCGGTGCGCGCGTTCCAGGCCGATCTGCGGCGGCTGTTCACCGTCCGGCGCGTCTTCAACACCCTGGCGTTCGGCAGCGGGGCGCCGGCGGAGGAGCCCGCGGAGGAGGCGCGTCCGCGGCGGGTGGCCGTGCCGGAGCCGGGGCTCGTCGGCCAGCCCGAGCTGTCGCGCGCGCTGCGGGACGCGGTCGCGGCGCGGCTGGCGGGGGAGCGGGCCGTCCGGCTGCTCATCGCCGGCCCGGAGGGCACCGGCAAGGGCACCGCCGCCGAGCTCGCCGAGGCGATGCTCGCCGAGGGCGGCGCCGTCCGGGAGGCGCTGTGGGTCTCCGACCAGGTGTTCGCGTCGCTGGGCGTGAGCGACGCCGTCCTGTGGCTGCAGGCCCGCGTCCGCGAATGCCTGGAGGGGCGGATGCTCCTCGTCGTCGACGACCTGGAGAAGCTCGCCGCCCACGAGCGCTGCGGCGCCGCCGCCGCGGAGGAGCTGCGCCGGCTGATGGCCCGCGCGCCGTCCCTGAGCGTCGTCGCGCTGTGCCGGCCCGGCGGCGACCGGCGGCTGTTCGACGCCAACCCGGCGCTGGTCCGGGCGTTCGACGTCGCCCGCACCCGCGACTTCGCCGAGGACGACTTCGCCGAGCTGTTCGCCCTCGCGGTCGCGCGGCGCGGCGCGCACGTCGCGGCGGACGTCGCGGCGGCCGCGGGCGGGATGCTGCGCCGCACCCCGCCGCTGCTGAACCTGCGCGGCGCGCGGCTCGCCGAGCACATGGCCGCCGAGGCCGTCGCCGCCGCCCGCGCCCGCCGGGACGCGGCCGCCGGCGGCGCCGCCGAGGTCACCGGCGCCGACCTGCCGCAGCGCCTCATCGCGGGCCGCCCCGCCGACGGCGACCCGCTCGCCGAGCTGGCCGCCGTCGTCGGCATCGAGCCCGTGAAGCGGGAGGTCGACGCCCTGATCGCCGAGGCCAGGGCCGCGCGGCTGCGCCGCGAGGCGGGCATGACGGCGCGGCCGCGGCCCCGGCACCTGGTCTTCACCGGCAACCCCGGGACGGGCAAGGGCCGGGTCGCGCGCATCCTCGGCCGCGTCTACGCCGACCTCGGCGTGCTGTCGTCCGGCCACCTCGTCGAGGTGGAGCGCGCCGACCTGCTCGGCGAGTACGCCAGCGAGAGCGTGCTGCGGGTGCGGCGGGCGGTCGAGGAGGCGCACGGCGGCGTCCTGATGGTGCGGGACGCGCACGCCCTGGTGTCGGTGTCGGCGGACGCCGCGCGCGGCCGCGAGGTCCTGGACGTCCTGCTGACCAGCGTCCAGGCGCACACCGAGGACCTCGTCGTCGTGCTGACCGGCCCGCACGCGGAGATGAACGGGCTGCTGAAGGCGCACCCCGACCTGGCCGAGTTCTTCCCCCGGACGATCCGCTTCGCCGACCTCACCGACGACGAGCTGGTGCAGGTGTTCGCGGCCAAGGCCGCCGCCTCGGGGTTCGAGCTGGCCCCCGGCGTGCTGGACGAGGTCCGCGCGCTGGTGGAGGCGGCGCCGCGCGAGCGCGGGCTCGGCAACGTCCGCATCATGGCGAACCTGCTGGACCGGGCGGTCGCGATGCAGGGCCGCCGCGTCCTCGCCGACGGGATCGTCGACGAGACCGAGTCCCTCGACGTGATCCTCGTGGAGGACGTCCCCGACACCCTCACCCGCGGCCGCGACGACGTGCCGGGCGACCCGCTCGCCGAGGTCGACCGGCTGATCGGGCTGGCCGACATCAAGCGCGAGGTGGCCGCGCTGGTCGCCGAGGTCCGCGCCGAGCAGCTGCGGCGCGACGCGAAGGTGTCCCCGGCGCCGCCGGCCCGGCACATGGTGTTCATGGGCAACCCGGGCACCGCCAAGACGACGATCGCGCGGCTGATCGCGGCCGTGTTCGCCCGGCTGGGGCTGCTGTCGTCCGGGCACCTGGTGGAGGTCACCCGCGCCGACCTCGTCGCCGAGTTCGTCGGGCAGACCGCGCCGCGGGTGCGGGCCGCGGTCGAGCGCGCCCTCGGCGGCGTGCTGTTCGTCGACGAGGCGTACGCGCTGTCGTCCTCCGGCGGCGACCGGCGCGACTTCGGCCACGAGGCGATCGCCGAGCTGCTGCGGCTGATGGAGGAGCACCGCGGCGACCTGGTCGTCATCGTCGCCGGCTACGACGCCGAGATGGAGCGGTTCCTGGACGCCAACCCGGGGCTGAAGTCCCGGTTCCCGAAGCGGCTGCGGTTCCCCGACTACACCGACGACGAGCTGGTCACGATCTTCGAGTACATGGCGGCCGAGGCCGGGTTCGCGCTCGCGCCCGGGGTGCTGGACGCGCTGCGCGAGCGCGTCGCCGCGCACCCGCGCGGCGCCTCGTTCGGCAACGCCCGGCTCGTCCGCAACCTGCTGGAGGCGTCGATCTCCCGGCAGGCGCAGCGGATCACCGCCGGGCACGACGCGGGCCGCGAGGTCGGCGCGGCGGAGGTGGGCCTGCTGCGGCCCGAGGACGTCCCGGACGCCCCGGCCCGCGAGGACGACCGCGCCTACGGCCTCTACATCTAGCCCGCACGCCGCTAGCCGGCCTGTGCCTGCGGGCCGTCGGCGGCGTACGCGGCGGCCTGCAGCGAGTACAGGTCGGCGTAGAGGCCGCCGCGGGCCATCAGCGCCGCGTGGTCGCCCTCCTCGATCACCTCGCCGCGCTCCAGGACGTAGATCCGGTCGGCGTAGCGGACGCTGGCGAGCCGGTGCGTGATCAGCAGCACGGTCCGGCCGTCGGCGTGCGTGCGGATCCGCTCGAACAGCTGGTGCTCGGCCCGCGCGTCCAGCGCGGCGGTCGGCTCGTCGCAGATCAGCAGCGGCGCGTCCCGGAAGAAGCCGCGCGCCACCGCGAGCCGCTGCCACTGGCCGCCGGACAGGTCGGCGCCGCCCTTGAACCGGCGGTCCAGCAGCGTCCCGTAGCCGCGGGAGAGCTCCGCGACGACCTCGTCGGCGCCGGCCGCGCGGGCGGCGGCGAGCATCGCCGGGTCCTCCTCGCCGCCCGCGGCCAGGCCGCCGGGGCCGTCGCCGCCGCGCCCCATCGTGATGTTCTGCCGGGCGGTCATCGGCCAGTGCGTGTACTCCTGCGCGATGACGGCGATGCGCTCCCACACGTCCTGCGGCGGGACGGCGGCGAGCGGCACCTCGTCCCACCGGACCTCGCCGGCGTCCGGGTCGTACAGGCCCGCCATGATCTTGGCGAGGGTCGTCTTGCCGGAGCCGTTCTCGCCGACGAGCGCGACGACCTCGCCCTTGCGCAGGTCCAGCGAGACGCCGTTGAGGGACGGCGCGTCCGCCCCCGGGTAGGTGAACACGACGTCGCGGACGCGGATGCGCGCGAAGTCGTCCGGCAGCCGCCGCCGGTCCTCCGCCGGGGCCAGGGCGCGGTGCGGGATGCGCTTCTCGGCGGCGTCGCAGAAGCCGAGGTAGTCCCCGAAGTAGAGGCCCTCCTCGTAGCACTGGTTGACCGCGAACACGAGGTTGGCCAGGGACGACTGCCCGGAGCGGATCGCCAGCACGGCGGTGCCCGCCACCGCCAGCGGCACCGCGCCCTTCCACAGCATGACCCCGAGCGCGATGTAGACCAGCGCCGTGGCGAGGCCCTTCAGCATGTCGCCGGTGACGCGCGCGATGGTCTGCCGGCGCGCCAGGTCCAGTTCGACGCTCCGCTGGTAGGCGGCCGACCGGTCGTACTGGTCCAGCAGGAACGGCCGCATGGTGAACGAGCGCACCTCGGCCGCGTGCTTCCGCTCGACCATCAGGTCGGACAGGATCCACTTGCGGCGCGCGACCTCGACCAGGGAGAGCATCGTCAGGTACCGCATCCGGGCGCTGCGCACGGCAGCCCACCCCTCCGGGACGGCGGTCAGCAGGAGCAGCGGCAGCAGCAGCGGGTGCAGCACGCCGAGGGTGCCCGCCGCCGCGACCATCCCCACCAGCCCGGTGAGGACGTCCACCGCCTGCTGGACGACCCGCGGGGCCGACATCATGCCCCGGGTCTGCGCGCGCTGCAGCTCGTCCAGGAAGTCGGAGTCGTCGAGCGCGGTCAGGTCCACCGCGGTCGCCGCCTCGTACAGCCGCAGCTCGGCGAGCCGCTGCACCTGCGGGTCCAGCCGCGACTGGGACCAGCCCGCGCACGCCTGCAGCGCGGCCCGCAGCGCCACCGCGCCCGCGACCAGCGCCAGCGAGGGCAGCGCGTCCCGGACCCGGGACGGCGTCGGCGCCGCGCTGAACAGCGCGGTGAGCACGCCGGTCGTCGCCAGCAGCCAGAACGCCGTGAAGAACCCGGCCGCGAGGTTGAGGGAGATCGTCGCGACCGTGTCGGCCCGGCTCGCCCGCCAGGCCAGCCCGGCGGCCTGCGCGATCACCGCCGGCAGCCGCCGCGCGACGGTGCCGAGCCCCGTCTCGGCGAGTTCCCTGTCCTTCTCGTGCCACCGGTGCGCCGACAGCTCCGGAAGCTCCGGCCCGGTGCCGGTCTCCGCCCGCCGGCCGCCGCCGCGGCGGCGGATCCACCTCGAACGACGCCGTCGTCCAGCCATGCGCCACCCTCCCTGCGTACACCCCGCCAGGGGGCAGTGTGCGCCGTACGGGGGACGGTGTCCGCTTCATGTGTCACATAGCGCGGTGATTTGTTCCAGTGGAGAATCATGCGGCGGATGGACGCGCGACCCCCTCCGGGTTGTCTAAGGTCGACGCATGAACGACGGCCGGGCGCACCAGCACGCCAGCTACGGACGCGATCCGTACGGGGACCCCTACGACGACCCGTACGCGGGCGACCAGCTCGCCGGGGCGCGCTTCGGCGAGGGCGGCCCGCGCGGCGGGGCGCCGGTCCGGCGCCGCCGGCGGCGCCGCTGGCCGCGGGTGCTCGGCGCGGTCTTCGTCGTGCTGCTGCTGGTCGTCGTGGGCGGCTACTTCTACCTCGACTCGCGGCTGAAGCGGGAGTCGGTCCTCGTGGACTACCCCGGCCGCGTCGCCGACACGCCCGGCACGAACTGGCTGATCGTCGGGTCCGACAGCCGCGAGGGCCTGTCGAAGGCCGACCAGAAGCGGCTCCGCACCGGGTTCGCGCCCGGCCGCCGCACCGACTCGATGATGCTGCTGCACTACGGCTCCGGCGGGACGTCCCTCATCAGCCTGCCGCGCGACTCCTACGTCCCGATCCGGGGGCACGGGTCGAACAAGCTGAACGCGGCGTTCTCCTTCGGCGGCCCCAAGCTGCTCGTGGAGACCGTGGAGAAGACGACCGGCATCCACATCGACCACTACGCCGAGATCGGCTTCGGCGGCTTCGTGGGCGTCGTGGACGCGGTCGGCGGCGTGGACATCTGCGTCAAGGAGAACATCAAGGACCCCAAGGCGGGGCTGAACCTCAAGGCGGGCTGCCAGACGCTGGACGGCGGCCAGGCGCTCGGCTACGTGCGGACCCGCGCGTTCGCCCGCGCCGACCTCGAGCGCGTGGAGCACCAGCGCCAGTTCTTCGCCGCGCTGATGAAGAAGTCGACGAGCCCCGGCACGATGCTCAACCCGTTCCGCAGCGTGCCCCTGGCGATGAACGCCACCAGCAACTTCCTGGTGGACGAGAACGACCACCTGTACGACCTCGTCCGCATGATGTGGGCGATGAAGGGCGTGAGCGGCGACAACGGCGTGACGACGACCGTGCCGATCGGCGGCGGCGGCAGCTCGGTGGCGGCCGGGTCCTACATCACCTGGGACAAGGCCAAGGCGTCCAGGCTCTTCGACGCCCTCAAGCAGGACCAGCCGATCCCGCCGGACGCCATCACCAAGTGACCGGTCCGGTTACAGTCGGATCATGTCCGATGTGACGCCGGACGGCGTGAAGCTGGACGAGCTGCCCTCGACCGAACTGCACCGGCGGGCGATGGACCTCGCCAGGGAGCGGCGGGACGTCGGCTTCCTTTGGGAGCTGCTGCGCGCCATCCCGGCCGCCGCGGCGGCCGCGGGCGAGGTCGACCGCGCCGAGTTCGACCTCTTCCACGGCCTGTCGCTGCTGGAGGAGTTCACCCACGCGGGCGAGGGCGAGGTCGGCGACGCGCTCAGGCCGATGTACATCGAGTACCTCACCGAGCACGCCAAGCGGACCTGACGGTCTCTTTACCCGGTCTTGATCTCCGTCCGACCGCCCCTGGGAATCACTCTGCGTAGGCAAGCGACCGCAGAGGGTGGTTTGAGTGAACAAGAAGCAGATCAAGATCGCCGCCATCGCCTTCGTGGCGTGGTACGTCATCAGCAAGCCCGACGGGGCGGCGCATCTGGTCAACAACGCCCTGAGCGGGCTCGGCACCGCGGCGGAGTCGTTGTCGCAGTTCATGAGCGCCATCCCGAGCTGACGGACGGCCGCCGGCCCCGTACCCCCTGCGGTACGGGGCTTCTACGCGCCCGGGGCACCAAGCGGTGGCGCGCGCGTCACAGTAAAATCCCGCTTTGCGGGCAGACGCCGCTGGGCACAATTGGATCGGGTCAACTGTGTCGCGCGCTACAACCAGGGACGGGCGTACGGATGAAAAAGAACATTCGCTATGTGGCGATCGCCTTCGTCATCTTCTACCTGCTGAGTTCACCGACGGACGCGGCCGGAGTGGTCAACAACGCCTTCGACCAGCTCGGCAACGCGGGCAACCAGCTCGCCGCCTTCGTGAACGCCTTGGGCAAGTGACCGGCCGGGGCCGATCGCGGGGGGTGATCTCCTAGGATCGGCCTCATGTCTGTCTTCGACGTAGAGATCGAGGGTCTGCGGGGCGGTTCCGCGGACCTCGCGCAGTACCGGGGCAAGGCCGTGCTCGTCGTCAACGTCGCCTCCAAGTGCGGCCTCACCCCGCAGTACTCCGGCCTGGAGCGGCTGCAGGAGCGGTTCGCGGAACGCGGCTTCACCGTCCTCGGCGTCCCCTGCAACCAGTTCATGGGCCAGGAGCCCGGCACCGGCGACGAGATCGCCGAGTTCTGCTCGGCGACGTACGGCGTCACCTTCCCGATGACGGAGAAGGTCGAGGTCAACGGGCCCGGCCGGCATCCGCTCTACCAGGGCCTCGTCGGCGTCCCGGACGCCGAGGGCCACACCGGTGACATCCGGTGGAACTTCGAGAAGTTCCTCATCGCCCCCGACGGCGCGGTCACGGCCCGGTTCGCGCCGCAGACCGAACCGGAGTCCGCCGAGGTCGTCGGCGCCATCGAGAAGAACCTGCCCGCCTGACCCCGCCTGCCCGGAAGCGGCCGCCCTCCGCTGCGGCGCGGTTGTGAATCGCGTCACAGCGGGGCGCGTTGCGGGCTATTCGATGGCCCGTCTAGCTTGTGAGGTCCGACCGGACGTGGAGGTGCCCATGCGGGGCTGGACGGCGAACGACATCCCGGACCTTTCCGGCCGGCGCGCGGTCGTCACCGGGGCCAACAGCGGCATCGGCTACCACACCGCCCTCCAGCTGGCCCGGCACGGCGCGTCCGTCGTGCTGGCCTGCCGCAGCGCCGAACGCGGCCAGGCCGCCTTCGACCGGATGAGCGCCGCCGCGCCGGGCGCTGACATCGCGCTCGGCTCGCTGGACCTCGCCGACCTGTCGTCCGTCCGGGCGTTCGCGGCCCGGTACGGCGGCGACCCGCTCGACATCCTGGTCAACAACGCGGGCGTCATGGCCATCCCGCACCGCTCCACCGCCGACGGCTTCGAGATGCAGTTCGGCACCAACCACCTCGGCCACTTCGCGCTCACCGGCCTGCTGCTGCCGGCGCTGCGCGCCGCGTCCGCCCGCGTCGTCACGGTGACGTCGGGCTTCGCGTGGACGGGCCGCCTCGACTTCGGCGACCTGCAGGGCGAGCGCCGCTACCGCAAGTGGGCCGCCTACAGCCGGGCCAAGCTCGCGAACCTGGTCTTCGCCAAGGAGCTGGACCGGCGCGTCCCCGAGCTGACCAGCGTCGCCGCCCACCCCGGCTACGCCGCGACGAACCTCCAGCAGACCGGCCCGAAGATGCAGGGCAACGCGTTCATGGAGAAGGCCACCGGCATCGGCAACGCGGTGATCGCCCAGTCCGCCGCCGCGGGCGCGCTGCCGTCCCTGTACGCCGCCACCGCGGACGTCGAGGGCGGCGCCTGCTACGGCCCCCGCCTCCTCCAGTACCGCGGCGCCCCCGCCAAGGTGCCCGCGCCCCCGCAGGCGAACCGGCACGGCGAGCGCCTCTGGGACGTCTCCGAGACCCTCACGGGCGTCTCCTACGCGCTACCCGCCTAGGGCCTGTTTCGAAGTGAGATGAGTGGCGGCGTGTCGTGCGCCGGACGCGGTGAGGTCTCCGGTAGAGCGTTCATCGACCAAGAAGAACAACACCGGAGACCTCGTGGCCACCCTAGCGGTGAC
>NZ_BAAAMW010000026.1:0-123890 GCF_039529475.1 Actinomadura chokoriensis | reverse complement strand
GGCGAGGCGCGCGCGGCGGCCGGCGCCCGGCGGCGGCTGCGGTCGGCCTGCCGCGGCCCGGCCCGCCGCGCCCTGCTGAACGTGCCGCTGGCCGCCCTGCCCCGGCTCGTCCGGACCAGGGAGGACACCCGGTTCTGCCGCACCCAGCTGTTCGGGCTGTCCCGCGCGATCCTGTGGCGGCTCGGCGCCGACCTCGCCGAGGCGGGCGCCCTCGACGACCCGATGGACGTCCTCGACCTCACCGTGGAGGAGGTCCTCGGCGCGTTCGACGGGACCCTGCCCGGCTCCGGCCCGTGCGGGCTGCGCGGCCTGGTCGCGGTGCGCCGCGCCGAACGCGACCGCCACCGGGGCGCGCCGCCCCCGCCCGCGCTGCTGTCGCTGCCCGCCGGGCGTCCCGTCGCGGCGGCCCTCGCCGGCGCCCGCCCGGCCGGCGCCCCCGAGGACCGGGACGGGGACGTGCTGCGCGGGCTCGGATCGAGCGGCGGCACCGTCCGGGGCCGCGCCAAGGTCGTCCTCGACCCCGGCGTCCCGCCCGGCGACTGCGCCGGCCGGATCCTCGTCGCCAGGGAGACCGACCCCGGCTGGCTCTCCCTCCTGATCGCCGCGTCCGGCCTGGTCGTCGAGCGCGGCACCCTGCTCTCGCACACCGCCGTCACCGGACGGCTGCTCGGCGTGCCGGCCGCGGTCGCGGTCGGCGGCGCCGTCGACCGCATCCCGGACGGAGCGTGGATCGAGCTGGACGGGCGCGCCGGCACGGTCCGGATCCTGGACGATCGCGCCCGCTGATGACGGGCCGCGCCGGACGCCGCCGGCGCGGCCCCTGACACCCCGCAGCACCAGAGGAGTCGGCACGTGGACGAAGGAGTGTTCGGCAGGGCCGCCCAGGAACGGGCGATCGCCGAGATCGAGGCGGAGGTCGCGCGGCTGTGCGAGCTGCTCGCCGAGGGCCTCGCGATGGGCCTGGACGACGGCCGGGAGATGGTCGGCGGCGCCATGTCGGAGTTCCTGCTGGAGTTCTTCGACCTCGTCCGCGCCAAGGGCTCCGGCCCCGGCGTGCGCGGGATGATCACGCTGCCGCTGCTGGTGCACGGCGCGGAGACCGGCGAACCGGGCCCCGCCGCGCCGATCGCCGTGGTCCACCTGCTGTGGTGGGCGTCCGCCCGCCACCTCGACGACCTGACCGACGCGCCGGGATCGCCCGCCGCGTCCGGCGCCGCCGCGGGCGCGAAGGTGCTGACCGCGCTCGCCGTCGGCAGCCACCTGCCCGCCCGGCTCCTCGCCGGCCTGCCGGTGCCCGCCGCGACCCGCGCCGCGCTCGGCGAGGAGCTGTCGCGCGGCTGGCTGGACGCCGTGGACGGCCAGCTCCGCGACCTCACCGGCCGCGCGGCGGCGGCCACGCCCGAATCGGTGCTGCACGGCTACGCGGGCAAGACCGGCGCCCCCTATGCGATGGCCGCCGCGGCGGCGGCGTGCCTGGCCGGCGCGGACCGCGACCGCACCGCCCGGTGGCGCGCGTTCGGGCGGTCGCTCGGCGTGCTGCGCCAGCTCGTCAACGACCAGCGCGACCTCGCGTCCGGCCGGCACGAGGACCTCGCCAACGGCACCGCGACGTTCCTGCTCGTCCACCTGCTGTCCTCGCTGCCCGCCGGGCGGCGCCGGGAGGCGCTCGCGCTGCACGCCGCCGCCCGGCACTCGGCGGCCGCGCGCGCCGAGCTGGCCGCCCGGATGCTCGACGAGGAGGTCCTCGACTCCTACGCCGCCGCCGTTACGCCGCTCGTCGAGCGGGCGCACGCCCTCCTCGACCGGCTCGGCGGCTCGAGCGGAGCCCGCCGGTCGATCGGTGGTGGGTGGGGGCCGGAGCTGCACCGGCTGGTCGACGAGACCGCCGCCCACCTGCCCAGGTTCCGGCTGGCCGTGGCCTAGGAGAGGACGCGATGACCGCTCCCGGCGGACTCTCCGACATCCTCGTCTCCGGCGGCCCGCGGGTCGCCACCGCGATCGGCGAGGCCCTGCACGGCCACCCCGCCTACCTGCCGATCCGGCGCGCCGCCGGCCCGATGTTCGGCGGCCGCGGCGAGACCTGCACCCGGCTGATCGCCCTCGTGCTCACCGGCGAGCCGCTGCCCGCCGACGACCTCGGCCGGTTCCGCGACCTCGGCGTCCTCGCGGCGCGGCAGGCGATCCCGCTGCCGGTGCTGTCGGAGGTGTGGGACCTCGCGCTCGCCGCCGCCGCCCGCACCTGCTGGACGATCGCGCCCGCCGGCCACTTCGCCGAGATGGCCGAGCTGACCGCGCACGCGGCGCGGCTCGCGATCGGCGCGCGGGAGGCGTGCATCCAGGGCTACGCGGAGGCGCCGCGCGAGGGCGGCCGGTCGCGGCCGCTGCGCCGGCTGCTCGCCGAGACCCTGATCGACGGCGCGCCCGCGGGCGTCATCGCCGAGGCGGCCGGCGTCCGGCTCGCCCCCGCCTACCTCGTGCTGCTGTGCGAGGCGCCCGCCGCGGCGTCCTGCTGGGAGCGGGCGAGCGAGCGCCTGGACGGCTGGGACGGCGTCCTGTACTCCGGCGACCTGTCCGGCCTCATCGCGCTGTTCCCGGCGGCCGACCCGCTGCGCGCCGAGAGCCGCGCCGCCGAGTTCACCGCGTCGCTGGCCGCCCGGGCGCGCGGCCCGGTGCACGCCGCCGAGGCGTTCCGGCGCGGCCTCGCCGACATCCCCGACGCGCTGGAGGAGGCGTCCCGCGTGCTGACCGTCGCCAAGGCCATCCCCGACGCCGAGGACCGCCCCTACCGGGCCGACGAGCTGCTGGTGGAGCTGGCCATCCTGGACCAGCCCGCGATCCGCGGCCGGCTCGCCGCCGTGCTGAAGCCGCTCGACGCCGGCACCGACCTGCGGCGCACGCTGGAGGTGCTGCTCGCCTGCAACCTCGACCGCGAGCGCGCCGCCCGCGAGCTGTGGATCCACCGCCGCACCCTGCACTACCGGCTGGACCGCATCCGGGACCTGTCGGGCGTCGACCCCAGTTCGGCGCGCGGCATCCAGCTGTTCCGCGCGGCCCTGACCTCGGCGCGGCTCGCGAACGACCGCGCCCCGTGCGGGGAGCGCGACGGGCACCGCGCCGAGGAGACCTCCCTGCCCCCGCCGCTCAGCGCATGAAGGAGACCGATGGACTTCCCCCTGCCGCACCGTCCGGGCGTCCCGCTGGACGAGGGGCACCTGCGGCTCCTCCGCGCGCGGCCGCTGGTCTCGGCCGCGGTGGCGGGCCGCGACGCGCTGCTCGTGACCCGGCACGCCGACGTCCGGGCGGTCCTGTCCGACGACCGGTTCAGCCGGGAGGCGTGGCACGGCGGCACCCTCTTCGCCCGGACGCCGGAGTCCCTCGCGCTGGCCGCCACGGACCCGCCGGCGCACACCCGGCGCCGGCGGGCCGTCCGGGCGTGGTTCACCGCCCGCCGCGCGGAGGCCGGCCGCCCCCGCGCGGCGGCGCTCGCCGGCCGCCTGCTGGACGCCATGGCGGCGGACGGCCCGCCCGCCGACCTCGTCGCCCGGTTCGCGACGCCGTTCCCGTACGCGGCCGTCTGCGGCATGCTCGGCGTCCCGGCCGCCGACCTCGGCCTGCTGCTGCCGTGGGCGAGCGCGCTGATGTCGGCCGGCCACCACCCCGAGCACGAGGTCGCGGCGGCGCACGAGGGCATGCGCGGCTACTTCGCCGAGCAGGTCGCGGCGCGCCGGGCGCTGTCCGGCGGCGACCTGCTCACCGCGCTGGTGCACGGCTCGGACCTGACCGACGAGGAGATCGCCGTGTTCGGGGCGGGGCTGCTGATGGCGGGCGGCGAGACCACGTCCGCGTTCCTCGGGGCCTGCGTGCTCGACCTGGCGTCGCGTCCGGGGCTCGCCGCCCGGCTGCGCGCCGACCCGTCCCTGATCCCACCGGCGGTCGAGGAGTACCTGCGCTGGGTCTGGTTCGCCGGCACCGGCGGGCATCCGCACGTCGCGCTCGCCGGCGCCGAACTCGCCGGGACGCCGATCGCGCGCGGGCAGGTCGTGGTCCCGCTGACCGACGCCGCCAACCGCGACCCGGCGGCCTTCCGGGGGGCCGACCGCTTCGACCCGGCCCGGTCCCCGAACCCGCACCTCGGCTTCGGCCACGGCCGCCACATGTGCCTCGGCGCGCACCACGCGCGCGTGCAACTCCAGACCGCGCTGGCCGCGCTCCTCCACCGGTTCGATGATCTCGCTCCGGCGGTGGACCCCGCGCACCTGGCCTGGCGCGACCGCATGTTCCTGCGCGGCGTCTGGCAACTCCCGCTCACCTGGTCCGAGAGAGTCCGGCGATGACGGGCGAGCGAGTACTCCCGGGCGGGATGAGGGGATGGAGCGTTCGGGTCGGCCGGTTCGTCCTCGGCAGCCACGCGCCTCTGCCGTCGGCGGTCTTCGCGGTGCTGTGGGCGTACGGGGTCACCGGGTCGTTCGCCGCGGTCGACCCGTCGGGCTCGGGGTGGCGGCCGGGAGCCGGGACGGCGGTCGCGGCGGGGACGCTGTTCGTCGGCCTGCTGCTCATGCGGGCACTGGACGACATCCGCGACCTCGACTACGACCGGCGCTTCCATCCGGAGCGTCCGCTGGCGTCCGGCGCGGTGCGCGTGCGGGACCTCGGCGTGCTGTACGGCGTGGGCGCGGCGGTTCTCCTGGCGCTGAACGCGATGTGGCCGTGGCGGGCCGCCGTCCTGCTCGTCCAGCTCGGCTATGCGGCGGCGGCTGTGCGGGCCTACCGGCGGTGGGGGCGGCCTTCGGGCGACCGGCTGTTCACGAGCCTGCTGGTGAGCCTGCCCGCGCCCGTCCTGCTGCACCTCTACCTGTACGCCGGCTACCTCGACTCGGCCGGGCACGGCCCGGACGGATACGGCCTCGTCGCCATCGCGGTGGCGGTGCTGGCGGCCGGGCATGTGGAGCTGGCAGGGAAGCTCACCCGGGTCCCGCAACCGGGGGAGCGGACCTACGTGACCACGCTCGGCCTCACGGGCGCCTCTGCGCTCGCGCTCGCGGCGGCCGTGCTGTCGGCGGGGCTGCTCGCCGCCTTCGCGAGGCCCGGCTGGTGGACGCTCGCCGCGGTCGCCCCGCTCGCCGTCCCGGCACTCGCCGCGCGGGACTTCGCGCGCGGGCGCGACCGGTGGCCGCGCCCCGCGATCGCCGCCTACCCGCTGCTGGCCTTCGCGGCCTGCGCCGCGCTCGGCCTGGCCCGCTGACGGCGCGAGCGTCCCGCGCGTCAGGCCAGGCCCATCTCCCGCCGGACGTTCGCGAACTCCACCGCCATCGCGTCCGCCAGCGCGCGGGCGCCCGACAGCGGCCGCACCATCACGCAGAACTCGTCGATGAGCCCGGCGTCGTCGTGGTGCAGGAAGTCGCAGCCGTGCACCTCCCGGTCGCCGACCCGCGCCTTGAACACGAGCGCGTGGTCGCGGCCGTCGCCGATCTCCCGGACGTAGCGGAAGCCGGTGAACACCCGGGTCACCGCGCGCAGGATCGCGGTGACCGCGGCCCGCCCCTCGTACGGCGCGAACGCCACCGGGCTGAGGAACACGACGTCCTCGGCGAGCAGCGCAGGGAGGGCGTCGATGTCGCCCTTCTCAATGGCCGCGCGGAACGGGTGCATGAGGCCCACCTCCAGGCTCGGATCATCGGCTCGCCCCGTGGGACGTGGCGAAAGCCTAGAGGGCGCGGGGCCCGGCCGCGATCACCGCGTGCGGGCCGCGTCAGCCGCCGGGCTGCAGCAGGACCTTGATCGCGCCGTCCTGCTTCTTCTGGAACATCTCGTACGCCTGCGGCGCCTCGTCCAGCGGCCGGCGGTGCGTCGCGAGGTCCATCACGCCGAGCGGGTCGGCGTCGTCGGAGACGAGCGGCAGCAGTTCGTCGATCCACCGCTTGACGTGCGCCTGGCCCATCCGCAGCCCGACGCCCTTGTCGAACATCTTCAGCATCGGCATCGGGTCGGTCATGCCGCCGTACACGCCGATGACGGAGATGGTCCCGCCGCGCCGGACGATCTCGATCGCGGTGTTGAGCGCGGCGAGCCGGTCGACGCCGACGCGCTGCATCACCGGCGCGGCGGAGTTGCCCGGCAGCAGCCCGGTGAGGGTCTGCGCCAGCTTCGCGCCCGGCGAGCCGTGCGCCTCCATGCCGACCGCGTCGATCACCGAGTCGGTGCCGCGCCCCCCGGTGAGCTGGCGGACCGCGTCCGGCACGTCGTCGGCGCCGTCGGCGTCGATCACCTCGATGCCGTGCCGGCGGGCCATCTCCAGCCGCTCGGGGACGAGGTCGACCGCGATCGCGCGGTGCCCGCGGTGGCGGGCGATCCGGGCCGCCATCTGGCCGATCGCGCCGAGGCCGAGCACCGTGACCGTCCCGCCCTCGGGGATCTCGGCCCACTCGACGGCCTGCCGCGCGGTGGGCAGCACGTCCGACAGGTAGACGAACCGCTCGTCCGGCGGGCCCTCCGGCACCTTGATCGGGCCGAAGTGCGCCTGCGGGACGCGCAGGTACTCGGCCTGCCCGCCCGGAACCTGCCCGTACAGCCGCGTGTACCCGAACAGCGCGGCGCCCGAGTCGTACTCGCGGACCTGCGTCGTCTCGCACTGCGCGTACAGCTGCCGCTCGCACATGTAGCAGCGGCCGCAGGAGATGTTGAACGGGATCACCACGCGGTCGCCCGGCTTGACGTGCGCGACGTCCGGGCCGGTCTCCTCGACGATGCCCATCGGCTCGTGGCCGAGGATGTCGCCCTCGCTGAGGAACGGCCCGAGCACCTCGTACAGGTGCAGGTCCGATCCGCAGATGCCGGACGAGGTGACCCTGATGATCGCGTCGTCCGGTTCCTTGAGCTGCGGGTCGGGCACGGTGTCGACGCGGACGTCGCGCTTGCCGTGCCAGGTGACGGCCTTCATCGTTGCTCCTCCTCGGACGCGGTGGGCCCCTCCAGGGCCGCCCTACCCCGACGAACAGGGCGAAACGTCCGTCAGGGGCAGCGGTGGGCGCGCGCCGCCGCGCGGACGGCGGCGACCCGGGTGGCCCACAGGTGCGGCGCCGCGAGCCGGTACGCCTCCGGTCCGGGCCCGGGCCGGAGCCGGAGCCGGAACCCGCGCGCGTCGCGGGCCTCCCAGCCGGTGCGGCGTCCGCGCAGGTCGAGCACGTGCGTCACCGTCCCGGCGGCGTGGCCGTCGTGCCGCAGGTGCCAGCGGTGGGCGTCGCGGTCGGCGAGCGTGAACTGGTACAGCCGCCAGCCGGGGGCGATGCGGTGCGCCAGGTCGAGCGTCACGAGCGGCTGCCCGTCGCTCCGCTCGCCGGCCGGGGGCGGCGCGGCCCCGGCCGGAGGGGAGCGCCGGGCGGGACGGACCGGAGGGCCGGGGCCGTAGCCCCGGACGAGCCGGGTCAGCTCCCGGGCGGCGTCGGCCAGCGCGCGCGCCGCCTCCGCGACCTCCTGTTCCCGTGCGGGCTGCTCCTGGACGGGCCGGTCCAGGTCCGGCGCGCCCGCGTCCGCGCCCGCGTCCGGGCCCGCTCTGCCGCCGCGGGTCCGCGCGGCGCGCCTGCGCGCCGTGTCGAGCCGGTCGATGGCGCGGGCGGCCTCGTCGCGGGCCGCCGTGACCCCGGCCCGAATGTCGAGCTCGTCCTGTGGCACCGGGGGCTCCTTCAACGTGCCGTTTCCAGCGGCTTTCCCGAACTTTCCGCTCTCTACCGTGCGAGCCCGGCGCCGCGCGGGCCGGCGCCGGCCGACTGAGAGCGTCAACGCGGGGTAAAGCAGCCGCATGGACGGCCCCCTGCGCCTCGGCGTGCTCGACATCGGCTCGAACTCGGCGCACCTGCGGGTCGCCGACCTCGACCCCGGCCACCCGCCCGCGCCCGTCCGCTCGGTGAAGAGCGCCGTGCGGCTGGCCGAGGCCACCGACCGGCACGGCGTCATCGGCCGGCCCGCCGTCGGGCGGCTCATCGCCGCGGTGCGCGAGTCGGTGGCGGCCGCCGCGGCCCTCGACGTCGCCGAACTCGTCCCGTACGCGACGTCCGCGCTGCGCGACGCCGCCAACCGCGACGACGTCGCCGCCGAGGTCCGCGCCGCCACCGGCGTCGAACTCGGGTTCCTCAGCGGCGAGCGGGAGGCGCGGCTGACGTTCCTCGCGGCCCGCCGCTGGTTCGGGTGGTCGGCGGGGCCGATGCTGCTCGCCGACATCGGCGGCGGCTCCATGGAGCTGGCCTACGGCGCCGGGACCGAACCGGAGATCGCGCTGTCGCTGCCGCTCGGCGCGGGCCGCCTCACCCGGCACCACCTGCCGCCGCGCCCGCCCGTGCGCAAGCGGACCCGCCGGGCGCTGCGCGAGCACGTCCGGGCGGTGCTCGGCGAGGCGGTCCTCGGGATCGCCGAGCGGCCGGCACCGGCCCGCGCCGTGGCGACGTCCAAGACCTTCACCCAGCTCGCCCGGCTCTGCGGCGCGCCGAAGGCGAAGGCCGGCCCCTACCGGGAGCGCCGCCTCGACCGCCGCGAGCTGCACCGCTGGATCCCGCGGCTGGCGAAGCTGCCCGACGAGGAGCGGGCCCGGCTGCGCGGGGTCAAGGCGTCCCGCGCCCACCAGATCCTCGCCGGTGCGATCGTCGCGGAGGGCGTGATGGACGTCCTCGGCCTCGACCGGCTCGACCTCTGCCCGTGGGCGCTCCGCGAGGGCGTCCTCCTGCACCGGCTGAACGAGCTGGCGGGCGGGCGCGGCCCCGAACTGTTCCCCGAGCGGCGCCCCATGACCCTGCGCGGCGCGTCGCTGCGGGCGGTCACCTGACCCCGGGCGCCGGGGGCGTTTGGCCGGCGGCGCGGCGGGCAGTTCCGCCGCAGGAGGGGCCCATCACCGGGGGGAGCACGCCATGGCACTCGCCGACGCGCGGGAGATCGAGGAGCTGCTCGGGGACCTGCCGTTCCCGGCGGACAAGCAGCGGATCGTCGAGCATGCGCACCGCAGGCGGCCCGAGGGGGAGGCCGAGCACGCGCTGCTGTCGCTGCCGCTCGGCACCTACGACAGCGTCGCCGAGGTGGTGCGGTCGGTGCCGCTCGACCCCGACCCCGGGCGGACCCCGACCGAGCGGGACCACCAGCGCCGGCACCACGAGAAGTCCGGCCTGAGCGAGCACGCGCGCCACGCCGAGCGGTCGCCCATCGAGGAGGAGCTGCACCGCGGCGACGAGCCGTGACAAGCGCCCTTTTCCGCCGCCTTCCCCGCGTTTGAAAGAGGCCGGCGCGGCAAGTGCCCCGTTGGGCTCGGACGAGGGAGGGAGGGCTGTAGATGACGGCCGTGCAGGGGAGGGACGACACCAGCGTCGCCGACGCGCTCGCGCGCCACCGCAAGGGCACCAGGATCGCCCACATCTTCGCCACGACCGACCACAAGATGGTCGGCTACCTGTATCTCACGACGTCGTTCCTGTTCTTCCTGGCGGCCGGGATCATGGCCATGATCATGCGGGCCGAGCTCCTGGAGCCGGGCAAGCAGGTCGTGAGCAACCAGGTCTACAACGAGCTGTTCACCATGCACGGCACGATCATGCTGCTGCTGTTCGCGACGCCGACGTTCCTCGGGTTCGCCAACGTGCTCGTGCCGCTGCAGATCGGCGCGCCGGACGTCGCGTTCCCCCGGCTGAACGCGCTCACCTACTACCTGTTCCTGTTCGGCGGGCTCATCGTCCTCGCGGGGTTCATCGTGCCGGGCGGCGCGGCCGCCTTCGGATGGTTCGCCTACGCGCCGCTG
Source organism: Actinomadura chokoriensis (assembly GCF_039529475.1). Taxonomy (NCBI): domain Bacteria; kingdom Bacillati; phylum Actinomycetota; class Actinomycetes; order Streptosporangiales; family Thermomonosporaceae; genus Actinomadura; species Actinomadura chokoriensis. Next base: position 114,118 of record NZ_BAAAMW010000026.1, on the reverse strand, counting down.
ACCTCCCCGACGTACTCGCCCGGCCTCGGCGGGGACATGTGGACGATGGGCCTGATCTTGTCGGGTTTCGGGACGATCCTGACCGCGGTGAACCTGATCACCACGATCATCACGCTGCGCGCCCCCGGCATGGTGATGTTCCGGATGCCGATCTTCACCTGGAACGTGCTGCTGACCAGCCTCATGGTGATCATCGCGTTCCCGACCCTCACCGCGGCGCTGGCCGCGCTGGAGGCCGACCGAAAGCTGGGCGCCCACATCTACGACGCCTCGAACCACGGCGCGCTGCTCTGGCAGCACCTGTTCTGGTTCTTCGGGCACCCGGAGGTGTACATCGTCGCGGTGCCCTTCTTCGGGATCGTCACCGAGATCATCCCGGTGTTCTCCCGCAAGCCGCTGTTCGGCTACCTCGGCATGGTCGCGGCCACCATCGCGATCAGCGGGCTGTCGATGACGGTGTGGGCGCACCACATGTTCGCCACCGGCGGCGTCCTGCTGCCGTTCTTCTCCATCACCTCCTTCATGATCGCCGTCCCGACCGGCATCAAGTTCTTCAACTGGGTCGGCACGATGTGGAAGGGGCAGCTGACGTTCGAGACGCCGATGCTGTTCTCGATCGGGTTCCTCGTCACGTTCCTGTTCGGCGGCCTGACCGGGGTCATCCTCGCGTCCCCGCCCCTGGACTTCCACGTCACCGACTCCTACTTCGTCGTCGCCCATTTCCACTACGTCCTCTTCGGCACCATCGTGTTCGCGACGTTCGGCGGCTTCTACTTCTGGTGGCCGAAGATGACGGGCCGGATGCTCGACGAGACCTGGGGGAAGATCCACTTCTGGACGCTGTTCGTCGGCTTCCACACGACGTTCCTGGTCCAGCACTGGCTGGGCGCCGAGGGCATGGCGCGCCGCTACGCCGACTACCCCGAGAAGTTCGCCACGCTGAACTTCGTCTCCTCGGTCGGCTCGTTCGTCCTCGGCGCGTCCACGTTCGCGTTCCTGTGGAACGTCCTGCGCACCTGGCGGCGCGGCAAGAAGGTCGAGGTGGACGACCCCTGGGGCTTCGGCGGCTCGCTGGAGTGGGCGACGTCCTGCCCGCCGCCCCGGCACAACTTCACGGCGATGCCGCGGATCCGCTCCGTGCGCCCCGCGTTCGACCTGCGCTACCCGCCGACCGAGCCGCCGCAGGAGAAGGAGCCGGCCCTCCCGCCGCCCGAGTGAGGCGGCCCCGCACCGCGGAGCGCCCGGCGGACTCCCCGCCGGGCGCTCCTTCGCGTGCCGCTCCGGTGCGGGTCAGCCGCCGCCCTCGCCGCCCTCGCCGTCCTCCGACGGGCCGCGGCTGAGGTCGCCCTGGCCGCCGCCGTAGGACTCGGACTGGTAGTCGAGGTAGAAGCGGTTGCTGCGGGTGCGCACCTGCGTGCGGGTGCGGTCGGGGGTCGGCAGCGGGATGAGGTGGTTCGGGTAGGGGGCGACCAGCTCGCCCGGCCGCCGGGTCCGCAGCACGGCCTCCTGCTCCGGCGACGGCTGCTCGTGCCGCTCGGAGAACCCGCCCTGCGGGCTCAGCGAGACCAGGCCGCTCTCCACCCCCTCCTCGCGGATCCGCAGGTCGCGGCGCTGCAGGCTCAGGCAGACGCGCCGGGTGACGGCGAACGCGACGATCGGCGCGACGAAGAAGCCGACGCGGAAGATCCAGGTCGTCCAGAACAGCGGGATCTTGAAGGTGTCGGAGATGACGTCGTTGCCGCCCGCCGCGAGCAGGTTGCCGTACCAGGCGATGGCCGCGGCGCCGATCGCCGTCCTGGTCGCGGCGTTGCGCGGCCGGTCCAGCAGGTGGTGGACGCGCTCGTCGCCCGTGGCCCAGCGCTCCAGGAACGGGTAGAGGGCGATCAGCGTGAAGAACACCGCGGGCAGGACGACGGCGGGCAGCAGGACGTTCCACGAGACGGTGTGCCCCGCGACGGTCGTCGACAGGCGCGGCATGATGCGCAGCGAGCCTTCGAGGAACCCGACGTACCAGTCGGGCTGCGACCCCGTCGAGACCTGGTCCGTCTCGTACGGGCCGTACAGCCACACCGGGTTGATCTGCAGGAACCCCGCCATCCCGGCGAGGACGCCGAAGGTGAACAGGAAGTACGCGACGCTCTGCGTGGCGAAGTGCGGAAAGGTCTTCTCGCCGCTCACCGCCATCTCCCGCCGCCTGCGGCCCGGCCACTGGGTGTGCGTCTGGTGCCAGAGGATCATCAGGTGCACGGTGACGAGCGCGATCAGGATGCCGGGGATGAGCAGGATGTGCACGGTGAACAGCCGCGGGATGAACTCCTCGCTCGACGGGAACTCGCCGCCGAAGACCCACAGGCTCACGTACGTCCCGACGACCGGGATCGACAGCATGATGCCCTGGGCGATCCGCAGCCCGGTGCCGGACAGCAGGTCGTCGGGGAGCGAGTAGCCGGCGAACCCCTCGGCGAGCGCCAGCACGAACAGCGTGAAGCCGATCAGCCAGTTGATCTCGCGCGGCTTGCGGAACGCGCCGGTGAAGAAGATCCGCATGAGGTGGACGGTGATCGCCGCGACGAAGACGTTCGCCGCCCAGTGGTGGATCTGCCGCATCAGCAGCCCGCCCCGGATGTCGAACGTGATGTGCAGCGTGGACGCGTACGCCTCGCTCATCCGCAGGCCCCGCAGCGGCGCGTACGAGCCGTCGTAGATCTGCTCCACGCCGCTCGGCTTGAAGAACAGCGTGAGGTAGACGCCCGTCAGCACCAGGATGACGAACGAGTAGAGCGCGATCTCGCCCAGCAGGAAGGACCAGTGGGTGGGGAACGCCTTCTTGATGTTCTCGTTCAGGAACGAGGTGGAGCCGAGCCGGTCGTTGACGCCCCAGAAGACCTTCCGCACCCGCGGCTCGGCCGCCTCCCCGGCCTTCCTCCCCGCCCCGACTCCGCCCTTGCGTCCCGCCATCGCGCTCTCTCCCGTGGCCGCGCAGTATTCCCGCAGGGCGGGTACCCGGGCCCGATCACGGCAAACGGTCGGGCGCGCGAGTGTCGCGGGCCGAGCCGAGCCGGTGCCGGACGATCTGGATGTCGGCCCGCAGCCGGTCGGCGGCGCCGGGGTCGCGCTCCAGGCCGCCGAGCCCGTCCTCGATCAGTTCGAGCTGGTCGGCGCGCAGCCGGGCGAGCAGCCGGCGCGGCTCCCCGGCGGGCACGTCCCAGCGCTCCTTGCGGCGCCATTTGCGGAACGCGAGGACGTGCCCCTCGCCCGGGACGAGGACGCCCCTCGCGGTCTCCGCGTGCACCGTCCGGCGGAAGTGCGACAGGTAGTGCCGCCGCGAGACCCGGTACGCGGCGATGGCCGCGAGCAGGATCGGCGCGCCCTTCACCGGCAGCAGCAGCACCCCGGGCAGGACGGGCGCGTCCCACCACGAGTGGAGCGCCATGGCCAGCAGCAGCGCGCCCGCCGCGATGGCGAGGGTCGTCCGGCACGGGCGCCCGAGCAGGCAGCCGAGCCCCGCGCCGCCGACCGCCGTCATCGCCCAGTGGCTCCACCACGCCCCGCCGACCACCCGGCTGCCGAAGGAGAAGAACGCGGCGCTGGCGTCCTGCGTGGCGCCCGTCAGCACGATCGTGTTGAGGACGTAGAGGAAGTTCTCCGCGAACTGGAAGCCGAGTCCGGCGAGCGCGCCGTACCCCCACCCGTCGAGCGGCCCGCGCACCGCGGCCGGCGCCATCAGCGCCAGCACCGCGACCCCGACCAGCTTCAGGAGCTCCTCGTCGACCGGCGCGGCGATCGACGCGCCCCACACGGCGTTGAACGCCGGCCCCGCCGTCTTGCCGATGACCGCCTGGAACGCCGAGTTCGCGGGCAGCGCCATGCCGAACGCGGCGAGGCCGCCCCAGGCCACCGCGACCAGCGCGTACCCGAGCGGATGCGACCGGACCGGGTGCAGCCGCCGCAGCACCCAGACGCCCACCGCGAGCGAGGGCGCCAGCAGCGCGACCCCGACGACCGCGCCGACCGGGAACGCCGCGACCTGCGCGCCGATCCCGTGGAAGGCGATCCAGGCGCCGAGCGCGCACGCCGCCGCCCACAGCCAGAACGCCGGCCGCCGGGTCATCACGGGGCCGAGATCCGCAGGGTCCGCACGATGGCCTCGACCTCGGCGGCCAGCGTGCGGTAGGCGCCCGGCGGACCGGACGCCGTCACGGTCGCGCCGAGCGTGTCCCGGGCGAACACGGTCGCCGTGCCGGTGCGCTCCCGCCCGGCGAGCTCCCCGGTCAGCCCGGTCAGCCCGTGCGCGGTCGTGACCGGGACGGGCCGCGCGCCCAGCCGCGCCCGGCCGCCGGCGGCGACGATGCGGCCGAGGCCGTCCCACAGCTTCCGCGCGTCCAGCGGTGCCAGCGGCACGACGACGCGCACGTACAGGCCGACGCCGGCGTTGGACAGCTCCACGTTGTTCGCGAGAGAGGAGTCGGCCTTGTCGAGGACCCAGCCCGCGGACGGGACCGAGAACGTCACCGGGCGGACGCCGTCGCGTTCCGTCCCGACCGCGAGGACCGCCCCCGCGGCGAGCGGTTCCGCGCCGCTGCCGAGGGCCTTGTCGAGCAGCGGGAGCCCCGCGGCGAGCACCAGCAGCACGAGCGCCACGAGCCCCGTTCCCCACCAACTCACCCGCGCCACGCGACCCCCCGATGACGTGCGCTGCGGAAATGCCCCTTGACACAGGGACTAAACAAGATCAGTGCGCGCGAGCCGCCCAGTGCGCGGGCCGTCCGACCGCCGCCGGCAACCGCGTGCCGGCGTCGCCCCGGGCCGAGTCGAGCTGCGCCCGGGTGAGGAAGAGGCAGCCGGTGAGGTCGGCGCCGCGAAGGTCGGCGTCCCGCAGGTCCGCCCCGATCAGGTCGGCCCACCGCAGGTCGGCGCCGCGCAGGTCGGCCGCGATCAGGTACGCGCCGCGCAGGCAGGCGCCGCGCAGGTCGGCGCCCTTCAGCCGCGCTCCGATGAGGTCGGCGCCGCGCCGGTCCTTCCGGCGGCCGGGCACGCCGGCCCTGGCCAGCTCGCTCGCGCGCAGGAGCAGGGCGTTCACCCGTTCGCGCACCGCCGGAACGTCCGTCTCGGCGAGTTCCGCGGGGCGGCCGAGGGTGCGGCGCTCGACGTCGTCGTACGCCTTGCGGAGCTCGTCGCGGACGGGCTCGGCGGCCGGCATCTCCACGGCCTCGGCCAGGTACCAGAGCAGCTCGTGGAGCTGCCGCATGACGGGGAACACCTGGAACATCCCGCGGGCGACGTCCGGGTCGCCGCGCCAGTCGCGGCCGGCGAACGTCCGCTGCGACACCTTCTGGCCCGCGCCGAAGCAGTCGAACACCGTGCAGCCCTGGAAGCCGCGCTGCCGCAGCTCGGCGTGGACGCCGCAGCGGAAGTCGGCCAGCAGGTTGCGGCACGGCTCGCCCGCGTCCTTGTCCATCGCGAAGTCGGCCGACCTGGCGAACGGCAGCGCGACGCAGCACAGGCCGAAGCAGCTCGCGCAGTCGGCCTTCAGGCCCGCCCTCTCAGGCACCCCGCCCCCGTTCATGGACAACGCCCCATTGTCGCCCCCCGCCGCCCCTGCTCCGGACGGCCGGTGCGGGACGGCGGCGTGGGATAGAGTCCGGAAACGCCCATGACGACGCCCATGACCGAGTCCGCCATCGTCTCCCGGCTCCGCGCCGCCGGCTGCGTGTTCGCCGAGGACGAGGCGCGGCTGATCCTCGCCACCGCCCGCACGCCGGACGACGCCTCCGCCATGGTGGACCGGCGCGCCGCCGGGCAGCCCCTCGAACACGTCCTCGGCTGGGCCGAGTTCCTCGGCCTGCGGATCGCCGTCGGGCCCGGGGTGTTCGTGCCCCGCCGCCGCACCGAGTTCCTGGTCCGGCAGGCCGCCGCGCTCCTCCCGCCGCGCCCCGTCGTCGTCGACCTGTGCTGCGGCTCCGGCGCACTGGGCGCCGCGCTCGTCGCCGGACTGGACGAGTACGCCCTGCACGCCGCCGACGTCGAGCCCGCCGCCGTGCGCTGCGCGCGCCGCAACATCGCCCCGTTCGGCGGCCACGCCTACGAGGGCGACCTCTTCGCGCCGCTCCCGGACGCGCTGCGCGGCGGCGTCGACGTGCTGCTCGCCAACGTCCCGTACGTGCCGACCGGCGACGTCGCGCTGATGCCGCCCGAGGCGCGCGACCACGAACCGCGCGTCGCGCTCGACGGCGGCGCCGACGGCCTGGACGTCCTGCGCCGCGTCACCGCCGGGGCGGCGGACTGGCTCGTCACCGGCGGCCACCTGCTGTTCGAGACGAGCGAGCGGCAGGTCCCGGACGCGGTCGCCGCCGTCGAGCGGGGCGGGCTCGCCGCCGCCGTCGCGACGTCCGAGGAGTTCTACGCCACAGTCGTCATCGGGGCAAAGCCGGTGTAAAACCCGTCGCACGGGTACAGGTCGCCTAGGACGACCTGAAGGAGTGAAATGCAATGCGCCGCATCAGTGCAGCGCTCAGCGCCGTCATCGGCACGATCGTCAGCATCGTCACGCTGCCCTTCCGGGTCCTGCAGCGGTTGCTGACCCCCTCGCGCAGGACCCGCACCCACCGGTGACCGCGAGCACGTGGGACCGGCCGCCCCGGGCCATTCCCCCTACGGCCCGGGGCGGCCGCACGTGAAAATGCTTTGCGCGTTCCCCGGCTCTTCCCGCACCCTGTGAGTACCGAATTACAGGGGTCTGTAGCTCAAAGGGAAGAGCGCCCGCCTTGCATGCGGGAGGTTGCCGGTTCGAGTCCGGCCCGATCCACGCCGCAGAGGCCTGAACGGTGAGGCGCCTGGCTTCCAACCAGGAGAACCGAGTTCGATTCTCGGGTGCGGCTCTGGACTGGACCGGCGGGAGCAACGACCCCCGGCTGGTCCTGCACGTGCCCGAGGCGGGCGGACGCCACCGCCGCCGGCGGGCGCCCATGCTGGATCATCCAAGGGCAGGATGCGTGATTCTGGATCACGTCATGCAGGTTCGACCCCTGCTCCAGCAGCGATGCGTCAATGGCGCGCGTCGATCCGGGTGTGCGCCGTCGTCCAGGCGCGGGCCTGCTCGGTGAGGGTGATGCCGAGACCGGGGCGGGCCGGGACGTGCATGCGCCCGTCCTCGATCGCCGGCCTTTCGTTGAACAGCGGTCCGAGCCAGTCGAAATGCTCCACCCACGGCTCGCCCGGATAGGCGGCGGCCAGATGCAGGTGGATCTCCATCGCGAAATGCGGCGCCATTTGGAGATGGTGGTGGTCGGCCAGTGCCGCGACTCTGAGGAAATTGGTGATGCCGCCGATGCGGGGCGCGTCCGGCTGGATGATGTCGGCGGCGCGCCGGTCGATGAGCGCGCAGTGCTCGGCGACGCTGGTGAGCATCTCGCCGGTCGCGATCGGCGTGTCGAGCGCGGCGGCGAGCGCCGCGTGGCCCTCGGCGTCGTAGGCGTCCAGGGGCTCCTCGATCCAGGTGAGGTCGAACGCCTCCAGGGCGCGGCCCATGCGCTGCGCGGCGGGCCGGTCCCACTGCTGGTTCGCGTCCACCATCAGCGGGAACGCGTCGCCGAGCCGCTCGCGGACGGCGGTGACGCGGCGCATGTCCTCGGCGTGGTCGGGATGCCCCACCTTGATCTTGACGCCGCCGATGCCGGCGGCGGCGGCCGCCTCGGCGTTGTCGAGGACCTCCTCCAGCGGCGCGTGCAGGAAGCCGCCCGAGGTGTCGTAGCAGCGGACGGAGTCGCGGTGCGCGCCGAGGAGCTTGGCGAGCGGCAGGCCCGCCCGCTTGGCCTTCAGGTCCCACAGCGCGATGTCGATCGCGGCGATGGCCTGCGCGGCGAGCCCGCCGCGGCCGGCCGAGGCGCCGGCCCATGCGAGCTTCGTCCAGATCCTCCCGATGTCGCTCGGGTCCTCGCCGATGAGGGCGGGCGCGATCTCGGCGGCGTGCGCGAACTGGCCGGGCCCGCCGGCGCGCTTGGAGTAGCCGAACCCGATGCCCTCGTGGCCGTCCTCGGTGCCGATCTCGGCGAACAGGAACACGACCTCGGTCATCGGCCGCTGCCGCCCGGTCAGCACCTTGGCGTCGCTGACCGGGACGGCGAGCGGCAGCGCCACGGACGACAGCTCGATCCAGGCGACCCGGTCCAGGGTCGCCTCGCCGGCGGGGACCCCGGTCATCTCAGCGCGCCCGCTTCACGAGTTCGGCGAGGTCGGCGGTCTCGGCCTCGGTGAGGTCCGTCAGCGGCGGGCGGACCGGGCCCGCCGGGTGGCCGGTGACCCGCAGGCCCGCCTTGATGATGCTCACCGCGTAGCCCTTCTTGCGGTTGCGGACGTCGCAGTACGGCAGGACGAACTCGGCGAGCCGCCGTGCCACCTCGTCCCGGTCCCGGTCGCGGACGGCGGCGTAGAACGCGAGCGCGAACTCCGGGACGAAGTTGAAGACCGCCGAGGAGTAGGTCGTGACGCCCATCTCCAGGTAGGGGAGCGCGAACGTCTCCGCGGTGGGCAGCCCGCCGATGTAGACGAGCCGGTCGCCGAGCCGCGACCTGATCCGCGTCATCAGCTCCAGGTCGCCGACGCCGTCCTTGAATCCGACGAGGTTGGGGCATGCCTCGGCGAGTCCGGCGACCGTGGCGTCCTGGTAGACGGCGTTCGCGCGGGAGTAGACCGTCACCCCGAGCCGGGTCGCCGCGCAGACCGCGCGGACGTGCGCGGCCAGGCCGTCCTGCGACGCCTCCGTCAGATAGGGCGGGAACAGCAGGACCCCGTCGGCGCCCGCGTCCTCGGCGTCCCGGGCCATCCGCGCGGCCGTCGCCGTCCCGTACCCGGCGGGCGCGATCACCGGCAGGCCGCCGGGGGCCTCGGCGACGGCCGCCCGCACCACCCGCCCGACCTCGTCCAAGGTGAGCGAGAAGAACTCGCCCGTGCCGCCCGCCGCGAACAGGCCGGCGACGCCGTACCCGCCGAGCCGGGCGATGTGCCGCCGGTAGCCGTCCTCGTCGAAGGACAGGTCGTCGTGGAAGTGGGTGACGGGGAACGACAGGAGCCCGGACCCGAGCCGCGTCGCGATCTCTTCGGGCGCAGTCTGCTTCATGCCCCGAGGCTAGGATGGCCGATTGATCCAGGTCCAACACGAAAAATGCATCCACTGATACCCGCAGGGAATCGATGTTCACGCTCACCCAGCTCACGAACTTCGTGGCCGTCGCCGAGGAGCTGCACTTCGGCCGCGCCGCCGAGCGGCTCCGGATGACGCAGCCGCCGCTCAGCCGGCAGATCCAGCTGCTGGAGAACGAGCTGAAGGTGCGGCTGTTCGACCGGACGAACCGCTCGGTCCGCCTCACCCCGGCCGGGCGGGCGTTCCTGGTCGAGGCGCGCCGGCTGCTCCAGCAGGCCGACCACGCCGCGATGTCCGTCCGGCAGGTCTCGGCGGGGGATGCGGGCAGCATCACGCTCGGGTTCACGGCGGCGAGCGCGTACGCGACGCTCGGCCGGCTGCTGGAGGTCGCGCGGACGGCGCTGCCGGACGTCGGGATCGTCCTGCGGGAGATGGTGACCAGGGACCAGGTGCGGGCCCTCGCCGACGGCAGCCTTGACCTCGGGCTGGTGCGGCCGCCGGTCACCGACCCGGACCTGGAGGAGCGCCCGGCCGACCGGGAGGCGCTGCTCGCGGCGATCCCCGACGGCCATCCGCTGGCCGAGGGGGACGGGCCGCTCCCGCTGGCCGCGTTCGACGGGCGGCCGTTCATCATGTACTCGCCCGCCGAGGCCCGCTACTTCCACGAACTCGTGATCAGCCTGTTCCGGCAGGCGGGTGTCTCGCCCGTGTACGCCCAGTACCTCAGCCAGGTGCACAGCATCCTGGCGCTGGTCGGCTGCGGCTGGGGCGTCGCGCTGGTGCCCGCCGCCGCGTCCCGGCTCCGCTACGCGGGCCTGACGTTCCGGCCCGTGGACGTCCCCGGCCCGGGCCCCGTCGAACTGAGCCTGACCTGGCGCCGGAGCAACGACAACCCGGCGCTCGCCAAGCTGCTCCGGCACCTTTGACCCGCCTTGACCGGAGCGCGGGGCGTCACTTATTTTGTCGTTAAAATATTGGTCTTCAAAGTATCCGGCGGCAGGTGGAGGGACGATGAGCGATTACCCGGCGTATGCGCCGTCCGAGGAGCATGAGCTGCTGCGGCGTACGGTGCGTGAGCTGGCCGAGGCCAAGATCGCTCCTTTCGCGGCGGAGGTGGACGAGGAGTCCCGGTTCCCGCAGGAGGCCCTGGACGCGCTGGTCGCGGCGGATCTGCATGCGGTGCACGTGCCCGAATCGTACGGGGGCGCCGGAGCGGATGCGCTCGCCACGGTGATCGTGATCGAGGAGGTCGCGCGGGCGTGCGGGTCGTCGTCGCTGATCCCGGCGGTGAACAAGCTGGGCACGGTCCCGGTGCTGCTGGCCGGCGGGGAGGAGCTGAAGAAGAAGTACCTGGCGCCGGTCGCGCGGGGGGAGGCGATGTTCTCCTACGCGCTGTCGGAGGCGGACGCGGGTTCGGACGCGGCGGGGATGAAGACCCGCGCGGTGCGTGACGGTGACACGTGGGTGCTGAACGGCGCGAAGATGTGGATCACCAATGCGGGGGTGTCGGAGTACTACACGGTGATGGCGGTGACCGATCCGTCGGCGGGTGCGCGGGGGATCTCGGCGTTCGTGGTGGAGAAGGGCGATCCGGGGGTGTCGTTCGGGGCCAAGGAGCGCAAGCTGGGCATCAAGGGCTCCCCGACGCGGCAGGTGGTCTTCGAGGACACCCGCATCCCGGCCGACCGGATCATCGGCGCGGAGGGGACGGGTTTCAAGACGGCGCTGGCGACGCTGGACCACACCCGGATCACCATCGCCGCGCAGGCTCTCGGCATCGCCCAGGGCGCGCTGGACTTCGCGCTGGGGTATGTGAAGGAGCGCAGGCAGTTCGGCAAGCCGATCGCCGATTTCCAGGGTGTGCAGTTCATGCTGGCCGATATGGCGATGCGGCTGGAGGGCGCCCGGCAGCTGACCTACCACGCGGCGATCAAGTCCGAGCGGGCGATGAGCGGCGAGAAGATCCCCGACCTCACCTTCATGTCGTCGGCGTGCAAGGCACTGGCCTCGGACGTGGCGATGGACGTCACCACCGACGCCGTGCAACTGCTGGGCGGGTACGGGTACACCCGCGAGTTCCCGGTGGAGCGGATGATGCGCGACGCCAAGATCACCCAGATCTACGAGGGCACCAACCAGATCCAGCGCATGGTCATGGCCCGCCAGCTCCTCAAGTAACCGGCAGCCGCACCTCGAAGAGCGCACCGCCGCCGGGGGCCTCGCCGACGGTGAGGGTCCCGGCGTGCGCCCGCACCAGGTCGCGGGCGATGGCGAGGCCGAGCCCGGCGCCGCCCTCGTCGCGGCTGCGGGCGTCGTCCAGCCGCACGAACCGCTCGAAGATCCGCTCGCGGTCGCCGGCGGGCACGCCCGGCCCGTCGTCGGAGACCCGCAGCACCGCTCGGCCGCCCTCCTCGCGCAGCGACAGCCGCACGGACGTGTCCGCGTGCCGCTCGGCGTTGTCGAGCAGGTTGCCGAGCACCCGCACCAGCCGGCCCGGCACGCCCATGACCCGCGGGTCCGCCTCGACCGACGCCTGCACGGGGATCCGGTCGCGCGGCGCCCGCCGGTCCAGCTCGTCCCGGACCAGGCCGCCGAGCGCGACCGGACGGGCCGGGGGGCGCTCGCCCGCGTCGATGCGGGCGAGCAGCAGCAGGTCGGCGGCGAGATGCTGGAGCCGCACGACGTCCTCGACGAGCCCGTCCACGTCCAGCAGCTCCGGGTGCGCCGCCGCCACCTCCAGCTGCGTGCGCAGCGACGCGATCGGGCTGCGCAGCTCGTGCGAGGCGTCCGCGACGAAGCCGCGCTGCCGGGCCACGGACTCCTCCAGCGCGGCGAGGGTCTCGTTCGTCGTCGCGGCGAGCCCCGCGATCTCGTCCCGCGCGTCCGGCACCGGCACGCGCCGCGCCAGGTCGCCGGACGAGGTGATCTCCGCCAGCTCCGCCCGGACCGCCTCCACCGGGCGCAGCGCCCGCCGCGTCACCAGCCAGGTCACGCCCGCGACCACGGCGAGCAGCAGCGGCAGCCCGGCGAGCATCGCGCGGGCGACCGTCCCGGTCGCGTCCCGCGCGGCGGCGAGGTCGGCGCCCGCGTACACGGTGACCGTCTCGTCCCGGGGCGTCGTCACCTCGATCGCCGCGAACCGGTAGTCGGCGGTGCGCCCGTCCACGGTCGCGGTGCCGGTGGTGAGCTTCGGGTCGTCGTCTGACACCTCGCCGCGCCCCGGGTCGTCGTCGCGGTCGTCGCCGCGGTCGTCGTCGTCGCCGCGGGTGGCCGCGCCCGGCCGCACGCCGGGGGAGCCGGTGCCGCGGACGGCCTCCAGGTCCTCGCTCACCGCCCGGACGCGGCCGTCCTCGCCGACGACCTGCACCGGATGGTCCTCGGCGTCCGGCAGGTCGAGGCTCCGGTAGGCGACGCCCGTCGCGAGCTGCGACGCGACCTCCCGGGCCGCCACCTCGGCCCGCAGGTCCGCCTGCCCGGTGAGGTTCGCGCGCAGCAGCAGCACCACCGCGAGCCCGGCGGCGACCAGCGCGCCCGCCACCACGGCCGTGGCGCCGATGGTCGTCCGGGCCCGGACGGACCCCGGCCGCCCCGCCATGTCAGGCGCCCCCGTCCCGGGCCAGCCGGTACCCCGCGCCGCGCACCGTCGTGATCGACCGGCGCCCGAACGGGACGTCCAGCTTGCGGCGCAGCGCGCTCACGTACACCTCGACGATGTTGGGGTCGCCGTCGTAGGCGAAGTCCCAGACCGCCTCCATGATCTGCGCCTTCGACACGACCCGCCCCGCGTTCGCCGCCAGGTGCTCCAGCACCGCGAACTCCTTGGCGGTCAGCTCCACCTCCGCGTCGCCCCGGAACACCCGGCGGGACGCCGGGTCCACGGTGAGGTCGCCGAGCACGATGGCGGGCGCGGCGCCGCGCGTCCGGCGGCGCAGCAGCGCGCGGACGCGCGCCACCAGCACCACATAGGAGAACGGCTTCGTCAGGTAGTCGTCGGCGCCCGTGTCCAGGCCCTCGGCCTCGTCGTACTCGCCGTCCTTGGCGGTCAGCATCAGGATCGGCGTCTCGTCGCCCGCCGCCCGCAGCGCCCCGCACACCCGGTAGCCGTTCATCCCGGGCAGCATGATGTCGAGGATGATCAGGTCGTAGCCGCCGCCGAGCGCCCGGTGCAGGCCCTCGGCGCCGTCGTGGACGGCCTCCACCACGAAACCCTCGGCGGTCAGCCCCCGCGCCAGCGACGTGGCCAGGCGCTTCTCGTCCTCCACGATGAGCAGGCGCATGCCCTCAGCCTGCCAAACCGCGGCTGAAGGCGGCTTCAGGTTGCTTCAGGACCGCTACAGGAACGCCCGGCATCGTCGGTGGCGCAAGGTCAGACGACACGGAGGGCGGGAATCCGATGAAGATCGACGCACGGCGCATGGTGACGGGCCGCGGGCTGCTGGTGACCGTGGTCGCCGCGGGCGTCCTGGCCGGCGGGGGAGCGACGGCCGCCGTCGCCGCCGCGCACGACGACGACCCGGCCCCGCGCGCCACCCCGGCGGGCGAGCGCCACGACGACGCCGCCCCGAAGACGGCCGTGTCGCTCGCGCAGGCGGTGGACGCCGCGCTGAAGGCCGCGCCCGGCACGGTCGCCGAGATCGAGCTCGACGACGAGCACGGCAGGACGGCCTGGGAGGTCGACGTGGTCGCCGACAACGGGCAGCGGCGCGAGGTGACCGTCGACGCCGCCGACGGCAAGGTCCTCACGAACCGCGCCGACGACCGCGACGACCACGGCCGCGATGCCGACGGCCGCGATGACGACCCCGCCGCGCTGCGCGGCGCGAAGGTGACCGCGACGGCCGCCGCGGACGCGGCGCTGAAGGCGGTCCCCGGCCGTGTGACGTCCGCCGACTTCGAGACCGAGCACGGCAAGGCCGTCTGGGAGGTCGACGTCGCGGGACGGGACGGCGCCGGGCACGAGGTCACCATCGACGCCGGCAGCGGGAAGGTCCTCGCCGAGGAGGTCGACGAGGACTGACGAGGCGCCGGGCTGGGAAGGGACCTGTAGGAGGTGCGCATGAGCGAACAGAGACCCGGCCCCGACATCGACACGAGCGTCTCGCACGTGGCGCGCATCTGGAACTACTGGCTGGGTGGCAAGGACAACTATCCGGTCGACCGGGAGGTCGGCGACCAGATCCTCGGGATGCTGCCGGACGTGGCCCGGCTGGCGCGCGCGTCCCGGCTGTTCCTGAACCGGGTGGTGTGGCACCTGGCCGCCGAGGCCGGCATCCGCCAGTTCATCGACATCGGGACGGGCCTGCCCACGGTCGACAACACCCATGAGGTCGCCCAGCGGGCCGCGCCCGAGTCGAGGATCGTCTACGTCGACAACGACCCGCTGGTGCTGGAGCACGCGAAGGCGCTCCTCACCAGCACGCCCGAGGGCCACACGTCCTACATCCACGCCGACCTCCGGGAACCGGAGGCGATCCTGGAGGGCGCCGCCGAGACGCTCGACTTCGGCAGGCCGGTGGCGTTCACGCTGATGGGCATCCTGGAGTTCATCCCCGACGACGAGCAGGCGTACGGGATCGTGCGGCGGCTCATGGCCGCGGTGCCCTCGGGCAGCTACTTCGCCATGTACGACGGGACGAACGTCGTCCACGGCGAGGCGTCCGACCGGATCGTGGAGGTGTGGAACGCCGCCGGCAACGCGCAGCTCGTGCTGCGCACTCCGGAGCGGATCGCGGGGTTCTTCGAGGGGCTGGAGGTGCTGGAGCCGGGGATCGTCCCGGTCACGCACTGGCGCCCGGAGACGCCCGGCCAGCCGGAGGCCGTCGACGCCTACGGTGCGGTGGGCCGCAAGCCCTAGCGGGCGGCGCCCTTGACATGCAGCCATCCGGTTGCCTAATCTTTCAGGCAACCGAATGGCTGCATGTTTGGACGACGGCATGGACGAGGACGGGATCTTCAAGGCGCTCGCCGACCCGAGCCGCCGCCGGCTGCTGGACGGCCTCAACGCCCGCAGCGGCCAGACCCTCCGCGAGTTGTGCGCCGGGCTGGAGATGACCCGGCAGTCGGTCAGCAAGCACCTGGCGGTCCTGGAGGCCGCGGGCCTCGTCACGACCGTGCGCCGGGGGCGCGAGAAGCTCCACTACCTCGACGCCGCGCCCATCAACGCCATCGCGGACCGCTGGATGAGCCGGTACGACCGGGAGCGGGCGCGCGCGCTCGCCGACCTGAAGACCGCATTGGAGCAGACGCCGATGACCGCAAGCGAGTTCGTCTACACGACCTACATCAACACCACGCCGGAGCGCCTCTGGGAGGCCCTCACCGACCCCGCCTTCACCCGCCGCTACTGGGGCGTCTCCTTCGAGACCGACTGGAAGCCGGGCTCCGCGATCACCTGGCACGAGGAGAACGCGACGACCGCCGACCCCGAGCAGGTCGTCCTCGAAGCCGACCCCGGCCGCCGCCTCTCCTACACCTGGCACACCTTCACCCCCGAGTGGGCGAAGAGCGTCGGCGTGGACGAGGAGACCCGCCAGAAGCTCATGGCGGAGCCCCGCTCCACGGTGACGTTCGACATCGAGCCCGTGGGCGAGACGGTCAAGCTGACCGTGCTCCACCGGGCCGGCGAGGCGCTGCTCGGCATGTCCGAGCAGGGCTGGCCGCACGTGCTGTCCGGGCTGAAGACGCTCCTGGAGACCGGCGTGCCCCTCCCGACCGCCTGACCCGGCCGCCCTCTAGCATGATCGCGGTCGATCATGTGAGGAGCGGATCGTGCGAGAGATCGCGGTGTTCGGCGGCAGCGCCCACCCGGAACTGGCCGCCGAGGTCTGCGCCCACCTGGGCGTGCCGCTGAGCCCGTCGCGCGTCGACCGGTTCGCCAACGACTGCCTGGAAGTGCAGCTGCAGGCCAACTGCCGGGAACGGGACGTCTTCCTGATCCAGCCGCTGGTCGCGCCCGTGCAGGAGCACCTCGTCGAGCTGCTGCTGATGTGCGACGCCGCGCGCGGCGCGTCGGCGAGCCGCATCACCGTGGTCATGCCGCACTACTCCTACGCCCGCTCGGACAAGAAGGACGCGCCGCGCATCTCCATCGGCGGGCGGCTGGTCGCCGACCTGCTCGTCGCCTCGGGCGCGAGCCGCGTCCTCGCCATGACCCTGCACTCGCCGCAGGTGCACGGGTTCTTCTCCGTCCCCGTCGACCACCTGCACGCGCTGCGCGAGCTCGCCGACCACTTCCGCGGCCACGACCTGTCGAGCACCACCGTCGTGTCGCCCGACCTCGGCAACGCCAAGGAGGCGGCGGCCTTCGCCCGCCGCCTCGGCGTGCCGGTCGCCGCCGGGGCCAAGCAGCGGTTCGCCGACGACCGGGTCAAGATCAGCTCGGTCATCGGCGACGTCGCCGGGCGCGACGTCATCGTCCTGGACGACGAGATCGCCAAGGGCAGCACGGTGCTGGAACTGCTGGACCGGCTCCGCGAGCTCGGCGTCCGGACGATCCGCATCGCCTGCACCCACGGGCTGTTCGCCGCCGGCGCCCTGCAGCGGCTGGCGGCGCAGCCCGACGTCCTGGAGATCGTCTGCACCAACACGGTGCCCGTCCCGAACGGGAGCGAGAAGCTCCGCGTCCTGTCCATCGCCCCGGCCCTGGCCGAGGCCGTCCGCCGCATCCACGACGGCGAGTCCGTGAGCGCCCTGTTCGAATCCCCCTGACCGGGCATGTGACCCGCGTACACCCAGCGCATGGCAGGAGGCACCATGGCGGTCGCATCGTCCGCGTCGCCCGTCCTGGCCGGATCGGACGCCGTACGGGAATGGCAGGAGGACCTCTACCGGGACCTGCACCGGCACCCCGAGCTGTCGCACCAGGAGCACCGGACCGCGGGGAAGGCCGCCGAGCGCCTCCGGAGGGACGGACTCGACGTGCACGAAGGCGTCGGCGGCACCGGTGTGGTCGGCGTCCTGCGCAATGGCGACGGTCCCACGGTGCTGCTGCGCGCCGACACGGACGCCCTGCCGGTGCGGGAGGCGACCGGGCTCGACTACGCCAGCACCGCCACGGCGAGGGACGGCGACGGCAACGAGGTGCCGGTGGCCCACGCCTGCGGCCACGACGTGCACGTGGCCTGCCTGCTGGGGGCGGCGTCCCTGCTCGCCGGCGCCACCGGCCACTGGAACGGGAGCCTCGTCGCGCTGTTCCAGCCGGCCGAGGAGACCTCCGGCGGCGCCCAGGGCATGGTCGACGACGGTCTCGCGGACCTGATCCCGAAGCCGGACGTGGCGCTGGCGCAGCACGTCCTGGCCGCGCCGGCCGGGCGGCTCGGCACCCGGCCCGGTCCCGTCTTCACGACCGCCGACAGCATGCGGATCACCCTGCACGGGAAAGGCGGGCACGGCTCCATGCCCCAGGCCGCGGTCGACCCCGTCGTGCTCGCCGCGATGATCGTGGTGCGGCTCCAGACGGTCATCTCGCGCGAGACCCCGCCGGGGGAGACGGCGGTGCTGACCGTCGGCAGCATCCAGGCCGGCACGAAGAGCAACGTCATCCCCGACAACGCCGTGCTGCAGCTCAACCTGCGCTGCTACAGCGAGCGGACCAGGAGCGGCATCCTGGAGGCGATCCGCCGCATCGTCACCGCCGAGTGCCAGGCGTCCCGCTGCCCGAAGGAGCCGGAGTTCGAGCTGTTCGACCGCTTCCCGCTGACCGCCAACGACCCGGACGCGACCGACCGGGTCGCGCGCGCCTTCGCCGACGCCTTCGGCGACCGGGCGGGGACGCTGCCCGAGCAGACCGCGAGCGAGGACTTCAGCGACATCCCCGCCGCGCTGGGCGTCCCCTACACCTACTGGGGGCTCGGCGGTACGGACGCCGGACTCTACCACCGGGCCGAGGAGGCCGGGCGCGTCCTGCAGGACGTCCCGGTGAACCATTCGCCCGCGTTCGCGCCGGTCGTCCAGCCGACGCTGGAGACCGGGACCGCGGCGCTGGTCGTCGCCGCGCTCGCCTGGCTGGCCCGCTGACTCACCCCCGGCCGGAATCCGGGCCGGGCGAGGCGTCGTCGGACGGGCCGCTCACCGAGCGCTTCCCCGGCGGGCGCGGGGCCTGGAGCCCGTACCGGACGCCGAGCATCCGGATGATGAAGCAGGCCGCCACGGCGCCCAGCGCGGACGGCAGGCCGTAGCTGCCCGTCTCCACGGTCGCGACCGTGATCCCGGCCGCGACGAGGGCCGGGATCGCGTACAGGTCGCTGCGCAGCACCGTCGGGATCTGCAGGACGAGGGCGTCCCGGATCGTGCCGCCGCCCACCGCGGTGACCACCCCGAGCAGCAGCGCGGGCGCGATGTTCAGCCCGGCGGTGAGCGCCTTGCTCGCGCCGATGACGGCGAACGTGCTCAGCCCGACCGCGTCCATCACCGTGATCGGCATGTCGAGCCGGTCCAGCCGCCTGCTGAAGACGAACGCGATCAGCCCGCCGCCCGCGGCGAGGGCGAAGTAGCGCCAGTCCACGAAGGTGGCGGGCGGGATCGCGCCGATGAGGACGTCCCGGATGACCCCGCCGCCGAGCGCCGTGATCATCCCGAGCGACACGACGCCGACCACGTCCAGCCGGGCCGCGCGCACCGCCGTCAGCGCCCCGTTCAGCCCGAAGGCGAAGGTGCCGGTCAGGTCGAGCGCCAGCAGCAGCGGCGGTTCGGTGCTCATCCCCGATGCCTACCACGGGCCGGAGCGGCGGCGTTCACCGGCGCATGCCGCTGCCGCCGGGCTCCTCCTCGCCGTCGGTGCTGGGCTCCAGCTCCAGGTACTCGTCCTCGGGCCACAGTTCGTCGGCGAGGCCGGCGAGGTACTCCTCGTCGGCGGGATCGAGTTCGGCGACCATGGACTCCGGGTGCGCGGCCCCGGCGGCCGGCGGGTCGTGCGCGGCTCGTGCCGGCATCGGGCGGAGCAGGCGGGGCAGGCAGAAGCCGAACAGGGCGAGCAGGGACACGAGCACCAGGACTGTGATCACACCACACCGTCCTTTCGCGGTCGAGTTCCACATGATTCTTGCGTAAGTAGCAAAACAGTTGAACGTTATCGGGACGGTCCGCCCGATGGGAGCCCGACATGCGGAGCGCCGGGGACAATGGCCCGGTGGAGTCTCCTGTGGACGCGCGGGCGCGCGAGCTGGCGAGGACGATCTGGGACCACCTCGTCGTGTCCGACCCCCACCCCAAGGCTGACGTGATCCTCGCGCTGGGGTGCCACGACACGCGGGTGGCGGCCCACGCGGCACGGCTCTGGCTGGCCGGCCGGGCGCCGCTGGTGGTCGTCTCCGGCGGGCGCGGCAAGATCACCTCGGACTGGGCGGAGACCGAGGCGCGGGTGTTCGGGCGGGTGGCGCGGGCGCACGGCGTCCCGGCGGAGGCCCTGCTGCTGGAGGAGACGGCGGCCAACACGGGGGAGAACATCACCGCGTCCCGGCGGCTGCTGGAGGGACGGGGGATCGCGGTGGGGAGCGGGATCCTGGCCGCCAAGCCCTACATGACGCGGCGGGCGCTGGCGACGGCCCGGCGGCAGTGGCCCGGCCCGGCCTGGTCGGCCTCGGCGCCGGAGCTCGGGTTCGACGACTTCGGCGCGGACGAGCGCCGGTTCATCGAGCTGATGGTGGGGGACCTGCAGCGGATGGTGGTGTACGCCGAGCGGGGCTTCCAGGTGCCGATGCCGGTACCGCCGGCCGTGTGGGCGGCGTACGAGGAGCTCGCGCGGCTCGGGTACGACGGGCACGTGATCAGATGACCGTGCCCCGGGCGACTAGCCGGCCGTGACGGGACGGTGGGGAGCGATCGCCCTGCCGTCGGGGAGCAGTTCGCCGGTGTCCTCGAAGACGACGATGCCGTTGCACAGCAGGCTCCACCCCTGCTCGGGGTGGTTGGCGATGATGCGCGCGGCCTCGCGGTCGAGGTCGTCCGATGCCGGACAGTGCGGCTCGTGCTTGCAGATGGTGGCGTGCTGAGCGGTCACGGGTCGTCCCTCCACGGTGCCCCTGTGATTAAGGACATAGTGCAGCCTGCCGCCGCGCGTCCGAAATATGCAAGTGGATGGCGAATTCTTTACTGTTCAGCGCGTGTGAAGAGCGGAGAGATCGGGCAATCCGGACGTTTCACCGCACAATGTCCCCGGCGTCGTTCCCGGTATCGGGCTCGCCGCCGTGGTCCACGTCCAGGCCCACGACCGACGTGCAGCCCGTGCAGATCCATTCGGCGATGACGGCCTCGGAGTTGGTGCCGTGCGTCCGGTACGGGCGCTCGACCGCCCGCCGGCGCATCCCGTGGCCGCACGAGGAGTGCAGGATCCGGCCGCAGGTCGGGCACGGCCACACGTCCTCCCGGCGCAGGTCGCAGCGCGGGCACAGCGGCGCCTCGTAGTGCCCCGCCGGCTCGCCGAAGGCCATCTCCTCCAGCCAGTCGTGCTCGAGGTCGAGGTACTCGTCCCCCGGCCAGTGGTGGTCGGCGAGCCAGGCGAGGTACTCCTCGTCCCCGGGGCCGAGGACGGTCGTCAGCGACTCGGGGTGCCCGTCGTCCGAGCCGTGTCGGTCCGAGCGGGGTCGGCGCCTGCCGTGCCGCGCGGTGGCCAGGAGCGTCAGCAGGCCCAGGAGCGCGGCCGCGGCCAGGCCTGTCGCCAGGGGCATCGCGGCGTCCTTACATGATCTTGCGGCGGGAAGGTCCGATCATGAATGCACTTCACAAAACGCTGCGAACGCTACAACGCGGGGTTGACAACGGAAAAGTCGATCAGAAAGATCCTTTACTAAATCATGATCGGACTCGGTGTCCGAAACCGCGTCCTCACGCCGTCCGCAACCGCGCGGCCTGCGGGAACCGCGGACCGCGGGCCCCCGGGGCGGCCCGCGCCGCGCGGCCCGGTTTCACTCTCCGCTGAATCCGGGTTTTCCCGGAGTCAGTCCTTGCGGCCGAGCACGGCCACCATCTGGGTGTGCAGCGGGTGCTCCAGCGGCCCCGCCGGCCCGTCCGGACGCCACTCGGTCACGTGCGCGACCCCCGGCTCCAGGATCGTGAGCCCGTCCATGAACCGCTCGATCTCCGACGAGTGCCGGAAGTAGGAGCCGCCCAGCCCCGACTGCAGGATCCGCTTGGCCTCCTCGACGCGCGGGTCCTCGCCGGAGTCGTGCAGGTGCGTGAGGACGACGTGGCTGCCGGGCGCCAGGAACGGGACCAGCGCCTGGACGACGCCCGCCGGGTCGCGCTCGTCCGGCACGTGGTGGATGACGGCGGCCAGCACGATCCCCACCGGCCGCGACAGGTCGATCAGCCCGGTCAGCGCCGGGTCGGAGAAGATCTTCTCCGGTTCGTACAGGTCGCCCTGGATGAACGTCGCGACGCCGTCCTCGGTCAGCAGCGCGCGCCCGTGCGCGAGGACGATCGGGTCGTTGTCGACGTAGACGACCTTCGCGGCCGGGTTCGCCGCCCGCGCGAACTGGTGCACGTTGGACGAGGTCGGCAGCCCGGAGCCGATGTCGACGAACTGGTCGATGCCGAGGTCGCCGGCCAGGTAGGTCACCGCCCGCTCGATGGCGACCCGGTTGCCCCGCGCCACCACCGGGGCCTCCGGCACGAGCTGCATCACCATGTCGGCGACCTCGCGGTCGGCCGCGAAGTTGTCCTTGCCGCCGAGGAAGTAGTCGTACACGCGCGCGAACGTCGGCGTGGTCGGATCGATGCCGGGAGGCGCGCTCTCGGGGAGGTCGTCGGCCACGGTGTGCGGCTCCTTCTGTGCTGCGCCCGCGCTGCCCGCGCCGGACGGTCCTGGGGCCCCAAGCGTAAGCCCGGACGCCTTGCGCGGCAGGGGTTTTCGCGCCGAGCCTGCGGTTTTCCGCAGGGTGCGGGTGCGGGATCCGGCCGGACGGGTCGGCGGCGCTCTCCATGGTGGCGGGCGCCGCCGGTTCCTAGCGTCGTCGGCATGATCGGACTGATGAACGCGGCGTCGGGCGGGGCGCCCGCCGGCGGGATCGCCGGGTGGGCGACCGACCTGATGGACCGGCTCGGCGCACCCGGCGCCGGGCTGGCGATCGCGCTGGAGAACCTGTTCCCGCCGCTGCCGAGCGAGGTGATCCTCCCGCTCGCGGGGTTCACGGCGGCGCAGGGCCGGATGAGCCTCACCGCGGCGATCGTGTGGACGACGCTCGGCAGCGTCGCCGGCGCGCTCGCCCTCTACGGGATCGGCGCCCTCATCGGGCGCGACCGCGTCCGCGCGGTCGCGGCGCGGCTGCCGCTGGTCAAGGTCGAGGACCTCGACCGGACCGGGGCGTGGTTCGCCCGGCACGGCGGCAAGGCGGTGTTCTTCGGCCGGATGGTCCCGATCTTCCGCAGCCTGATCTCCGTCCCGGCGGGCGTGGAGCGGATGCGGATGCCGGTGTTCCTGGCCTACACCGCGCTCGGCAGCCTGCTCTGGAACACCGCGTTCGTGCTCGCCGGATACGGCCTCGGCGACAACTGGCGGACGGTCGAGGAGTACGTCGGCGTCTACTCCAAGGGGGTGGTCGCGGCCGCCGCCGCGGCGGCCGCGGCACTCCTCGCCGTGCGTATCGTGAAGGCACGGCGGGCCGGTGCCGGGGGGCGGCGGCCGGCGGGGGCGCACCGGGCGGAGGCGGGAGTACGCGAACGTGACCGCATCCACTGACGCCGTGCGCTCCGCACGCTCGGGCCGCCGCGGCCCCGCGGCGGTCGTGCGGGCCCTGGCGGGGCTGGTGCTGGGCGCCGCCACCGCCGGCGCGGAACTGGTGCTGCTGGCCGGGGCGGCGGTGCTCATGGCGTACTCGCTGGCCTTCTCCCGCGGCCGGCGGGCGGTCCCGGCGGCCGTCGCGGACGCCGCCGAGCTGCTGGCCGAGCTGGAGCTGCGGCGGCTGCGCGCCTTCCTCGGCGAGGACCGGGGCGTCCAGTACGGCCCGCTGCGGGCGCTCGCCTACCTCGTCCTGCGGGTGCCGGTCGGCCTGCTCGGCGCCGCGATCCTGCTGCTGATCGCCTACGGGGCGGTGACCGCCGTCCGGCTGGCGGTCAGCTGGTGGATCACCGGCGACTACCTCGACGGCATCCCGCCGGCCTGGTGGATCGTCCTCTACACCGCCGTCGCGGGCGGGGTGCTGCTCTTCCTCGCCGCGTACGGCCTGGTCGGCGTGGTGGCGCTGGAGAAGGGCGTGGCGCGGCGCTGCCTCGGGCCGAGCCCGCTGGAGGAGTACGAGCGCCGCATCGCGCAGCTGTCGGTCACCCGCGCCGAGGTGGTGGACGCGGTGGACGACGAGCGCCGCCGCATCGAGCGCGACCTGCACGACGGCGTCCAGCAGCGGCTCGTCGCGCTCGGCATGCTGATCGGCCGGGCCCGCCGCGCCGGCGACGGCGAGCGGGCGGCGGAGCTGCTGCGGCAGGCGCACGAGGAGTCGCAGCGGGCCCTCGCGGACCTGCGGGAGGTCACCTGGCGGGTGTACCCGGCGGCGCTGGACGGCGAGGGGCTGCGGGCGGCGCTGGAGACGGTGGCGGAGCGGTCCGCGGTGCCGGTGACGATCGACTACGACGTGCCGGGGCGGCCCCCGCACGCGGTGGAGACCGCCGCGTACTTCGTCGTCTGCGAGGCCGTCACGAACGCCGCCAAGCACTCCGGCGCGAGCGCCGTGCGGGTGGCGGTCGAAGGATCCGGGACAATGATCGGCGTGCGCATCGAGGACGACGGGTCCGGGGGAGCCGACCCCGGCGGCGGCGGGCTGGCCGGGCTGGCCCGGCGGGTGGCCGCGCTGGACGGGACGTTCAGCCTGCACAGCCCGTCCGGCGGCCCGACCGTGATCACCGCGGAGCTGCCGTGCGGGTGATGCTGGCCGAGGACTCGACGCTCCTGCGCGAGGGCCTGGTGCGGCTGCTCGCCGAGGAGGGCCACGAGGTGGCCGCGGCGGTCGGGGACGGCGACGCGCTGCTGGCCGCGATGGCGGCCTCGGAAGAGCAGGGCACGCCGGACGTCGTGGTGGTCGACGTCCGGATGCCGCCGACGCACACCGACGAGGGCCTGCGCGCCGCGCTGGAGATCCGGCGGCGCTGGCCGGGGGTCGGGGTGCTCGTGCTGTCGCAGTACGTGGAGAAGCGGTACGCCGCCGAGCTGATCACCGCGGACACCGCCGGGGTGGGCTACCTGCTGAAGGACCGGGTCGCCCAGGTCGACGAGTTCCTGGACGCGCTCGACCGCGTCGGCGCGGGCGGGGCGGCGTTCGACCCGGAGGTGGTCCGGCGGCTGCTGGCGCACAGCACGCACGCCGATCCGCTGGCCCGGCTCACCCCGCGCGAGCGCGATGTCCTCGACACCATGGCACAGGGCCACACCAACGCCTCGATCGCCGCCAACCTGCACATCTCGCAGAGCGCGGTCGAGAAGCACGCCAACGCGATCTTCGACAAGCTCGACCTGTCGCACGCCACCGGCTACAGCCGCCGCGTCCTCGCCGTCCTGCGGTATCTCGGGACGTGAGCGGCCCGCCCTGAGAATCGGACTAACTGCCATAAATCGGGTATGGGTCCTGCACCGATCCTCATCGTGGAGGGAGGAATCGTGGCGGACACCAACCGAGGCGTCGTCTACCAGGCACCGGGCAAGGTCACGGTCGAGGACCTGGACTTCCCCAAGCTCGAACTGGCCGAGCAGAACGGGCGCAAGCTCCAGCACGGCGTGATCCTGAAGGTCCTGGCCACCAACATCTGCGGCTCCGACCAGCACATGGTGCGCGGCCGGACGACCGCGCCCGCCGGGCTCACGCTCGGCCACGAGATCACCGGCGAGGTGATCGAGACCGGCAGGGACGTCGAGTTCATCAAGGAGGGAGACCTCGTCAGCGTCCCGTTCAACATCGCGTGCGGCCGCTGCCGCAACTGCAAGGAGCGCCACACCGGCGTGTGCGAGAACGTCAACCGGGAGCGGCCGGGCGCCGCCTACGGCTACGTCGACATGGGCGGCTGGCACGGCGGCCAGGCCCGCTACGCCGTCGTCCCCTACGCGGACTTCAACCTGCTCAAGTTCCCCGGCGACCGCGACACCGTGATGGCGAAGATGCCCGACCTGGCCATGCTGTCGGACATCTTCCCGACCGGCTACCACGGCGCCTACACGGCGGGCGTCACCACCGGCTCGACCGTGTACGTGGCGGGCGCGGGACCGGTCGGCCTCGCGTGCGCGACCGCCTGCCTGCTGCTCGGCGCCGCCGTCGTGATCGTCGGCGACATGAACGGGGAGCGGCTCGCGCAGGCCCGCGGCTTCGGCTGCGAGACGATCGACCTGTCGCAGCACGGCGACGTGGGCGCGCAGATCGAGCAGATCCTCGGCGTCCCCGAGGTGGACGCGGCCGTCGACTGCGTCGGGTTCGAGGCGCGCGGCCAGGGCCACGAGGGGGCGCAGACGGAGCAGCCCGCGACCGTCCTCAACACGCTGATGGCCATCACCCGCGCCGCCGGCGGGATCGGCATCCCCGGCCTGTACGTGACCGGCGACCCCGGCGCGGCGGACGAGAACGCGAAGGTCGGGCAGCTCGGCCTGCGGATCGGGACCGGCTGGGCGAAGTCGGAGTACTTCGTCACCGGACAGTGCCCGGTGATGTCCTACAACCGGCAGCTGATGATGGCGATCCTGCACGACCGGGTGCAGATCGCGCGGAACGTCAACGCGTCGGTGATCCCGCTGGACGAGGCCCCCGAGGGGTACGCCGAGTTCGACCGGGGCGCGGCGCGCAAGTACATCCTCGACCCGCACGGCGTGCTGGGGGCCGCGGCCTGAGGCCCGTCACCTGATGCCCCGGGCGATCCGCAGCGCCGTCGCCATGACGGTCAGCTGCGGGTTCACCTCGGGGCACGTCGGCAGCACGGAGGCGTCCGCGAGGTGCACGCCGCGGACGCCCCGCAGCCGCCCGGCCGGGTCGGCGGGGGCGGCGCCCGCGTCGGCGCCGAGCTTCGCCGTCCCGGTCGGGTGGAAGCCGGCCAGGTGCAGGCCGGCGCGCGGCGCCGCCGCGACCGCCTCGGCCAGCCCGTCCTCGTCCCGGACGACGGGCGTCCCGGCCAGCCCGGTCAGCACCTCCTCGGCCCCGGCGGCGAACAGGACCCGCCCCATCGCGACCATCGCGCGCCGGAGGCGCCCGGCGTCGCGCGGGGCGAGGTCGTAGCGGAGCAGCGCGCGGTGCCCGGAGCCGTGCACCCGGCCGGACGGCGCGTCGGCGATCATCGCGCCGAGCACGCCGAGACGGCGGGCGCCGTCCAGTTCGCCGCGCAGGTGCCGGCCGATGCCCGGCAGCGGGAACGAGGTCATGCCCGGCGGCGCCGCCGTCGCCTCGATGAGGATGCCGTCGCCGTGCAGTTCCTCGATGCCGACGCTCTGCATCACGCCCGACCACGAGTCCACGGGCTCGGCGAAGCGCCCCGCCATGTTGGTCGCGGGATGGACCGCCATGCCGCGTCCGAGCTCCGGATGCCCGCCGAGACCCGAGCGCCGCAGCAGCAGGGGCGTCTGCGTGGCGCCGGCCGCGACGACGACCCGGGGCGTGAGGATCTCGAAGGACGTGCCGTCCGGGCGGCGCGCGCGCACGCCCGTGGCGGTCCCGCGTTCGACCAGGATCCGCTCGGCCCGCGCACGGGTCACGATGCGCGCGCCCGCCTCGCACGCCTGGGGGAGCGCGTTCAGATGCACGCCGTACTTGGCGTTGTGGGGGCACCCCACGGCGCACTGGGCGCTGCCCCGGCAGCCCGGTGCGTTGCGGCGCAGCGGCGCGGCCCGCCAGCCGAGCCGCTCGGCGCCCGCGAGCGCGAGCAGCCCGTTGCGGCCGAGCGGCCCGGCCGGCTGCCGCGCGACCCGCAGCGTGGCCTCGACCTCGTCGAGATCCGCGCCGAAGTCCTCGACCGGGACGCCGAGGGACGCCCAGCGCCGCAGGACGCGTCCGGGCGTCCGGTAGCAGGTGCCGCTGTTGACGACGGTCGTCCCGCCGACCGCGCGGCCCTCCGGCAGCAGCACGGGCGGGCGGCCGAGCGCCACCGCCGCACCGCCGTCCCGGTACAGGTCGAGGAACCGGTCGAGCGGCGGGCGCGCCCGGAACTCGGCGACGGTGAACCGGCGCCCCTCCTCCAGGACCACCACCGACATGCCGCGCCGGGCGAGGGTCCGCGCCGCCATCGCACCGCCCGCACCGGACCCGATCACGACGGCGTCCGCCGTCGCGCAGGCCGGCCATTCGCCGGACGGCGTGCAGTCCAGCGCGGCGTCGGGACGCACCGGCCCCTCGGGCTCCGGCGGGCCGGGCAGCAGCGCGGTCCCGGCGGCGAGCAGCAGCGGGATCTTCACCGCCTCGACGACCCGGGCGGTGGCCGCGCGGGACGCCAGCAGCGCGCAGAGCGCGTCCCTCCGGCCCGCGTCCAGCCCCTCCAGGGGGCGGCCGGTGGTGAGGCGGGACAGCGCGTCCAGCGTCCCGGCTCCGGCGGCCAGCCCGAGCCGCGCCGGTCCGGGCAGCGTCCGCGCGATGGCCTCGGCGCCGGCGGTGACGCGGGCCAGCTCGGTCTCGTCCTCGATGCCGAGCAGCACCGCGATCGTCCCGGCCATGGCGCTCACCGCAGCCCCACCTCCGCGTGCCCGGTGCCGTCGAGCCGCCAGGCGCGCTCGGTCCGCCAGGAGCGCCCGGCCCGGCGCGCCAGGACGATCCGCACGTCGGCCCGCTCGGAGTTGTGGCAGACGGCGGGGGAGCCGTCGGGGTCGGCGTAGTCGACGGCGACGGTCTCCTCCGGCCGCTGGGAGACCTCGACGCGCAGCAGCCGGTCGCCGATCCGACCCCGGACCGTCCATACCGGCAGCCCGATGTCGGCCCGCATGCGGAGCGCCGCGAGCAGGGGGTCGCCGGACGGCCAGTCCCGCCCGTCCACCCGCAGCCGGACGAACGGCAGGGGCGGCAGCCGGTCCAGCCCCGGCCGCGTCGAGACGGCCGCCACGATCTCGCACACGTCCCCGCCGCCGAGGTCGGCGTGCAGCCACGCCCACCGGCGCGCGTTCCCGTGCCCGTAGATCCGGGCGGACCCGCCCGGCGCCCCCGCCGGCTCCAGGACCCGGCCGCCGAACCGCACCACGCCGTCGTAGGCGGCCGCCGGCTTCGGGACGATCTGCGCCGCCGGCAACAGCTCCCGCTCCCACGCCCAGCGCGGGAACGTGTGGATCGGCCGCCCGCCGCCCGACTCGCGCAGGTCCCAGGAGACCGGCCCGGCCGTGCCGGTGAGCCGGTCGCCGGTCTGCACGACGGGCCCGGCGGCGAACGCGGCGTCCTCGGGACGACTCCACTCGTACGGCCCGAACCGCCCGAGGACCGGCGTCTCGCCGGGCGGGAACACCGCGGCCCAGCCGTGCGCGCGCACCCCGCCCCCGGTCGCCGCGACCAGCTCGTGGTGGAGCCACACGCCGGTGCCGGTCGCCGGATCGGTCAGCGTCGTGTACCAGACCTCCAGCCGCCCCGCCTGCCCCCGCCACCGCGACCGCATCGGATCGGTCTCCCGCGCCGGGACGCGGAAGCTCGCCAGGAACGCCGCGAGGTCCCGGCGCACATGGAACCGCAGCCGCGCCTCGCCGACGACCGTCCCGTCCGCGTCCGTCACCGTGAGCGGCAGCGATGTCATCGACCGGACGGGCCGCCGCGCCGAGACCGACTTCCAGCCGTCCAGGTGCAGGCGCCGCCCGTCGGCGGCCGTGAAGTCCATCGTGTAGCGGATCCGCCGGGCGGCCACCGGCGCGACGCGCAACCGCCCGGACGCGGCCGGATCGTCCGCCCACCCCGGCACGGCGACGCGCCCGGTGAGCGCACCCTCCGTGTCGCCCCATGGACGCAGCACCTCGGGGAGGTCGACGTCCAGCTCCAGCCGCATCGGCCGACCGCGCTCCTCTCCCGCGAGCCGCAGGGTCCCCTCCATGACCTCGCTGAACGTCGTGCGGCGGGTGCTCATCGGGCGTCCAGCATGATCGCCTCGGTCTCCGCGAAGTAGGCGGCGGCCGCCGTCCGCGCGCGCTCGGCGTCGCCGTCGCACAGCGCGCGGACCAGCGGCGCGAGGCGGTCCGCCGCGGCGGCCGGGTCGGCGAACGCGTGCGTGAACCCCTCCCGGACGGCCATGTAGGCGTTCAGCAGGGCGTTGACCATGAACCCGTACACGCGGTTGCCGGTGGCCGCCGCGATGACCCGGTGGATCTCGCACTCGGCCAGCTGCGCGGCGTCCCCGTCCGCCGCCTCGCGGACCTCCGCCTCCAGCTCCCGCAGCCGCGCCCGCTGCGCGTCCGTCGCGTTCGCCGCCGCCTTGGCCGCCACCTGCGCGCCGACCTCGCGCCGCACCTCGAAGATCTCCACCATCCAGGCCGGGCCGACCGTGCTGACCAGCATCGGCAGCAGCTCGGGCCCGCCGAGCCGCTCGTAGTCGCGGACCCGCGTCCCCACCCCGTGCCGCGTCTCCAGCAGCCCCAGCTGCGCGAGCCGGACGATCGCGTGCTTCAGCGACGTCCGGGTGACCGCGTAGCCCGCGGCCAGCTCCCGCTCCGGCGGCAGGTAGGAGCCGGGCGGGTAGCGCCCGCTCAGCACGTCGTCGCGCAGCCGGTCGACGAGCGAGTCGACGACGGTGTCGCGGGGGATCGGCGAGGACGGCACGGGGCACCTCCAGAGGTCCAGTGGCTCAGCCACTGGACCACGCCGGACGTCCCGGCGTCAAGACCGTGGCAGGCTGGACACCCGGAGAACGAAAGGGGAACGCGCACATGCTCGGCACGCTCGACTGGGGACCGGCGGACGAACGGCACGACCTCCTCGCGGCGCCCGTCGCCGCCGCGATCGGCGCGGTCCCCGGGGCCGAGGTCGCGGAGATCGACCCGGAACTCGCCGACACCGCCGCGTTCTGCGAGCGCTACGGCGTCCCCCTCGACGCCAGCGCCAACTGCGTGGTCGTCGCCGCCAAGCGCGGCGGCGAGGTCTCCTACGCCGCCTGCATGATCCTCGCCACCGGCCGCGCGGACGTGAACGGCGTCGTCCGCAAGCACCTCGGCGCCCGCAAGGTCTCGTTCGCGCCCATGGCCGACGCGACGTCGCTCACCTCCATGGAGTACGGCGGCATCACCCCGGTGGGCCTCCCCGAGACCTGGCCGATCCTGGTGGACGAATCCGTGGCCGCCGCCCCGCGCGTGGTCATAGGCAGCGGCCTCCGCAAATCGAAGATCCTCCTCCCCGGCAAGGCCCTGACAACCCTCCCCACCGCCGAACTCCTGGCCCTTGCCCTCTGACCCGCTAACAGACCCGGGCCCGCGGCCTCTGCCGGAGCGGGTCGTGCGCCTGCTGACCGGGCTTCACGCCCCGCCCCGTCTCATCGCGCACCTGCGCATGGTGCACGACGTCGCCGCCGACCTGGTCGCCTGGGCCGGCGAGCGGTACCCGTCGCTCGCCGTGGACGCGGAGGCGGTGCTGTTCGGCGCGGCCACGCACGACATCGGGAAGGCACTGCACCCAGCCGAACTGTCCGGGCCGGGCTCCGAGCATGAGCGAGCGGGTTACGCCCTGCTCCGCGAGCGCGGCGTCGAGGAGCGGCTGGCCAGGTTCGCGCGCACGCACGCGTCCTGGGAGGAACCGGATATCGGTCTCGACGATCTCCTCGTCAGCCTGGCGGACAAGGTCTGGAAGGCCAAGCGCGTGACCGGTCTGGAGCAGCGCGTCGTGGACGTGCTCGCCGCCGCGTCCGGTGCGGAGAAGTGGCAGGTCTTCATGGACCTGGACGACGTCTGCGGCCGTCTTGCCGCCGGTGCCGACGAGCGGCTCGCCTTCCAGAGCGCTTACTCCGTCGAGTCGACGGCGTAGCGGGTGCCGCCGGCGGCACGGGCGCGGGCCAGGAGGCGGTGGTTGGCGGCGAGCATCTCCGCTACGGACGCGCAGCCCGGTGAGGCCGTGCGCAGGACGCTGAACAGGACCGTTCCGCTGCGGAGCGCCTTGACCAGGATCACGCCGCTGAGGCCCAGGTCGGCCGCCGTCATCTCGGCCAGCGTCGACTCGATCACGGCGGCCGCGTGCGGTGCGGGCAGGAAGACCATGGCCCACGGGTGCGGGCGGGCCCACTCGCCGAGCGCGACCAGTTCCGCGACATCGGGGCGCATCCGGTCGGCGAAGTCGAGGTAGGTGAGGCTCTCGGTCTCGGTGGTGCCGGGCGGCGGCTCGCCGTCGTCCCCGTACAGGACGGCCTTGGCCTCGAACCGCCAGCCGCCGTCGGACGGTTTGGTCCGGCCCGAGATGTAGTCCGCCGTTGTCTCGCGCTGGACGCGGAGGAGGTCGGTCGCGTCACGGCACGGGATCGTGCACGACAGCACGCGCTCCGGGGCTTGGACCAGGCTCAGTGTCGCTCTGGTGATGACGCCGTGGCGGCCCAGTCCGCCGCGGACGGCGTCGAACAGGTCCGGGCGCTCCGTGGGGGAGCAGGTGAGGACCCGTCCGCCGGTGACGACCTCCAGGGCGAGCACATTGTCGGCCTGCGTGCCGTGCACGTGGGACGTCCCGCCGATGCCGCCCGCCGAGATCGTCCCGCCGACTGTCATGTCCAGATGGTCGGTGAGGACGGGCGGGGCCAGGCCCAGCGGCAGCGTCGCGGCGAGGACCTCCCGCCAGGTCGTCCCCGCGCCGGCGGACGCGTGCCGCTCGCCGACCTCGCGGACGCCCGCGAGCCCGCGCAGATCGAGGGAGACGCCGGTGGTCAGCGACTGGCCGAACGTCGAGTGACCGGTGCCGCGGGGGACCGCCTCCAGGCCCTGCGCGGCGGCGTCCCGGACGGCGGCGGCGACCTCCTCCGGCGACGCGGGCCGGACGACCCGCGCGGGTGAGCGCTCCACGATGCCCCCGAAGTCGCGCACGGCGGCCCGTCAGCGGTCGCGGAGGCGGTCGGCGACGCGGGTGAGGGCGTCGCCGAGCAGGTCGATCTCGGCCGGCGTCAGCACGTCGATGAGCGCCTCGCGGACCACGCGGCGATGGCCGGGACGGACGCGGTCGAGGGCGGCGGCGCCGTCGTCGGTCAGCTCGGCCCACACCGAGCGCCGGTCCGACGGGCAGCCCGTCCGCTTCACGAGCCCGGCCCGTTCGAGCTGGGTGACCTGGTAGGTGAGGCGGCTCTTGGACACCATCACCTCCCGCGCCAGATCCGACATGCGCAGCCGGCGGTCGGCGGCGGAGCGCAGCCTGACCAGCACCTCGAACTCGGCGTGCGACAGCCCGCCGTCCCGCTTGAGCTGCCGCTCGACCTCGTGGTCGACCAGGTGGCCCGCGGCGAGGAAGGCCATCCATGCGCGCAGCTCGCGTGGTTCCAGGACGTCCCCCGCTTCGTTCATACGGTGATTCTAGTTGGCATGAAAACACCCTTGAAGTTTCTAAATGGTCTGAATTTGAATCATCTTGCTAGCGTTCCGCTAGTTCCGAAAGCCCCGAGTTGGAGGAGACGAGGCATGCTCCCACCCCGCCGCCACCCCGCCCTGCCCGACACCGGCCTGCTCCTCGGCAGGATCGCGGTCGGCGCCGTCTTCGTCGCGCACGGCTGGCAGAAGCTCGCCGACGAGGGCCACGCGGCCGTCGCGCAGTCCTTCGAGCACCTCGGCATCCCGCTGCCGGGGCTCGCCGCCGTCTACGGCACCTGGGTCGAGCTGCTCGGCGGCATCGCGCTCATCGCCGGGGTCCTGGTGCCGCTCGCCGGCGTGCTCATCGCCCTCGACATGGCCG
Source organism: Actinomadura chokoriensis (assembly GCF_039529475.1). NCBI lineage: Bacteria > Bacillati > Actinomycetota > Actinomycetes > Streptosporangiales > Thermomonosporaceae > Actinomadura > Actinomadura chokoriensis. The sequence goes on along the minus strand of NZ_BAAAMW010000026.1, from coordinate 81,217 downwards.
GGGCCTTCTGGTACGTCCACATGGGCAAGGGGCTGTTCAACCAGGAGGGCGGCTACGAGTACGTGCTCGTCCTCGGCGCCGTCTGCCTGCTGTTCGCCTTCACGGGCGCCGGGCGCTTCTCCGTGGACTCCGTCCTGTGGGGGCGCCGCCGCGAACCCCGGCCCGAGCGGCAGTCCGTACCCGCCTGACCGGCGCGCCCGGCCCGCCGATGTGATCTGGATAACTCTCGGGTACGCGGCCGGGGTGCCGTGACGGCGGTGTCAGCGCCGGTCACCTGGCGGGAAAGGAATATGGCCCGCTCCAAACCCCCGGCCGCGTCCTCCCGGCCGCCTGACACCCGCCTTTTCAGCCCCCCGCTCCTTAGCGTCGAAGTGACAAGATGTTCCTGATGACCGTTTTTGGGCATGAGTGATCGCTGAGGGGTTCCTGGAGAGGCGGGTCGCAGGTGTCGCGCGGTAGTGAGTTCGTTGTGGTGGCCAATCGGCTTCCGGTCGACCGGATCGTCGGAGCGGACGGGGTGCCGCGCTGGCGGCGCAGCCCCGGCGGCCTGGTGAGCGCCATCGCCCCGGTGATGCGCCGGCGGCAGGGCACCTGGATCGGCTGGACGGGTGCGCCGGACGAGGAGATCGAGCCGTTCGAGGAGGACGGCATGTCCCTCCACCCGATCACCCAGTCCGCGCAGGAGGTCGAGCTCTACTACGAGGGCTTCTCGAACGCGACGCTATGGCCGCTCTACCACGACGTCGTCGCGCCGCCGGTGTACGACCGCGCGATGTGGGACGCCTACGTCCGCGTGAACAAGCGGTTCGCGGAGGCGGCGGCGAAGGTCGCGGCGAGGCACGCGATCGTCTGGGTGCAGGACTACCAGCTCCAGCTCGTCCCGTCGATGCTGCGCGAGCTGCGGCCCGACCTGCGTATCGGCTTCTTCCTGCACATCCCGTTCCCGCCCGTCGAGCTGTTCTGGCAGCTGCCGTGGCGGCGCCGGATACTGGAGGGCCTGCTCGGCGCCGACCTGGTCGGCTTCCAGCTGCCCGGCGCGGCGGCCAACTTCGTGCGGCTGTGCCGGCGGCTGCTGGACGCCCGCTACATCAAGCAGGACGTCTTCTGGGACGACCGCGTCGTCCGGGCCCGCGCGTTCCCCATCTCCGTGGACGTCGGCGAGCTGAACGACCTGGTCGGGCGGCAGGACGTCCAGGAGCGGGCGCAGGAGATCCGGGCCGACCTCGGCGACGCCACGGTCCTGCTCGGCGTCGACCGGCTCGACTACACCAAGGGCATCACGCAGCGGCTGCAGGCGTTCGGGGAGCTGTTCGAGGACGGCCACCTCAAGCCGGGCCAGGCGGTGTTCGTGCAGATCGCCACGCCCAGCCGGGAGCGGGTCGAGCAGTACCAGCTGCTCCGCGAGGAGATCGAGCAGCTGGTCGGCCGGATCAACGGCGAGCACGGCGAGATCGGGTTTCCGGTCATCCACTATCTGCACAGTTCGTATGACCGCCCCGAGCTGACCGCGCTCTACCTGGCGGCGGACGTGATGGTGGTGACCCCGCTGCGGGACGGCATGAACCTCGTCGCGAAGGAGTACGTGGCGTGCCGCAAGGACCTGCGCGGCGCGCTGGTGCTGAGCGAGTTCACCGGCGCCGCGGCCGAGCTGAAGCGCGGCGGGTTCATGGTGAACCCCTACGACATCGACGGGCTCAAGGGCACGCTGCTGGCGGCGCTGGACGCCGAGCCCGCCGACCAGGCGCGGCGGATGCGCTCGATGCGCCGCCGCGTGATCGAGAACGATGTGGACCGCTGGGCCCAGGCGTTCCTCAGCGAGCTGGAGAATCCGGAGCGGTCCCGGCCCGCGGAGCGTGCTCCGGTGCCGCCGGAGGGCTGATCCGCAGGTCGAAGGCCGCCCAGACGGCCTTCCCGCCGGTGGCGAGCCGCGCCCAGCCCCACGCGTCGCTGATCGCGCCGACGACGACGAGGCCGCGGCCGCCCTCGACGAAGCGGTCGGGGTCGGCCGGGACGGGCTCGGGCGCGCGTCCCGACGGGTCCGTCACCGTGACGACGAGGCGCCGCGGGTGCCCGACCAGCACGAGCTGGATCGGGCACAGCGGCAGCGGCTGAGGCAGCCCCTCCAGGCCGTGCCGCAGCGCGTTCGTCACCAGTTCCGACACCGCCACGACCACGTCGCCGGCGTCGCCGCCCGCGCCCCATTCGTCCAGCGTGGCCTGGGTGAACTCGCGCGCCGCCCGGGGCGCGGTGATCTCCGCCGGGAGCACCCGGCGCGCGGTGCGCGGGGTGCCGCCGTGCGGGGCGGGCCAGAGCCCGGCGAGGCCGGGCACGGCCACCGGGGAGCTCGGGTGCGGATTCGCCGGCGCGTTCGGCGCCGGCGGCATCGGCGCCGCGTCCGGCCAGGGCGCGTGCACCGCGGCGGCGTGCCGCGTCCGGCGGCCCCCCATGGCGGCGGGGGCTGCGACGTCGTCTGCCTGGTCAACGGTCATGGTCAAACCTCAGAGGCGTGCGGAGTGGTCACCGGTGAGCGTTCGCTATCTTGCTCCCCAAGCCGTGCAGATGCAAGACCGTCTGCATGAACGAATGCAAGAACGAATGCACGTGCATCTCGTACCATTGTGTGGGGTGGGGCGAGATCGCGGTCTCCCCGCGGGGAGACCAAGACGCCTAGAGGGGGCAGACATGGACGGCCACCACATGTCGGACGTCCGGCGCAGCGGGCTCGTCTGGCAGAAGAGCAGGCGGAGCAACCCGTCCGGGAACTGCGTCGAGATGGCCGAACTCCCCAGCGGGGAGATCGCCGTGCGCAACTCCCGGGACCCCGAGGGAGCGATCCTCGTCTACACGCGCGAGGAGGTGGAGGCCTTCGTGGGCGGAGCCAAGGACGGTGACTTCGACCACATGCTCGTCTGACGGCAGAAAACCGAACGACATTCCATTCGACGGTCCGGCCCGGTAGGTTGCGGCCATGCACCTGGGGCAGATCGCAGCTCAGACGCCCGACAAGCCCGCCGTGATCATGGCGGGCTCCGGGCGGGTCGTCACCTTCCGGGAACTGAACGAGGAGTCCAACCGGCTCGCGCAGCTGCTCCGCGCGGAGGGGCTGCGCCCGGGGGACCACATCGCGTTCATGCTGGAGAACCATCCGCTCTACCTGGCCATCGCCTGGGCCGCCCAGCGGTCCGGGCTCTACTACACCGCGATCAGCTCGCGGCTCCAGCCCGAAGAGCTCGCCTACATCGTGGCCAACTGCGAGGCCAAGGTCTTCATCGCGAGCGCGTCGGTGGAGGCGGCCGCGAAGTCCGCGCCGGACGTGCCGCTGCGCCTCATGCTGGGCGGCACGGCCCCCGGCTACGCGTCCTACGAGGAGCGCGTCGCCCGCTACCCGGCCACCCCGATCGAGGACGAGTGCGAGGGCATGGACATGCTCTACTCGTCCGGGACGACGGGCCGCCCCAAGGGCGTGAAGCCGCCGCTGTCCAAGGCGCCCATGGGCGAGGCCGGGCCGCTCTACATGCTCATCTCGACCCTGTTCGCGGCCGACGCCGACTCGGTGTACCTGTCGCCCGCGCCGCTCTACCACGCGGCGCCGCTGCGGTACTCGCTCATCTTCCACCGGCTCGGCGCGACCGTCGTGGTGATGGAGAGGTTCGACCCCGAGCAGGCCCTCGCCACCATCGAGAAGTACCGCGTCACGCACAGCCAGTGGGTCCCGACCATGTTCATCCGGATGCTGAAGCTCCCGGACGAGACCCGGGCCCGCTACGACGTGTCGTCGCTCGCCTGCGCCGTGCACGCCGCCGCGCCCTGCCCCGTCCCGGTCAAGGAGCGGATGATCGACTGGTGGGGCCCGATCCTGCACGAGTACTACGCCGGCACCGAGGGCAACTGCTTCGTCTACACCAACTCGGCGGACTGGCTCACCCACAAGGGCACCGTCGGGCGTCCCATCCTGGGCGAGGTCCACGTCTGCGACGAGGACGGGAACGAGCTGCCGGCCGGGGAGCCCGGAACGCTCTACTTCGGCAACGGCCCGCAGTTCGAGTACCACGCCGACGAGGAGAAGACGGCCGCCTCCCGCGACCCGCGGGGCCGCGGCTGGACGACCCTCGGCGACGTCGGCTACGTCGACGAGGACGGCTTCCTCTACCTCACCGACCGCCGCGCCTACATGATCATCAGCGGCGGGGTGAACATCTACCCGCAGGAGGCGGAGAACGTCCTCGCGGTGCATCCCAAGGTCGCCGACGTCGCGGTCTTCGGCGTCCCGGACGCCGAGATGGGGGAGGCGGTCAAGGCCGTCGTCCAGCCCCTGTCCATGGACGCCGCCGGCCCGGACCTGGAGGCCGAGCTGATCGCGTACTGCCGCGACCATCTCGCGCACTACAAGTGCCCGCGGTCGATCGACTTCCGTCCCGAGCTGCCCCGGCACCCGACCGGGAAGCTCTACAAGCGGCTGCTGAAGGACGAGTACTGGTCGGAGAGGCCCTCCGCGACGGCCTGAGAGGGCCGTGAACGGCGAAACCCCGGCCGGTCCCACTCGGGGACCGGCCGGGGCCTGAACGCGCCGGAGACGTCCTGTGCGGGCCCTGCCCGCCCGGTGCCGGTCGCGGTATCGGTCGCGGCGCCGGGCGGGGCGAGGGCTCAGTGCATCGGCATCGGGGCGTCGACCGCCGGCGTCTCCGGCTTCTTGCGCGGCAGCAGCAGCGCGGGCAGGAACGCCAGGGCGATCAGCGCGACCGCGTACCAGTAGGTGTGCTGGAAGGCGTCCGCCATCGGCCCGGCGATCTTCTCCATGATCGCCGGCGGCACCTTCTCGGAGCTGCCGATCTCGCCGCCGGCCCCGCCGCCGAGCTTGGCGGTGAGCTGGTTCGCCAGCAGCACCGACATCAGCGCGGTGCCGATGGACGCCGACACCTGCTGGATGATGTTCAGCATCGTGCTGGCCCGCGGCACCTCGTCGTGCGCCAGGGTCTGGATGGCCGCGGCCATCGTCGGCATCATCGTCAGGCCCATGCCGAGCCCCATCACGAACAGCACCGTGCCGAGCGTCCAGTAGGACGTGTCGCCCTGCAGCACCGCCGCGAAGGCGGCCACCGACGCCACCACCACGACCAGGCCGCCGAGGACGACGCGTCCGGGCCCGATCCGGTCGGTGAGCTTGCCGCCGATCGGCATCGTGACCATCGCGCCGAGCCCCTGCGGGGCCAGCAGCAGGCCGGACGCCATCGCGCCCTCACCGCGCACCACCTGGTAGTACAGCGGCAGCAGCAGCATCGCGCCCATGAACGCGGTCACGAACATCACCATCGTGCCGGACGCCGCCGCCACGGACCGGCGCTTGAGCAGCCGCAGGTCGATCAGCGGGCTGCGGGCGAGCAGCGCCCGGATCACGAACCCGACCATCAGCACGGCGCCGACGACCGTGAACACCAGCGGCTCGGTCTTCAGGAAGTCGCGCGACTCGGCGCCCTTCGCGACCCCGTAGATCAGGGACGCGAGACCGGGCGACAGCAGGAGCAGGCCGAGCAGGTCGAGCCGCTCCGCCGGCTTCGGCTCGTCCTTCTTCAGGATCTTGGCCGCCAGGAACAGCGAGACGATGCCGATCGGCAGGTTGATGAAGAAGATCCAGCGCCACGACACGTCGTCGACGAGGTACCCGCCGATGATCGGGCCGAGGATGGGCCCGAGCAGCATCGGCACGCCGACGATGCTCATCACCTGGCCGACCCGCTGTGGCCCGGCCGCCTGGGTCATGATCGTCATACCGGCCGGCATGATCATGCCGCCGCCGAGGCCCTGCAGCACCCGGAACAGGATCAGCGACTCGGCCGACCACGCCAGGCCGGCGAGCGTCGAGCCGAGCACGAACAGCAGGATCGACACCATGTACAGGCGCTTGGTGCCGAACCTCGCACACGCCCACCCGGTGACTGGGATGACCGTGGCCAGCGCCAGCGTGTAGCCGGTCGCCACCCACTGGATCGTCGCCAGCGAGGTGTTGAACTCCTTGGCCAGGTCGTTGATGGCCACGTTGACGACGGTCACGTCCAGGATGGACATGATCGCGCCGAGGACGACGACCCCGGCCACGGCCAGCACACCGCGGTCGAGACCACCGCCGGCGTCGGGTTGCTTCAGTGGGCCATCCGCCGTCGCTTGAGACGCGGGAGCGGTCAACTCTCTTCCAATCGTCAGGGCCCGCACGCGGGCACGCAGGACCGTGGGCACGTTTTCAGGGGGTAGGTCGCAAAAATACTGCAGCGACTGACACTTTCGCGAACCGTTAAACTTCGCGCGCTCCGGGAGTATTCCAGCGGGGTCCGACAGATCCCCCCAGCTCCCCGGGCTCCACCCTGTGACCTCGACCGCAGTCGAGGTCAACGAGATGTGACACACGCGACACCGCACTCCTCCCTTCGCGCTGGGCGTATGGACCCCCGCCGCGCCGAGAACTCATCGCCACGGATCGGACAACTCACCGCGCCCTCGCCGCCGGGCCGCCTCACCTGCGTCGGCGCACGGAAAGTAGTCACGCAATCACGACAATTCGCCCCGCCATCCGGGACGCGGACCGGGGTCAGCGGTAACCGGTCAGGCCGTCCGCGAGTTCCTCCACGTCGCCGTCGCGGACGGCGTAGAGGGCCTGCTGCAGAGCGAACGTGCCGCGGATCGCCGCGATGCGGGCGAGGAGCCCGCTGCCCGACGCGTTGCCGAGGGCGAGCACTCGCTCCAGCAGTTCGCGGCCGTAACTGGCGCCGATGGCGGCGAGGTCTTCGGCCGGGTCGCCTAGGGCGACGCCGTCCCAGTCGAGCACTCCGGAGAGGCGCGGCAGGCCGTCCGTCCACTCCCACAGGACGTTCTCGGCCCCGAGGTCACCGTGCACCACGGCCCCGGTGACATGAGGAAGTCCGTCGAGCGCCGAGAGTTCCCGCTCGGCCCGCAGCCGCCCGCCGCCGGACATGAGCGGGAACAGCTCCGCACGCACGTCCTCCGCGAACAGGTGCCAGCGGCCTGCCGGTGTCTGGGGGATGACCGCCCGGACCGCCTCGTCGGCGCCGGCACGGGCCAGGCCGGACAGTAGCGCGGTGTACTGCACCGCCACGGCGTCTGCCACGCGGACGTCATGGAGCGCGTCGGCGTCCAACGGTTCCCCGGGAATGCGGCTGAGCACCAGAAAAGGCCGCTGGCCCGTGCCGGCGGCGCCGCCCTGCGACAACGGCTCAGGCGTGCGGAAGCCGAGGCCGAGGGCCGCGAGCGTGCGAAGCACGGCCGCCCGCTCGGGTAGCCGCGCGGCCGCCGCCGGGGTCCGAGGCAGGCACACGACGCGGTCGGCGCCAATGACCACGATGTGGAATTGCCCCTGACGCACCACCAGGCCGCCCGGGTCGTCGTCGGGCAACAGACGGGTCAGCAAGTCGCGATGAGTCGTACGGATCCCCGTCCAACCACCCACCCTACGAACCTATCCAGTCAGGGTCCTAGCCTCGATCTTTCGTGAGGTCGGTTGGGTCGGGGAGCGACCGGACCGATTCTTCGTTTTCGGTGGCGGGTCAGCGGTGGGGCCCGACTGTCGCGTCGGGTGGGCGGGGTTCCAGGGGCCCCGATGGTTCTCCTTCCTGGGGTTGATGGGATGGTTGGTGCTGGTCAGGGCGCCGGGAGCGTCTGCAGGCGCTCGATCGCGGTGGTGATCAGGTCGGTCCAGGGCCAGTGGCGGGCCAGCCGGAGCCGGAGTCGTCTGCCGCCGCGGGCCAGGCGGGCGGCGGCCGAGTAGACGCGCAGGCGCAGGCGTTTGGGTTCCCAGCGGCGGGCCGGGTGATCGGCGAAGGCGAGCATCTGGGTCCAGGCGGTCAGGTCGGTGGCCAGCGCGATGAGTTCGAGCCAGATCTGGTTGGCCGCTGCGCTGTGCAGGGGCAGGTTGCGCAGGCCGGTGTGCTTGGCGCAGCGGATGCGGTCTTCGCAGCGGGCGCGGCGGCGGTGGCGTAGTTCCAGGTCGGCGAGCTGCCCGTGCTTGCCGCCGGGCCGGGTGCCGGTGACAAAGCAGGTGAAGCGGTGCCCGTCGATGTCGGTGAACCGCAGTTGCGCGCCGGGGTGGGGGCGTTCGCGGCGGACGATGACCCGCATGCCCTTGGGCCAGCCCGTCAGGTCCAGCATGCCGGTCAGCTCGGCCACCCACGCGCCGGGGCGGGGCTGCCGGTCGGCGTCGTAGGCGGCCTGCCACACGTGTTCGGGCAGGGCGAGGATGGCGGCGCAGATGTCATCGGTGAGGCCCCACCCGATCGAGTACTTGAGGCGGCGGGCGGTGACCCAGTCCAGGAACTCGTGGGTGCCGCCACCGGCATCGGTCCGGATGATGACCTGTTTGTGCAGGCGGGTGGGGATCTGGTTGAGGGCGAGGCGGCCTGCGGTGATGTGGTCGGCGGCGGTGTTGGAGCCGGCGTTGCCCGGCCGCAGCACCAGCGCGGCGGCCTCACCGGTCCCGCCCGCACCGTGGTCGATGAACGCGGTCATCGGGTGGAACCCGAAGGTGCGCTTCCACGTTGGGGCGGCGTGTTCCTTCTCCGAGTGCGCGAGCACGATCGTGGCGTCCAGGTCCACCGGGATCGGGCCTCCGCCCGTCCCGGGGGCGTGCTCGGCGGCCAGTTCCCAGGCCCGAGCGCGGGCCGACGAGCGGGCCTTGCGGATCGCCCGCAACGCCTGCGAGCCGGCCTGGGCGAGGGTGGTGACCAGCCGTGACACCGTCGGATCGGAGGGCACCGGCCCGAACAGCTCCGGCTCGGCCCGCAGGACCGCGATGTCGGACAGGCAGTCCCCGCCCAGCGCCAGCATCACCGCCAGGTCCGCGACGACCTTGCCCGGATCGTGGGTCGCCCGCGGCTTGCGCCACCGCTCCAACCCAGCGGAAAGCGGCTGGTCGAGCCCGGTGGCCCGGAGCGTCTCGGTCAGCAGCACCCCGCCGGCCTGCCCGACGATCCCCGCACCGTCCGAAGACACCGCGAGCTTGGCATGGCGACCTGTAGTCTTCACGTGAAAAGTGCTTTCGGACTGGTGCGGACAAGACTCTCGACAAGCCCTATCCTCCCAGCTCGGGGGCACTTTTCTTGTCTAAACGGTCACTCCCGACCCGCCGCCCGGTGAAAGCCCGAGGCTAACGGACTATCACACGCCGCCCCAGCGCCTCGGCGCCTCGGACCTCCTGTCCTGAATCGATGAAGACGGTGACCTTGCGATTGCGTCCCAGCGGGCTGAGGTCGAGACCAGGCGCTGCGCCCGAGAGGTAGAGCTCTCTCAGCCGAGGCAGGGATCCCAGCGGACGGAGGTCGGTCACGGAGCTGCAGCCACTGAGCCACAGGGTCCTCAGCTGGGAAAGTCCTTGCAGCGGCGTGAGATCTTCGATGCGGGTCTCTGTGAGATTCAGGGACCGAAGTCCGGTGAGCGATGAGAGTGGCGCGAGGTCGCTGACATGGTGACATTTGCCGATGTAGAGCCCGGTCAGTGGGAGGCCGATGAGCGGGCGGAGGTCCGTCACCCACGCGCATTCATTGGCGACGAGTCGCTGGAGCCCGGGGTTCGCTTGGCGGATCCCCTGCAACCCCTCGCCAAGTTGTGAACCGCTCACTCCGAGCATCTGCAGCGATCCCAGGGCAGGAAGCGCGGAAAGGCTGGTCAGCTGGAAGCAGTCGTACAGCCAGAGAGTGGTCAGTGACTTCTGCCGCCGCAACACGGTGTAATCGCTGATCTTCGCGCATGTGGGGAGCCAGAGCTCGTCCAGTTGGGGGAGGGCTCCCAAGAATGAGAGATCGTCAAGGCCGGGAAAACCCAGATGCAGTTTCCGCAGGACCGGCAGCTCGGGGAGGCGGACCGCATCGCTGATCGGCTCGTTCGAATAAAGAGTGAGGTCGAGCAGCGTTTGCGCGTGCGTGATTAGAAAGCGGAGATCTTCGAAACGATGCTGCTGGATGTAGAGGGACGAAAGCGGCGGAACCCTGTTGAGCGAGCTCACCTGCTGCGGCTTGTCGACCAGCATAACCGTGCCTCCTTCGGGAGACTGGGCTAGGACACGCTCGGCGAACTCCTCGGCGTCGAAGTAGTCCCACGCCGCGGCCACGGTCTCTCGGACTTGCGCCCGGGCGTCGCGGGCGTACCGTGCCAGTACGTCCAAGGCGTCGGATCCGTTGATGAGCCAGGCCGCCCGGACGGTGGCGCAAGCGGCGGCATCGCTGAGCCCGTCCAGCGTGGCGGGCAGCCGGGCGAGGACGGGTTCGCCTGCGGTGGCGAGGGAACGGGCCGTTGTTTTGTCGCGGGGTGGGATCAGGTCGTCCAGGCAACAATCAAGGTCTCCACGGAGGTCGTCTGGTATCGACGGGAGCGTCTCCAGGCAGGCGACGGCCACTAGTTTCAACGTGCGGGTGCGTCGTGACTCGGACCGGGCGCGGCTCAGGATGCCGGAGAGAAGTTCGTGCCTCAGCGGCTCGTTCGCGTGGCCGGCGGCCATGATGACGGTTTCGCGCCACGTGTCGCGGTGCGCGTACCTGATGAGGATGTCCATGTCGCCGAGGTCGGCGGCCTGCTTGGCGGCGAGGTACTCCTGGACGGTCCGGTGGACGAAGTCGATGCGGCCCGGGACCGGCTCGCGCAGGACGCCGCTGCGCTGGAGCAGCTCGTCCAAGACCGCGCTCGACGTGACGCGGACCTGCGGCATCGACGCCAGCCGGTCGGCGACGAGCCGCTCGACCATGGGCTTCGGCAGCTCCACGCGGGAGCTGGTGGAGAGGTGCCAGGCGACGTCCTGCAGTATGCGGATCTTCTGCTCGCGTTCGAGGACGCTCGGAATGCCGCGCTTGGTGTCGCGCGCCTCCAGGAGCATCTCAAGGGCGGCGCCATAGAGACCCATGCGATTGCGGGGGAGGGCCTCGCGGTCGAGGTTGAGCGCGCAGAGCATGGCGGCGAGCAAGGGGCTGGAGGCGAGGGCCCGGAGATGAGGAGCGGCCTCTAGCCGTGCCAGGAGGCGCGCCTCGTAGGACGGGAGACGCTCCAACTCGCACGGCAGGTCGGCGCAGTCGCGGACGGCGGTGTGCCAGTGCTGGACGAGCGTCCGGATGTCCGCCGGGGAGAGCTGCTCAAGGAAGGCGGTCGCGAACCCCTCAGCACGGAGCCAGTCGGAGCCGGCCGCCGCCGGACGTGAGGTGACGATGATCCGGATATCGCGGAACTCGGTGACAATCCGCTTGAGCCATTCCCGGACTGCCTGGCGCTGCGTGCCGGTGACCTCGTCCACGCCGTCCACGAGGAGCAGTGCCCGGCCGGACGCGAGCTGCCGGTGCGCCCACCCGCGCGGCATGATCCCGGCGAGGTGCCCGGCGACATCGTCGATGAACTCTTCGGGACGCGGCAGTGGCCTGCCCGCATGGCTGCGCAGCTTGATAACGAACGGGACGGACCCGTTCCACTCACTCAGCGGCCCGCTGAAAGAACCCCTGGCGGCCGTGACCGCGAGCCATCGAAGCAGCGTGCTTTTTCCACCGCCGGCCTCGCCGCGCAGCAGCATCAGCCGATGGTCGCCCAACGCCGCCTCGACCCGGACGGACCCGGTCGTGGCCTCGTCCCGCCAGTCGCTGACCGGCACGGCATGCGGCCGCGAAGAGCGGTGGGCCCGCTTGCTCTCGCCCGAGACGTTGAGGCTGATGTAAGCGACGCTCAGTGTCGTCTGCGGACGGGTGAACCGCTCGAACCGGACGCCGAACAACTCCAGCGTGTCGAGAGACTCGCTGATGGAAGCGAGATACCGGCGGGTGAACTCGTCGTCGTCCGACGTCCCTTCCGGTGCGTCGAGGGTGCGTGCCGGGAGCCGAGCCAAGACGGCGCCGACCTGGTCGGCCAGCCCGCTCAGCCTGCCCAGCATCTCCACTGATGCGCGCGGTCCGAACTGCGGGAGGTGGACGATGATGCGGGCGAGGCAGTCGCAGCACTCGTCCAGCACCACCTCGTACAGGCGGGCACCGGCCTCGCCCAGTTCGAACTCGGCCCGCCGCACCGGAAGCCGCGTCCGCAGGCCGCGCGCCAGCTTCACCGGGTCGGCATCGGCTGCGAAGAAGGCGTCGTCCGACAGATCGGCTCCGTCGAGAGTGCGGACGACCTCGTGCAGCGCAGCCTCGCGGTCGCCGTCGGTGAGCCCGCCGAATTCGCGTCCCGCGAAGGTCAGGAGCCGTTCGGCGACCGAATCGGCGATGCCGTCGAACTGCCGCTGGACACGCCGCCGCTTGATCTCGTCCGGAAACCCCGTTTTGATCAGCTCGACGAGGTCCTTGCCGGCCCCGTCCCTGCTCGACCGCCCGGCGAGCCACCGCCCCACGGCCAGCCGTGTCACCGACATGCCAACTCGCACTGCGGCGACCTCGACCGACACGGCACCCCCAGATTCCACGGAAGCCGCCATTATCGCGAGAAACTGGGCGCGGTATCCCGGCTTTCCCGCGTCCGTGTTCGGACGTCAGGTGCGGGCCATCTCGAACCACACCGCGTGGCCCCCGGCTCGCTGGGTGACGCCCCAGTCGCCGGCCATGAAGGCGACGATGCGCAGGCCCCGTCCGCAGACGTCCATCTCGTCCACCGTGGCCAGGTGCGGGACGGTCGTGGAACCGCCGTCGTCGATGACTTCGATGCGGACGAGTTCGTCCGAATAGCTCACCTCGACGCGGATCTGTCCGTCCTTTCCGGATTTGGTGTACCGCACCGCGTTCGTGATCAACTCGCTCAGGCAGAGCGAGGCATCGTCCAGCGCGGGGTGGTCGCCCAGCACGTCCCGAAGCCACCGCCGCGCGTGGCCGGGCGCCCGGTCCATCCCCGGCAGTAGAAGCGCGTCGAACTTCGCCGTCGGCACCGTCATCACTCCACTCCTCTCGGTTCGTCGTCGCCGAAAAGAATGGGCAGGGCGGGTCGGTGCAAGGGATGCGTTTGCGACCCTCGTCCCGAGGTCCCGGGGCAAACCGGCCCCGGTCACTTTTGACCGAGTCACCGTGTCCACCTCGGCGAACCTGACCCACGATTACGCATTGTTAGGTCATGATTACGTCATGGACAGAGCGCAGCGTCCCACCATGCGAAGCCGCAAGCTCGGCGCGATGCTGCGTGAGCTGCGGGAGAGCCGCGACCTCAACCTCCAGAAGGCGGCCCGTCTGCTGAACCGCACGCCGTCCTCCCTGAGCAAGCTGGAGACCGGCAAGCGAGGCATCCGCCGCCCCGCCCTGGAGCACATGCTCGACCGCTACGAACTCACCGACCCCAACCAGCGGGAGGTCCTCTACAAGCTCGCACGTGATTCTGGGAAGAAGGGCTGGTGGCTCCGTCACGAGGGCAAGATCGCGCCGTCGACTCTGGATTACATCTCCCTTGAGGCTGAGGCGACGTGCGTCAAGAGTTTTGAACTACACCTCGTCCCAGGGCTCCTCCAAGACGAGGCATACGCCCGTGCGGTCATTAGTTCCAGCATCCCGCTGGAGGGACCACATGATGTGGAGGGGCTGACCGAGGTCCGTCTGCGTCGTCAGCAGGTTCTACTCAAGGAGAATCCGCTTCGGCTCTGGGTCATCGTGAGTGAAGCGGTGCTGTATCAGGAACAGGGCGGGCCGGAAGTAATGAAGGCCCAGCTCAGGCGCCTAGTTGAGCTCTCGTTGTTGCCTAACGTTACATTTCAAGTGCTTCCGTTCACGGCTGGCTCCCATCCTGGTCACAATGGGTCCTTCACGACCCTGGTCACGAGCGACCTGTCCGTGGTGCTCGTCGAGAACCTGACCACAGGCTGGTACCTGGAGGATCAAGAGGTGATTCGTCATCATGATCTCGTTTTCGACCACCTGAGGGCTGCCGCGTTATCACCTACAGACTCCCGAGCTTTGATCGAACGGTTACTCTCAAATCCATGAGCACTACTCAGTTTTCCCGTTGGCGGAAGAGCAGCCACAGCGGTGGTGGCGGATCTTCATGCGTTGAGGTGGCCGCGTTGATCCACCAGGGTGTTGCGGTGCGGGACTCCAAGGATGCGGACGGGCCGATGTTGTCCCTCGCGCCGTCTGCGTGGGTGTCGCTCCTCACCGGCATCAAGGGCGGCTCCTTCGACCTCACGCTTTGATACCGCGCATGCGTTGGGGGCGGCCGGTCCAGGCCGCCCCCTTTCCTTTGTTGGCGGAGGGCTGGTGTCGAGACGTGACCAGTCGTCGGTTCGTCTTCTCCGCGTGGCGTTCGACCCGGGCCGCTGACCTGCGGTTACTGGAAGGTCCAGAGGCGGGTTGTGCCGGTGCCGCTGGTGGTGGCGAAGCTCTGGCCGTGGGGTGCGAAGGCCATTGACTGCTCGTCGTCGGGGTCGCCGGGGAGTGTTGCCGTGTTGCGCCCGGTGGGGACGTGCCACAGGCGGATGTTCTTCTGGTCGGCGGTGACCAGCGTGTTGCCGTCCGGACTGAAGCCCAGGGCTTGAACCTCGCCGCCTAGGTCTCTGATGGTGGTCTTGAGGTCGCCGTCGGCCGCGTGCCGTATTTCGTATCCGTAGTAGCCGCCGGTGGAGGCCGCCAAGGTCGTGCTGTCCGGGCTGAAGGCCAGGCAGGGGATCTCGGTGGCGTTGCGCGGTGAGATCTCGGTGGCATTGCCGGTCGCGACGTCCCAGACGGTGAAGCGTCCGGAGAAGGCGTAACCGCCGGCGAGGGATTTGCCGTCCGGGGAGAAGGCCAGCGCTCTGGCGTAGGAGTCGGTCTTCATGGAGACGGACTCGCCGGTGGTGATGTCCCAGACCTGGACGAAGTGGGGGCCGTTGCCGACGCTGACGGCGAGGGAGCGGCCGTCCGGGCTGAACGCGAGCGACTGGACGCCCTGTATCTGCGGGAAGGTCTTGCGGATCTTCCCTGACGCCACGTCCCACAGGTGGACGCCCTTGTCGTCGCCGGAGGTGGCAAGGGTCTTCGTGTCCGGGCTGAAGACCATGGGGCGGCGGTAGGTCTTGGCAGTGTCGTCGATTTTGTGAGTGGTGACCTGCGCGGTGGCCAGATCCCAGCGCAGGATGGTGGAGAACCCGGCGCCCCACAGGGTCTTGCCGTCGGAGGAGAACGCCACGGCGTGGACCGCGACCTCCGAGCTGGGCAGGGTCGTGCCGGTGGGGACGCCGATCGGGGTCATCGGAGCGTTCCGCCCGGCGGCGGGCGCGTCCGAGGGCCACAGCAGCACGGTCGGGACGGCCACGGCGGCGGCCGCTGCGACGGCCGCGCCGCCGAGCAGCACGGCGCGGCGCGGGAGGCGGTGCGGCGGCGGGCCGTTGAGCGCCGCGAGGACCTCCGCGACGGACGGGCGCCGCGCCGGGTCCTTCTCCAGGCAGCGGACGATGACGTCGCGCAGGTGCGGGTCCGCCAGTCCGGCGACGTCGGGCGGCGCGCCGACGATCTTGTGGACGATCGCCGGGACGGTCGCCGCGTCGAACGGGCCGCGCCCGGTCGCGGCGTAGGCGAGCACGCAGCCGAGCGCGAACACGTCGCTCGGCGGTCCGGTCGCGTCGGCGCGCACCTGCTCGGGCGACATGAACGAGAACGTGCCGACGACCGCTCCGGTGGAGGTCAGCGCGGTCGCGTCGGCCGTGCGGGCGATGCCGAAGTCGATGATGCGGGGGCCGTCCGGGCTCATGATGACGTTGCCGGGCTTGAGGTCGCGGTGCACCAGCCCGCACGCGTGGATCGCGGCGAGGCCCTCGGCCAGCCCGGCGCCCAGGTCGCGCACCGCGTCCGGGGCGAGGGGCCCCTGCCGCTGGACGGTCTGCCGCAGCGACGGGCCGGGGATGAACGCGGTCGCCATCCACGGCGACGCGGCGTCGGGGTCGGCGTCGATGACCTGCGCGGTGTGGAAGCCGCCGACGCGGCGGGCGGCCTCGATCTCGCGGGCGAACCGGCGGCGGAACCCCGGGTCGGCGGCGAACTCGGCGCGGACGGTCTTCACCGCGACCTTGCGCCCGCTCGGCGAGGCCCCGAGGAACACCTCCCCCATGCCGCCCGCGCCGAGGCGCCCGTGCAGCCGGTAGCGGCCGGCCTCGCGGGGGTCGTCGTCGCGCAGCGGATCCACGGGTCAGACCTTCCAGAGCGTGACAGTGCCGTCCGGCTTCGAGCTGCCGACGGCGGCGACCAGCCCGCCGGAGGCGAGGGCGATCTTGGCGATGGGCTGCGGGTGCCCGACGAGCGTCGAGGTGAGCGCGCCGGTCGCGGTGTTCCAGACGCGGACGGTCCGGTCGGAGCAGGCGCCGAGGACGGACGCGCCGTCCGGGGAGATCCGCACGTCCCGCACCTTCGCCTCGCCCGCGTCGATGACGCGCACGGCGCGGCGGGCGGCGACGTCCCAGATCCGGACGGTCGAGTCCGCGCCGCAGCTCGCGAGGCGCCGCCCGTCCGCGCTGAACGCGACGCCGGTGACGTTGGAGGCGTGCCCGGTGAGCCGGCCGCGGCCGCGGAGCGTCCGGCCGTCGAGGAGCTGGACGGTGCGGCCCGGCGGCTTCTTGTAGTAGCCGTCGACCCCGACCGCGACGGTCCCGCCGTCCGGGCTGAACGCGACCGCGTTGACGCCGCTGTGGCCGAGGTCGAACTCCGCCCGGGTGCGGCCGGTGGCGGCGTCGAACAGCCGGGCGTCGGGGTTGGCGCCCGCGATCGTGCGGCCGTCCGGGCTGTAGGCCAGCGCGTTCAGGCCGTACTCGCCGGTCCGCACGTTCACCTTGAGGCGTCCGGTCGCCACATCCCAGACGAGCAGCTGGCCGGGAGAGGTGGACGAGCCGGCGAGGGACGCGCCGTCCGGGCTGAACGCGAGCGCGCCGACCCAGCCCGCCCTGCGGATCGTGCGGAGCACGCGCCCGGTCGCGACGTCCCACAGCGTGATCGTGGAGTCGAGGCCCCCGGCGGCGACCGTCCGCCCGTCGGGGCTGATGGCGACCTCGTCGAGGGTCTTGACGTCCGGGGCGCTGAGCGACCCGCTGTGGGGGATCAGCCCCTTCGGCCGGGACGGCGAGGCGGGCGGTGCGGCGGTGGCCGGCTTCTCCTCCCCGCGCGTCAGGAAGAACGCCACCGGGGCGCCCAGGGTGATCGCCGCGACGGCGCCCCCGCCGATGAGCAGCGCTCGGCGGCCGACGGGTGCCGGGGCGGCCGCCGGGGCCTCCCGCAAACGGGTCGCGGCGAGCGTCGCGTTGGCGTGCGTGTCCGCCTCGTCGCCGGGCGGGCCGGTGTCTGGCGGCGGCTCGATGCTCTCCGGTGCGGTGATGAGCGTGTCCACGTCGGGCCGCCGCGCCGGGTCTTTGGCGAGGCACGCGGCGATCATGGTGCGGAGGTCCTCCGGGAGCGCGGACAGGTCCGGCTCCTCGTGCAGGACGCGGTGCACGATCGCCGGGATCGTCTCCGCGTCGAACGGGCCCCGCCCGGTCGCGGCGTAGGCGAGCACGCAGCCGAGCGAGAACACGTCGCCGGACGGTCCCGGCATGTCGCCGAGCACCTGCTCCGGCGACATGTAGGCGTAGGTGCCGACGACCGCCCCCGCCGAGGTCAGCGCCGTCGCGTCGGTCGCGCGGGCGATGCCGAAGTCGATGATCCGGGGGCCGTCCGCCGCCATGATGACGTTGCCGGGCTTGAGGTCGCGGTGGACGAGCCCGCACCCGTGGATCGCGGCGAGGCCCTCGGCCAGCCCGGACGCGAGCGCCCGCACCGCGCCGGGATCGAGCGGCCCACGCCCGCCCACGACCTCCCGCAGGGACGGGCCGGGGATGAACGCGGTGACCAGCCACGGCGACGCGGCCTCGGCGTCGGCGTCCACGACCTGCGCCGTGTGGTACCCGCCGACCCGGCGGGCCGCCTCCACCTCGCGCGCGAACCGCGCCCGGAAGCGGTCGTCCTCGGCGTACTCGGCGCGGATGACCTTGACGGCGACGCGGCGGGCGCCCGGCGAGACCCCGAGGAACACCTGCCCCATGCCGCCCGCGCCCAGCCGGGCCTCGAGCTCGTAGGGGCCGATCCGCCGGGGATCGCCGGGACGCAGGGGTTCCATGCCTCACCCGCCAAGGGTCGGGACGTGTACCGGCATTGTCTAGCAGACACAGATGTCTTTTCGACGCCAGTGCGCCCGTACTGTGACGCACGGCATGCCAGCCCGAGCACGTCACGGCCACCACCGACCGTGCCGGACCGTCCCGGCCGCGGCGGACGCCCCGGGCTCAGAACTAGCGGGGCGATCAGTCAGGAGGGACGGCCGGCCAGGCCGGGCAGGTCCACCTCTCGCCGTGTCGCTCGACGAGGAAGGGGTGGGCGTGGGGGAGCGGGGAACCCCACACCTGCGCGCCGAGGGTGCACAGGTGGCTCAGGGTGACGGTGAGGCTTGCCACGTGGCCGACTGCGGCTACCGTCTCGCCGGGGTGGGCGGTCGCGATCTGGTGGAGTGCCGCCGTCACGCGGGCGATGACCTCGTGGCCGGACTCGCCGTCCGCCACCCGCTGCGCCAAGTCCCGCTCGGTGATCCAGGCGCGGAGGACGTCGGCCGTCCGGGCGCGGACGGACGGGTCGCGCGACCCCTCGTGCTCGCCGATCCCCACCTCGGCCAGCTCCGGGATCACCGTGACGGCGACACCCGGCGGGGCCAGGAGCCGGGCGGTCTCCCGGGCGCGGACGGACGGGCTCGAGTAGATGCGGACGGTCGGCTCGGACGCGAGGAGGCGCCCGGCGGCGACGGACTGACGGCGGCCGCGGGCCGTCAGCGGAGCGGCGGGGACGGCGCCCGCCACGCCCTGTGTGACGTTCTCGGACTCGGCGTGGCGCAGGCACCATAAGCGGACGCGGGCGTTCACGAGTCGCGGAGCGCGGTGGCGACGACCGTGGTGTAGCCCATCGTGAACGCGCCGCCCGCCGCGTCGATGGCGGCACCGATGTCCGCGAGGATCTGCTGCTGCTTGTCCGCCGGAACCCGGGAGTGCAGGCCGAAGGTCGGGACCTGCTCCAGCCATTCGTCGCGCGTGTAGTGGCGCTCCCAGGGGAAGCGCCACTCCTCCGGCTCGCCGAAGCCGCCCGCCTCGCGCATGCCGTCGGACGCCTTGTCGCACATCAGCGAGTACGCCTCCGGGCCGGGCAGCGGGCGCTGGAACAGCGGCGAGTCCGGCCTGGCGCGGCGGTACGCGGCGGCCATGGCGTCACCGAGGCCGGACGGGGGCCGGAACGAGTGCCAGAACACCGCCAGGCGTCCGCCGGGGCGCAGCGCCCGCGCCGCCTTGGCCGCGCCGGCGACCGGGTCGACCCAGTGCCACGCCTGCCCGGCGACGACCGCGTCGAACGTCCGGCCGGCGGGGTCCCAGTCCTCGATCGTGGACACCTCGACCGGGACGCCGGCGCGTTCGGCCAGCTCCGCCATGCGGGCGTCGGGCTCGACGCCGAGGACGCGGCACCCGGCCGCCTGGAACTGGCGGGCCGCGATGCCGGTCCCGCAGCCGACGTCGAGGACGTCGGGCCCGGCCGCGGCGAGCCGCGCCACGAGGGCGTCGGGATAGCTCGGGCGCGTCCGGTCGTAGCGGTCGGCGTCCGCGCCGAACGACTCCGCGACGTCGCGTGCCCGATGGGGCTCGTTCGATAGAGTGGGCATGTGCCCACCATAGTGGGCGCTTGCCCACTCGTCCAGGGAGAGGATGCGCGGTGCCGACAGGGGTGGCCCTCCGGGATGTGCGCGAGCAGCTGTTCGACGCCGCCGAGCGGATCCTGCTCCGGGACGGCCCGAGCGCGCTGACCAGCCGCGCCGTCACAGACGAGGCGGGCGTCGCCAAGGGCGTCCTGCACCGGCACTTCGCCGACTTCGACGCCTTCCTGGCCGAGTTCGTCATCGACCGGGTCGACCGGATGGACCCGCAGGCCGCCGAGCTGCGCGCGTCCGCCGGGACGGGCACGGTCGCCGGCAACCTCACCGACGCGCTGACGGCGCTGTTCGAGTCGGTCGCCGTCGCGATCGTCCCCCTGGTCACCTTCCGGACCCAGCTGCGCGTCCTGCTCCGGCGGACGCTGCCCGCCGGCGTCCCCGTCCTGACGGAGGCGGTGGGGGTGGTCGAGTCCTACCTCGTCGCCGAGCGCGACCTCGGCCGCATCGCGCCCGGCGCCGACGTCGGGACGCTCGCTCCGACGCTGATCGGCGCCGCGCACCTCCTGTTCGCCGACCGCTCCGGGCCCCGTCCGGAGCGCGACGCCGTCCAGAAGATGGTGTCGGCGGTCATCGCCGGAGCCGTCCGTTGACCGCTACTCGGGGGCGAACAGCGTGCGCTCCACGTGCTGCGTGTCGGTGTACTCGCGGACGGACGCGATCCTGCCGTCCCGCACGGTGAAGACGCCCAGGCACAGGTTGTCGTAGGCGCGGCCGTTGCGCGCCGTGCCCCGGGACGTCCACTCGGCCACGACGCGGTCCCCATCGGCGATCACGTTGGTGAGGACGACCTTGGGCTCCCCACCCGGCTGGAAGAGCCTCCCGGCGCCGCCGAGGAAGTCGCCGACGATCGCGTCCCGTCCCTTCCAGGTGCCGGTGAGCGGCAGGTCGCCGGGATAGGTCCAGGTGGCGTCGTCGGCGAAGCTCGCGGTGATCGTGTCCAGGTCGCCGTTCGCGACGGCCTCGACGTAGCGGGTGACGACCAGCGCCGCGTTCTGGCTCAACCGGGTGGCGAGCCAGTCGAGGGTCTCGGGGAGCCAGGTCCAGCGGGTGTTCTCCAGAAGGTGGCCGCCCTCGGGGATCAGCACGTACTCGCCGCCCGACCGGCGCGCCAGTTCGGCGCCGTTCGCGACGCCCGGGATCACGTCCAGACCGCCGTCCAGCACGCGCATCGGCTGGGGGACGTCGGGCGCGGTCACCCGCCGGGCGAACTCGCGGGCCGCGGCCTCGCCGCCCGTCCGCAGGACGAACGTCTCCGTCACGTACGGCGGAAGCTCGTCCCAGGCCAGCGCGGTCGGCCCGCTCACGGTGACGACCGCCCGGACGCGCGGCTCATGGTGCGCGGCGACCGCGGCGAGGAATCCGCCCATGCTGAGCCCGATCACGCCCACGCCGGCGGGCGGCGCGCCGACGACGTCGAGGGCCTGCCGGACGACCCGCTGGTAGTCCGGTTCCCAGGCGCTGCGGACGGCCAGTTCCCCCTGCCCCGGCCCGTCGATCGCCAGGACGGAGAGCCCCCGCGCGACGAGCGCTTCGGCGATCGGCATGAACTCGGCCTTTCCGGAGTTCATGCCGGGCACCAGCAGCACCAGCGGAGCGTCCGGGGACGCACGGTGCAGGATGCCGGTGAAGTCGGGCCCGGTGACGTGCTCGGCGTCCGGTGCCAGCAGCGCGAGGGAGCGGCGCAGCGCGCCGGCCGACGCGGCGGCGGCCCGCTCGTGCGCGGCGAGGTCCGGGTTCGGCAGGACGGTCGCGAAGTGGAACCACAGCGCGGCGTCCCGGTAGGCGTCGCCGGCGGAACGCGGCAGCCGCGCCCGCCCGGCCATGGCGAGGTGCTCACGCGCCGTCCGGGCGAACGCGTCCGGCCACTCGCGCAGGGACGCCAGCCCGCCGGTGACCGCGTCGTACTGGTAGGGGTCGATGCCCGCCGCGATGGCGCGCGACCGGTTCGCGGCGACGAACGGCCCGACCGGTTCGTCGAAGAAGGTGCTCATCGGGTGCTCTCCAGGGTGAGGACGGCGTTGCCGCGGATGCGGCGTTCGCGGAGATCGGTCAGGACGGCCGCGGTCTCGGCCCACCCGGCGACGCGGCCGATCTCCGGGTGGAGGCGGCCCGCGGCGGTCAGCCGGACGAGGGTGGCCAGGTCCGCGCCGAACGGCTCGCCCGCGTAGTGGAAATGCCGGATGGAGGCGGATTCGGGGCCGTCGAAGAAGGCGAAGAAGTCCAGGGTCACGGGGCGGCGGGCGGCCTGGCCGAACCAGATCAGCGTCCCGCCCGGCGCGACGCGCGCCAGAGCGCGCGGCAGGACGTCCCCGCCCGTCGACTCCAGCACCGCGTCGAACGGCCCGGCCGCGTCCGCCACGTCGTGGACGACCGCGGCGCCCAACTCGGCGAGCCGCCGGCCGCGCTCCGGCGTGGCCGTGACCGCGGTGACCTCGGCCCCCGCCGCGGCCGCGAGTTCGGTGAAGTAGTGGCCGACGCCGCCCGAGGCGCCCGTCAGCAGCACGCGCGTCCCGGCGGTGGCGCCGGACGCGCGCAGCAGGCGCAGCGCGGTGAGCCCGGCCAGCGGGAGCGCGGCGGCGACCGGAGCCGGCACCGAGGCGGGGATCTCGGCGAGCGACCCGGTCGGGACGGCGGCGTACTCCGCCCACCCGGCCGCCGGCGGATGCCCGACGACCCGCGCGCCCGCCGCGGGCCCCGACCCGTCGCACGCGGGCTGGACGACGAGCCCCGCGACGTCCTTGCCGGGCCGCCACCCCGGCCGGTCCGACTCCAGCTGGAACGTCTCGCCGCGGTTCACCGAGAACGCCGCGACCTTCACCAGCGCCTCGCCGGGACCGGGGACGGGCTCCTCGACCTCCCTGAACACCACCGATCCCGCATGCGGAACAAGAGCTTTCATACCGGCAGGAAAGCGCCGGGGCCGGAGGCCCGTCCAACAGCCGCCCGGCTCGTTTGACAACCATCGGTTGTCGTCCACGATGGGAGGCATGGACCTCGACCTCGGCCAGGTGCGCGCGTTCGTCGGCGTCGCCGACCACCTGCACTTCGGGCGCGCCGCCGAGGACCTGGAGATCAGCCAGCAGGCGGTGTCCAAGCGGATCGCCGCGCTGGAGAGGTCGCTCGGCGCCGCGCTCTTCACCCGCGGGACCGTGCGGCTCACCGAGGCGGGGCGGCGGTTCCTCGAACCGGCCCGGGAGGCGCTGCGCGCCGCCGACGCCGCCCGCGACGCGGTCCACGCCGGGGCCCGGCCGCTCCGCCTCGACGTGTGGGGCCACCTCTACGGCCCCGCCCGGACGGTCGGCCCGGTCGTCGACGAGCGGCCGGGGCTCGCCGTCGAACTCGGCATGAGCCGCGACCTGCCCGCCGCGGCGGCCGCGCTGCTGCGCGGCGACATCGACGCCGCGTTCGGCCGCGTCCACCCGCCCCTCCCCGACGGCCTGGCGCACCGCCTCGTCCGGCTCGAACCCGTGGATCTGCTGGTCGGCGCCGGGCATCCGCTGGCCTCGGCGGCGGCCGTCCGGCCGTCCGAGCTGGCCGGCCGCGAGCTGTGGTTCCCGGCGGCCGTCGACCGGCTCGACTTCATCAAGCGGTTCTGCGACGCGTTCGGCGCCCGCGCCGCGTCCGGCGGCGCGAACCTCGGCGTCGACCACCTCCTGGCCGACCTGAGGGCCGACCCCGGCCGCATCACCCTGTTCCCCGCCGATGCCCCGCTGCCCGACATCCCCGGCATCCGGGCCGTCCCGATCGTGGAGCCGACCCCGCTGTACGCGTGGTCGCTGATGTGGCCGCG
This sequence comes from Actinomadura chokoriensis, assembly GCF_039529475.1. Lineage (NCBI taxonomy): Bacteria > Bacillati > Actinomycetota > Actinomycetes > Streptosporangiales > Thermomonosporaceae > Actinomadura > Actinomadura chokoriensis. Next base: position 57,753 of record NZ_BAAAMW010000026.1, on the reverse strand, counting down.
GCAGTCACCGCACCCGGTGGTGCCCGCGCTGGTCCGCGCCTTCGCCGAGCGGGGGCGGCGGCGCCGCTGGCTGGACTACGACCCCGACCGCGACTGGCTCCCCGCCGACCCCGCCTGAACCGCGCGGCGGGTCAGGCGGAGCGCAGCCGGGCGTAGACGTCGCCGGACCGGCCGCGCGGGCGGATGCGCTCCAGTTGCCGCCGCAGCTCGGAGGCGTCCAGCCACCGGGGGCTCGCGAACCGCATCGTCTCGATGGGGGAGTAGTTGTACTCGTACGAACCGAGCTGCTCGACGATGCGCAGCGCCTCCATGGACGCGTCGTGCGCCGACGGGACGTACTCGAACGACAGCGCGCGAACCGGCTGGGACAGGCCCGCGAGGACGTCCGCCTCGAAGCCCTCCACGTCGATCTTGCAGAAGGACGGCGCACCGTGCGCCGCGATGAGGTCGTCCAGCGTCGTCACCGCCACCTCGACCGACCGGTCCCAGCGGACGCGGGCGAAGCTGCGGTCCGCCGTCACCGACGTGATCCAGCCGGGCGACATCGAGGACACCGTCGGGGTGGCGCTGGACAGGGCGAGCCGAGCCTTCCCGGGCTTCGCCCCGGCCGCGCCCGGCACGATCGCGACGTCCCGGTCGCGGCCGTAGAAGAGCCGCAGGACGCGCAGGCAGTCGGGCTGCGGCTCGACCGCGACCACGCGCGCCCCCAGGTGCCGCCACACCCGCACCCGGCCGCCCACATGGGCGCCGATGTCGAACGCGACGTCGCCGTCCCCGATGAACTCGCCGTACAGGCGCATCGCGCGCCGGTGCTTGCCCGGAACCCCGTAGTACATGACCAGCGACCGGGCGATCCCGTAGGCACGCAGCAGCATCCGCCGACCCTACCGCGCCCCTGCCCGGAACGCGGCGTGCAACAGAATCGGGGGTCCGGGCGTCCTGGGGGCGATGGGAAGGAAGGCCTTTGGACGACGACGACGGCGTGGGGTACGAGGAGTTCGTGGCGAGCCGCGCGCAGGCTCTGCTGCGGTACGGCTTCGTCCTCACCGGCAATGCCGATGACGCGGCCGACCTGCTGCAGGAAGGGCTGATCAGGCTGCGCGGCGCATGGGGACGGGTCGTGAACAAGCGCGACCCCGAGGGCTACGTCCGCACGATCATGGCGCGGCAGCACATCAGCATGTGGCGGCGGCGCAGGCGCGAACACCTGATGAGCAGCGTGCCGGAGCGGCACTACGACGACCGCGGGCTGGAGCGGGCCGAGCACGACCCGAGGCTCTGGGAGGCGCTGGCGGCGCTGCCCCGGCGGCAGCGGGCGGTGCTGGTCCTGCGCTACTACGAGGACCTGTCCGACGAGGAGATCGCCCGGACGCTCGGCATCTCCCGCGGAACGGTCCGCAGCCAGGCGGCGCGCGCACTCGACAAACTACGCGCGGCCCGGCGCCCGGCCGCCGCGCAGACGGCGGGAGGGCACATGGTGGGAGGGCACAGTGAGCGATGATCTGGGCCGCGCGCTGCGCGGCACGCTGGCGACGGCGGCGCAGGAGGCGCCGTCCGTCCGGCCGGAACTGCTGGACCGGGTGGAGGCGGTGCGCCGCGGCAGGAGGCGCCGCAAGATGGCGGCCGCCGCGCTCGGCACGGCGGTCGTCGTCGGCGGTGCGGGCGTGCTCGGCACGCAGCTCGGGACCGGTGACGGCACGGTGCCCGTCGCTGCGGCCGGTGCGCTGAAGCCGGTGGCGCGCGCCGACCTCGGCGCCCCGGTCAAGGTCCGCGAACGGTGGCCGGACGCCGTCCGGGAGCTCCCCGCCCGGCTGCCGGACGGGAGCCGCCTGCAGCCCGTCGCGCTGCTGGACGGCGACATCCTGGTCGGTACGACCGAGTCGTCCCTCCAGCGCCCGGACCGGCTGTGGTCCTACGACCTCGGCGCGCGCAGGGCCAAGGTGATCACCAACATCGTGATCCCCCGCGGCTCGAAGATCTTCGCGTCCGACTTCGCCGTCGGCGGCGGCCGGGTCGTCTGGTGGCTGTCGTACCGGGTGGACGGCCGCGACACGGTCGAGATCTGGGGCGCCCCGGTCGCCGGCGGCGCCGCGCACAAGATCACCGGGATGCCGGGGGCCGAGGTCTCCACGCTGCTCATCGATGGGGACGACGCCGTCTGGGCCGCGAGCGGCGGCGTGTACAGGGCGCCGCTGACCGGTGGCGCGCCCGCGAAGATCCCCGGCACCGAGGGCTTCGGGATCGTGTCCTGGCCCTGGATCGGCTCACCGGCGCCCTACGGGGACAAGCTCGGATACGTCCGGTACCGGACCCTCAAGAACGTGCGGACCGGAGAGCGCCGCGAGGCCCGCCTCGCGCCGTTCAAGGGTGCGTGGTCGTGCGGGGTGACGTGGTGCGTCGGCGGCTCCGCGACGGGCGTCCGCTACAACGGCGGGATGCCGCCGATCGCCGTGCAGCGCAGGGACGGGAAGGCCGGCCGGACGCTGCCCGTGAAGGGCGACATGCTCGCCCCGGCGGCCGGCGTCGTCTACGGGCGGTTCCTCCCGTACTACCCGGACGGTCCCGCGTCGAAGACCCACCTCCTGTACGACGTCCAGACCCGGAAGATGCTCGACACCGGCATCCGGCGGGGCAACGAGGTGATGGGGGGCCGCACGAACGAGCGCGACCCGCAGGACTTCTTCACCGGCGACGACGGGACGACGCTGCTGGACTTCTCCAAGATCGGCTGACGGCCCGGCCCGGCGCACTCGACCGCCGCCCGTCCCGCGCTCGCGGGGCGGGCGGCGGCCGCGCGGCGGGTCAGGACGGCGGCAGGCCCAGCGCGCGGGCGATCAGCATGCGCTGCACCTCCGAGGTGCCCTCGCCCACTTCGAGGATCTTCGCGTCGCGGTAGAAGCGGCCGACCGCGTACTCGTTCATGAACCCGTAGCCGCCGAAGACCTGCGTGGCGTCGCGGGCGTTGTCCATGGCGGCGTTGGACGCGACCAGCTTGGCGATCGCCGCCTCCTTCTTGAACGGCTCGCCGCGCAGCATCTTCGCCGCCGCCGCGTAGTAGGCGAGCCGGGCGGTGTGCGCCCGCGTCTCCATGTCGGCGATCTTGAACTGGATCGCCTGGTAGCGGCCGATCTCCTTGCCGAACGCCTCCCGCTCCCGGACGTAGCGGAGCGACTCGTCCACGCAGCCCTGCGCGAGGCCGACCGACAGGGCGGCGATCGCGATGCGGCCCTCGTCCAGGATGCGGAGGAACTGGGCGTAGCCCCGGCCGCGCTCGCCGACCAGGTTCTCGGCGGGGACCCGCACGTCGTCGAACGACAGCTCGCGCGTGTCGGACGACGACCAGCCCACCTTGGAGTACTTGCGCCCGACCGTGAAGCCGGGAGTGCCGTTCGGGACGAGGATCGTGGAGATCTCGTTCTCGCCGGTGAACGCCGTGACGGTGACGAACGCGGTGATGTCGGTGCCGGAGTTGGTGATGAACGCCTTCGACCCGTTGATCACCCAGGAGTCGCCGTCCAGCCGGGCGGTGGTCCGCATGCCGCCGGGCACGTCGGAGCCGCCGCCCGGCTCGGTCAGCCCGAACCCGGCGAGCCGCTCACCGGAGGTGAGCAGCGGCAGCCAGCGCTCCTTCTGCTCCCGGGAGCCGAAGCGGTAGATCGGCATCGCGCCCAGCGAGACGCCCGCCTCCAGCGTGATCGCCACGGACGAGTCGACGCGGGCGAGCTCCTCCAGGGCGAGGCACAGCGTGAAGTAGTCGCCGCCCATGCCGCCGTGCTCCTCGGGGAACGGCAGCCCGAACAGCCCCATCTTCCCCATCGCGGCGACGATCTCGTACGGGAACTCGCCGCGCTCGTACAGGTCCCCGATGACGGGGGCGACGCTCTCGCGGGCGAACCGCTCGACCGTGCGCCGCAGCTCCTCCTGCTCGTCGCCGAGCCTGAAGTCGATCATGGTCTTACTCCGATTCCGGGGACAGTGCCTGGACGACGCGGGACGGGCTCGGACGGCCCAGGTGCCCGGCCATCCAGCGGCTGGTGGAGACGAGCTTCGCGAGGTCGACGCCGGTGTCGATGCCGAGTCCGTTCAGCATCCAGACGAGGTCCTCGGTGGGCAGGTTGCCGGTGGCGCTCTCGGCGTACGGGCAGCCGCCGAGGCCGCCCGCCGACGCGTCCACGACGGTGACGCCCGCCTGGAGCGCGGCGAGGGTGTTCGCGAGCGCCTGCCCGTAGGTGTCGTGGAAGTGGACGGCGAGCCGCTCGGTGCCGATGCCCGCCTCGACGAGCGCCCTGATCAGGGCGGTGACGTGGCCGGGCGTGCCGACGCCGATCGTGTCGCCGAGGCTGAGCTGGGAGCAGCCCATCTCCATCAGGCGCGACGCCACGGACACCACCTGCGGGATGGGGACGTCGCCCTCCCACGGGTCACCGCACACCATCGAGACGTAGGCGCGCACCCAGAGGCCCTCGGAGCGGGCGCGGTCCACGACCGGGGCGAACATCGCGAGGGACTCCTCCACCGTGCGGTTGAGGTTGCGGCGGGCGAACGTCTCGGTCGCGCTGCCGAAGACGGCGATCTCGGTGACGCCGTTGGACAGCGCCCGCTCCAGGCCCCGCTCGTTCGGGACGAGGACCGGATAGCGCAGCCGCGGCGAGCGCGGCAGGATGTCCAGGAGCTGCTCGGCGTCGGCGAGCTGCGGGACCCACTTCGGGTGCACGAAGCTGGTCGTCTCGATCGTGCGCAGGCCCGCGTCCGCCAGCCGGGTCACGAACTCGGACTTCACGTCGACCGGGACGACCGCCTTCTCGTTCTGCAGCCCGTCCCGCGGCCCGACCTCGTAGATCGTGACCCGCTCGGGGAGCCCGGACAGGGGAACCCGCATCGTCATGCTCTCCTTCCTGGGGGGCGACCCCCGGACCCCCGGGGCGGGAGTCCCGACGGTCCTCGCCTCGCCGCGGTCATCGCGCCTCCTCGATGACGGCCAAGACCGCGTCCAGCGCGACCTGCGCGCCCGCGCGGACCGGTAGCCGCGCCACCACGCCGTCGAGCGGCGCGGTGACCGTGTGCTCCATCTTCATCGCCTCGACGACCACGAGCGGCTGCCCGGCCTCGACCCGGTCGCCCTCGGCCGCCTTCACGGCGAGGACCGTCCCCGGCATCGGGCTGCGCAGCACGCCGTCGCCGGCGGCGGCCGACGCGGCGCCGCCCTCGGCGCGGACGTGCTCGCTCAGCGCCCACGCGCGCCCGCCGCGGCCGAGCCACAGCGTGCCGCCGTCGCGGGCCGCCGCGAACGAGGTCGTCCTTCCACCGTAGGTCAGGACGAACGGGCCGGTCAGCGACGCGGCGACCGGTTCGCCGCCGCCGATCGCGACGCGGGCGGACGCGGCCCGGCCCTGCACGCGGACCTCGACCGGGTCGCCGCCGGACGGCGTGATGATCCACGGCGCCCACGCGTGCGCGCCGGGCCGCCAGCCGTCCGGGATGTCCCACGGGTCCCCGCCGCCGTCCGGGCCGGCTTCGAGGGCGCGCATCCGCTCCAGCGCGGCGGCGGCGAGCACCTCCGGCGGGACGGTGTCGCCCGAGGTCAGCTCGTCCAGGGCGCGCTCGACCAGGCCCGTGTCCAGGTCGCCGGACACGACCGAGGGATGCCTCAGCAGCGCCCGCAGGAACGCCACGTTCGTCGGGACGCCCAGCAGCGTGTACGAGGCGAGCGCCCGGTCGAGGCGGTGCAGGGCCTCGGCGCGGTCGGCGCCGTGGACGATCGCCTTGGCGAGCATCGGGTCGTAGGAGCCGCCGACCTCGGTGCCGACGTCCAGCCCCGAGTCGACGCGGACGCCGTCGGGCTCGCTCAGCGCCAGCACGCGCCCGCCCGTGGGCAGGAAGCCGCGCGCCGGGTCCTCGGCGTAGACGCGGGCCTCGATGGAGTGGCCGTCGAGCCGGACATCGTCCTGCGTGAACGGCAGCGGCTCGCCGCAGGCCACCCGGAGCTGGAGCTCCACCAGGTCGAGGCCCGTGACCAGCTCGGTGACCGGGTGCTCGACCTGGAGGCGGGTGTTCATCTCCATGAAGAAGAACTCGTCCGGGCGGTCGGCGGAGACGATGTACTCGACCGTCCCCGCGCCCACGTACCCGACGGCCTGCGCGGCGGCGACGGCGGCGGCGCCCATCCGCGCGCGGGACGCCTCGTCCAGCAGCGGCGACGGCGCCTCCTCGATGATCTTCTGGTGCCGGCGCTGCAGGCTGCACTCGCGCTCGCCGAGGTGGACGGCGCCCCCGTGCGCGTCGGCGAAGACCTGGATCTCGATGTGCCGGGGGTTCTCCACGAACCGCTCGGCGAGCAGCGTGTCGTCGCCGAACGAGCCGCGCGCCTCGCGGCGGGCGGACGCGATCGCCTCCGGCAGCTCCGCCGCGTCCCGGACGAGCCGCATGCCCTTGCCGCCCCCGCCCGCGGACGGCTTGAGCAGCACCGGCAGCCCGACCTCCAGCGCGGCGGCCTCCAGCTCGGCGTCCGAGAGGCCCGGCTCGTCCCGCCCCGGGACGACCGGGACGCCGGCCGCCGCCACGGTCCGCTTCGCGCGGATCTTGTCGCCCATCGCGTCGATCGCCCCGGCCGGCGGGCCGATGAACACCAGCCCCGCCTCGCCGCACGCCCGCGCGAACGCCGTGTTCTCCGCGAGGAACCCGTACCCCGGGTGGACGGCCTCCGCCCCGGAGACGCGAGCCGCCTCGATCACCGCCTCGATGTCCAAATACGACGGGATGCGGAGGGCCTCGTCAGCCTCCCGCACGTGCCGCGCCCCCGCGTCGGCGTCGGTGTGGACCGCGACGGAGCGGACGCCGAGCCGCCGCAGCGTGCGGAACACGCGGACGGCGATCTCCCCGCGGTTGGCGACCAGGACGCTGTCGAACATCAACACCCTCACATCCGGAAGACGCCGTAGCCGACCGGCTCCAGCGGTGCGTTGGCGGCCACCGACAGCCCGAGCCCCAGCACGCGCCGGGTGTCGAGCGGGTCGATCACCCCGTCGTCCCACAGCCGCGCCGTCGAGTAGTACGGGTTGCCCTGCGCCTCGTACTGCTCGCGGATCGGCGCCTTGAACCCTTCCTCGTCCGCGGCGGGCCACTCCTCGCCGCGCGCCTCCATCTGGTCGCGGCGGACGGTCGCGAGGACGCTCGCGGCCTGCTCGCCGCCCATGACCGAGATGCGGGCGTTCGGCCACATCCACAGGAAGCGCGGCGAGTACGCCCGGCCGCACATCGCGTAGTTGCCGGCGCCGAACGAGCCGCCGATGACGACGGTGAACTTCGGGACGCGGGCGCACGCGACGGCGGTGACCATCTTCGCGCCGTGCTTGGCGATGCCGCCCGCCTCGTACTCGCGCCCGACCATGAACCCGGTGATGTTCTGCAGGAACACCAGCGGGACGCGGCGCCGGTCGCACAGCTCGATGAAGTGCGCGCCCTTCTGCGCCGACTCGCTGAACAGGATGCCGTTGTTGGCGACGATCCCGACCGGGTGCCCGTGGATGCGGGCGAACCCGGTGACCAGCGTGGCGCCGTACTCCTTCTTGAACTCTTGGAAGCGGCTGCCGTCCACGATCCGGGCGATCACCTCGCGCACGTCGTAGGGGGTGCGCGAGTCGGGCGGGACGATCCCGTACAGCTCGGACGGATCGGCGGCCGGCTCCTGCGACGGGACGACGTCCCACGGGCGCGGCTCGCGCGGGCCGAGCGTGGAGACGATGTCGCGGACGATCCGCAGCGCGTGCGCGTCGTCCTCGGCGAGGTGGTCGGTCACGCCGGAGGTGCGCGAGTGCAGCTCGCCGCCGCCCAGCTCCTCGGCCGTCACGACCTCGCCGGTCGCGGCCTTCACCAGCGGCGGCCCGCCGAGGAAGATCGTTCCCTGGCCGCGCACGATGACGGCCTCGTCGCTCATCGCCGGGACGTAGGCGCCGCCCGCCGTGCACGAGCCCATCACCGCCGCGATCTGCGGGATGCCCAGCCCCGACATCACGGCCTGGTTGTAGAAGATGCGGCCGAAGTGCTCGCGGTCGGGGAACACCTCGTCCTGCCGGGGCAGGAACGCGCCGCCCGAGTCGACCAGGTAGACGCAGGGCAGCCGGTTCTGCAGCGCCACCTCCTGCGCCCGCAGGTGCTTCTTCACCGTGACGGGGTAGTACGTCCCGCCCTTGACGGTGGCGTCGTTGGCGACGACCACGCATTCGCGGCCGGAGACGCGGCCGACCCCGGTGATGATCCCGGCGCCCGGCGCCTCGTCCCCGTACATGCCGTCCGCGGCCAGCGGCGACAGTTCCAGGAACGGCGAGCCGGGGTCGAGCAGCGTGTCGACCCGGTCGCGGGGGAGCAGCTTGCCGCGCGCGACATGCCGCTCGCGGGCCCGCTCGGAACCGCCGCGCCCCGCCCGGTCGACCCGGTCGCGCAGCTCGGCGGCCAGGGCCTCGTTGTGCGCGGCGCTCGCCTTGAACGCCTCGCCCGCGACGTCGGCGCGGGTGCCGATCTCGGGTCCGCCCATGCCCCCTCTTCCGGTTAACGGTCATTAACAATGCTCAGCGAAGACCGATGTTAACGCTGATTAACAACTCTAGTCTAGACTGCCCCGCATGACCTCCCAACGGGCCGAGCAGCTCACCGGCGCGCCGAACCCGCGCCGCGCCGAGATCCTCGGCGCCGCCGCCGAGCTGTTCGCGCGCCGCGGCTACCACGGCGCGTCCATCGGCGACCTCGGCCGCGCGGTCGGGCTCACCGGGCCCGCCCTCTACCGGCACTTCAGCGGCAAGGAGGCCGTGCTCGCCGAGATGCTCCTCGACATCAGCGAGCGGCTGCTCGCCGAGGGCGTCCGCCGCGCCGCCGACCCCGACCCCGCGCGCGCCCTCGACGCGCTGCTGCGCTGGCACATCGCGTTCGCGCTCGACAACCCCGCGCTGATCACCGTGCACGAGCGGGAACTGGACAATGTGCCCGAACCGCAGCGGCACCGCGTCCGCCGCCTCCAGCGCGCCTACGTGGAGGAATGGGTCGCCGTCCTGCGCAGGCTGGCCCCCGGCCTGCCGGACGACCGGACGCGCGCCGCCGTCCACGCGTGCTTCGGCCTGCTCAACTCCACCCCGCGCAGCGCCGCCGGCCTCGACCGCGGCGCCATGGGCGACCTCCTGCACGCCATGGCCCGCGCCGCCCTCGAAGGCGCCCGCTAGCAGGACGCGGTGCGCCCGTCCAGGGACCGCTCGACCGCCCGCGCGAACGACTCGGCGTCCGTCCCCGCCCGGTCGAAGATCTTCTGGACGCAGCCCCGGAACGTGCCGGTGAACGTGCTGTAGTGCGGCGTCACCGGGCGCGGCGCGGCCCGGCCCAGCGCGGTCACCACGGCCCGTCCCAGCTGGGTGAGCTGCTCCTCGTCGGGCAGCTCGACCTCGCCCGGCCCGGGCACCTGCCCGGTGAGCGACGAGCACGCCTGCACCTTCACGTCGGCGGGGGAGTGGCGGCCCGGCGAGAGGCCGAGCGCCGAGTAGCGGCCCGGCGCGAAGCCCCCGCAGGAGAACAGCAGCCGCTGGCTGCCCGTCCCGCTCAGGAACTCCACCAGATCGGCGGCGTCGTCGGGGTTGGGGGAGTGCTTGGACACGGCGAGGTTCTGCCCGCCGAGGACGGTGCGCCCCGGCAGCGCGGTCACCCCGAACCGCAGCCGCGCGCCGTCGCGCATCCGCGGCTCGGACGCGAGGGCCGAGAACGCGTACGGCCAGTTGCGCATCAGCCCCGTCCCGGACGCGAACGCCTCGATGCTCTGCGCCTCCCCGTACTGCCGCGACGCCGCGAGCGGCCCGTGCACGCGCGGCGCCAGCCGGGCGAGCGCCGGGTACACCTTCGTCCGGAGGTCGGCCTCGCTCGGGCGGCGCGCTCCCGTCAGGCGCCCGGCGCCGCCGTCGTTCCACACGGCCTCCAGCGCGTTCACCGTCAGGCCCTCGTAGTCGGCGAGCTGCATCGCGACGCCGGCCGTGAGGAGCCCCGGCCACGCGGCCGGCGGCGTCACGCCCTCCCGGTGGTAGAGCAGCCCGACGTCCACGTTGAACGGGACGGCGTACTGCTCGCCGTCCCACTCGCCCGTCCGCAGCGCGGCGGGGAAGAAGTCGTCGAGATCGCCGATGCCGTCGAGCGGGCGCAGGTAGCCGGCGTCGGCGAACTGCGCCGTCCACGTGTTGTCCATGATGAGGACGTCGTAGGCGCAACCGCCCGACTCCTCCACCGCCTTGATCTGGCTGTGCTGCAGATCGGTGGACTCCGACACCTCCACCATCGTCGCGTGCGGATGCGGGCGGCCGTCCGGGTAGCGGCCCTCGTTCCACTGCCGGATCAGCGCGCGCCGCTGGTTCTTCAGGCTCACGTCCGTGCCGCCGGCGACGAACAGCTCGGACCGGTCGCAGCCGCCCTTCATCGCCGGGTACGACGCGTCCGGCCACAGGACCACGGCCAGCCACGCCACCAGCACCAGCGCGGCCCCCGCGGCGGCGCTGACCCAGGCCCTCCGGCGGTGCGGCAGCGGTCTCATCGCAGCTCCGACAGCAGTTCGGCGGCCTGCTCGGCCTCGGGCGCGTCGGTCAGCGCCACGCAGCCCTTCCCGTCCTCCGGGGCGAGCGCGGCCGCGATCTCCTTCACCGGCGAGGAGCCGCACGTGGCCGGGCCCGTCAGCACCACCGTCAGCCGCACTCCCGGATGCCGCTCGCGGAACTCGCCCGACAGCCACGTCACCCGCGACCCGAGCGCCGGGTTGCCGGCCGGGCTCTGCCCGTCGGTGACCAGGATGAGCTGCTGCCTGCCCGGCCCGAGGTCGGCCGCGGCGATCGCGTCGCTGAGCGGCTGGTCGGCGCCGCCGGACGCGACCGCCTGCAGCCGGCTCGTGATCGCGTTCTTCTGGTCCGGGGACGCCGCGTCCCGGGGGACGTTCCCGAACGTCTCGGGGCTGCTCGGCGACGCCGTCGCCGACGACACCTGCAGGCCCGCCCGGTCGTTGCTCTGCAGTTGCGACACCAGGCTGCGCAGGAACGACGTCCCGCGGGCGAGGCGCGAGCCGCCGCGCGCCTGCGCCGCGCCGCCCATCGACCCGGACACGTCCAGCATCAGCGACACCGACGTCCGGGGACGGGCCGCGCCGATGCGGTTCAGCGTGTCCTGGACGCCCTCCGGCGGCTGTAACCCGACGACGGTCGGCATCACGCGGTTGCCGACGACGCCCTGCAGCCGCGACAGGTAGTAGTGCCGGGTGTCGCCCTCGCGGGCGGGCGGGATGACGCCGCGGTCGTCGCGGAAGCCCTGCAGGGTGAGCGGGTTGCGGTCCAGCCATCGGCGGAACGCGGTGACCGCCGCGTCCCGCTCCCGCGTGTCCTGGCCGCGCCATCTGACCTGGACGAACGGGTAGTCAAGCGTGGGCAGGTCGGTCGCGTAGTAGGGGTTCAGCCGCCAGTCGGCGTACGGGGCGGCGTCCGGGTCGACGGCGCCGCAGCGGTCGCCGAGCGGGCGCCCCAGGTCGTAGTCGTGCAGCACCTGCTCCGGCACGGCGACCGCGATGTCGTCCGGCGGGTCGGACTGCTGCGCGGCGGCCCGCTCGCGGAACCGGCACAGCAGCGACACCGCGTCCGGCGCGACCAGGTCGGCGGGCTCGGCGAACCGCTCGTCCGCCGCGTCGCCGCCCGGCGTGGCGCCGTACAGCGCGGGCGTGACGGCGAGCGCCGCCGCCGAGGTCTCCGGGACGGGACGGGCGATCGCGCGCAGCCGCACGCCCGCGTCCGCGACCCGCTCCAGCAGCGCCGCCGTGCTCGGCGCGATCGGCGCGGCGATCGGGTCGGCGACGGACTCGTGCGCCCGGGTGAACAGCGCCAGCACCAGCGGCGACGTCCCGACCGAGCCGCGCACCCGGAACACCGGGTCGCCCTTCGCGGACGGCGCGCCGCCTCCCGCCGTCGCCGCCGTGGTCTGGCCGGGGCCCTTCGGGACGAAGTCGTACTCCGCCGTCGACGACGGGATCCAGATGTCGGGCTGCGGGCCGAACAGCTGCTGGTCGTCGGCGTGGCCGGCGTCGGCCGCCTCGCTGCGCCGCCACAGCAGCCGGAACCCGTCGTACAGCGGGACAGGCCCGGCCTCCGGGACGACCGTGACGCTGTACTCGCGGCAGCCGCGGTCCTCGCTGTCGTCGGCGAACTCGGCGGCGGCGGCGCGCAGCGGCGTGAGCGTCTCCGGCGCGGTCAGGACCCGCAGGTCGAGCGGCTGCCCGCAGGAGCCGGTGCGCTCCCCGAGCCGGACGGCGGCCGTCCCGGCGAGCAGGACCAGCGCCATCGCCGCCGCGCCGCCGAGGCCCCAGGCGAGCGTCGCGCCGCCCCACCGCAGCGTCCGCGACACGCGTTCCAGGACGGCGTGCGCCGTGCGCGGGTAGAAGGCGAACAGCGCCCCCGTCAGCACCGCGACGACCAGCAGCGTGACCGCCGCGTTCAGCCAGAAGGCGCCGTGCACCAGCGTGACCCCGATGCTGACGATGACGGTGGAGCACAGGTCGAGGAACATGACCTGCAGGAACCTGCGGAGCCAGGGCGGGAGGCCGTCAGGGCGCTCCGGCGGCCGCGACCGGCCGCCCCGGCCGCCCTGCGGTCCCGTCATGCACGCCCCATCGCCGCGTAGGTCTCGATCCTCGGCCCCCCGGCACTGACCGAGTTCATGATACGTAACCGGGCCGTCGCGGTCAGGTGAGTTCGCTGACCGGGGCCGGTCGATCCGCGCGCCTCCTCCCGCCCCGCGCCTGCCAGGCCGCGCCGGTCGCCGGAGTCTCTTGACGTACCGCCAGCAAGGCGGGTCAGATGGATTCCGAGGTCGCCCGGCCATCAGTCCCGGACAGAGGAGATGCCGTATGGGTGTCGAGGGTGTCGGCTTCTACGAGATCGCACGGAACGACCCGGACCGCCCCGCCGTCCTGGCCGACGGCGGGACGGTGTCGTACGGCGGGCTGCACGCCGAGGTGAACCGCCTCTCGCATGCGCTCGGCGGCATCGGCCTCGGCCCCGGCGACGTGCTGGCGACCGTCCTCGGCAACCGCCGCGAGTTCCTCACCGCGATGCTGGCCGCTATGCAGTCGGGGCTCTACCTCGTCCCCGCGAGCCGCCACCTGACCACCCCAGAGATCGGCTACATCCTCGCCGACTCCGGCGCCAAGGCCGTCATCACCGAGAGCGCGTTCGCCGCCGCGGTGTCGGCCGCCGCCGACGAGGCCGGCATCCCCGCGGAGGGACGGGTGAGCGCGGACCCGGCCGAGGGGTACCGGCCGATGGCCGAGCTGTGCGCCTCGGGCAGTGCCGAGCCGCCCGCCAAGCGGCAGATGGGCTCGGTCATGCTGTACACGTCCGGGACGACGGGACGGCCGAAGGGCGTCCGGCGGCCGCTGCTCGACATCCCGCCCGAAATGCTGTTCGAGGTCATGCGGGGCACGCTGATGAAGCACCTGAGCCTCGAACCCGGCGACGACGAGGTGCACCTCGTCGCCGGGCCGCTGTACCACTCGGCGCCCTGCGTCCACGCGCTGATGGCGCTCAGCCTCGGCCACGCCGTCGTCGTCTCCGGCCACTTCGACCCCGAGCGGACCCTGGAGCTGATCCAGCGGCACCGCGTCACCAACGCGCTGATGGTGCCGACCATGTTCCACCGCATGCTCGGGCTGCCGGACGACGTCCGGGCGAAGTACGACGTGTCGTCCTTGCGGCAGGTGTTCCACACCGCCGCGCCCATCCCGCTGGAGACCAAGCAGCGGATGATGGACTGGTGGGGGCCCGTCCTCTACGAGTACTACGGCTCCACCGAGAGCGGCCCCGTCGTGGTCGCCGCCCCGCACGAGTGGCTCGCCCACCCGGGCACGGTCGGGCGCGCGGTCGAGGGCGTCCAGATCAAGATCCTCGACCCGGAGGGCGCGGAGCTGCCGCCGGGGGAGACCGGCCTGATCTACGCGAGCGGGCAGCCCGGCTTCGAGTACCACGCCGACCCGGACAAGACCGCCGCGTCCATGCACGGCGACTTCTACACGCCCGGCGACCTCGGCCACCTCGACGCGGACGGCTGGCTCTACATGAGCGACCGGCGCACCGACCTCATCATCTCCGGCGGCGTCAACATCTACCCCGCCGAGATCGAGGCGGTGCTGCTGCAGCACCCGGCGGTCGGCGACGCCGTCGTGATCGGAGTCCCGGACGAGGACTGGGGCCAGTGCGCCGTCGCCCTCGTCGAACCGGCCGGCGGCGCCGAGCCGGGCGGCGGGCTGGCCGCCGACCTGCTGGAGTTCTGCGGGCCGCGGCTGGCGAAGCTGAAGCACCCGCGCCGGATCGAGTTCCGCGCGTCGCTGCCGCGCACCCCGTCCGGCAAGCTCAGCCGGCGGCGCGTCCGCGAGGACTACCTGGGGGAACGCTCGGACTGAACCCGTCGCAGCGCGCCGATCGAAACTCGCCGCCGGAAACGTCGAACGCCTCCCGCGTCCCGTGCGTACAACGGCACATGGAAGACCAGAAGGTCGCCCCGCTCGACGACGTCGCTCCGACCACCGCCGCCCCGACGAAGACCGACCTTCCCGTCATCACCGACCCGGCCGCCTACGCCGAGGGGGAGGCCGCGTCCGGCGGCGGTCCCGGCGAACCCGGCCCGGCCGCCGATGACGACCGCGCCGGGATCGCACGCCTCGGTGACCCGGTCGCGGTCTGGCCGTGCGCCGGCTGCGGACGGCCCGTGCCGCAGCCGGTGCGCGGCGCCCGCACCGTCCGCTACTGCCAGGACGGCGGCGGCGCGTGCGAGCGGGCCGCGCGGGAGGCCCGCGAGCGGGGGCTGGAGTCCCCGGGGCTCACCGGGCAGGTCGCCTGGGCGTGGGAGATGGTCGACCGGCTGGAGGGCGTCGCCGACCGGCTCGCCGGCTCGCTGATGTCGGAGCTGAGCGTCGCCGGCGTCGAGCGGCGGATCGCCGACGCCCGCGCCGACGCCGCCGGGCACATCGCCATCGCGCAGCGCGAGCGGGACGCCTCGCAGCGGCAGGCCGAGCTGGCGTGGCGGGAGACCGCGACCGCGCGGGCCCGCGCGGAGGCCGCCGAGCAGGAGGCCGCGTCCGCCCGCGCCACCGCCGAGCGCCTCACCGCCGAGCGCGACGCCGCCCGGCAGGAGTCGGCGGACGCCAAGGACGAGGCCGAGGCGGCGAAGGCGGCCCGGCTCGCCGCCGAACGCGAGCGCGACCGCGTCGCCTCCCGCGAGGGGGAGCTGCTGGCGTCACTGGAGAGCGCGCGGTCCGAGCTCGTCGCCCTGCACGGGCGGGTCTCGCAGGCCGAGACGCTGGTCGAGGGGCAGCGGGTCGAGGCCGCCGCCGCCGAGCGCACCGCCGAGGACCTGCGCTCCGCCGTCCGCGACGCCGAGGCCAAGCGCGGGCAGGCCGTCGCCGACCGCGACCAGATCCAGGCGCGGGCCAGCGAGCTGGAGCAGCGCAACTGGCAGCTGGCCCGCGCGGCCGACGAGCTGCACGCGGCGGTGCGGGCGCTGACCGCCGAGCGGGACGCCGCCCGGGCCGAGGCCGACCGGGCGCGCCGCCGCGTCGACGCGCTCACCGCGCTCACCGACCGCCACGACACCGGGCCCCGCCCGGTCGCCGACCGGGAGCCGCCGACCGGGCTGCACGCGCTGCCCCCGGTGAACGGGATGCCCGGGGGCTCCCTGCTGGACGGGGGCGACCCGCTCGCCACCGACCCGCGCCTCGGCCCGCTGAGCCGGAACGGATACCCGGACCGGAACGGGCATCCCGACCGCAACGCGCATCCGGACCGCAACGGACATCGCCTTCCCCATGCCGGCTGACGGTCACGCCGGCGGAGTACCGCACACAGGTAGGAGGTGAGGCCCAAGCCCCCACACTGCACTGGCCCTGAAACCGGCCGCCGTACCGCACCGGGGTGGTACGGCGGCCGGTCGCTAGCCGCGGCCCTCCAGGTAGCGGACGTAGTCGAGGGCCCCGGCGCGGACCGCCGCGTGGACGGCGCGGGCGATCCGCGCGCCCCACACCGAGCGGGGACCCGCGAAGACCTCGGGCTCGCCCTCGGTCGCCGCCGCCACGCAGACGGCGTCGGACGCGGTGCCCGTGCACGGGAAGCCCGCCTCCAGGAGCGCCTGCGTCTTGGCCTCCGTCGCGGTGATCACCGCGTTGACCAGGGCCGCGTCGCTCAGCGGGACGGGCACGGCGACGACGATGTTGACGGTGCCGGGCGTCCAGGCGTCCAGCGGCGCGAGTTCCGGGTCGGGGGCTCCCGCGGGGGACGCCGCCCAGGTCGGGACGCGCAGCCCGACCGTCGCCGACACGTGCACGCCCTCGTCGTCCCGTCGCATCGTGCGGGTGACGGAGGCGGCGGTGAGCATTCCGACACCGGGCCCGTGCAGGCCGTTGGCCGCCGCCAGCTCCGTGAGGTGGACGACCGGGTCCGTGCGCGAGTAGGCGCCCGCGACCTGCGCGTTCAGCACCCACCCCGCCGGGCCGATGCCGCCGCCCAGCATCGCCGACGAGATCATCCGGTGCCCGGCGCCCGCCCGCCACACGGTCGCGGCGAGGCGCTGCCCGTCCTCCACGCGCCACACGGTCTCCAGGTTCACGCGGTCTCCAGCTTCACGGGCGCTCCAGGGACAGGACCGGCCGGCCGCCCGGCCCGGTGGCGACGTGGACGCGCGCGTCGAAGTGCTTCTCGACGACGGCGCGGGTGAGGACCTCCTCGGGCGTGCCCGCCGCGGCGACCCGCCCGCCGGAGATCAGGACGAGGGCGTCGGCGTACTGCCCGGCGAGGGTCAGGTCGTGGATCGTGGTCACCACGGTCAGCTCGTCCGACAGCCGCAGCTGGTCGACCAGCTCCAGCACCTGCTGCTGGTGGCCGATGTCGAGCGCGGTCGTCGGCTCGTCCAGCAGGAGGACCGAGGTCTGCTGCGCGAGGGCGCGCGCCAGCACGACCCGCTGCCGCTCGCCGCCGGAGAGGTGGTCGAGGGGACGGGCCGCGAAGCCGGTGAGGTCCAGGCGGTCGAGGACCTCCTCGACGATGGCGCGGTCGCGGGCGCTCTCCCGCCCGAGGTGCGGGATGTAGGGGGAGCGTCCGAGAAGGGTGTAGTCGTACACGGTCATGCCGACGGGGAGGTTCGGGGCCTGCGCCGCGTAGGCGACCTTGCGGGCCCGCTGCCTCGGTTTGAGCTTCTGGAGGTCCTCGCCCGCCACGCTGATCCCGCCGCGCGAGGGCACGAGGCCGAGGACCGCGCGCAGCAGCGTCGACTTCCCGGCGCCGTTCGGGCCGATGACCGCCGTCCACGACCCGGCCGGGACGTCCAGCGACACGCCCGCGAGCACGGGGCGGCCGCCGAGCGCGACGTCCAGGTCCCGCACGCTGACCGTCATGTCTCCACCTGCCTGCGGGACGCGCGCAGCACCGCCACGAAGAACGGCCCGCCGATGAACGCCGTCACCACGCCGAGCGGGAGCTCACCGGGGCTGATCAGCGTCCGCGCGACCAGGTCCACCACCTCCAGGAACGCCGCGCCGCCGAGCAGCGACAGCGGCAGCACCACCCGGTAGGAGCCGCCCGCCAGCCGCCGCACGATGTGCGGCACGACGATGCCGACGAACCCGATCAGGCCGCTCACCGCCACCGCCGACGCCGTGGCGAGCGACGCCGCGACCAGCACGGTCAGCCGCACCCGCGGCGCCGACAGGCCGAGGCTCGCCGCCTCCTCGTCGCCGACGCTCAGCACGTCCAGCAGCCGGCCGTGCGCCAGCAGGACGACCGTGGAGACGAGCGCGTACGGGGCGACCAGCGCGAGCTGGTGCCAGTCCGCCGAGCCGACGCCGCCGAGGATCCAGGAGAAGATCCGCTGCAGCTCCTCGGCGTTCATCTGCTGGAGGAACGTCTGCACCGCGGCGAGGAACGACGACACCGCGACCCCGGCCAGGACCAGCGTCGCCGCGCCGTTGCGTCCCGCCGTGCGGCCGAGGGCGTACGCCAGCAGGACGCCGCAGATCGCGCCCGCGAAGGCGGCGAGCGGGACGCCGTAGCCGGGGTCGCCGGGCACCAGGACGATCACCAGCGTCGCCCCGACCCCCGCCCCCGCCGCCGCGCCCAGCAGGTACGGGTCGGCGAGCGGGTTGCGGAACACGCCCTGGTAGCCGGCGCCGGCCATGGCGAGCATCCCGCCGACCAGCGCCGCCATCAGGGCGCGCGGCACCCGCAGCTCGAACAGGACGCTCTCGTCGATCACCCCGAACCCGGAGTCGACGTGCACGAACGGGATCCGGTCGGCGAGCGCCTTCAGGACCCCGGCGACGGGCAGGCCGGCCGCGCCCACCAGCACCCCGGCCAGCAGGGTCGCCGCGAGCAGGGCGGCCGCCACCGCGAGCGGCAGCGGCCGCAGCCTGGCCTGGGCCGGCGCCGCCCGCCGCCGCGCCGGGCGGCGCGGGCGCGTGCCGGTCATGGGCGCGCGTCCCGGAACGCGGGGGTCACTGCACCTTCTGGACGGCGTCGCCGATCGCCTTGACGAACTCGGGCAGGCGGGGCCCCCAGCGGGAGGCGATGTCGTCGTCCAGCTCGACCACGTTCCCGTTCTTCACCGCGTCCAGGTCGGACCAGCCGGGGCGCTTCGCCAGCGCCGCCGCGTTCTGGCCGCAGCACTTGGTGTCGGCGAGGAAGATGAGGTCGGGGTCCTGCTTGAGCACGTACTCGCGGGACAGCTGCGGGTAGCCGCCGGTCGCCTTCTCGGCCTCGTCCGCGACGTTCCGGAGGCCGAACATGCCGTAGACCTGTCCGACGAACGTCTTGGACGTCACCGAGTGCAGCTGGTTGTCGAGCTCGTGGTAGTACGTCAGCTTCTTCGCCGACACGGCCTTGGACGACGCGGCGACCGTCTTCTCGATCTCCGCCTTCATGCCGTCGGTGAGCTTCTTGGCCTCGGCGGCGTGGCCGGTGGCCTGGCCGAGGTCGTTGATCTCGTCGTAGGCGTCGTCCAGTTCGGTCGCGGCCGGCTCCAGCAGGACGGGGATCTTCACCTTCTCCAGCGCCTTCACGACGCCGTTGAGGTCGTCGGACACGACGACGAGGTCCGGCTTGTAGGCGATGATCGCCTCGGCGTTCGGCTTGAAGCCGGACAGCTTCGAGCGCGGCGCCTCCGCCGGGTAGTTCGAGTAGTCGCTGACCGCCACGACCTGCGGGCCGGCGCCGATCGCGAACAGCGTCTCGGTGTGGGTGGGGGAGAGCGAGATGATGCGCTTCGGCCGGGCCGGAACGGTCACCGCGCCGTTCGCCGCCTGGACGACGACGGTCTTCGCGCCGCCCGCCCCGTCCTCGCCGCCCTTGCCGCCGTCGCCGCCGCATGCGGCCGTGACCAGGGCGACACCGATCGCCATCACCGCGCCGAGAGTACGTACGGGTCTCACAGAAGCCTCCAGGCTGCCTGGGAAGCCGCGGCCCGCTCAGGGACGGATCGCCCTTCCACGAGGTCGATAATCGTCGGCGCGCGAAGGAGGCGACCTGGCTCGGCCACTTCGAGAGGGGCACCACAGTTGCGGGACAGCGCCGGGTTCACACCGGACTTCGCTCCTGGGCGCGCAGCACCGCAACGGTATCAGCCACCGAATCCGGATCTGTCCGGATACACCGGAGTGAGCACTCACTTCGGTATTGACGGAGTGAGTGCTCACTCCGTACGGTGGAGCGCATGGAGGCCACGAGCCGGCGCCGCGCGCCGGGAATGAGCCCGCAGCAGCGGCGGGAGATGATCGTGCGGACCGCGCTGCCGCTGGTCGCCGAGCACGGCACCGCCGTCACCACCGGTCAGATCGCCCGCGCCGCCGGCATCGGCGAGGCGACGATCTTCCGCGTCTTCGCCGACAAGGACGAACTGCTGGACGCGTGCGTCGCCGAGGCGCTGCGCCCCGACCACGTCCTCGCGGAGATCGAGGCGATCCCCCTCGACCAGCCGCTGACCGCCCGGCTCACCGAGGCGAGCGCCGCGATCGAGGCCTACCTGGCCCGCATGGGCCTGGTCATCGGCGCCCTCCACGCCACCGGCCGCCCGGCCCGCCGCCTCCCCACCCCCGAACCCCCCGGACGCGACGCCCCGACCGCCGCCCCCAGTGATGACGCCGGTCGCGGGGGGCCGAGCGATGACGCCGGGCGCGGGGGGCCGAGCGGCGACGCCGGGCGCGGAGAGGCGAGCGCTGACCCTGGGCACGGCGCTGCGAGTGCTTCCACCCAGCGAGGCGGGGCGAGCGGGGAGGCCGGTGACGGTGGGGCTGCGGGGGAGGAGGCAGGGCGCGGTGCGCGTGGGGGCAAGGGCCGGGGTGCCGGGGATGCGGGGGGTGACGTCGGGCGCGAGGCGGCGATGAACCGGACGCGGGACGCCATCGCGGAGTTGTTCGAGCCCGAGCGCGACCGGCTGCGGCTGCCTCCCGAGCAGATCGCGAGCCTGTTCATGGGCCTGGCGTTCACCCGCGCGCGTCCGCCCGCCGGTCACGCCGCGTCCAGCCCGTCCATGGAGGAGTACCTGGACGTGTTCCTGCACGGTGCCCTCAAGGAAGGAACCGCCGAATGACGATCAGCCTGAACCACACCATCGTGACCGCCGCCGACAACGACGAGGCCGCCCGCTTCTTCGCCGGCGTGATGGGCCTGGAGTACACGGGCGCGCACCCGCAGGCGCGGCATTTCGTCCCGATCCGGGTGAACGACGGCCTCACCCTCGACTTCCTGACGGTCGCGCACCCGCAGGGCCACCACCTGGCCTTCGACGTCGACGCCGTCACGTTCGACACGGTCGCCGACCGCCTCGACGCCCGCGAGATCCCCTACGGCGACGAGCCCGCGCACGCCGACAACGGGCGCGTGGCCGAGCCCCACCCGCTCGGCGGGCGCGGCCTGTACTTCTCCGACTCCAGCGGCAACCTCTACGAGCTCATCGCGCCGCCGCGGACGTGAGGAACCGCCGGGTGCGCTCGCGGTCCTCGCCCGTCATGTACTCGGCGGCGACGAAATCGGTGACGCCCGCCGCGGCCAGCTCCTCCAGCTTGGCCGCGACCGCGTCCTCGTCGCCGACGACGGCGA
The DNA here is from genome assembly GCF_039529475.1 of Actinomadura chokoriensis. Lineage (NCBI taxonomy): Bacteria > Bacillati > Actinomycetota > Actinomycetes > Streptosporangiales > Thermomonosporaceae > Actinomadura > Actinomadura chokoriensis. Next base: position 36,625 of record NZ_BAAAMW010000026.1, on the reverse strand, counting down.
GGCCGGCGGGCCCGTCGACGCCCTCCCGGTCCATCATCGCGCGGTAGGACGGCAGGCTCCCGTAGATCTCGAACGTCCGGGCAGCCTGCTCCCGCGCGCGCTCTGGGTCACTCGTGACGCATATGGGCAGTGCGCAGACCACGCGTGGGGCGCCGCGTCCGGCCGCCTTGGCCGCCGCCGTGATGGTGGGCGCGACGTGGTCCCGGACGGTGACGGGGCCGGTCATCCAGAGAACCGTCCCGTCCGCCCTCTCTGCCGCAAGCTTCAGCATCTTCGGGCCGAGCGCGGCCAGCAGCACCGGCACGCGTCCCTCGTTGGGGACGCTCAACCCGATGTTGCCCTGCAGCGTCTCGCCCTTGAAGGACGCGTTCTCGCCGTTCAGCAGAGGAAGCAGCACCGACAGGTACTCGTCCATGTGCCGGAGGGGGCGGCCGTAGTCGTACCCGTACATGTCCTCGATGACGACCTTGTGGGAGAGGCCGATGCCGAGCGTCAGCCGTCCGTCGAGGGCGAGCGCCGCCGTCCGCGCCTGCTGCGCCAGGACGGCGGGGTGGCGCGGGTAGGTCGGCACCACCGCGGTGCCCAGCTCGATCTCCGGGACGCCTCGTCCCGCCACGGCGAGCGCCATGAGGGCGTCCACGCCGAAGATCTGCGAGATCCAGGCCGAGGGGAACCCGTCGTCGGCGGCGCGCCGCACGTCGTCCGCCAGCTTGGCCAGCGCGTCCGCCCCGCCGCGCTCATTGAGCAGAACACCAACCCGCACAACGACCTCCCTTGAACGTGTAATGCGATCCTTACACACCCGCACCACGAAGGCGCGGACTGCCGGCGGACGCCGCGACGCCTGGTGCGGAGGACCTACCCGCCGTCCGGGCCACCGCCTCCCGGCGCGTACATGCGCGCCAGCTCCCGGTCGTTCTCCGCCCACCGGCGATGCCGCGCGGCCGACTGCAGATGCAGCTCGGCCTCCTCCGGATGCGCGGCGGCCATCCCCTCCAGCAGCGCGGCGGCCCGCTCGTGGGCGCGCGCGGAGGACACCATCACCTGGGACGCGTAGTCGTCGGCCTCACGCCGGTGCGACCGGGGCGCCCCAGGGCCGTCCACCGGTCCGTCCGCGCGGGCCGTCACCCGCAGCGCGCGGTCTTCGCCGTCCATGCCCGCCAGCCCGTAACCCGAGACACGTCCGCTACCTACCCAGCAACCCGTCGGTTCAGCCCCGCGCGGCCGGATCGGGGACGCGCCGCCGCATGACCGATCATGGAGGACGTGACGACACCCGAACCTCTCACGCTGTTCACCGCCGACGGCGTCCGGATCGACGCGGGCCATCTGCGGGGCGGCGGCGACGTGTGCTTCGTCCTGGCGCACGGGTTCACCTGCTCGTGGCGGCAGCCCGCCCTCCGCCGGATCGCCGGCGCCCTCAACGCGCGCGGCGGCGTCCTCGCCCTCGACTTCCGCGGCCACGGGCGGTCGGGCGGGCACTCGACGGTCGGCGACCGGGAGGTCCTCGACGTCGACGCGGCCGTCACGGCGGCCCGCCGCCGCGGCTACCGGCACATCGCCGTCACCGGGTTCTCCATGGGCGGCGCCGTCGTCGTCCGCCACGCGGCCCTGCACGGCGGCGTGGACGCGGTGGTCTCCGTCAGCGCGCCGGCCCGCTGGTACTACCGCGGGACGGTGCCGATGCGGCGCGTCCACTGGGTGATCGAACGCCGCCTGGGCCGGCTCGCCGTCCGGCTGGCCCGGGGCACCCGCATCGCCGCGGCGGGCTGGGACCCCGTCCCGGAGGCGCCGCACGAGATCGCCGGACGGATAGCGCCGGTCCCGCTCCTGGTCGTGCACGGCGACGCGGACGCGTTCTTCCCCCTGGAGCACGCCCACCAGCTGTACGGGGCGGCGTCCGAGCCCAAGGAACTGTGGATAGAGCCGGCGTTCGGCCACGCCGAGGTGGCCGCCACTCCGGACCTGATAGAACGCATAGCGAAATGGGCGACAGATGCCGTTTCGCCGTAATCGCTGAAGCGAAGTTATCCACAATTCTTCGGCGCCGCCCGCCCACACGCCCGCCCCGGGCATCCTCGCTTCATGACCTCCGCCGCCCAGGACGGAGGCCAATGCGAAGGAGCCCCGATGAACGCCGTCAACCTCACCTGGAAGCGCACGTCCGCCGACTCGATCGTCCCCGTCGGCCCCGGCGTCTATTTCGTCCCCGCCGAGGGCGATTCCCTCACCGCACGGGCAGCGGCCTTGAGCGGCCTCCTCCCGCATGAAGCCGTCGTGGCCCGCCGAACCGCCGCCTGGATATGGGGGCTGGACGTCTTACCGCCGGGAGTGAACGAGGCCGACTGGGGCGTCGAACTCATAACCCCTACCCCATCCGGCACTGACGTGATCAGCGCCGGCACCGTCGCCTTACCGCCCGATCACGTCCAGGAGCATTCCGGAGTCCGCCTCACGTCCCCGACCCGCACGGCACTGGACTGCGCCCGCTGGCTTCCCCGCCGGGAAGCGGTCGCCGCGCTCGACCAGTTCCTCCGGCGCGGCACCGCCGGCGAGCAGGTCACTGCGATGGCCCGAACCCTGCCCGGCTACCGCGGCAACACGCGATTACGAGAAATCATCCGCCTGTCCGACCGCGGGGCGGCCTCACCGGGCGAGACATGGATCCGCGTCGCCGTCATCGACACCGGCTTCCCACGCCCGCGCACCCAGGTACCGGTGAAAGGCCCGCGAGGCCAACCGCTCTACATCGACCTCGGCTACCCGGAATTCCGAATCGGCCTCGAATACGACGGCGAACGCCACCACACGGGCCGCCGGGCCCGCACCCACGATACGACGCGCCGCCGCTGGCTGGCCAAGGAGATGCGCTGGGAGATCATCCCCGTCACGAAGGACTTCCTCCCCCGCCCGACCCCTTACCTGGAGGCCCTCCTGACCGCACTGCTCCACCGAGGCTGGAACCCCGACAACGCCACCATGGACCGAATCGCCGCACGCCTGGCGACACTGAAACGCCGCCCCCGCTGACTACGGGGCTCAGTCCTGGTCGAGCTGGTTGACCAGACGCTTCGGCGCGATCAGCCGATAACTGTCCTCGATGAGCTCGGCCATCTCGTCCCAGTCATGGTCGACGTCGAGGCGTGCCCCCACCCACCCCTTGCTCCCCACGTACTTCGGAACGAAGAAGCGCTCGGGCCCCTCCGCCACGAGCGCCTCCTGCACACCCGGCCCGGCCTTGAACGTCATCGAGAGCCCGTCCTCGCTGGTCATCACGACCAACTTGTCCCGAACCCGAAAGGAGGGCGCCGTATGCCCCCCGAACGGCTTCTCCACCATCTCCGGCAGCGACAAGCAGATCTCCCGAATCCTCACAAGCGCGTCCAATCCCACCTGCGCCACCCCTCCCGAAACCCAGCAAGCCCGCCAATCCTAAGCAGCCCCTAGGACAGAAAAGCAGCGACGCACCCCGCCCTCGCCGGTCAGGTCCAGGCCGTGCTCACGGGCCTGGGCCACCAGCCGGCCGACCAGCTCCTGATCGACCCCGGCCGCCTGCGCGGCCAGGTTGTCGGACTCGGCCACCACGGCCTCCGTGCTCGCTTCGGGTGTCATGTGTCGCTCCTTGATCAGGAGTTACACCGAAAGCCCTACAGTCCCGCAACGCGCCCGCGCACCCTTCCTCGGGGGGTCGCTAGGAGGACGAGGGATGGGCGCGGCCTTGGGAAGCGGTAGGCCGCGTCCATCCCTCGGTGGTCAGCGGTTATGGAGAGTCTTGGGTTAGGGGGAGTGGGGCGAACGTGTGGGTGCTCCAGAGGGCGCGGGAGTGGTTGTTCGGGTACGGGGTGGTGGTCGGGGTCGTGTCCAGGACGTGGGTTAGGTGCTGTGAGGTGTCGAAGGGGGGCCAGCCGGGGGCGGAGGTTTTGGCGAAGGTCGTCCAGGCTGTGCGGATGGTCGCCGAGAGGGCTGCGGCCTCGGTCGTGTCGGTGATCAGGAAGTCGGCGATGCCGCCGGTGAGGTTGCCCCAGACGAGCGGGACGTCCAGGGCGTGGCAGGCGCCCAGGGGGCCGCCTTGCCATGCGAGTTCGTACAGGTGGACGCGTCCGCCGGCGGTGGCGTGCGCTTCGGCGAGGTGCAGGGTCGGCATTCGGAACAGCCAGTCGGAGAGGACGAGTTCGTAGAGGGTCTCCGGTGAGGCGTCCGGGAAGGTGGCGCGGTAGGCCGCAGGGTCCGGGGCGAAGATCTGCAGGGCGGTGGCGGCCTGGTGGTCGGTGAGGCGGCCCTGCAGCGCGGTGAACAGGCGGTATTCGTCGCGGTTGTGGCCGAGGACCAAGGGGATGTCGCGCGAGGCGCCGGCCTTGACCGCTTCCCACGGGGTTCGCGGCAGCACATCGCCGTCGACGACCGGGGAGAACGGGGTGACGGTGTGGGCGACCTGGCCCCATCGGGGATGGTCCGCCATGGTGGCGATCACCTGGTCGACGATCCGCATCAGGTGGGTCGGGGTGAGTGCGGCGAGGTCCTCCCGGGTGGGGAGGCGCTGGCCTCGGCCGTGCCCTAGGGGGTTCGCGGGGAGTGCGGTGGGGTCGTCTCGCAGGCTGGTGAGTGCCTCGGCGGCGATGACGGAGCCGATGTCGTCCGCGAGAGGCCGGGAGAAGAAGGGGCCCGGGACGCTCTGCATGATCGCCCGGTGGAACAGGCCCTCGGCGCTCGGCATCGCGAGGAGCGCCGCGATCGAACCCGCCCCCGCGGACTCGCCGAAGACGGTGACGTTGCCGGGATCGCCGCCGAACGCCGCGATGTTGGCGTGCACCCAGGTGAGGGCCGCGACCTGGTCGAGCAGGCCGCGGTTCGCGGGGGCGCCCTCGATCTGCCCGAAGCCCTCCATCGCGACCCGGTAGTTGAACGTCACGATGACGACGCCGTCTCGGGACAGGGCGGTGCCGTCGTACTCCGGGGCGGACGCATGCCCGGTGATGTACGCGCCGCCGTAGACCCACACCATGACGGGCAGGCCGGCGCCGCCCGGATCCGGAGTCCAGACGTTGCAGGTCAGCCAGTCGTCACCGGTCGTCTCGGGGACGGCGAGACCGAGCCTGGACGACTGCGGCGGGGGAGGGCCGAACCTGGTCGCGGGGCGGACGCCGTCCCAGGGCTCGGGCGGCTCCGGCGCGGCGAAGCGCAGCGCGCCGACCGGCGGGCGCGCGAACGGGATGCCGCGGAAGACGGTGATCCCGTCCTCGCGCACGCCGCGCACGCCGCGCACGCCGCGCACGGCGCCGGTCGCGGTGGCGGCCTCGGCCACGTCCCTGGTCATGGATCACCTGTCTCCGGGAGGGGTGTGTCGTGATCCTTTCTGGCGGCGGGGGTTCGGGGAGCCGGTTCTTCCGCTCGACGGAAGGGCCACTGGCGGCCAGTGGCGGCACCGGTGAAGGTCGTGGGGACGAACGCGTCGGCGGCCGGTGTGAGCCGGGTCAGGCCGCAGCGGGCGGTTGCGCCGGCTTGGGGCGGCCGGCGCGGGTGGGCGCGGGACCGTTCGGGCGCCGGTGGCAGGTCCGCCCGGCGGGGGAGTTGGGAGTGCCGTTGCGGGGCGGCCGTTCGAGAAGGGTCGTGCCTGGTGGTTGACCGCATGTCGCCGGATGGAGGGCTTGTGGAGGTCGTCGTCGATGCAAGGACGGTCCTCGCCGACGATGTCGTCGGGCTGACGTTGCGTGCGGCGGACGGCGGTGACCTGCCGGCCTGGCGGCCCGGAGCGCACATCGACGTGCTGCTCGGTGACGACCTCGTCCGGCAGTACTCGCTGTGCGGGGATCCGGGCGACACCCGGACGTGGCGGATCGGCGTCCTCAAGGAGGGCCCGGGGTCCACGGCCGTGCACGAGCGGGTCCGGCCGGGGGATCGGCTCACGGTCCGCGGGCCGCGCAACAACTTCGCGCTCGAGGACGCACCCCGGTACGTCTTCCTCGCCGGCGGCATCGGCATCACGCCGATCCTGCCGATGGTCGCCGCCGCCGAGGCGGCCGGCGCCGACTGGCGGCTGCACTACGGCGGGCGGCGGCGCTCCGCCATGGCGTTCGTCGACGAACTGTCCCCGTTCGGCGAGCGAGTCGAGATCCGGCCCCAGGACGAGTTCGGGCTGCTGGACCTCGACGGCATCCTGGCCGGCCTCGCGCCGGACGCGCTCGTCTACTGCTGCGGTCCGGAGCCGATGCTCGCGGCGGCCGAGGAGCGGTGCGCCGCGCTGCGCACCGAGCGGTTCTCCCCGAAGCCGGTCACCGGGCCGGAGGAGGCGTTCGAGGTCGAGTTGTCGCTGAGCGGCCGCACCCTGCGGATCGAACCGGGCCACTCCATCCTGGAGACCGTGGAGAAGGCGGGCGTCAGCGTCCTGTCGTCCTGCCGCGAGGGGACGTGCGGGACCTGCGAGACCCCCGTCCTCGAAGGCGAGCCCGACCACCGGGACTCCGTGCTGACCGAGGCGGAGCGCGCGGACGGCGGGTTCATGATGATCTGCGTGTCGCGCGCCCGCGGGCCCCGCCTCGTCCTCGAACTCTGAGCGGTCAGCCGGGGTGGAGGGCGCGGCGGAGGGCGCCGAACCGGTCGGCGTTCATGCGCTTCGTCACCGCCGCGTCCGGCACGAGCGTGGAGCCGTGGAACGTGCCCGGATAGTGGTGGATCTCGGTCGGGACGCCCGCCTGGACGAGCCGCTGCCCGTAGGCCAGCCCCTCGTCGCGCAGCGGGTCGAACTCGCAGGTGGTGACGTAGGCGGGCGGCAGCCCGGACAGGTCCTCCGCGCGGGCGGGCGCCGCGTACGGGGACACTCCGGCGGTGCCGCGGACGCCTTCGCCGAGGTAGTAGTCCCAGCTCAGCTCGGCGTTGGGGCGGTGCCAGATCGGCGTGTCGGTGTAGGCGCGCATCGACGGGGTGTCGAGCCGGTCGTCCAGCTCGGGGATGCCGAGGAACTGGAAGCACAGGGCGGGCCCGCCGCGGTCCTGGGCCAGCAGCGCGACCGCCGCGGACAGCCCGCCGCCCGCGCTCTCACCGCCGACCGCCAGCCGGTCCGGGTCGACGCCGAGGTCGCCGGCGTGCGCGGCCGTCCAGGACAGCGCGGTGTAGCAGTCCTCCAGCCCGGCGGGGAAGGGGTGCTCGGGCGCCAGCCGGTACTCGACCGACACCACCACGGCGCCGACCTCGGCCGCGATGCTCGCCGCGTCGTCGTGGTACAGGTCGACGCTGCCGAGGGCGAACCCGCCGCCGTGGATGAACACGAGTCCGGGGAGGACGCCGTCGTGCTCCGCCGGCCTGAAGATCCGGACCGGGACGCCGGGCTCGCCCGGAACCGTGACATCGCGGGTCTCGATCGGGACCGGCGGCGTGTACGCGGGCCTGTTCCCGAACATCTCCGCCTCCTCCCGGCGGACCTTCGCGATATCGGCGATCGAGAGATGCGGGATCATCGGGATCCACGGGACGAGTTCCGGATCGTAGGCGTAGGTCACCACGGGCTCCTCTCGCGCGGCGTGCGCCCCCAGTGTCCGGCGTCCGGGCCCGCCTGCCCAGCCGCCATCCGCCGGAGAAAACCGGCGCGAAGGCCGCCGACCGTCGGGTGCCGTACGCTGCCGTCATGAAGGGCCTGCTCCTGCGGCTTTCGGCGCTGGACGCCGATGCGGAGAACGCCGTCCGGGTGATCAGCTTCTTCGACGGACTGATCGCGGCGAAGGTCAGCCCGCAGACCCTCGTCCGCGAGACCGCCCGGCTCGCCGAGTGCCCCGCCGGCCTCGCCGACCCCGCCACCGGCCTGACCTTCCGCGCCGACCCAGCCCCCCGACCCCCCACCCCGACCGACGTCCCACGCGACATGCGAGTTGGTGTCCCGGGTGACGCTCCAACCGCCGCCCTGAGCGATGACCCGCGCGACGACCCGCGCGGCGTGCCGGGGGGCGTGCCGGGCGATGACCTGCGCGGTGTGCCGGGCGGCGTGCTGGGCGGTGGCCTGCGTGATGACCCGCGCGGTGTTTCGCGTGGTGCCTTCGTCAGTGTTTTGGGTGGGGTGGCTGGTTTTGTGGGTGGGGTGGTTCGGGAGATTTCTGGGGCGGGGTGCGTGTGGCTTGGGAGGAGTGAGGCGCTGCCGCTTGATGAGTTGGTGTTGGAGCGGTTCGCGATTGCCGCGCGGTTGCTGTTGGAGGCCGCGCCGCGGGAGGGGGGTGGCGGGCTTGTCGAACTGGTCCTCTCGGAGGACGTTGGGGAGCTTGAACGGTGCCGGGCGCTGCGGTTGTTGAACGTTGAACCCGCTGAGCGGGTGCGCGTGCTGGTTGTTGAGGGGAAAGTCCCGGACGGGGTGCGCGGGATTGGTGCGCATGCCGTGTCGCTTGGACGCGTCCATGCCGTCTTCGTTAGGGCGCTGCCTGAGCGGTTTCCGCGTGGTGTCCGCGTCGGGGTCGGGGGCGCGCTGCCCGCCGTCGAGGCGCCCGCGTCGTTGCGGCAGGCCCGTACCGCGCTGCGCTTCGCCGGGATGGGGTCCGACGTCGTCCATTACGACGGGCTCGGCGCGCTCGCGGTCGTCGCCGCGCGGATGCGGGACGAGGACATCGCCGCCGTCCCGGACGTGGCCGCGCTGGACGCGCTCGCCGCCGAGCCGAACGGGCCGGGCACCCTCGCCGTCCTCGCCGCGTTCTGCGCGACCGGCTCCGCCCGCCGGGCGGCCGTCCGGGTGCACCGGCACCACAGCACGATCGCCGCCCGCCTCGCGCACGCCGAGGCGCGGCTCGGGTTCTCGTTCTCGACGCCCGATGGGCGGCGCCGGCTGGACCTGGCCGTCACGCTGCGGCACCTGCGCGACCGGCCGGAGTGACGGCGGGCCCTTGACAGATCTGTGCCCCGGGACGTTATTGCACGACTGATCGTCAATAGGCAACCTCTGAACCATGGGAGACGCGAGTAACACCGTTCTCGTCCGGGCTCCCGCCGCACCGCGCGGACGCGGGAGGCGGCGATGAGCTTCTCCGAATACCTCTCCGAACGCTGGCCCGAGATCGCCCGGCTGGCCGCCGAGCACGCCGAGGTCGTCCTGATCGCCGTCGCCCTCGCCGCCGTGATCGGGATCGGGCTCGGCATCGCCGTCGAGGGCCGCCCGCGCGCCAGGGGGCTCGCCCTCGGCGTGGCGGGCACCATGCTGACCGTCCCGTCCCTGGCGCTGTTCGGCCTGCTCATCCCGCTGTTCGGGCTGGGCCTCGCGCCGACGATCACCGCGCTGGTGCTGTACGCGGTGTTCCCGATCCTGCGCAACACCATCACCGGGCTCGACGGCGTGCCGGGCCCGGTGGAGGAGGCGGCCCGCGGCATGGGGATGGGCCCGGCGGCCCGCATGCTGCGGATCAGGCTCCCGCTGGCCTGGCCGGTCGTGCTCACCGGCGTCCGGGTGGCCACCATCATGACGGTCGCGATCGCCGCGATCGCCGCCGCCGTCGCGGGCCCCGGCCTCGGCGGGCTGATCTTCGGCGGGCTGGCCCGGATCGGCGGGGCGAACGCGCTGAACGACACCCTCGCCGGGACGCTCGGCGTCGCCGTCCTCGCGCTCGTCCTGGACCTGCTGTTCGTCGCGCTGTCCCGCCTCACCACCGCCAGGGGGCTGCGATGACCGGGCCCGCCGCCGCCGAGATCGGCGAGGACGCCGCACCGGAGCGCCCGGAGATGATCCGCCTGGAAGGGGTGAGCAAGCGCTACCCCGGCCAGGACGCCCCGGCGGTCGACGACCTCACGCTCGGCGTCCGGGAGGGCGAGATCGTCGTGCTGCTGGGGCCGTCCGGCTGCGGCAAGACGACCACGCTGCGGCTGATCAACCGGCTGATCGAGCCGACCGCGGGCCGGATCCTGCTCGGCGGCGAGGACGTCACCCGCGCCGACCCCGACGAGCTGCGGCGCCGCATCGGCTACGTCATCCAGCAGGTCGGGCTGTTCCCGCACATGACGATCGCCGCGAACATCGGGGTCATCCCGCGCACGCTCGGCTGGCCGAAACGGCGCGTGCGGGACCGCGTCGACGAGCTGCTCGACATGGTCGGGCTCGACCCCGGCACCTACCGGGGCCGGTACCCGAAGGAGCTGTCGGGCGGGCAGCAGCAGCGCGTCGGGGTCGCCCGCGCGCTCGCCGCCGACCCGCCCGCGATGCTGATGGACGAGCCGTTCGGCGCGATCGACCCCATCACGCGGGAACGGCTCCAGGACGCGTTCCTGGAGCTCCAGGCCAGGATCGGCAAGACGATCGTGCTCGTCACCCACGACCTCGGCGAGGCGCTCAAGCTCGGCGACCGGATCGCGATGCTCGGGCAGCGGGCGAGGCTCGTCCAGTACGACGTGCCCGCGGCGATCCTCGCCGAACCGGCCGACGAGTTCGTCGCGTCGTTCGTCGGGACGGGCGCGGCGATGCGGCGGCTCCGGCTGGTCGAGGCCGGCTCCATCGCGCTGCGCCCCGCCGGGCCCGGCGATCCCGGCGGCGCGACCGTCCGGTCCGGCCAGTCGCTGTACGAGGCGCTGGACGCGATGCTGCGAGCCGGGACGGAGACCGCGACCGTCCTGGACGAGGACGGACGCCCCGCCGGCACGATCTCCTGGTCCACGATCGTCCGCGAGACGCCTTCCAAGGGCGGCGGACGATGACCGTCACCGCCGTCCCCGAGCGGGCGGCGTCCGGAGAGGAGGCGCGCGGGCGGACGGGCCTGCTGGTCACACCGGTCTTCCTCCTCGCGGTGTGCGCGGCGCTCTACCTCTACCTGCGCGGCCTCGACCTCGACCCGATCGAGCGCCGCTCCATCAACCGGACCGAGATCGTCCACCAGTTCGGCGAGCACATCCGGCTGGTCGCGGTGTCCACGGCGCTCGTCCTCGCGATCGCGATCCCGCTCGGCGTGCTGCTGACCCGGCCGCGGCTGCGCCGGCTGTCCGCCCCGTTCCTCGCGCTCGCCAACGCGGGGCAGGCCGTCCCGTCCATCGGGGTGCTGGTGCTGCTCGCCGTCACGGTCGGCATCGGCTTCCAGAAGGCGGTGATCGCGCTCATCCTCGTGTCCGCGCTGCCGGTGCTGCGGAACACGATGGTCGGCCTGCAGGGCGTCGACCGGTCGCTCATCGACGCCGGGCGCGGCATCGGCATGTCCAGGACGGCGGTGCTGTTCCGCGTCGAGCTGCCGCTCGCCGTCCCGGTGATCCTGGCGAGCGTCCGCGTCGCGGTGATCCTGAACGTGGGCAGCGCGACGCTCGCGGCGTTCACCAACGCGGGCGGGCTCGGCGACCTGATCAACACCGGCATCGCGCTGAACCGCACCCCGATCCTGCTGACCGGCAGCGTCCTCACGGCCGTGCTCGCCATGGCCGCCGACTGGCTCATCGGACTCGTCGAGCACGTCCTGCGCCCCCGCGGCCTGTGAACCGCGAGGGGTCGAACCCCTGAGGAGAGTCACCCATGCGCTTGCTCCCGTCCGGAACCTCCCGCATTGCCGCGTCCGTCGCCGCCTCCGTCGCCACCCTCGCCCTGACCGCCGGATGCTTCAGCTCCAGCGGCACCGAGGCCAAGGCGGGCAGCCTGGCCGAGGGCAACTCGCTGAAGGGCGCCACGCTCACCGTCGGGTCCAAGGAGTTCACCGAGCAGCTCGTCCTGTGCCAGGTCACCGCGCTCGCGCTGCGGTCGGCGGGCGCGACCGTCCACGAGAAGTGCGGCCTGCAGGGCAGCAACACCACGCGCGCGGCGCTGACGTCCGGCAGCATCGACATGTACTGGGAGTACACGGGGACGGCCTGGATCAACTACCTGAAGCAGACCGAGCCGATCGGCGACCCGGCCGCGCAGTACAAGGCGGTCGCCGAGCAGGACCTGGCGAAGAACCAGGTCAAGTGGCTTGGGGCGGCGCCCGCGAACAACACCTACGCCATCGCCGTGAAGACGGCGACCATGCGGCAACTCGGCATCGAGAATCTGTCGGACTATGCGGCGCTGGCCAAGCGCGATCCGTCGAAGGCGTCCACCTGCGTGGCGAGCGAGTTCGCCGGACGCAGCGACGGGTGGCCCGGCCTCCAGAAGGCGTACGGGTTCACGCTCCCCAAGGCGAACGTCGCGACATTGGCCGAAGGCGCCATCTACGACGCCATCGGGAAGGGCGATCCCTGCAATTTCGGGGAGGTCGCCACGACGGACGGACGCATCAAGGCGCTGGCTCTGACGCCCGTTCCGGACGACAAGAGCTTCTTCCCCGTCTACAACCCGGCTCTCACCGTCCGGGACTCGGTCTACCGGAAGAACCCCGCCATCGGGAAGATCGCGGACCCGATCGCGGCGGCGCTGACGGACTCGGTTCTGCAAGAGCTCAACGGCGAGGTCGATATCAAGGGCAAGCAGCCCGCGGAGGTCGCCGAGACGTGGCTCCAGTCCAAGGGGTTCATCGGAAAGTGAGGGAAACGCGGGCCGGGATGCCGATTGCCGGGTCCCGGCCGCCCCGCCGCACTACGCTGAGCAGCACATATCGCCACAGTGAAGGGCATGGCGCATGAACCGCAGTGAACTGGTCAAGGCCGTGGCGGAGCGCGCGGGGAGCGACGAGTCCGCCGCCCGCCGGCACGTGGACGCCGTGTTCGACACCGTGATGGACCGCGTGTCCGCCGGGGAGCGCGTCATCGTGACCGGGTTCGGGACGTTCGACAGCTTCGCCCGCCCGGCCCGCAGCGCCCGCAACCCGCGCACCGGGCTGCCGGTCGAGGTGCCCGCCGCGCAGGTGCCGCGGTTCCGCACCGGGCAGACGTTCCGCAACCGCGTCGCCGGCGACGCCCCCGGCCCGGCGCCCGCCGTGGAGCCCGCCGCCGCCCCGGAGGCGGAGGCCGCGGTGACGGTGGCGATCGAGGCCGAGGCGCCGGCCGCGAAGAAGCCCAAGGCCGGCAAGAACGGAAAGAACGCCAAGGACGGAAAGGGCGCCAAGAAGGCCAAGAGGAACGCCGAGCCGGCGAAGCCCTCCGCGAAGGCCGAGGCGGTCGCCTCCCTGCCCGCGAAGGACGGCAAGAACGCCAAGAACGCCAAGAGCGCCAAGGGCTCGAAGAAGAAGGCGGGCAAGGCGAAGGACCGCGTCAAGGCCGGCAAGTAGCACGCCGGCAAGTAGCAAGCCGGCGAATAACAGTCAGTGGAGGGGGAAGCCCAGTTCGCGGCCCTCGTCGCGTAGTGCGTCGCGTGCGGCCGGGTGCGCCACCCGGTCGACGATCTGCTGGGCCTGCGACAGCGCGTCCCGGCCCCAGATCGTGGCGGTGCCCTGCTCGCTCACGATGAAGCTGTGCTGGAACGAGGTGACCGGCCCCGACAGCCGCGGGATGACCGTGGACACGTCCGCCTTCGGGTGCCAGGACGGGAGCGCGATGACCGCCCGGCCGCCGGGGGAGTGCAGCGCGCCCACCACGAAGTCGGTCTGCCCGCCGAACCCCGAGTAGATCACCCCGCGCACCCGGCTGGCGTTGGCCTGCGCGTACAGGTCGACCTGGAGCGCCGAGTTCACCGACACCAGCCGGGGCCGCCGCGCGATCAGGCTCGGGTCGTTGGTCTTCTCGGTGCGCAGCATCCGGACGCGCTCGTTGCGGTCGGCCCAGTCGTAGAGCTCCTCGCCGCCGAAGGCGAACGAGGCGGTGATCGGCGTGTCGGGGTCGAGCGCCCCGGCCTTCTCCAGCGCGAGGACGCCGTCGCTGAACATCTCCGACCAGATCCCGAGGCCGCGGCGGTCGAGCAGGGAGGCGAGCACCGCGTCCGGGACGGCGCCGATGCCGAGCTGCAGCGTCCCCCGCTCGGGGACGAGCGCCGCCACCCGGCCGCCGATCTCGCGGGCGACGTCGCCCGGCGGGCGCGGCACCGGGCTCGCGAGGGGCTCGTCCGACTCGATCGCGTAGTCGATCTCGTCGACCGTCATGACGGCGTCCCCGAAGGTGTGCGGCATCCGCGGGTTGAGCTGGGCGATGACGAGCCCGCCGCGGGCCCGCACCGCCTCCACGGCGGCGGGCAGGATGTTGACCTCGATGCCGAGGGACACGGTCCCGTCGCGCGGCGTGGACGTCTGGACGATCACGACGTCGGGCGGCAGCGGCCCCTTCAGCAGGTTCGGGACGAGCGACAGCCGCGACGGGAAGTACCGCAGGTTCGCCTTGCCCCGCATGCCGGCACCGACGAACGGCGTCTCCAGGTCCACGCCGTCGCGCTCCGGCAGGTCGCCCTGCGCGTTCAGCATGAACAGCCGGTACTCGGCGGCGGCCCCGTCCAGGACGGCGAGGGCGCGGCGCGGGGCGGCGAAGTTGCCGCCCGCGACCACGCGCGGCCGTCCCGGCAGGCCCGCGAGGACGGCGCCGAGGTGGGATTCGGATATGACGCGCATCAGGCATGCCCCCGGGCGGTGGTCTCCCGGATCGACACGCGGGTGACGCCGGGTACGGTGCGGGCGAGGATGTCGGCGATCCGGCGGGCGGGCTCGTCCGCGCCGCCGCCGCTCAGTTCGACGGCGCCGTCGCGGACGGACACGTCCCAGTGCCGCCCGTCCGGTCCGTACTCGCCGATCGCGGCGAGCACGTCGTCGCGGATGCGGGCGTCGCCGCGGGCGAGGATCGCGATGAGGTCGCGGCGGCTGACGATGCCGACGAGCCCGGAGTCGGCCACCACCGGGACGCTCTTGATCCGCGTCCGCATCATCGTGTCGGCGAGCGTCGCGACGTCCGTGGTGGGCCGCGCGGTCTCGACGTCGCGGGTCATGACCTCCTCCACCAGGCGCGGCGCGGGGGCGTCGGTCGTGGCGACCGGCCGGGCGAAGGCGCGCGGGTCCCGCTCGAACACGCCGCGCAGGAGGTCCATCTCGCTGACGATGCCGACGAGCCGCCCGGCGCCGTCCACGACGGGCAGGGCGGTGATCGCGTGCTCGTGCAGGACGCGGATCGCCTGGCGGATCGTGGCGGACGGCGGGACCGTGACGACGGGCGAGGTCATCGCCTCCCGGACCAGCATGGCCTCTTCTCCTTCCGGCGAGGACGCCGTTCACCTACCCGGGCGGGACGGTCCCGACCCTGCCCGTCCATGATCGTCCGTCGTGCCGGCCGGGGCCCAGGGCCGAACGTCCCGATCCCGGGCCCCGGCCGGGCTAGACGACGATGCTCAGCAGCAGGACGAAGACCAGCCCGCACACCGAGACGACGGTCTCCATCAGCGACCACGACTTGACGGTCTGCCCGACGCCGAGCCCGAAGTACTCCTTCACCAGCCAGAAGCCCGCGTCGTTGACGTGCGAGAAGAACAGCGAGCCGGCGCCGATCGCGAGCACGAGCAGCGACGTCTCGCCGCTGTCCAGCGACCCGGTCAGCGGGGCGAGGATGCCGGCGGCGGTGACGGTCGCGACGGTCGCCGAGCCGGTGGCGAGCCGGATCAGGACGGCGACCAGCCAGGCGAGGAACAGCACCGAGAAGCCGCTGTCCTTGACCCAGTCGGCGACCAGCTCGCCGATCCCGGTCGCGATCAGCGTCTGCTTGAAGCCGCCGCCGGCCGCCACGATCAGCAGGACCCCGGCGATGGGCGGCAGCGACTCGGTCAGCGACGCCGAGATCGACCGCCGGTTCATGCCGGCGCCGAGGCCGAACGTGAACATGCCGACGACGACCGCGATGAGCAGCGCGATCAGCGGGGTGCCGAGGTTGTCGAGGACGGTGCGGACGCCGTCGCCCTCGTCCAGGGTGATGTCGGCGATGGCCTTGCCCAGCATCAGCACCACGGGCAGGAGGACGGTGGCCAGCGTGATGGGGAAGGACGGGCGGTGCCGCAGGATCTCGTCCTCGGCGCTCTTCCCCTCCTCCTCGGCCCGGTCGATGTAGAGGTGGGGCGGCATGACGTCCACCCAGCGGGCCGCGTACCGGGCGAACACCGGCCCGGACAGCGCGATCGTCGGGATCGCGACCAGCACGCCGAAACCGAGGGTGAGGCCGAGGTCGGCCTTGAGCGCGTCGATGGCGACGAGCGGGCCGGGGTGCGGCGGGACGAGCCCGTGCATCGCCGACAGGCCGGCGAGCGCCGGGATGCCGACCGCGATCAGCGACAGCCCCGAGCGGCGCGCCACCAGGAAGATGACCGGCATCAGCAGGACGAGGCCGATCTCGAAGAACATCGGCAGCCCGATCAGCGCGCCGACGAGGGCCATCGCCCACGGGAGGAACGCGCGCCGCGACCGCCCGACGATCGTGTCGACGATCTGGTCGGCGCCGCCGGAGTCGGCCAGCAGCTTGCCGAACATCGCGCCGAGCGCGATGAGCGCGCCGACGCCGGCCGCGGTGTCGCCGAAGCCCTTGCCGAAGGCGTCGATCGCGTCGGACATGGGGAGCCCCGCGATGCCGCCGACCAGCAGCGCGCCGAGCGTGAGGCTCAGGAAGGGGTGGACCTTGAAGTAGGTGATCAGTACGACGATCAGCGCGATGCCGGCGAGGGCCGCCGGCACGAGCCGCCCGCTCGACGCCGCCGGCGCCGCGGCCAGCAGGATCGGGTGCATTCGTCATCCTCCCTGGGAGCGTGGCGAAGATGATGTCTGCCCGAGTGTGACTTTATGACCTGCTCATTACAAGGGGCGGAAGCGAAAAAGCATACTTTTAAGCAAGCGGGACGGCGCTTCGTGTGATGATTGGGCCATGGTGGACCACCCGCAGGCCGGGCTGCACGGCAGCGTCCTCGACCGGCTCGGCACGCTGATCACGTCCGGCGAGCTCGGCGCCGGAGAGGTGCTGCGGATCGAGCAGCTGGAGGACCGGTTCGGCGTGTCCCGCTCGGTGGTGCGGGAGGCGATCCGCGTCCTGGAGTCGATGGGCATGGTCACGAGCCGCCGCCGGGTCGGCGTCACCGTCGCCGAGCGGGCGCGCTGGAACGTGTTCGACCCGCAGATCATCGGCTGGCGGCTGGACGGCCCGGGCCGCGACGAGCAGCTGCGCTCCCTCGGCGAGCTGCGCCGCGGGCTGGAACCGGTCGCCGCCGCGCTCGCCGCCCGCCGCGCCACGCCCGCGCAGTGCGGCGCGCTGACCGGAGCGGTCATGGAGATGGCGGTGCACGGCCGGTCGGGCGACCTGGAGTCCTACCTCACCGCCGACGTCCTGTTCCACCGGACGCTGCTGGAGGCGTCCGGCAACGAGATGATGGCCGCGCTCAGCGGCGTGGTCGCCGCCGTCCTCGCGGGCCGCACCCACCACCACCTGATGCCCGCCCACCCGGAGCCGGCCGCGATCCGCTGGCACGCGGAGGTGGCGCAGGCCGTCCAGGCGGGCGACGCCGACGCCGCCGAGCGCGCCATGCGCGACATCGTCGACGAGGCCACGCGGGCGATGCTGGACGGCGTTGACCAGCACGCCGGTGACGAGAACGGCGGTGGTCAGAACAGCGTCGGCGGCTCCGCCGGCACCGGCTCGGGGAGCGGCTCCACCTCCGGCGCCTGAGCCCGCACCTCGTCGTGGAACCGGCGGGCCAGCGCGAGGGCGTCCGCGTTGTCCGGCGTGTGGACGAACACGGTCGGGGACCGCCCCTCGCGCACCCACTCGGCCGCCTTCTCCACCCAGAACCGCCAGCCCTCGACGGTGCGCTCGGTGTCGTCCCGCCCGAGGTACCGGACGATCGGACGGTCGGTGAGCGCGTCCGACCGGCGCGGCACGCGCGGCTTCTTCGTCCACGCGTCCCGCTCGGCGTCGCTGGTCGGCGGGCTCTGGAAGAAGGCGGTGGTGTCGAACGGGACCCACTCGGCGCCGGCCCGGCCGAGCACCCGCTCCAGGTCGCGCGCGCATCCCGCGTCCTCGAAGAACGCCCGGTGCCGCACCTCGACGGCGCAGCGGTGCGCGGCCGGCAGCCCGCGCAGGAACGCGGCCAGCGTCCCGACGTCCCCGGGGCCGAGCGAGCCGGGCAGCTGGATCCAGAGGGCGTGGGTCCGCGACTCCAGCGGCTCCATCGCCCACAGGAACGACCGCAGCTCCTCGCCGGCCCCGGTGAGCCGCCGCTCGTGCGTGACCGTCTTCGGCAGCTTCACCACGAACCGGAAGTCCGGGGCGGTCTGCTCCGCCCACGACTCCACCGCGCTCCGCGCCGGCGTCGCGTAGAAGGTGGTGTTGCCCTCCACCGCGTCGCACCAGCTCGCGTAGGCGCGCAGCCGCTCGCCCGGCGGCAGCGACGGCGGCAGGAACCGGCCCTGCCACCGCGCGTGCGCCCACATCGCGCACCCCACATGAACCCGCATGCCGCCCGACGCTACCGAACTTCCCGCCGGTGCCGAACGTCCGTCGGTGCCGAGCGTCCCGCGTGCCCGGGACCTTCGGCACTACCCCGGTGCGCCGCCGCGGTCGGAAGCTGGAGTACACGCCACCACGAGCAGAGGAGATGGTCCGGGTGAGGGAGATTCTGGTCGTCCACCGCGAGAACGACGCCTTCGCCGTGCTCGTCCGGGACCACGTGATCCACGTGGACCAGCCGTACTCGGCGGGCGGGATGGACGTCGGGCCGACGCCGCTGGAGCTGTTCGTCGCGGCGCTGGCGGCCAGCGCGGCGCACTACGCGCGCCGGTACCTGTCCAGGCACGGCCTGCCCGCGGCGGGGCTGGAGATCACCGCCGGCTACACGATGAGCCCGACCGTCCCGACCCGCGTGTCGCACGTCGACCTGCGGGTGCGCCCGCCCGCCCGGCTCTCGGCCGTGGAGGTCGACGGGCTGGTCGCCGCCGTCGACCGCTGCACCGTGCACAACTCGATCATCGACGCGCCGCGCATCGGCGTGCACCTGGCGGGCGAGGCCCGCGCCGCCTGACCCCTGTTCCGTTCTTCACGCCGTGCGCCGCCCGGCCCGGTGCGCGGGGCGGCTGCCGAAGCCGGCCAGGACCGTCTCCAGGAGCGGCAGCGCGCGGCCGGCCCGCCTGGCGCGGATGACGAGGTCCCAGGCGGGCTCGAACTTCTTCCAGCCGCCCGCGTAGGCGGCGTGCCGTGCCTTGCCGCGCAGGGTCGGCTTGGTGGCGGCGCCGCGCAGGATGGACCCCCACCGGTAGAAGTCGCGGTAGGCGCGCCAGTAGCCGTCCTCCAGCTGCCGCGCGGTCATCTTCGCGGGCCTGAAGACGACCGTCCGGGTGTCGTACCTGTCCCAGTCGGAGTGGAGGAGCCGGTCGGCCTTCGCCATCCGGTCGTAGAGCCGCGTGCCCGGATACGGGGTCAGGATGTGGAAGGTCGCGGTCTCGATGCCCTGGCCGATCGCCCACTCCACCGTGCGGTCGAAGACGGCGGGGTCGTCCTCGTCCATGCCGAACACGAAGCTGCCGTTGACCATCACGCCGTTGTCGTGCAGCCGGCGGACCACCGCGCCGTAGTCGCGGTCGA
This sequence comes from Actinomadura chokoriensis, assembly GCF_039529475.1. NCBI lineage: Bacteria > Bacillati > Actinomycetota > Actinomycetes > Streptosporangiales > Thermomonosporaceae > Actinomadura > Actinomadura chokoriensis. The sequence continues at coordinate 17,257 of NZ_BAAAMW010000026.1, read as the reverse complement.
TGTTCTGCCATTTGCGCTGCTCGGTGAGGTTGCCGGCGTTGACGGTCTCGAACCCGACGAACAGGCTGCGCAGCCCGGACTCGGCGGCCTTCTCCAGCAGCCCGGGACGCAGCACCGCCTTGACCGTCCCCGCCGCCTGCCACAGCCGTCCCATCCCGCGCATCCCGTCGAACAGCGCGGAGGCGAACCGGGCGTTGCCGAACAGGTGGTCGTCCAGGAAGTACAGGTGCCGGCCGGGCAGCCGGTCGATCTCCGCGAGCGCCGCGTCGACGGTCTGGGTGTAGAAGGACTTGCCGCCCTCGAAGAACGCCTCCTTGTAGCAGAAGTCGCACACGTGCGGGCAGCCGCGCGACACCACGATCGAGTTCGGCACCAGGTACCGCTCGCGGGCGATCAGGTCGCGGCGGATCGGCGGCAGCCCCGCGAGCGTCCGCTCGGACGAGTCGTAGCGCGCCGCGGGACGGCCGGCGCGCAGGTCGGAGAGGAAGCGCGGCCAGATGTCCTCGCCCGGACCGCAGAAGACCGTGTCCGCGTGCCGGGCGGCCTCGTCCGGGAGCGAGGTGACGTGCAGCCCGCCCAGGCACACGTGGGCGCCGCGGCCGCGGTACAGGTCGGCCAGCTCGTAGGCGCGCCGCGCCGAGGTGATGTACACCTGGATCACCACGAGGTCGGGCTCGTCGGACGTGTCGACCTTCTGCACGTGCTCGTCGGTGATCGTCACCTCGTCGTCCGGGCCGAGGTACCCGGCGAGCGTGGCGAGGCCCAGCGGCGGGAACAGCGAGTACTTGATCGGCCGGAAGAAGGGCGAGGTCGCCTCGGTCAGGGCCGGCAGGATCATCTTCACGCGCATGCCCCATTGGACGCCGCGGAGCCGCGCCGTTGGCGGTCGCGGTGCGCAGATCGTGTGAAGATCCCGTGCCGGTGCCCCCCGGGGCGGATCACGACCGCCGGGGGAGCCGGACGTCGGGGAGCAGGGGGGCGGCGGAGCGGGCGCGCGCCGCCGACGCCGTGACACCGGACCCGTAGGCGACGTCCTCGGCCAGGCGCAGGGCGGCGTAGCGGACCGGGCCGATGGCGGGACGCCGCGTCACCCACTCCAGCGCGATGGGAGCGGCCATGAGGACCGTCGCCGCGCGGGCGGCGCGGCTGCGCGGGGAGGCGGCCAGGGCGAGCAGGCCGACGGGCCACCACTCGCGGCGCAGCATCTGCCCGACCGTGGCGGCGTCGGCGGCGGCCCCCTTGGCGACGATGGTCGCGGCGAGGTCCCAGCCCGTCGGCAGCCCGGAGAGGCGCTTGGCCAGCAGCGCGGTGGCGAGGCCCGCGCACGCGGCCGCCGGGACCGGGTGCCCGCGGGCGAGCAGGCCGAAGGCGGCGAGGTTCCACACCGAGGGACGGGCGGGCGCGAGCCTGCCGGGATGGCGGCGGGCCAGCTCGGCGGCGGACGTGCCGTACTCGTGTCGCCGCCTCGCCCACGCCACCGGGTGCAGCCGCGGCGTGTGCGCGGCGTGAGTCGAGGGCTCGTAGCGGACGTTCCACCCGCGATCGCTCAGTCGCCAGACGAAGTCGACGTCCTCGCCGAGCCGCAGGTCCTCGTCGAAGACGCATCCGTCGAGCGCCGCCACCCGCACGAGCAGCGTCGCGGTGGGCACGAAGCCGAGCTTCCCGCCCGGACGCACCAGGGCCGGCCGGAGGCCGAGGTCGAGCGACGACCGGGCGGCCTCGTAGCGGGCCAGCAGCCGGGCGTCGCTGGCGCGCGGCACGATCCGGGGCGCGACGGCCGCGACGCGCGGGTCGTCGAAGTGCGGCATGAGGACGTCCAGCCAGCCGGGCGCGGGCCGGCAGTCGGAGTCGACGAACGCCACGAACGGGGTCTCCGCGAGCCGCAGCCCGGTGTTGCGCGCGGCGGCGGGCCCGCGGTTGCGGTCGTGCCGGACCAGGCGGGCACCGTGCGCGGCGGCGGCGCGGCGCAGCGGTCCGGGGTCGGGCGTGCCGTCGTCCACGACGATCACCGGGACGCCCGCCACGGAGGCCAGGCACCGCTCCAGCTCGCCGGCGCGTCCGTAGGCCGGGATCACGACCGTCACGTCGTGCGGGCCGGTGCGCGGGGCCGGGACCGGCCGGGCCAGCCCGTAGTCGAGGAGCCGGCGGGCCAGCGCGCGCCCGGTGGGCGAGGGGTCGGCCAGACCCCCGCCGCCCGCGCGGCGCAGCGCCGCGAGATGCGGCCGGGCGGCCTCGTGGAGCCGCACCAGCCTCCAGGGCGAGCCGCCGGTCGCCACGAGGCCGTCCGCCCAGAGGGACGTGCCCGCGTCCAGCGCCACGGGGAAGTCCGCGGGAAGCGGCCAGGAACGCCGGCGGCCGCTCATGCCCGGCGCCCCGGGGACGTGACGCCCGGCTCCAGCAGGCGCCCGCGGGCGTCCACGCGCCCGCCCTCGACGCGTCCCGCGACGGACGCCACCATGGCCGCCACGATCTCCCGCCCCCGGTCGGCGGACGCTCCCGCCGGATCGCCGAGCACCCCGGACGGCGAGGCGGCGCGGACGCCGCTTGCGATCAGGTCGGGCATCAGCTCGCCCAGCGGGCGCGTGTTGCCGGTGACGGCGCCGAACGGCCGGACCAGGTGCGGTGCCAGGTGCAGCATGACCGAGGTCTCGGTGAATCCGGCGTGGGCGTCGCCGCCGGGGGTTTCGCACCCGGTCCAGGCGGTGTCGTGGCCTTCGGCGCGCATCCGGCCCACAGCGGCGTCCAGGGTGGGGACGTTGCCGCCGTGGCCGTTGACGAAGACGACCCTCCCGGCCCACAGCGCCAGCGAGCGCACCGTCTCCACGAGCAGCGCGTCCAGCGCCGCGTGGCCGATCGAGACCGTGCCGGGGAAGCCGGCGTGCTCGCCGCTGGCGCCGTAGGGGATCGCGGGCGCGACCAGCACCCGCGCTCCGGGCAGCGCGCCGGCCGCGCCCTCGGCGACGGCCTGGGCGATCACGGTGTCGGTGGAGAGGGGAAGGTGCGGTCCGTGCTGCTCGGTCGAGCCGACCGGGACCAGGACCGGCGGAGCGTCTCCGACGTCCGGCCAGGCCGCTGCCGCCAGCGCACGGTCGCGGGCCACGTCAGCTCGCGGGACGGCCGGAGCCGGTTTCGCCGCCCAGTGTCAGCGCGAAACCGGGCGGGATGTACAGGTCGTCGCGGCAGAGCTCGTGGACGGAGGAGTGGCCGAGGCCGAGCACGGCGGAGTCGAGGCCGCCGCGCATGATGTCCAGGACGTTCTCCACCCCGGCCTGCCCGTTGGCGGCCAGGCCCCACAGGTAGGCGCGGCCGATCAGCACGGCGCGGGCGCCGAGCGCGAGGGCCTTGGCGACGTCGCCGCCGCGCCGGACGCCGCCGTCCAGCAGGACCTCGATCTGGTCGCCGACCGCTTCGGCGATGGACGGCAGCACGCGGATGGTGGCGGGTGTCGTGTCGAGGTTGTTGCCGCCGTGGTTGGACACCGACAGGGCGGTGACACCGGCGTCCACGGCCTTCTTGGCGTCGTCGACCCGGGTGACGCCCTTGAGGAGGAACGGCCCGCCCCACTCCTTGCGGAGCCAGGCCACGTCCTCCCAGGTGGGAGGCGGGGTCTGCATCCATTCGCCGTAGGCGCCGAAGAAGGTCGGCGCGGGGCCGTCCGGCGGCTTGAGGTTGGGGGTGGTGAGGTCGGGGATGCGTCCGGTCCTGGCGAACCGCCACAGCCACCCCGGGTGGGGCAGGACGCCGGGCGCCATCTTCACCGCGGTCTTCAGATCGATCTTCTCGGGGATGGTGGGGCTGCCCCAGTCGCGGCCGTTGGAGAACGACCAGTCGAGCGTGGCGATGAGCGCCTTGGCCCCGGCCCGCCGGGCGCGGTCCATGCGCTGGACCATGGTGTCGCGGTCCCCGCTCCAGTACATCTGGAAGAACACGTTCGGGTTGGCTTCGGCGACCTCTTCGACGGGCCTGCTCGCGAACGAGCTGAGCCCCATGATCACGCCCCGGTTCGCGGCGGCGCGGGCCACCGCGACCTCGCCGTCCGGATGCACGGCCTGGACGCCGGTGGGGGAGATCAGCACCGGCATCGAGGTCTCCACGCCCATCACCGTGGTGGCCAGGTCCCGGTCGGCGTGGTGGCCGGCGACGTGCGGCGCGAACCCCAGCTCGGCGAACGCGGCGGTGTTGCCGTCGACCGTCCGTCCGCGCTCCGACCCGGCGACCAGCGCGCCGTACACCATGTAGGGCAGCCGCTTCTTGGCCCGGCGTTGAGCCTCGGCGACGGTCTCGAACCAAGGGTTCTTCAACGGCATGGTGTCGTCTCCTAGCCAGAGATGGCGGCGGGTGGAACGCCCGGTCAGCCGAGCCGCAGGCCCGCGAGGGGGTCTTCGGCGCAGTCGCTCACCGGAGGACGGTCCAGGCCGGGGCGGCGGGTGAGCGTCACCGGCACCGGTCCCGTCCGGCGGGGGGCGGTGCGGTGGGAGTGGTCGGCGGACGGCCTGGGGATGCCGGACCGGTCGCCGGGCCGTCCGGCGAGCAGCTTCTCGCCGTGGCCCTGGACGCACTCGGGGTCGGGTCCGTCCAAGGGCAGGCCGGTGAAGAACTTGGCCGCCATGCAGCCGCCCTTGCACGTGTCGTAGAACGCGCACGAGGTGCACGCGCCGCCGTTCTGGGGCTCCCGCAGGTCCTGGAACAGCTGCGACTCGCGCCAGACCCCGGTGAACCCGCCGGCGTCGCGGACGTTCCCCGCCAGGAACTCCTCGTGGATGGCGAACGGGCAGGCGTACACGTCCCCGACCGGGTCGATCAGGCACACCACCCGTCCGGCGCCGCACAGGTTCAGCCCCGGCAGCGCCTGCCCGTAGGCCGACAGGTGGAAGAAGGAGTCGCCGGTCAGCACGTCCTCGCCGTGCGCGACGAGCCAGTCGTACAGCTCCCGCTGCTGCGCCTGCGTGGGGTGCAGCTCGTCCCACACGTCGGCGCCCCGGCCGGACGGACGCAGCCGCGTCAGCCGCAGCTGCGCGCCGTAGGCGTCGGCGATGGCCTTGAACTCGTCCATCTGCGGGATGTTGTGCCGGGTGCAGACCACCGACAGCTTGAAGTTCGTCATCCCCGCGTCGGCGAGGTTGCGCATCGCGCGCACGGCGGTGTCGTAGGAGCCGGCGCCGCGGACCGCGTCGTTGACCTCGGCGGTCGCCCCGTCCAGCGAGATCTGCACGTCGACGTAGTCGTTGGCGGCCAGCCGACGCGCCGCCTCCGGGGTGATGCGCACCCCGTTGGTGGAGAACTTCACGCCCACGTGGTGGGCGGTGGCGTAGTCAAGCAGCTCCCAGAAGTCGGGCCGGACGGTCGGCTCACCGCCGCCGATGTTGACGTAGAAGACCTGCATGGCCTCCAGCTCGTCGATGACGGCCTTGGCCTCGGCCGTGGACAGCTCGCGCGGGTCGCGCCGCCCCGAGCTGGACAGGCAGTGCGCGCAGGACAGGTTGCAGGCGTAGGTCAGTTCCCAGGTCAGGCAGATCGGCGAGTCGAGCCCGTACTCGAACAGGTCGACCAGCCGCGCTCCGGGCCGGGCTCCCCTGCTCTCCGCCGTCGGGGCATCCGCGGTCATGGCGTCCTTTCCACGAGCATGGCCGAGCGGGCGAGGGCGCCGAGCGCGGCGCCGTACCGGGGCAGGTCGGACGCGGGGACCTCGGCCCGCGTGCAGGCGTCCCGGGCGGTGGGCGCGTCCTCCAGGTTCCGCACGACGTCCAGCAGCCGGCGGTCCTTCAGGAACGACAGCTTGCGGGTGCCGAAGTGGTAGAGCAGCGCGCCGAACGGTTCGGGCCGCACCGAGACCTGCGGATGCAGGTCCCAGGCGCGGTCGAGGTCGATCCCGGGCATGGCGGCGGTCTAGTAGACGCCGCACATGCCGTCGATCGAGACCTCCTCGATCAGCGATTCGGCGAGTTCGGCTTCCGCGGACTCGTCCCGCGTGCCGTCCTCGATCTGGTCGGTGGTTGCGGTGGTGTCCAAGACGTCCTCCTCAGAGCGGGCCGGCGGCCTTGGCACGGATACTAAGTGCATCGAGTGCCAAAAGGAAGGGCGGCTAGGACGCGGTGGCGGCGGCGCCGTCGACGACCGGCGCCAGCCCGGCCGCCACGTGCCGGATCGCCTCGTCCAGGAGGTCGGACAGCGCCGTCTCGTCGCCGCCCGCCAGCCACTGCTCGTAGGCCGAGACGGCGGCGGCCAGCGTGACGTGCCCGGCGAGCCGGGGGACCATCGCCGACGCGGGCAGGCCGGTGCGCGCGGCCACGAACTCCGTGACGACCGCCCGCCAGGACGCGTAGCGCAGCGTCGCGTCGGCCTGCAGCGTCGGCACCCCGAGGATGAGCTGCATGCGCTGCCGGTGCCAGGGCACCTCCCGCGGATCGAACCGGTTGAACTCCACGACCGCCCGGCGCACCGCGTCCATCGCCGGGACGTCCGGACCGGCCTCCGCGAACAGGTCGCGCAGCCACCGGAGCCGGCCGTCGAAGTCGCCCCAGACGATGCCGCTCTTGGACGCGAAGTACCGGAAGAACGTCCGCCGCCCGATCCCCGCCGCCGCCGCGATGTCGTCGACCGTGGTCTCGTCGAACCCCTTGCGCGCGAACAACTCGAAGGCCAGCCGCTCCAGGGCGGCCGGCGAGGTGACCCGCGGCCTGCCCATGGCGCGCCGTGCGGCGGCCTTCCCGCCTCCCGAGCTCACCCGACCAGCTTCCCACGCCCCCGGGCAGCGCGGGGGTCAGCAGCTGCGGATGACCGAGACGACGACCCCGAGGACGGCGGCCTCGTCGCCGTCGATGACGTCGTAGGCGGGGTTGCGCGGTTCGAGCCGGACGTGGCCGTCGCGGCGCCGGTACACCTTCACCGTGGCCTCACCGTCGATCATGGCGGCGACGATCTGGCCGGAGTGCGCCTCCTGCTGCTGGCGGACCACGACGATGTCGCCGTCGCAGATCGCGGCGTCGATCATCGAGTCGCCGCGCACCCGCAGCCCGAAGACGGTGCCGCGCCCGGTGATCTCGCGGGGCAGCGCCAGCGTGTCGTCGACGTGCTCCTCGGCCGTGATCGGGATGCCGGCGGCGATGTGCCCCACCACGGGCACGGCCACCGGGCCGTCGGACGGCTCCCGCGCCGGCGCCTCCCGCAGGAACATGCGCGTGTCGACCGGCCGCGACACCGCGGTGCCGCGCCGCAGGAACCCCTTGTCCTCCAGGCTCGCCAGGTGCCGCGACACCGACGACGGTGACCGCAGCCCGACGGCGTCCCCGATCTGGCGCGTGCTCGGCGCGTACCCGTACCTGACCACCCAGTCCCGGATCATGGCGAGGATCCGCTGCTGGCGCGGGGGCAGGGCGGAGGCGTCCAGGTCCCCGAACGGATCAAGATCACTGTAAGCGGTCACGGACGAGAGTGTAGAGGCGGCGGCGGCGCTCCGCCGTGATCTCGGGGGCGCGGCGGAATCGGCTACGGTCGGGGTCACTCGGGAGAACGACGAGACGGGGAGCGCACATGGCACGGCAGGTTCGCATCATCAAGACGGACGACCTCGACGGCGGCGAGGCCGACGAGACGGTGTCGTTCGCCATCGACGGCAGGACGTACGAGATCGACCTCAGCGAGGACAACGCCCGCAGGCTGCGCGGGATGCTGCACGGCTACATGGAGAGCGGCCGCCGGCTGAAGGCCGTCCGGGGCGGCCGGCCCGCGGCGCGCGGCGCCGGCGCCCGCGAGCGCAGCGCCGAGATCCGCCAGTGGGCGAAGGACAACGGCATCGAGATCAACGACCGCGGCCGCATCCCCGCCACGGTGATCGAGCGGTACGAGGCCGCCCGCTGAGCTGACCCGGGCCCGCTCGTCCGCCGATGGTCAACGGCGATCCCTTCGTTGGGCCGGCGCTGTGCGCCAAGGCGACCGAGCGGATCCGCCTCGGTGTCGGCGTCACCTCGCCGGCCCTGCGGTCGGCGCCGGCGAGCGCCGCCGCGCTCGGCGGCCTCGATGGCGGTGCTGGAGCGCTTCACGCGCCAACTGCAGGACCTCACGGCGGGACGTGCGCTTCCTCCACGTCGGGCCCTACGTCAACACCGAGGACCCGAGGACCCGAGGACCCCTACGGCCCGGCCGCGCGGAACTCCATGGGGCACGTCGCCATGGCCCTGCTCACCTTCGCCGCCGGCAACCCGGCCTTCCGGGACGGGCTGGAGCCCGGCGAGCGCGGCGCCGTCCAGCGGTTGCTGGACCGGCGCGGCACGACCGCCACGGCCGGCGACCGGCATTTCGTCCTCTCCGAGAACTACCTGGTTCGCCGAGCTGTCCTGACCGGCCGGGGCGCGCCGCGAGAGCGGCGCGTGTCGGTCAGGCGAGGCTCATGAAGAGCTTCTCCAGTTGAGCGCGGTCCAGTTGGGCCTGATCGGGGTCGGCGCCCTCCCGGACGCACTGCTCCAGGCCCGTGGCGATGATCTTGAAGCCGGCGCGGTCCAGTGCCCGGGAGACCGCCGCGAGCTGGGCGATCACGTCCTTGCAGTCCCGCTCGTTCTCGATCATCTGGATGACGCCGCCGAGCTGCCCCTGCGCGCGCCGCAGGCGCACGAGGACGTCGGCCAGCGAGTCCGCCTCGAATTTCACGTCGTTCCCCCTTCTATACCCGCCAGGGTATAAGGCGCTCGCCCGTCCATGTCTTCCCCAGTGATACCCCCGGGGGTATTTGCGCATCGCCCTCCTCTTCGCCTAGCCTGCCTCCAAGATACCCCCAGGGGTATGTACGGAGCCGGCGGCCGGCGGCACCGCCGCCGCGGATCCGCCTCGTGCACGGGATGCGCGAGAGCGCCGCCCGACGAGTGGAGAGAGGCATTCCAGTGATCGAGATCGTTCCGATCGACACCCCGACGCTCGGGGATCGCAGCTACTTCGCCACCGACGGCGAGGTCGCGTTCGTGATCGACCCGCAGCGCGACATCGACCGGGTGCTCGCCCTGGCCGAGGAGCGGGACGTGGTGATCCTCGACGTCTTCGAGACCCACATCCACAACGACTATGTGACCGGCGGCCTGGCGCTGGCCCGCGCGACGGGCGCCGCCTACCACGTCAACGCGGCCGATCCGGTGGCCTTCGAGCACGACGCGGTGGCCGACGGCGACGTGGTCGAGGTCGGCGCGCGGATGCGCGTGCGGGTCATGGCGACCCCGGGCCACACGTTCACGCACCTGGCCTACGTCCTCGACGTCCCGGGCCGTGCGCCCGCCGTGTTCACCGGCGGCTCGCTGCTCTACGGGTCGACCGGACGGCCGGACCTGCTCGGGCCGGACCACACCCACGACCTGGTGACCGCCCAGTACGGGTCGGCACGGCGGCTGGCGCGCGAGCTCCCCGACGACGCCGAGATCTTCCCCACCCACGGGTTCGGCAGCTTCTGCTCGGCGACCCAGTCTGAGGCCGCGGCGTCGACGCTCGGGCGGGAGAAGCGCACCAACCCGGCCCTCGTCCTGGACGAGAAGGAGTACGTCGAGACCCTGCTGGACGGGCTGGACGCCTGGCCGGCCTACTACGCCCACATGGAGCCGGCCAACACCGCGGGACCGGAGGCGCCGGACCTGTCGGAACCGCGCCGCGCGGACGCCGCCGAGCTGCGCCGCCGCATCGAGGCGGGGGAGTGGGTCGTCGACCTGCGGACCCGCACGGCGTTCGCGGCCGGGCACATGGCGGGCACGCTCAACTTCGGGCTGGACGGCGGTTTCGCCACCTACCTCGGCTGGCTCGTCCCGTGGGGCACCCCGCTGACGCTGCTGGGGGAGACGCCCGAGGACGTGGCGGCCGCCCAGCGCGAGCTGGTCCGCATCGGCATCGACCGCCCGGCCGCGTCGGCCACCGGCGGCCCGGAGCGCTGGGCCGGCGAGGAGGACCTCGCCTCCTTCCCGCGCGCGTCGTTCGAGGAACTCGCCGCCGTCCGGCACCACCGCCCGGTCGTGGTCCTGGACGTGCGCCGGGCCAAGGAGTGGGACGCCTCGCACATCGACGGCGCCGTGCACGTCCCGCTGCAGGACCTGCCGCGGCGCCTGGACGAGGTGCCGGGCGGCGAGGTGTGGGTGCACTGCGCGGGCGGCTACCGCGCCGCCATCGCCGCCTCGCTGCTGGCCGCCGCCGGGCGCCGCGTGGTCGCCGTCGACGACGAGTACGCCGCCGGCGTCCGCGCCGGCCTGCCGGTCGTCGCCGCCGCCTGACCTCGAGACCATCACCGATCCCTGGTTCCGGACCCGGCCCGCACCGGGCCCGGGACCGGCCCTCCGACGAAGGAAGACCGCCATGCCCCGCCTGTCCCCGAAGATCGACGCCGCGTCCCTGCGCGACCTCCTCGCCGCCCCGGACGCGCCCCGCCTGCTGGACGTGCGCACCCCGGCGGAGTTCGCCGCGGCGCACATCCCCGGCTCCTACAACGTCCCCCTCGACACGCTGCGCGAGCACCGCGCCGAGCTGCGCGGCTCCCTGGACGGCGTCGTGCTCGTCTGCCGGACCGGCGCCCGCGCCGCCCAGGCCGACCGGGCGCTCGGCGAGGCGGGCATGACCAACGTGCACATCCTGGACGGCGGGATCGCCGCCTGGGAGGCGGCGGGCGCGCCGCTCAACCGGAACCGGTCCCGCTGGGACCTGGAACGGCAGGTGCGGCTGGTCGCCGGCGTCCTCGTGCTGACCGGCGTCGTCGGCGGGCTCGCCCTGCCGGGGCTGGAATGGCTGGCCGCCGCGGTCGGCGCCGGCCTGACCATCGCGGCCCTCACCAACACCTGCATGATGGGCATGCTCCTCGCCAAGCTGCCCTTCAACCGCACGACGGCCTGCAACGCCGAGAGCATGGTCGCGCTCCTCCGGGACGGGCGGTCGTGTTGACGCTCGCGCTGACCCTGCTCGCCGCGCTCGCCGTCGGCGTCTCGCTCGGCCTGCTCGGCGGAGGGGGGTCCATCCTCACCGTGCCGGTCCTGGTCTACGTGGCCGGTGTGGAGACCAAGCAGGCGATCGCCATGTCCCTGTTCGTGGTGGGAGCGACCTCGCTGGCCGGCGTCCTGCCGCACGCCCGCGCGGACCGCGTCCGCTGGCGCACCGGGCTCCTGTTCGGCGGCGCAGGCATGGCGGGCGCCTACGCGGGCGGACGGCTCGCCGCCCACATACCGGGCGGTGTGCTGCTGGCCGCCTTCGCGGTGATGATGGCCGTGACCGCGGTCGCGATGCTGCGCGGCCGTCCCGCCACCGCGGGCGGGCACGTCGAACGCCCGATCTTCCGGATCCTGGGCGAAGGGGTGACCGTCGGACTGGTCACCGGGCTGGTCGGTGCGGGCGGCGGCTTCCTCGTCGTCCCCGCGCTCGTCCTGCTCGGCGGTCTGTCCATGCCCGCCGCGGTCGGCACCTCGCTGCTGGTCATCGCGATGAAGTCCTTCGCCGGGCTGGCCGGCTACCTCTCCAGCGTCCACATCGACTGGCCGCTGACGCTCGCGGTGGCCGGCGCGGCGGTGGTCGGCGGCCTCGCCGGTTCGCGCCTGGCCGGACGCGTCGACCCGCAGCGGCTCCGCCGGGCCTTCGGCTGGTTCGTCCTCGTGATGGCCGCGGTCGTGGTGACCCAGCAGGCGCCGGCGGCGGTACGCGACGCCCTCTTCGGCACCCCGGCCGGCTGGGCGGCGCTCGGCGCCGCCGTCGTGGCGGTGAGCGCCGCGCTTCTGAGGCACGGCGCCAAGCGGCACGGGCCGCCCGCCGCCCGCAGCGCGGAACGCGCGGCCCCGCCCGTGCGTCGGTGATCGACCGGGCCCGACTGGAGAGACTGTTCCCGACGCCCATCGACGTGGCCGCTCTCCGGCCCCGAACCAGGAGGAGGAAACCGTGGACAGCTCAGGGTGGGACCGCCGGTACGCCGGCAGCGAACTGGTCTGGTCGGCCGGGCCCAACCGGTGGGTCGAGGAGGTCGCCGCGGACCTTCCGGTGGGCCGCGCCCTCGACCTGGCCGCGGGGGAGGGGCGCAACGCGCTGTGGCTCGCCGAGCGCGGCTGGACGGTCACCGCGGTCGACTTCTCCGCCGTCGGGCTCTCCCGCGCCCGGTCGCTCGCCGCGCGGCGCCTCGGCGACCACACCGACCGCCTCCGGCTGGTGGAGGCCGACCTGCGGGAGTACGCCCCGGCGGGCCACGCCTACGACCTGGTGGTCGTCGCCTATCTGCAGGTCGGCGAGGAGGTCCGGCGCCCCGCCCTGCGTGCCGCCGCCGACGCGGTGGCTCCCGGCGGGCTGCTGCTCGTCGTGGGCCACGACAGCGACAACCTGGCGCACGGTGTCGGCGGACCGCAGGACCCCGCCGTGCTGTACACCGCGCAGGATGCGGCGTCCGACATCGAGGGGAGCGGCCTCGGCATCCTCCGGTCGGAGGCCAGGACGCGGGAGGTCGCCACCGACGAGGGGCCGCGCACTGCCATCGACGCCTTCCTACTGGCGCGCCGGCAGTGACCCGCGTCCTTCACGCGATCGCCCCGGCCTCCGCACGCACGAGTCCAACACCGTGCACGCGGAGGCCGAGGGAGTGATCGTCAGGGCCGTCCCGCTTCCCGGTGCTAGCGGAACAGGAGCCGGTTCATGACGTCCTCGATCGTGCCGCGAGGATCGTCGGCGGGGTCCGCCGTCCGCCAGCCGATGACGCGGTCGGGCCGGACGATCACGGCCCCGCGAGCCCCGATGCCGTAGACCTCCGCGAAACGCTCCTCCTTGTCGACGAGCGGGCCGGTGGCGGCAACGGTGTGGGCCTTCAGCGGGATGCCCAGGGACGCGGCCACCGAGGCGGCGGCATCACACCACGCCCGACCGTCCGGTCCGGCGAGCAGGACGAAGCCCTCACCGAAGAGGTCGAGGGTTGAGATCGGTGCACCGTCCTGTTCGAGCGAGAGGTGCGGCGCCCGGGTGCCGGCCCGTCCGGTGGGGGTGCGCGGGTCCTCCAGAGGCGGCTCCTCCGTCGCCGCGGAAGAGTCGGCGGCCTCGCCGTAGACGAAGCCCAGCTCGATGGACGCGTCATCGAGCGGATCCATCAGATCGTCCTTGGGGAGGGAGGAGTCCACCCGGAGGACGTAGCGCGTGTACGCCTGCTCGACGGTCAGGCGGCTGATCGGCCTGCGTTCCGCGTCGTAGGTGTCCAGGAGCCGCGGTCCCGCCGCGCCGCCGTGCACCATGGCGAGTTTCCAGGCGAGGTTGTGCGCGTCGGCGATCCCGGTGTTGCCGCCGAACCCGCCGGTCGGCGGCATGACGTGCGCGGCGTCACCGGCGAGGAAGACGCGCCCGTCCCGGAAGCGCTCGGCGGCCGCGGCGGCCGCGCTCCACCTCTGCACGTTGTCGACCTCGACGGGGAAGTCGGGCCCGGCGCCGAGCGCCGTGCGCACGAGGTCCGCGCACCGGGCGGTGCTGATGCCCTCCCCGACGTTGCTGTCGCGGGAGCCGTCCGGGCCGATGGTCGCGAAGACGGCGAGGAACCCGGAGTCGGCGGTGATCGAGAACCGGAAGAACCCCAGCAGCTCGGGATGGTTGACGTACACCACGCTGAGGTTGCGGTCGCCGAGCATCTCGCGGACGTCGGCCTTGAAGTAGATGGTGACGCAGTCGGCGAAGCCGCCGCGTCCGGCCATGTCGATGCCCAGCCGCTTGCGGACGGCGCTGTGCGCGCCGTCGGCCGCGACGAGGTACTCCGAGCGCACGGTCTCTTCCGCATCGCGGTCACGTGACCGTATGACGGACGTGACGCCGGTGTCGTCCTGTTCGAAGCCGACGAGCTCGGTCCCGAAGCGGTGCTCGGCGCCGAGGTCCCGCGCGCGGTCGCGCAGCAGGGGCTCCAGGCCGATCTGGGTGATGAACAGCCGCGAGGTCGGGCTGAGCCCCTCGACCCCGTCGTTGTAGGACCGGTAGAAGTACTGCAGTTCCCTGCCGCCCAGGCTCTCGACGGCGATGATCGCTCCGTTCTGGACGAACTCCCGCTCGGCGGCGGCGTCGACGGCCTCCTGCACGCCGACGCTGCGGAAGACCTCCATCGTTCCCTGGTGGAACGAGGCGGCCCTGGGGTGGATCGCGGTACCCCGGTGCTGCTCGACCAGCATGTGCGGGACTCCGCGCGCCGCCAGCTGGAGCGAGGTGGTCAGCCCGACAAGGCTGCCCCCCGCGATGAGCACCGGAACCTCGTGATCGGCCATCGGATTCCATCCCTCCCGTCGCCGCGTGGGCGGGAGCCCGTTCCGAGCCCTGCTCTCACGCTGAGAGCAGACGTCACCACTCGGGCCGGTCGCGCGACCCTCAAATCGTACACCTGTCCGTACAGCGGACAAGAGGCAAAATCCAATCCATCAGAACCGGGAGACGAGCCGAAGGCCGGGCACCGGTCGGAGCCGTCCCAGCGCGGCGGCGCTCGACGACGACCTGCCCGGCATCCGCGAGTTCGTCCCTCGTCCGCCGCATGTCTCTGCGCGGCGACCACTGTTGCGAGCCCGCTCCACGCCACCCACCGCCGCCGGGTGAGCAGCAGGAACGCCGCCGCCGGGAACCGGAGGCCGCCGTCGTCCAGGCGGGCGCGACGTTCACCGCAGCAGCGTGCGCGTCACCGCCGGACACTCGGGTCGGCGAGGGGCAGGCGACCGAGGCCGGGCAGGAACCGGCCGATCCGGGCGGCGTAGGCGGCGTAGGCGTCGCCGTGCACGCGCAGCAGGTAGGGCTCTTCGACGGCGCGGACCTGCATCTCGATCGCCGCCACGGTCAGCACCAGACCGGCCAGGGCGACGGCGTTGGGCACCATCGCGGCCAGTCCGGCGGCGGTGGCGATCATTGCGGTGAAGATGGGATTGCGGGCCAGCGCGAACGCTCCGCCGGTGACCAGTTCGGTGCGTTCGCCGTCCTGGACGCCGATCCGCCAGGAAGCGCCCATCGAGGTCTGCGCAGCCAGCGTCGCCACGACCCCGGCCGCGGCCAGCGCCAGCCCGACCGCCTGGATGGCACCGTGGTCCAGCACGGTGATGGCAGGCAGCCCGGCCAAGGCGGCGATGGGACCGGCGGCGCCGATCAGCAGGGCACCGGTGAACAGCACCCGGGCCCACCACTGCACGGACCCCTTGTCCAGGCCGGCGCCGCGGAAGCCGGTGTCGCCGGTTCGGCGCCACTGCAGGAAGGAGCGCAGCCCGAACGCCAGCACGGCCCAGACCGCATAGACGACCAGCGCGACGATGGCCACGATGTCCTCCGAGTTCATTGTTCGGCGAAGAGTGGGACGACTGCGGGTCAGGAGCAGCAAGCGCAGCCGGGCTCGCAGGCCGGCCCGGTGGTAATTGCGGTGTCGTCGGCGGCTGCGGAGTCAGCGGTGACGTAGGCGGCGAGCGCGAAGAACGGCAGCGCGATGATCCGCCGGAGGCGCTGTTCCCGTCGTTCCGGCCCGTTCGGGGATGCGAGCGGTGAACTGCCAGGCGACCGCGTCCGCCGGCCACCGGATCCGCCGCGCCATGACCGCCCGGGGCCGTGGAGCCGCGTCCAGCGACTGCGCGGTCATGCCCGCGGCGCGGAATCGGGGGCGCAGGCGCCGACCGGTCGGTCGGCGGCGCCGCCGTAGGTGGGGCAGAGCGCGACGGCCCGGTCGGTGGCGGACAGCAGGTGCTCGGCCGAACGCAGCAGGTCCAGCAGTTCGGGCGCGGCGATGGAGTAGAACGACTGGCGGCCCTCGGCGCGGTAGTCGACCAGCTTGCAGCCGCGCAGGCAGGCCAGATGCTTGGACACCGTGGACTGGGCCAGCTCCAGCTCGCGGGTCAGGTCCACCACCCGCGCCTCACCCAGCGCGAGCCGCTGCACGATCGACAGCCGCACCGGATCGGCCAGCGAGTGGAACAGCGCCGCCGCAGGGGCCAGCCCGTCCAACGAAGTCATCCCGCAATCGGAATCAATCGCCATATCGCGATGATAGCGCCGAACCGTGGACGATCGTCAAGGCGCAGCCGGCGGATGCGCTCCAAGCGGTCCGGTCGCGAGGCGCGCAGACCGGTCACGGCTTTCGCAGGACGCCGCCGTACTCGCAGACGTCTCGTCCCATCCTGGAGGCGCCGGCGAACTGGGCCAGTTCGTCGGGGACGGGCGGCAGGGGCGGCTGGTCCGGATCGGGTCGCCAGTGCAGCAGGTTGACCAGCCCCGGCGCGACCGGCTCCAGCCCGTCCAGCAGAAGCGCGCCGACCTCCTCGCGGGTGCGGTTCCGCCAGGGGATGCCGGCGCCGTTCATCCGTGCGTCGAGCTCGGCGGCACGGTCGGGGTCGGAGCAGACGACCTGCGAGAACGCCAGGTGGCTGCCGGACACCGCCCTGTCCATGACGGTGTGCAGGATGCCGCGTGGATCGTCGGCGTCGGTCAGATGGTGCCCGACCGACAGGAACAGCACCGCCAGCGGCTCGTCGAAATCGATGAGCCGCTCGACCTCGGAGTGGTTGAGGACGGCGTCCAGGTCGCGGAAGTCGGCGTTGATGACAACGGTCGAGCCGTCCCCGGCCAAGAGCGCGCGACCGTAGGCGAGCACGATCGGGTCGATGTCGACGTAGACGACACGGGCGTCCGGCGCGAACTGCTGGGCGACCTGGTGGACGTTGTTGTCGGTCGGCAGCCCGCACCCCATGTCGAGGAACTGTCGGATCCCTGCCTCCGTGGCCAGATACCGCACCGCCCGGTACAGGAACAGCCGGTTCTGCCGGCTGATGTCGATCGACTCGGGAAAGGCGGGCGCGGTCTTCAACGCGAAGTCGCGGTCGACCTGGTAGTTGTCCTTACCGCCGAGCGCCCATCCGTACACCCGGGCCGACGCCGGTATGTCATCACGGATCTCGATCGGCGATTCACGCTCTTCGGTGGCCACCATGCGCTCCGATCCCGTAGTCACTTGCCCGACGGGCCAACGGTAACCGCCGCCCCGACCCCGCAACCGATCTTCCTCCGCCCCCGTCCACCCCTGGCCACCACCCCTCGCAGCCGCTCCAGAGGGCTACGATCACTCGGTGCCCGCTGTCCCGCCGTCGTTTCGCTTCTCCTCATCCCCCCGGACCAGCTGGGGATCGTCGAAGGCGCCCCAGGCGTGGACCGGTCGGTCTTCGGCCTCAGTGCGTGTTTGAGAAGGATCTCGTTATTGGTATGTGAGGGGGCGTGGGCCTTGGCGGACGGCGGGCCGGCCGCCGCGGGCCAGGCGGCGGGTCATGAGGCCGATGGCGGCCCAGCGGATCAT
>NZ_BAAAMW010000025.1:0-127428 GCF_039529475.1 Actinomadura chokoriensis | reverse complement strand
ACTCTCCATTAAGGTCCAAAACGACCAGACCAGGGGGCGAACCCCAGCCGGCCAAACCTTGAAGAAAATCCCAGCATCGCGATCCCGAAAGATCGCATTGCCTCAAAGAAATCCCCACCACCATCCCAAAGGGACGATGGCCACGGGGCGACCCGGCCAACTGACCGAGCCGATAAAGGCACTGGCTTTTAACACGCTGTTGAGTTCTCAAGAAACGGACACCCACCGCGCCGAACCCCGCTCCCGCAGGCCCCGGCTCCGGGGCAACCCTTCTAACTTACCTGTTCCGCTTCCGTTGTCAAGCCGATCGGCGAAGATCTTCTTGACGGTCGGAGGCGTCCCAGTCCCCTGCGGCGACGACGTACCCCCAGGCCGAAGACCTGGCGATGATCGTTCCGTAGGAGATGCCCTGCGGGCCGGCCACCTCGCGGCGTCCTGCATCCCGTTCTGGGCTTTCGAACCATCCTACACGAGCCCGAGCGCCGCTCGAACCGTTTTTCGGAGGCCCGATCCCCGTCGAGCCGGCCGCCGCTCACGGCGTCCCGCATCCCGTCCGGGGCGTCACACGGACCAACCGCAGCCGAAACCGCGGTTATTCCCAGTGGCTTCCCCGGGGCCGTCCGCCTGCCAGCGTCCCGCATCCCCTCGGGGCAGGAGAGACATTAAGGTCCGCCGTCACCACCGTCAAATCAAGGCACACGGGCCACCGCGAAAACTTGTCACCCGAGCACACCATCAGCCTCATTGACCTCGCCTTTCAGGCACTACGTGCCGCGGGTCACAGTGGGGTAGCGTGCGCGGACAGCAGTGGCTCCCGGCACGACACTCGGCCGAGGTCAGGAGGAACACCTCGTGAATGTGCCCGCCGCCATCCGCTCGTCCGCGGAGCGCCTCGTGGTCGCCGCGACGATGGGGCCCACCATCCATGGCGTGCATGCTTGGCGGTTCAAGGTCGTCCCCGGCCTGATCGAGCTGCACGCCGACCCGGACAGGTTCCGGTCCATGCACGATCCCCTGGGGCGGGGCCTGCATCTCAGCAGCGGCGCCGCGCTCGTCAACCTGCGGCTCGCCGCCGCCCAGCTCGGGCACGAGGCCGTGGCCCGGGTGCTTCCCGATGCCGGACGTCCATCGGTCCTCGCCTCGATCCGCCTCGCCGGACGCCACCGGGTGACCCGCGAGGAGCGGCTGCTCTACGCCGCGACGCTGAAGCCCTTCCTCGACGGCCGTCCCGCATCGGGCGTCCGGCCGGCGCTTCCCCTCGTCAACGAACTCGGCGAGGCGGCCCGCCTGGAAGGGGCGGCCCTCCACCCGCTCGCGGACGGAGGACCGGAGACCAGCGGATGCCGTGCGGTGCTCACGACTCGCGGCGACTCCCCCGCCGAATGGCTTCGCGCGGGACAGGCGCTCCAGCGGCTCCTGCTGAGCGCTACGGCCCGCTCGGTCTCCGTCTCCTTCATGTACGAGGCCGTCGACGGTCAGGGGGCCGAGGGCGTCGTAGAACCCGGCGAGGTACCGCAGGTGCTGCTCGAACTGATTCAGCGCGCGGACGCGGGCCTACATCAGCCGCCGGTAGGTCGACAGGACGAAGGAGAGCGGCACCGCCAGCGGATCCGGTAGCCGCCGCAGCCGCTCCCTGAGCTGGTCGGCCGGGACGTGGTGCGCGCTCGGCCCCATCCCCACGAGCGTGGCCACCTCGTCATGGGTGAGGACGGCCTCCGACTCGATCTCCTGGCGCGCGTCGAACTTGAAGTAGCCCGCGAGCGCGGCGTCCATGCGCTCGGTCTTCCGCTCGTCGACCGAGAGGAGCCCGAGCGGCTCCACCAGGGTGCCGAGATGCCGGGGCGACGGTGTCACGGTGAGCAGCCGCCCGTCGTCACGGAGGACCCGGTGGAACTCGGCCGCGTTGCGCGGAGCGAAGACGTTGACGACCACGTCCGCCACACCGCCGCGCAGCGGGAGCGGACGCCAGAGGTCGGCGACGACGGCGCCCGCTCTCGGATGGGCCCTGGCGGCCCGGCGGGCCGCGTGCTTGGAGATGTCCAGCGCCAGGCCCGCCGCGCCGGCCGACCGGTCGAGGATCCGGCCCAGGTAGTGCCCGGTTCCCGCGCCGGCGTCGACCACGAAAGACGGGCCGACGCCGGCGACACCGGAAGCCAGCCGGTCTGCCAGAGCGTCGAAGTGGCCGGATCTGAGGAACGCGTCGCGGGCCCGCACCATCTCCGGGGTGTCGGCCGTCCCGGGGCGGGCGTTGCCCGGCAGGAGGTTGGCGTACCCCTGCCGCGCGATGTCGAACGCATGTCCGCCGGGGCAGAGCAGCCCGCGGTCGGCCAGTTCGAGGTCGGCTCCGCACACGGGGCACACCAGGTAGGGGACGACATCGGCGAGCATCCGTCCATCATCGTCCATACGGGCGGTCGATCGGGCGCAGCCACCCGCTTCTTTGCCCTCGCGCCCACCGCGCGCAACCCGCGCGACGCCGGGGCGTCCGACCCCGGTCAGCTGTCGGCGCGGCGGCGGACGTCCTCCATGTCGAGGCCGCGGACCTGCTCGATCACGTTCTCCAGCACCGGCTCCGGCACCGCGCCCGCCTCGGCGAAGACGATGAGGCCGTCCCGGATCGCCATCAGCGTCGGGATCGACCTGATCCCGAACCGCTCGGACAGCTCCGGCTCGGCGTCGGTGTCGACCTTCGCGAAGACGATGTCCTCGTGCTTGCCCGCGGACTTTTCATAGACCGGCGCGAAGCGCTTGCAAGGTCCGCACCACTCCGCCCAGAAGTCCACCAGCACGATGCCGTCGGCCTGGGCCACCTTGTCGAAGTTCTCAGCGGTGAGTGTGACCGTCGCCATGTCGGTTTCTCCTCAGTCGGGGTATCAGGTCGTAGAGCGGCTAACAGCCTCGCAGTATTCCCGTTCGGGAATCACAGAGCGGTAATTAGCGTTGTCCTCTCAGGGAGATCGCACCGGAGAAGGGTCAGGATGGCTGCAACCCGTACAAAGGGCGACAGGGTCGACGTCACCGACAAGGATCTTGTCGGTGCGTACCTCGACCGGATCGGCCGTACTCCTCTGCTCGATGCGCAGGCGGAGGTCGATCTGGCCAAGGCGATCGAAGGGGGCCTGTACGCCGAGCAGCTCCTCGAGGACGGGAGGGTGCCCGAGGGCGCCACCCGCGAGGAGCTGGAGGAGCTGGCCGCGGCGGGGCTGCGCGCGAAGCAGCGCTTCGTCGAGGCCAACCTGCGGCTGGTGGTCTCGATCGCCCGGAAGTATCCGACCGACTCGTTGCCCCTCATCGACCTCATTCAGGAGGGGAACCTGGGGCTGATGCGCGCGGTGGAGAAGTTCGACTACCGCCGCGGCTTCAAGTTCTCCACGTACGCGACATGGTGGATCAGGCAGGCGATCGGGCGCGGGCTCAGCCACACCGCCCGCACCATCCGGCTGCCGGTCCATGTGGAGGAGGAACTTTCGCGGCTGCGGCGCGCGGAGCGCCAGCTCGGGCGGGAGCTCGGCCGGGAGCCGACCCGCGAGGAGCTGGCCCTGTCACTGGGCGCCGAGGCCGAGCATGTGGACGAGCTGCTGCGCTGGCGGCGCGACCCGGCGAGCCTGGACGCGACCGTCGACGACGCCGGCGAGACGCCGATGGGCGACCTGCTGGAGGATCCGGACGCCGTCACGCCGGAGGCCGAGATCCTCGCGCTGGACGACATCGAGGGCCTCGCACGGCTGCTCGACCGGCTTCCGGAACGCGAGTCCGCGATCGTGCGCGCCCGGTTCGGGATGGACAGCGGCCAGCCGCTGTCGTACGCCCAGATCGGCGCCCGGTACGGCCTGAGCCACAACCGGGTGCGGCAGATCACCGACCGTTCGCTGCGGCGGCTGCGCCAGCTCGCGAACGAGACGGATCTGAGCGGGCGCAGGACGCTGGCGCCCGGCTCCGCGCGGGAACCCGCGGGCGCCGGGAGCCGCGCGGCCTGAGCACGCCTCAGCGCGCCGCAGCGCACGGCGCGGCACGGCGCGGCGCAGCGCGGCCTGGACGCGCCGCGATGCCCACGGCACGCGGAACCGGGCGGTCACCACGAGGAGACCGCCCGGTTCGCCGTTTCCGGCCCGTTCCGGGACCGTCCGCACCGGAGCGTCCGCGGGCTCGGCGTCCCTCGCTGGGCGGGCGGTGTCATAGCCTTTCGGGGTGAGTACATCCGCCGTCACCGGGGACCTCGACGCCTGGCGCGCGCTCCCCGCCCTCCAGCAGCCCGATTGGGACGATCCGGACGAGGTCCGGGCGGTCGCCGCCGAACTGGCGACCCAGCCGCCGCTCGTCTTCGCCGGCGAGTGCGACCAGCTGAAGACGCAGCTCGCGGACGTGGCGCGCGGCGAGGCGTTCGTCCTGCAGGGCGGCGACTGCGCCGAGACGTTCGGCGGCTCGAACGCCGACGCGGTGAAGAACAAGCTGAAGACGCTGCTGCAGATGGCGGTCGTGCTCACCTACGCGGCCAGCGTCCCGGTCGTGAAGATCGGCCGGATGGCGGGCCAGTTCGCCAAGCCGCGGTCCAAGCCGGTGGAGGTGCGCGGCGGCGTGGAGCTGCCCGCCTACCGGGGCGACGCGGTCAACGGGTTCGCGTTCGATGCCGAGTCCCGCCGCAACGACCCGCACCGGCTGCTGAAGGCCTACCACTGCTCGGCGGTCACGCTGAACCTGTGCCGGGCGTTCACCAAGGGCGGCTACGCCGACCTGCGCCAGGTGCACGCCTGGAACCGCGACTTCGTCCAGCAGAGCCCGGCGGGGCGCCGCTACGAGCAGCTCGCGGGCGAGATCGAGCGGGCGCTGACGTTCATGAAGGCGTGCGGGGCGAACCCCGACGAGTTCCACGGGGTGGAGTTCTACTCCAGCCACGAGGCGCTGCTGCTGGAGTACGAGCGGGCGCTGACCCGCATCGACCACCTCAGCGGCCTGCCCTACGACGTGTCCGCGCACTTCCTGTGGATCGGCGAGCGCACCCGGCAGCTGGACGGGGCGCACGTCGAGTTCCTCCGGCACATCCGCAACCCCATCGGGGTGAAGCTCGGCCCGACGACGTCCGCCGACGACGCGCTGGCGCTGATGGACCGGCTGAACCCGGACGGCGAGCCCGGCCGGCTCACCTTCATCACCCGGATGGGCGCGGGCAGGATCCGGGACGCGCTGCCGCCGCTGATCGAGAAGGTCCACCAGAGCGGCGCGCCGGTCGCGTGGATCTGCGACCCGATGCACGGCAACACCTTCGAGGCGCCGAGCGGGCACAAGACCCGGCGGCTGGACGACGTCCTGGACGAGGTGGCGGGCTTCTTCGAGGTGCACCGGGCGCTCGGCACCCACCCGGGCGGCATCCACATCGAGTTCACCGGCGACGACGTCACCGAGTGCGTCGGCGGCGGCCAGGGGCTCGCCGAGGCCGACCTGCACCAGCGGTACGAGACGGCGTGCGACCCGCGGCTCAACCGCGGCCAGTCGCTGGACCTGGCGTTCATGGTGGCCGAGCTGTACCGCAAGTCGGCCTGATCCACGAGAACGCCGAAGGCGCGCCCACCGGCCGGTGGGCGCGCCTTCACGCCAGTTCTTGCGGGGCGGCACGTTCCAGGGCGGACGTCCTCTCAGATGTCGACCTCCGCCCACACGACCTTGCCGCCGGTCACCGGGTCGGCGCCCCAGGAGTTCGCGAACCGGTCGACGATGAACAGGCCGCGGTGCGACTCGTCCAGCGGGCCGGGGACGGTCAGCCGGGGCAGCTGCGCGGCGCGGTCGCGGACCTCGACGCGGACGCGCCCGGACCCGCGCAGCAGCCGGAGCTCGAGCGCGGTGCCCGCGTGCCGGACGGCGTTGGCGACGAGTTCGGCCACGATCGCGGTGACGAGCTCCTCGCGGTCCATCAGCGCCCAGGTGCGCATGGTGCGGGCGGCGAGCCGCCGCGCGTACTCGACCGCCTCGGTCTGGGGCGCCGCGCGCAGTGTGGTCTCGGTCATCGGGTCGGTCACTCCGCCCGCTCGCCGTTCTTCATCGTGTCCCCTCACCGCCCATCGGTGCCTCCTCCGCCGGGCCCTCGATCAGGAACCGGTCGAGCCCGGTGGTGCGCAGCACGTTCTCGACCCGGCCGTAGGCGCCGGTGACGGTCAGCGTGGCGTTCTGGGCGCGCGCGTGCTTGTAGGCCCGGACGAGGACGTTCAGGCCGGAGGAGTCACAGAAGTCGACCGCCGCGAGGTCGACGACCACCGCCCGCTCGCCCGCGTCCACGAGCTCGGTCAGCCGAGTGCGCAGCTCTTCGGAGGAGTGCAGGTCGATGGAGCCGCGCGCGGCGATCGTCGCGCGGCCGTCCTGTCGTGTCGTGTGCAAGGCAAGCCCCACGCCACCCCACCTTACCGATTGTTGGTCTCCATCATGACGCCCGTAGAACGATGAGGGCAATGTCGTCGTTGGACGGCTCGGGCCCGAAGTCGCGCACGGCCCGCTGGATGCGGGCGGCGACGGCGCCCGCGCTCAGCCCGGTGCAGCCCGCGAGGAGCCGCTCCAGGCCGTCCCCGTCGCCGAGCAGCCGGTTCCCCGCGCGCCGCTCGGTGACGCCGTCGGTCACGCAGAGCAGGACCTCGCCGCGGCGCAGGTCGACGGTGTCGGTGTGGAACTCCACACCGTCGAACACGCCGAGCAGCGGCTGGGCCGTGGCCGCCTCGCGCACGCCGCCCTCCGGGTCGAGGACGAGCGGCAGCGGGTGCCCGGCGCTGGTCAGCCGGATCCGGACCCCGCCGGGGTTGCGGGCCGCGATCTCGCCGTGCAGGAGGGTGAGCAGCCGCCCCCGCTCCCCCTCGCCGAGGATGAGCCGGTTGAGCCGTGTGAGCACGGCCGGGACCGACATGTCCTCGGCGGCGAGGATGCGCAGCGCGTGCCGGGCGAGGCCGGTGACGGCGGCCGCCTCGGGGCCGGTGCCGCACACGTCGCCGATGGCGAACCGCCAGCGGGACGCGGCGGCCGGGCCGCCCTGGGCGGGGCCGCTCTCGAAGACGTCGTAGAAGTCGCCGCCGACCTCGCTGCCCTCCCCGGCGGGGTCGTACACCACCGCGACCTCCAGGCCGGGGATCTCCGGGATGCCGGGCGGCAGCAGGCTGCGCTGCAGGGCGCTGCTCATCGCGGTCTGCGCGGAGAACAGCCGCGCGTTGTCGACGGCGAGCGCGGCGCGGCGGCTGAGCTCCTCGGCGAGCTCGATGGCGCTGCGCGGGAAGCGGTCGCCGGGCGGGCGGCCGATGACGATGGTGCCGATGCGCCGGCCGCGGGCGATCAGCGGGAAGGCGTAGACCTGGTCGGCGGCGGTGTCGCCGGCGGCGGCCCGGACCTGCGGCGGGGCGGTGGCGAGCCCGTGCCACGGGCCGGGGCCCTCCATCGGCGGGGCGGCGCCGGCGTGCTCCAGCAGCTCGCGGAGCCCGTCGGCGCGGTTCTCGTCGGCGTGCCACACGTAGGCGAGCCGGTCGGGCTCGGCCTCGGTGACGGTGTAGACGGCGCACCAGGTGGCCAGGCGCGGGACGACGAGCTGGGCGACCAGGGCCATCGTGCGCTCCTGGTCGAGGGTGCCGGCGAGCAGGTCGCTGGCCTCGGCGACGAAGCTGAGCCAGCCGCGCCAGGACCGTTCCAACTCCCCCACCCTGGCCTTCTCCAGGGAGAGCGACATCTCGTCGGCGAGGCGCCCGAGCCGCGCGCCGTCGGCCTCGTCGAAGCGGCCGGGCACGGACGAGACGGCCACGACGACGCCGGTGAGGCGGCCCTGGGACTCCAGCGGCGCGGCGGCCAGGGAGCGCGCGTGCAGGGCCGTGGCGGTCGGGTCGGCGCCGGAGGCCACCCAGGGCGAGCCGGCGCGGGCGGCGGGGCCGAGCCCGGCCACCGACAGCTCGCCGAGCGGCAGTTCGGCGGCGGTGCCGGCGGACGAGCCCATGATCATGCGGCCGTCGCGCTCGGTGAGCAGGACGGCGGCGCCCTCGGCGCCGAGGGTCTCGCGGACGGTGGCGACGCCGTCCTCCATGGCCTCGACGGCGGCCGGGGAGCGCAGCAGCCGGTCTCCGGCGACGGGGACGTCGCCCACGTCGCCGCCGATGCCGCCCTCGCGGCCCTGCGCGGCGGCGCCGTCGCGGGCCTGGTCGCCGCGGTCGCGCGCGGCGCGCTCGCGGGCGGCGCGCTCGCGGGGGCCGCGTGCGGCGGGGCCGGCGGCCTCGGACCCGGCCGTGGCGGTGTCCTGACCGGCGGCGGCCCCCGGTTCGGCGGCCTCGGCCGCGCCCGGCCGGGGCAGGCGGAACCAGACGCCCTTGGTGCGGCGGTCGTAGGACACGCCCCAGGACGCGGCGAGCCGCGCGATCGACGGCAGCCCACGCCCGCTGGAGGCGGTGACGCCCGGCATCTCGATGCCGCGGGTGGGGTGCCGGTCGCGGACCTCGATCTTGATGTCGCCGTCCTCGAGCCGGCAGGAGACCTCGAAGGACGTCCCGGCGTAGGCGATCGCGTTGGTGGCGAGTTCGCTGGTGGCGAGAACGGCGTCGTCGGACGCCTCGTCGACGCCCCAGTCGGCCAGCACCTTCCGGACGAACCGGCGCGCGTCCGCCACCGCTGCGGCGGTGGACGGGAAGGTGGCCGAGGCCGTCTGCCGATCCAACCGTCATCCCTTGTTCGAAGCGTCACTGTCCGGGCCGGGGCCCGCCGTGGCACGACAGACCGTAACACGAAGACTACAAGCGCGGATGCACGGTAATCGACGTCTGTGCACGGCCGGGCCCGCGAACGGGCCCCGCCGCGGCCCGGCGACGTAGAGTACAGGTGCGGCCGGAAGCGGGCCCAGGGAAACCGGAACAGGGGCCTGGAGAAGGAGTCCGTGGTATCCGGATGTTCGTCGATCGCGGGCCAGGAGGATGAAGAGAATGCCGCGTACCGCGTCACGTGCCCGTCCCAACGGGTACCGCGACACCACCCCGCGCTACAGCGACGCCGATCTCGCGCCGCTGCTGAAGGCGCTCGTCGCCGTGCGGGACGGCAGGGCGAGGGACGAGCTGGACGTGCCGGGCGAGGGCGCCGTGGCCGAGGCCGCGGCGATCCTGGAGGAGATCCGGCAGAACGGGCAGGACCTGGCCGCGGGGCTGAGCCGCGTCCGGCAGGAGATCGGCCGGGAGGGGAAGCTGCGCGGGCGGCTGACGCCGGGCACGCTGCGCGGCACCTGGGCGACGGCCGCCGAGGACGCCAACGCGATCATCGACAAGCTCACCGACCTGGCCACCGGGATGCACCAGGTGGTCGAGGCGGTGGCGGCCGGCGACCTGAGCCGGCGGGTGGAGCTGCGGGTGCGCGGCAGGCCCATGCGCGGCGAGCTGCTGCGGATGGCCAAGTCGGTCAACGGCATGGTGGAGCTGCTCGACCAGTTCACCTGGGAGGTCACCCAGTTCGCCCGCGAGGTCGGCACGGAGGGGCGGCTCGGCGGGCAGGCCCCGGCGCGCGGCATGACGGGCCGCTGGCGGGACGTGACGGCGTCGGTGAACGTGATGGCGTCGCGGCTGACGTCGCAGGTCCGCGATATCGCCGAGGTCACCACGGCGGTGGTGAAGGGCGACCTGACCCGCAAGGTGACAGTGGAGGCCAGCGGTGAGCTGCAGGAGCTGAAGCTCACCGTGAACACGATGGTCGACCAGCTGTCGGCGTTCGCCGACGAGGTCACCCGCGTCGCCCGCGAGGTCGGCACCGAGGGCCAGCTCGGCGGGCAGGCCCACGTCCGCGGCGTCAGCGGCGTCTGGAAGGACCTGACCGACAACGTCAACGCGATGGCGAACAACCTGACCAACCAGGTCCGCAACATCGCCCAGGTCACCACCGCGGTCGCCGACGGCGACCTCGGCAAGAAGATCACGGTCGACGCGCAGGGCGAGATCCTGCAGCTCAAGAACACGCTGAACACGATGGTCGACACCCTGTCGGCGTTCGCGGACGAGGTCACCCGCGTGGCCCGCGAGGTCGGCACGGAGGGCCGCCTCGGCGGCCAGGCGCGGGTCCCGGGCGTGAGCGGCGTCTGGAAGGACCTGACCAACAACGTCAACGGCATGGCGTCCAACCTGACCTACCAGGTCCGCAACATCGCCCAGGTCACCACGGCCGTCGCCGAGGGCGATCTCGGCAAGAAGATCACGGTGGACGCGCAGGGCGAGATCCTGGAGCTGAAGGACACCGTGAACGGGATGGTCGACACGCTCTCGGCGTTCGCGTCCGAGGTGACGCGCGTCGCCCGCGAGGTCGGCACCGAGGGCCGCCTCGGCGGCCAGGCGGTCGTGCCCGGCGCCGGCGGGGTCTGGCTTGACCTCACCGACAACGTCAACGCGATGGCGAACAACCTGACCAACCAGGTGCGCGGGATCGCCCAGGTGACGACCGCGGTGGCGCAGGGCGACCTGACGCGCAAGATCGAGGTGGACGCGCGGGGCGAGATCCTCCAGCTCAAGGACACCCTGAACACGATGGTCGACACGCTGTCGTCGTTCGCGTCCGAGGTCAGCCGGGTCGCCCGCGAGGTCGGCACCGAGGGCCGCCTCGGCGGCCAGGCGCTGGTGCCCGGCGCCGGCGGCATGTGGAAGGACCTCACCGACAACGTCAACGGCATGGCGTCCAACCTGACCTACCAGGTCCGCAACATCTCGCAGGTGGCGACCGCGGTCGCGACCGGCGACCTGACGCGTCGCATCGACGTCGACGCGCAGGGCGAGATCCTGGAGCTGAAGACGACGCTGAACACGATGGTGGACACGCTGTCGTCGTTCGCGTCCGAGGTCACCCGCGTCGCCCGCGAGGTCGGCAGCGAGGGGCGCCTCGGCGGGCAGGCCGAGGTCGAGGGCGTGTCCGGCACCTGGAAGCGGCTGACCGAGAGCGTCAACGAGCTGGCCGGGAACCTGACCACGCAGGTCCGCGCGATCGGCGAGGTCGCGAGCGCGGTCGCCAGCGGCGACCTGACCCGGACGATCACGGTGGAGGCGCGCGGCGAGGTCGCCGAGCTGTCCGACAACGTCAACCTGATGGTCGCGACGCTCCGCGAGACCACCCGCGCCACCGAGGAGCAGGACTGGCTCAAGACCAACCTGGCGCGGATCGGCGGGCTCATGCAGGGCCACCGGGACCTGCTGCAGGTCGCCGAGCTGATCATGCGGGAGCTGACCCCGACGGCCAGCGCCCAGTACGGCGCGTTCTACCTCGCCGAGAAGGCGGGCGACGAGCCCGAGCTGGTGCTGATCGCCGGGTACGGGACGCGGCGCAGCCGCACCGGCGCGGTCCGGTTCGCGCTGGGCGAGGGCCTGGTCGGGCAGGCGGCGCAGGAGCGCCGGCCGCTGCTGATCGCGGACGCGCCGGCCGACTACGTCAGGATCGGGTCGGGCCTCGGCGAGGCGTCCCCGGTCAACATCATCGTGCTGCCGATCGTGTTCGAGGACGAGGTGCTGGGCGCGATCGAGCTGGCCTCCTTCGGCCGGTTCACCGACGTCCACCTGGCGTTCTTCAGCCAGCTGATCGAGACGATCGGGGTGACGCTGAACGCGATCCGCGCGAACGCGCGGACCGAGGCGCTGCTCGGCGAGTCGCAGCGGCTCGCGCAGGAGCTGCAGGAGCGCTCGGACGAGCTGCAGCGCCAGCAGGGCGAGCTGCGGCACTCCAACACCGAACTGGAGGAGAAGGCGGCGCTGCTGGCCCAGCAGAACCGCGCGATCGAGATCCAGAACTTCCAGATCGAGCAGGCCCGGCGGACGCTGGAGGAGCGCGCCGAGCAGCTGGCGATCTCCTCGCGGTACAAGTCGGAGTTCCTGGCGAACATGTCGCACGAGCTGCGCACGCCGCTGAACAGCCTGCTGGTGCTGGCCAAGCTGCTGTCGGAGAACCAGAGCGGGAACCTCACCGACAAGCAGGTGGAGTTCGCGCGGACGATCCACGAGTCCGGCACCGACCTGCTGGAGCTGATCAACGACATCCTGGACCTGGCGAAGGTCGAGGCGGGGAAGATGGAGGCGCACCCGCAGCGGCTGTCGGTGTCGGGGCTGGTCGACTACGTGGACGCGACGTTCCGCCCGCTGTCGGTCGACAAGGGGCTGCAGTTCGGGGTGGAGGTCGCGCCGGACGTCCCGGGCACGCTGAACACCGACGAGCAGCGGCTGCAGCAGGTGCTGCGGAACCTGCTGTCGAACGCGGTGAAGTTCACCGCCGAGGGCGAGGTGCGGCTGCTGATCGAGCGGGCCGGCGACATCGACTTCACGCTCCCCGCGCTGTGGAACACCCCGGACGTGATCGCGTTCCGGGTGATCGACACCGGGATCGGGGTCAGCGCCGACAAGCTGCAGGAGATCTTCGAGCCGTTCCAGCAGGCCGACGGGACCACCAGCCGCCGCTACGGCGGCACCGGCCTCGGCCTGTCGATCAGCCGGAACATCGCGCGGCTGCTCGGCGGGGAGATCCATGCCGAGAGCCAGCCGGGCCGCGGCAGCGTGTTCACGCTGTACCTGCCGGCCCAGTACAACGAGCGCGAGGACCGGCGGCGCCCGGCCCCGTCCGAGGAGGCGGCCGCCGCGCCGGACGGCGCGCTCGCGATGGGCGGCGAGCGGGCGGGCGGCCGCGCGGGGCGTGCCCTGCCGGCCGCGGAGAACGGTCTGCCGGTCGAGCAGCGCCCGCCGGCGACCGAGCCCGAGCCGGCGCTGAACGGCATGGTCGAGGAGCCGCCGGCCGACTTCCTGGACACCGCGCTGTCGGGCCGCAAGGTCCTGATCGTCGACGACGACGTCCGGAACGTGTTCGCGCTCACCAGCGTCCTGGAGGGCTACGGGATGGAGGTCCTCTACGCCGAGGACGGGCAGGCCGGGATCGACGTCCTGCACCGCAACCCGGACGTGGCCGTCGTGCTGATGGACGTCATGATGCCGGGCCTGGACGGCTACGCGACCACGGCCGCCATCAGGGAGATGCCGCAGTTCGCCGACTTGCCGATCATCGTCATCACGGCCAAGGTGATGAAGGGCGACCGCGAGAAGAGCCTCGACTCCGGCGCGTCGGACTATGTGCCGAAGCCCGTGGACGTGGACCATCTCCTTGACGTCATGAGGAACTGGCTGCAACCCTCCATCGTCCGCTGAGGAGAGGAGACGCCCGGGCAGTAGGGTCGCCGTGGGAGGCGTTCTGCCGTCGATGGCGGGGACCGGAATCGGAGAGGCGCGCGTGGACGACAAGGCGAAGATCCTGCTCGTGGACGACCGCGAGGAGAACCTGATCGCGCTGGAGGCCATCCTCAGCTCGCTCGATCAGGACCTCGTCCGGGCACGGTCCGGTGAGGACGCGCTGAAGGCCCTGCTGACCGACGAGTACGCGGTCATCCTGCTGGACGTCGTCATGCCCGGCATGGACGGGTTCGAGACGGCCCGCGACATCAAGCGCCGCAAGAAGACGCGGGACCTGCCGATCATCTTCCTCACGGCGGTGAACAGCGATCCCGACTACGCGTTCCGCGGCTACGCGGCGGGCGCGGTCGACTTCATCTCCAAGCCGTTCGACCCGTGGGTGCTGCGCGCCAAGGTGTCGGTGTTCGTGGAGCTGCACACCAAGAACAAGCAGCTCCGCGACCAGACGGTCCTGCTGCGCGAGCAGGCCGCGCTGCTGCGCGAGCAGGAGAAGCGCCTGGACGAGCAGCCCGGCCCGGACGCGTTCGAGGAGGCCAGGGCCCGGCTGGAGGCGGTGGAGGAGCAGGCCGGGGCGGTCGGCAAGCACGTCCCGCCGGCCCGCCGCGACGAGTTCGAGGAGCTGACCCGCCGCCTCGGCGACCTGCGCCGGGCGCTGACCGGCGAAGACCCCGCCTCGTCCTGACCCGGCCCGCGGACCGCGCCCGACCCGGAGGGCCGGGCGCGGTCCACGAGAGGCTCAGGCCGACGCTTCGAGGCGCGCCCGCGCCGCCGCGATGCGGGCGAGGGTGCGGTCGCGGCCGAGGATCTCCAGGGACTCGAACAGCGGCAGGCCGACGGTGCGGCCGGTGACGGCGACGCGGACGGGCGCCTGCGTCTTGCCGAGCTTGAGGCCGTGCTCGGTGCCGATGCGCTCCAGCCGGTCCTTCAGCTCGGCGGCGTTCCAGGGGGCGTCCCGGTAGGCGGCCTCGGCGGCGGCGAGGATCGCGGCGGCCGGCTCCTTCATCGCCTTGTTCCAGGACTGCTCGTCGGACGGCGGCTCGTCCAGGAACGCGAAGTCGATCATCTGGACGATCTCCGACAGCAGCGCGACCCGGGTCTGGGCGAGCGGCGCCAGCTCGGCGAACACCGCGACGTCCACGTCGAACGGGGCCTGCTCCAGAAAGGGCAGGCATTCGGCGATGAACTTCTCGACGGGCAGCGCGCGGATGTACTCGCCGTTGAACGAGCGGAGCTTCTTCTCGTCGAAGAAGGCGGGCGAGGAGTTGACGTCCTCGATGCGGAACTCGTCGACGATCACGTCCCAGGGGACGATCTCGCGGTCGCCGGACGGGGCCCAGCCGAGCAGCATCAGGTAGTTGCGCATGGCCTCGGCGAGGTAGCCCTCGGCGCGGTAGTCCTCCAGCGCGACCTTGTCGCGGCGCTTGGACAGCTTCTGCCGCTTCTCGTTGACGATGACGGGGACGTGCGCCCAGACGGGCGGCTCGCCGCCGAGCGCCTCCCACAGCAGTTGCTGCTTGGGCGCGTTGGACAGGTGCTCCTCGCCGCGCACCACGTGGGTGATGCCCTGGCTCATGTCGTCGACGGCGTTGGCCAGCAGGAACGTGACCGAGCCGTCGGCGCGGGCGATGACGAAGTCCTCCAGGACGGCGTTCTCGAAGACGGGCTTGCCGCGCAGCAGGTCGACGACGGTGGTCTGGCCCTCGTCGGGGGTGCGGAAGCGGAGGGCGCGTCCGGGGCCGGGCTCCAGGCCGCGGTCGCGGCAGAACCCGTCGTAGCCCTTGTGCTGGTCGCCGGTGCGGGCGACGATCGCCTCGCGGCCGCAGTCGCAGTAGTAGGCGCGGCCGTCGTCCTTGAGCCGCTGGACGGCGTCGGCGTGCTTGTCGGCGTTGGCGGACTGGAAGTAGGGGCCTTCGTACTGCTCGCCGTCCATGCCGAGCCAGGCGAGGGCGCGGATGATGCCCTCGGTCCATTCGGGGCTGTTGCGGGAGGCGTCGGTGTCCTCGATGCGCAGCACCAGCGTCCCGCCCGACTGGGCGGCCATCACCCAGTTGAACAGCGCCGAGCGGGCGCCGCCGACATGGAACATGCCGGTGGGTGACGGGGCGAAGCGTACGCGGATCGAAGAACTCGAAGACATGCCCCCAAGGGTAGAGCGCGCGGGCCCCCGCTCGCGCCGGGACCCGCGCGCCGCGGCGGGATTCGGGGCCGCCCCCGATCCGGCCCGGCCCGGGTCAGGGCTTCCAGTGCGGGTCGCGGCCGGCCGCGCCGAGGACCCGGTCGAGCAGGGGCGCGTCCTCCGGCACGGGCACCTCGGCGCCGAACACCCCGTACTGGCGGCTCATCTCCGCCATCGGGACGACCTGCTCCCACGCGCCCCGCACCACCTCCGGCGGCATGCCGGGGTCGCGGCCGATGGCGGCGGCGAGGTCCCAGCCGTGGACGACGCTCTCGACGAAGAGGATCCCGGCGATGAACCCGGCGGGCATGCCGTCGGGGTTGCCGGTGAGGCTGGTACTGCCCTCCCAGGCCGCGGGGTCCTGCCAGGCCTCGGCGGTCGTGCGGGCCTGCTCCCCGAACCGCTCGGCCCATCCCGGTTCGGCGGTGAAGTCGTGGTCCTCCCCCGGACCGGTGACCGGCGCCCGGTGCGCGGCGGCCTCGCCCCGCCCGCTCCACAGGATCAGGTGGTTGACCAGGCCCCGCACGTCCCAGTCGGGGCACGGGGTGGGCGCGTCCATCTTCTCTGCGGGGATCTCCATGACGATCCGCCCGGCGGCCTCCGCGGCGGGGAGCATCAGGTTCCGGATATCCATGATCTTTGCCTCGCTCATCTGTTCGAACTCACGGTCCACGCTAGGACGGTCCCGCGGCGCGGGTCTTGAAGAAACGCGACACCGCTAGCCTGGGCGGATGGACCGATCCCTTCCCGGCGGGACGCGGGGCATCCTGCGGGCGCGGGAGGCGCTGGAGCGCTTCCGGGTGGAGCGGATCGCCCCTCCCCCGGCGCTCGCCCCCTTCGTGGACAACTTCTGGGTGCTGCGCTGGGACCTGCGCGGCAAGGCCCCGCACCGCCAGCAGGTGCTCACGCGGCCGTCCGTCCACATGACGTTCACGAGCTACCTGACCGGCGGGGCGACGCGGGCGCGGATCGTCGGCGTGGTGCGGGACGACTTCGTCGAGGAGATCCACGACGAGGGCCGCGTGGTCGGCGTCGCCTTCCGGCCGGGCGGGTTCCGGCCCTTCACGGACACCGCCGTCTCCAAGCTGACCGGCCGGTTCGCGGGCGTCGACGAGGTGTTCGGCGCGGCGGGCCTCGCGCTCGCCGGCGAGATCTTCGCGCTGGCCGACGCCGGGGAGGCGGTCGGGCGGCTGGAGGCGTTCCTCACCGGGCTGGCGCCCGAACCCGATCCGGCGGCCGAGCGGGCCGCCGCGATCGTCGGGCGGATCGCGGCGCGGCCGGGCCTCGTCCGGGTGGACGAGCTGGCCGCCGATGTCGGGCTCGGCACGCGCGCGCTGCAGCGCCTCTTCCAGGAGTACGTCGGGATCGGCCCCAAGTGGGTGATCCGGCGGTTCCGGATGCAGGAGGCCGCCGAGCGGGCCGCGTCCGGCGCCGGCGAGGACTGGGCCCGGCTGGCCGCCGAACTGGGCTACGCCGACCAGGCGCACTTCACCCGCGACTTCACCGCGGCGGTGGGGATGCCGCCCGCGCGGTACGCCCGCGAGGCGGGCCCTGGCAGTATCGATGCATGACCGCCCCCCTCGACCCCCTCGACGACCCCCTTGACGACCTGGACGCCTTCCGGACGGTGGCGGCCGGCCGGCTCGGCTCGTTCGCGTACACGTCCGTGCCCGACGCGCCCGGCCTGCGCCGGGCCGGGGTCGTGCTGTGCGCGGTGCGGCACGGCGGCGTTCCCGCCGTCATCCTGATCAAGCGCGCCTACCGGGGGCGGAACGCGGGCCAGTGGGGGCTGCCGGGCGGGCGCATGGAGGACGGCGAGACGCCCGAGGACGCGGCGCTGCGGGAGCTGCACGAGGAGATCGGGCTGGCCGCCGGATCGGCCGACGTCCTCGGCCGGCTGGACGACTTCCCGGCCAGCTCGGGCTTCGCGATCACGCCGGTCGTGGTGGCGCTGGAGGATCCCGGGCCGCTCCTGCCGAACCCGGACGAGGTCCACTCCGTCCACCACGCGAGCCTGCGGCGGCTGGCGGCCGACGACACGCCGCGGTGGGTCCCGCAGCCGGACGGCGGCAGCCTCCTGCAGATGCGGCTCGGGCCGAACTGGCGCGTCCACGCGCCGACCGGCGCGATGCTGTGGCAGTTCCGGGAGGTGGTGCTGCTCGGGCGGCAGGTCAGGGTCGCCGACTTCCTCCAGCCCGACTGGACGCGCCACTGACCGTCAGAACGTCCCGCCGTCCACGACGACGCGCTGCCCGGTGACGTAGGACGCGCCGTCCGAGACGAGGAACCGGACCACGTCGGCGACCTCCTCGGGCGAGCACACGTGCCCGTAGGGCGACACGGCGTCCTGCTGGCGGATGTCCTCGACGCCGGCCGTGGCGCGCACGAGGCGGCGCCCCATGTCGGTGTCGACGAGGCCGGGCGCGACCACGTTGACGTGCATGCCGTTGCCGCGCTCCTCCTTGGCCAGGACCCCCGCCAGCGCCTCCATGGCCGCCTTGCCCATCGCGTAGGGGCCGCCGAACGCCGGCATGAGGTCGGTGATCACGCTGGACACGAACACGATGTCGCTGCGCTCGGCGCGGCGCAGCAGCGGCAGCAGCACCCGGCTGACGTGGTGGGGCCCGAACGCGTGCACGCGCAAGACCCGCTCCAGCTCGGCGGGATCGGTGTCGGCGACGCTGTTGCCGCGGCTGGCGATCCCGGCGCTGTGCACGAGGATGTCCAGCGCGCCCAGTTCCGCCTCCACCTGCGCGGGCAGGCGCTCGCACTCGTCCGCGCTGTCGACCGAGACCTGGAACGCGCGGCCGCGCACGCCGGCGGCCTCGATGTCGGCGACGGTCTTGCGGGCTGCCTCCTCGTCCCGCCGGTAGGCGATGCCCACCGACGCCCCGTCCGCGGCCAGGGCGAGCGCGACGGCCCGCCCGATCCCGCGGCCGCCTCCGGTGACCAGGGCGGTACGGCCGGCGAGAGGACTCATGGGGCACTCCTTCGTCAGGGGACGCTGACAACGGTCCCATCCTGCACGTTCACGGCCCTCCGCAGGAAGCGCCCCCGGCGCCCGCTACCTCCCGGGCCCCGCCTCGATGACGTGGTACGCCGAGGGAGGCAGCGGCCCGGTGAACGAGACCCCGGTGAAGCCGGCCGCGTCCAGCAGGTCGCGGAAACCGGCCTCGGTGCGCTCGCACCCGCCCGTCGCGACGAGCATGTTGAGGTCGTTGCGGACGATCCCCGCCGTCTCGGGCGTGACCATCTCCGGCATCACCTGCTCCAGGATCACCAGCCGGGCGTCCGGGCGCATCGCCCGGCGGACGTTCCGCAGGATCGCGGCGGCCTTCTCGTCGTTCCAGTCGTGCAGGACGCTCTTGAGGACGTAGGCGTCCGCACCCTCGGGCACGGACGCGAAGAAGTCGCCCGGGACGATCTCGACCCGTCCGGCGGCGTCACCGAGCGTCCCGGCCGCGGCGGCGAGGCCGGCGGGCAGGTCGAACAGCAGGCCGCGCACGCTCCCGTGCGCGCGCAGGATCGCGGCGAGCAGCGTGCCGTCGCCGCCGCCGAGGTCGGCGACCGTCCCGTAGCGGGAGAAGTCGTGGGCCCCGATGAACCCGGGCGCCACCGCGCGGGTGTGCTCGGCCATCGCCTCGTTGAACGTCGCCGACAGCTCCGGGTCGGACGCGAAGGACTCGAACGACGTCCTGCCGGTCACGCGTTTCCACGCGTACTCCCCGGTGCGCACGGTCTCGGCCATGTCGCCCCACGACCGCCACACGTCGGGGCCGCAGAACAGCCTGATCAGCGCGCGGACCGAGTCGGGCGCGCCAGTGCGGAGCCGGCGCCCCTCGGCGGTCAGCGCGAACAGGTCCCGCTCGCGCTGCTCCACGGCGCCGAGGGTGGCGAGGCCCCGCAGCAGCCGGTGGAGGGACGGCGCGTGCGCGCCGATCTCCTTCGCCAGGTCCTCGCTCGATCTCGGCCCGTCCGCCAGCGCGTCGGCCAGCCCCAGCTCGGCGGCCACGTGGACGATCTGCGCCGGCATGTATCCGAAGGCCAGGTCCATCAGCGGTGATCTCGACATCATCGGCTCCCCTCGTCGTCGCCGCCGACGCTACGGAGCCCCGCCGCACGCCGTCTTGGACGAATGAAACCTCCGCGCCCGTCCGTCGAAGGGCGGGGCGCCCCGGTCAGCGGGCGAGGGCGCGGAGCCAGGTCGCGGCGATGTCGAGGTGCTCGTCGGTCAGCCCGGTCAGCGGGTCGATCTCCACGAGCAGGTGCTCGGCGACGCCGGGCTCGCCGGCGATGCACTCGGTGGCGTCGGGCTCGTCCTCGAACCAGACGAACGGGCGGCTCTCCGCCCACGCGGCCACGTGGCGGGCCTTCCACGCGCCGAGCGAGCGGCCCTCCTCGCTGCCGGGGTACTGCGGGATGGGGACGAAGGGCAGTTCCGGCAGCCCGACCCTCGGAGCGATCCAATCGTTGGCGTTGCCGCACCAGTAGCTCGCCCAGGCCAGTTCCGCCCCGGTCGACTCGGCGAGTTCCAGCAGGGCCGGGCCGTGCGCCCGGTTGAGCCACAGCCGGAACGTCCTGCCGTCCGGCGAGCACCTATGCCGCTTGAAACCGCTGTGGGGCCTTTCGAAGGGATTGAGAACTCCGTCCACGTCCAGCAGCACCACAGGCGACCCCATACACCGGACGGTACGTCATGGAGGCCCCGCCGTAGAAGGCCCTTTCCCGGGTGCCCGAGTCATAGAGGGCGCCCGGGTGGGCATCCTCCAGTCATGTGCCGCCTCTTCGGTATGACGACCGGCAGTGCGCGCGTCCGCGCCACGTTCTGGCTGCTGGACGCGCCGCTCAGCCTCAGCCTGCAGAGCCGCCGCATGCCCGACGGGACGGGGCTCGGCTGGTTCTCGCTCGGCGAGGAGCCCGTCCGCGACCGCGCGCCCATCGCCGCGTTCAAGGACGCCGACTTCAACGCCGAGGCGCGCAACGTCGTCTCCCACACCTACGTCTCCCACGTCCGCTACGCCTCGACGGGCGCGGTCGACGTGCACAACTCGCACCCGTTCGTCATGGACGACCGGCTGTTCGCCCACAACGGCGTGGTGCGCGACCTCGACGTCCTCGACTCGTGGCTCACCGACGTCGACCGGGCGCTGATGCAGGGCGAGACCGACTCCGAGATGGTCTTCGCCTACATCACGGCGGAGATCCGGCGGCACGGCGACACCACCGCCGGGCTGATCGCGGCCGTCCGGCGCATCGCCGCCGAGCTGCCCGTCTTCGCCCTCAACGTGCTGCTGGCCGAGTCGGGCCGGCTGTGGGCGCTGCGCTATCCGGAGACACACGAGCTGTGGGTGCACTGGCCGCGGCTGGGCGAGCCCGGCGACACCCGGCATCTGGACTCCGACCGCGAGCCCGGCCACGTGCGGGTCGCCTCGCACCGGGAGGCGTGCTCCGCGCACGTGGTGGCCAGCGAGCGCATGGACGACGACCCCGGCTGGCGGCTCCTCGCGCCGGGCGAGCTGCTCGTGGTGGACGGCGCGAACGCGGCCTCGCAGTTCCCGTTCGACCCGCCCGCGCGGCCGCTGACGCTCGCCGACCTCTCCCCGGCGGAGTCGACGTCCCAGACCTGATCAACCCCGGGATCGGGGACGTAGGGTGGACGGCCGAACCCTTTGAGGAGCCCGGATGACGCACGAACTCACGCTGATGGCCGTCCACGCCCACCCGGACGACGAGGTCCTCGGAACCGGCGGGCTGCTCGCCCGCAGCGCCGCCGAGGGCGTCCGGACGGTCCTGGTCACCTGCACCAACGGGGAGCAGGGCGACGACTCCGGCGGAGTGAAGCCCGGCGAGCCCGGCCACGACGCCGAGGAGGTCGCGCGGCGCCGCCTCGCCGAGCTGCGCGAGTCGGCCGCCCTGCTCGACATCGGCCACGTGGAGCTGCTCGGCTACCGCGACTCCGGCATGGACGGCTGGGCGGCCAACGACGACCCGCGCGCGTTCGCGAACATCCCGCTCGACGAGTCCGCCGGGCGGCTCGCCGAGCTGATGGAGCGCTACCGCCCGCAGGTCGTCGTCACCTACGACGAGAACGGCGGCTACGGGCACCCCGACCACATCCGGGCGCACCGCATCGCGCTGGCCGCGGCCGAGAAGAGCGGCGTGCCGGACAAGCTGTACTACACCGCCATTCCCCGCTCGGGCATCAAGCAGATGTTCGACGCCGTCCGGGAGTCGGGCGTGGAGATCGACTTCGACCCGCCGGACGACTTCGGCACCCCCGACGAGCTGATCACCAGCGTGGTCGACGTGTCCGCGCACGTGGACGCCAAGCGCAAGGCCCTGGAGGCGCACGCCAGCCAGGGCGAGAACATCTTCCTGCTGCGCATGCCGGAGGAGATGCAGCGGGCGGCGTTCTCGTTCGAGGCGTTCGTCCGCCACTTCTGCCGTGTCGAGGCCCCCGGCAAGGAGGAGGACCTCTTCGCGGGCCTCAGGTAGCGCGCCGCTGCGCCCGGGAGTGGTCGAGGACGTACCAGCAGGTACCCCGGCCCGTTCCAGGCGCAGCACCAGGCGCGGCCTGGCCCCGGCCACTCGTCGCGCGGCGGTACGCGTTGTCTGTGACAGTTCGGCCCGTCGCCCGGCCCGCTCGTGCAGCGGGAGGGACAGCGCGTACGACGCGAGCCTGGTGAGCGGCATCGGCCCCAGGTCGGCCTCGACGCCCCCGCCCTGCATGCGCAGCCGCTCCGGCCGCGTCATCCGGTGCTCGATGCGCTCCTGGAACACCTCGCACCGAAGTCCCGCGGCCGGCTCCCGAACCGTAACACCGGGCCCGGTCCCGCGGCCTTCCGATAACGGCGGATCAGCGGCCGCCGGTCGCGGCGGGGTCGATGGCCCAATGGTTCGCCCGCAGGGCCCTGCCGGCGAACACGACCTCTTCCTCCGCGACGAAGGTGAAGCCGAGGGAGCGGCATATGCCGTTGGACGGGCCGTTCGCCGGCGCCGGGAACGCGTGGACGAGGCCCCAGCGGCCGTCGTCGCCGGCGGCTTCGAGGAGCGTGCGGACGGCGTGCTTGGCGACGCCCCGGCCCTGCCATTCGGGCAGGACCATCCACCCGATCTCGGAGAATGCCTCGCCGTCCCCGGCATGGGACCAGAGCGACACCGTCCCGGCGACCGCGGCGCCGTCGCCGGCGGGGACGATCATCTTGATCCAGGACCTGTCGGCCTCGGCGTCGGCGACATCGCGGGCGACCTTGGCGGCCATGCCCTCCGGCGGCAGCGGGCCGCCGAGTTCGGCCATCATGACCGGATCGCAGCGCATCCGGATATAGGCGTCGAGGTCGCCGGGGCGGACGTCCCGCAGGTTCAGCGCCGGATTCATGGTCCTCGATCATTCCAAATGATCGCGGCGTCTTCCGGCGGGCCGGACATGGTCCTAGATTCGACGCCATGGCGGGGTGGCGGATCGAGGGCGTGTTCCTGCCCGACGGACGGGCGGGTGCCGGCGGGATCGACGAGCGGGGGCGGTGGACGACGGCGCCGCCGGACGGCGGCGAGCCGGTCCCCGGGCGGTTCTTCCTGCCCGGCCTGGTCGACGCCCACTGCCACCTGACCGTGGGCACCGGCTCGGACGGCTGGCCGCGCCCGCTCAGCTTCGGCGAGGCCCGCGCGAACCTGCACGCCGCGCGGGAGGCGGGGATCACGGTCGTCCGGGATCTCGGCAGCCCCGGCAGCATGACGCTGCGGCTGCTGGAGGACCCGGAGGGCGTGGGCCTGATGGCCTGCGGGCGCTTCCTGGCGCCGGAGGGCCAGTACTTCCCCGCGCTGCACTCGCCGGTGTCGCCGGACGGGCTGATCGAGGCGGCGCTGGCGGAGATCGGCGCCGGAGCGCGCTGGGTGAAGCTGATCGGCGACTTCCCGCTGATGGAGAGCGGTGCGCTGCGGCCGAGCGACGCGGTCCCGACGTACTCGGTGGACGACGTCCGGAGGCTGGTGAGCGCCGTCCACGAGGCCGGGGCGAGGGTGGCGGCGCACACCACCACCGCGTTCGCGGGCGCGCTGGTCGCCGCGGGCGTCGACTCGATC
Organism: Actinomadura chokoriensis; assembly: GCF_039529475.1. Classification (NCBI taxonomy): domain Bacteria; kingdom Bacillati; phylum Actinomycetota; class Actinomycetes; order Streptosporangiales; family Thermomonosporaceae; genus Actinomadura; species Actinomadura chokoriensis. Next base: position 103,980 of record NZ_BAAAMW010000025.1, on the reverse strand, counting down.
GAGCACGGCGACGGCATGAGCGAGGCGGACATGGCGGCGCTGGCGGAGACGGGCGGGGCCTGGACGCCGACGCTGTGCGCCGCGCTCGCGCCGCGTCCCGGCGAGGACGCCGAGCGCCGGGAGCGGCGCCTGCGGCAGCGGGAGCGGACGGCCGCCCTGCTGCGCGTCGCCGACCGGCGCGGGGTGCGGATCCTGGCCGGCACGGACGTCGTCGGCAGCGTCCCCGAGGAGGTCGCGCTGCTCGTCGAGCTCGGGCTGCCGCCGGAGAAGGCGCTGGCCGCGGCGAGCACCGCCGCCTGCGAGTTCCTCGGCGTGTCGGGGCTGCGGCCGGGGCTGCCGGCCAACCTCGTGGCCTACCGGGACGACCCGCGCGACGATCCCGGGGTCCTGGCGCGTCCGGCCGCGGTGTTCGTGGCCGGGCGGCGCGTCGTTCAGGGCCGGTAGGTCCCGAAGTACCACTCGTTGCCGTCGGGGTCGCGGGCCGCGTAGTCGCGGGAGCCGTAGTCCTGGTCGGTGAGCGGGCGGATGATCTCGGCGCCCGCCGCCCTCGCGCGGTCGTGGTGGGCGTCCGGGTCGTCGACGGCGACGTAGACGGCCGCCGCCGGGGTCTCGGCCGCGCCGAGCATGACGATGCCGGTGTCGAACACCAGCTCGGCGTGGACGATGTTCCCGGCGTCGTCCTTGTGGGCCGCGATCTCGGTGAAGCCGAACGCCTCCTCCAGCCACGCCATCGTCCGCGCCGGGTCGGCGGCCCTGATCAGCGGGTAGAAGGTGCGGCGGATCTCGCTCGTCATGTCGTCCTCCCTGTGACGTCGGCGGCGGGGTGAGACATGCCCAGTCTGCGGCGGGCGGACCCGCGCGTCTTGGACGAATGGCACCTCAGCGGCGCGCGGCGTCGCGTTCGGCGGCGAGGCGGCGGGTCTCGGGCGAGACCGGGGCGCCGAGGATCGCGGCGACGACGTCGACCAGGTAGCTGGTGAACAGGCGGTCGTCGGTGCGGGGGCCCGAGCGGGCGCGGCGGGCGAGCTCGATCGACGCGTACAGGATGGCGGTGAAGCGGCGGTGCAGGCGTGCCGCGTCCTCCTCCAGGAGCGGCTCGACGAGGGCCCGCCACCGGCACAGGCTGTCGCGCGGGTCATCGAGCACGGCGACGGGGACGATCGGGTCGGGGCGGTTCACCGCGTCCGCCCAGATCTGCAGGTAGGCGCGGCCCGACGGGTCGCCGAGGCGCGCGGCGAGGGGGCGGACGAGGGCGGCGGCCAGCGGCCGGACGCCCGGCTCGCCGTCCTCGTAGGCGTCGAGCAGGGCGTGCCGGCGGGCCTCCACGTCGGGGGCGTGCCGGGCGAAGATCGCGCGGAGGATCCCGGCGCGGTCCCCGAAGTGGTACTGGACGGCCGTGGCGTTGCGGGCGCCGGCCTCCTGGAGGATCTCCCGGAGGCTGACGGCGTCCACGCCGCGCGCGGCGTAGAGGGCCTCGGCGGCGTCCAGTAGCCGTTCGCGGGTGTCACTCATCGCCGATCGCGAGCTCCAGGGCCTCGGCGAAGCGCTCGCGGGCCGCCTCCCGCAGGGTCGGCAGGTGCTGGGACGGCCACAGGCCCTCGACCGGCTCGGCATCGCGCAGCAGCTGCCGCGCGACGGTGATCTTGTGGACCTCGGTGGGGCCGTCGGCGATGCCGAGCGCCTCGGCGGCGAGCAGCATGCCCGCGAACGGCATCTCGTTGGAGACGCCGAGCGCGCCGTGCAGGTGCATCGCGCGCTGCACGACGTCGTGGTAGACCTTCGGCATCGCGGCCTTCACGGCGGCGATGTCCTTGCGGACCTTCTTGTAGTCCTTGTGCTTGTCGATCAGCCAGGCGGTGCGCAGCACGAGCAGCCGGAACTGCTCGATCTCGATCCAGCTGTCGGCGATCTTCTCGCGGGTCATCTGCATCTTGGCGAGCGGCCCGAACCGGGTCTCCCGGGACACCGCCCGTTCCAGCATCATGTCGAACGCCCGGCGGACCTGCGCGATCGTCCGCATCGCGTGGTGGATGCGGCCGCCGCCGAGCCGGGTCTGCGCGATGGCGAACGCGCCGCCCTCGTCGCCGAGGAGGTTCTCGGCCGGGACGCGGACGTCCTCGTAGCGCAGGTAGCCGTGCGAGCCCTCGCGCTCGCCGCCGACGCCGACGTTGCGGACGGTGGTCAGGCCCGGCGCGTCGGCCGGCACGATGAACATCGACATGCCCTGGTAGGCCGACACGTCGGGGTTCGTCACGGCCATCACGATCAGGAAGGTCGCGTGGCGGGCGTTCGAGGAGAACCACTTCTCGCCGTTGACGACCCAGCCGTCGCCGTCCCGGACGGCGCGGGTGGTGAACAGCGTGGGGTCGGCTCCCCCGTGCGGCTCGGTCATCGAGTAGGACGAGGAGATCTCGCCGTCCAGCAGGGGCCGCAGGTAGCGCTCCTTCTGCCCGGGCGTGCCGAAGTGGGCGATGATCTCCGCGTTGCCGGAGTCGGGCGCCTGGCACCCGAACACCGACGGCGCCCACCGGGAGCGTCCGAGGATCTCGTTCAGCAGCGCCAGCTTCACCTGGCCGTACCCCTGCCCGCCGAGCTCGGGGCCGAGATGACACGCCCACAGCCCCTTCTCGCGCACCCGGTCCTGCAGCGGGCGGACGAGCCGCTTGTAGCGGGGGTCGTCCTTGTCGTACGGGCTGCCGAGGACGAGGTCGAGCGGCTCGACCTCGTCCCGGACGAAGGCGTCCGCCCAGTCGAGGAGTTCCTGGTAGTCGGGGTCGGTCTCGAAGTCCCAAGCCATCGCGAGCCTCCTGCGTCGTCTCCCCCGATAATCGGCACACCTCAGTAAGTAATGCAAGTGCATGACTGTTACTCTCCGGGTGACCTTGTCGGAAAGGGACCCGCCGTGCAGCCTGAGCAGATCGACCGCGCCCTCGTGGACTTCGACGTCCTCGCCGGGTGGATGGACGGCCGGGACCTGCCGGGCGGCCCGTTCGAGGACGTCCGGTCCCTCGCGGGCGGCACGCAGAACACGCTGATCCGGTTCTCCCGGGGCGGCCGCGACTACGTGCTGCGGCGCGGGCCGGCCCATCTGCGCGCGCGGACGAACGACGTCCTGCGCCGCGAGGCCCGGGTGCTGGCGGCGCTCGACGGCACCGACGTCCCGGCGCCGCGCCTCATCGCGGCCTGCCCGGACGAGTCGGTGCTGGGCGGCGCCGTCTTCTACCTGATGACGCCGGTCGAGGGCTTCAACGCCACGGTCGCGCTCCCCGGGAAGCACGCCGGCGACGCGTCCGTCCGGCGGGAGATGGGCCTGAACGCCGCACGCGCGCTGTCGGCGCTGGGCGCGGTCGACCACGAGGCCGTCGGCCTGGGCGACTTCGGCAAGCCGGAGGGGTTCCTGGAGCGGCAGGTGGGCCGCTGGATGTCCGAACTCGACTCCTACGGCGTGCTCGACGGCTACCCGGGCCCCGACATCCCCGGCCTGGACGACGTCGCCCGCTGGCTGGAGGACAACCGCCCCAAGGTGTGGCGGCCGGGGATCCTGCACGGCGACTACCACCTGGCCAACCTGATGTACTCCTTCGACGGCCCCGAGGTCGCCGCGATCGTCGACTGGGAGATGTGCACGATCGGCGACCCGCTGCTCGACCTCGGCTGGCTGCTGGCCACCTGGCCGGACCGCGACGACCAGAGCGCCGCGCTGGCCGGCCCGCTGGGCGCGGCGGGCGGCCTGCCCACGGCGGACGAACTGGTCGCGACCTACGCCGAACGCTCCGGCGCCGTCGCCGGACGCGACCTGTCGTCCATCACGTGGTACGCGGTGCTCGCCTGCTTCAAGCTCGGCATCGTCCTGGAGGGCACGCACGCCCGCGCGTTCGCCGGGAAGGCCCCGAAGGAGACCGGCGACCTGCTGCACGCGATCACCCTGGGCCTGTTCCAGCGCGCCCACGGCTTCATCGGGTCGTCGTGATGGAGATCCGCAGGGGCGGCGCGGGCGACGCGCCGCTGATGCTCGCGATGCTGGACGGCGCGGTGGCCTGGCTCGCCGCGAACGGCCGGACGGGGCAGTGGGGCAGCGAGCCCTGGTCGCTCGACCCGGCCCGGGTCGAGCGGATCAGCGGCATCGCCCGCGACGACGAGATCTGGGTCGCCGAGGTGGACGGCCGTCCCGCCGGGGCCATGGCGGTCTCCTCCCGCCCGCCGCGCTACATCGACCCGGTCGACGAGCCCGAGCTCTACATCACGCTGCTGGTGACCGACCGCGCGTTCGCCGGGCACGGGGTGGGCGGCGCGCTCATCGCCAAGGCGAAGGACGAGGCGCGCGTGAAGGGCGCCGGCCTCCTGCGCGTCGACTGCTACCGCGGCGGCGACCGGCGGCTCGTCGAGTACTACCGGCGCCACGGCTTCGAGCCCGCCGCGGAGTTCTCGGTCGGCGACTGGCCGGGGCAGCTGCTGTCGCAACAGGTGAAGCCCGCGATGCTTGAAAATCCGGGCGGCCGGACGCAGCCTGGAGAGTGACCGGCGCGAACGGGGCAGTCGGTGACGCCCTTACGCCGCACGGACGGCGACCGAGCCGCTCGCCCCGTTCCGCCGGTCGACGAGGCTCACGTCGGATTCCCGCCAGCGGACACGCCCGGTGCGCGGGCAGGCTCGGGGAATGGCAGAGAACTTCCGCTTCGGCGTGGTCGGCGAGTCGATCCGGTCGGGCGCCGACCTGGCCGGGACCGCGCGCCGCGCCGAGGAACTCGGATACGACGTCCTGACGCTGCGGGACCACTTCGTCGCCGAGCCGTTCGGCGACCAGCTCGCCCCCATGGTGGCGCTGGCGTCCGCCGCGTCGGTCACGAGCGCGCTGCGGCTGGGCACGATGGTCCTCGCCAACGACTACCGGCATCCGGTGCTGCTCGCCAAGGAGGCCGCCACCCTCGACCATCTGTCGGGCGGGCGGTTCGAGCTGGGCATCGGCGCCGGCTGGCTGCGCGAGGAGTACGAGGCCGCCGGGATGCCCTTCGACCCCGCCGGGACGAGGGTCGGGAGGCTGGAGGAGTCGCTGCGGATCCTGCGCGGCCTCCTGGACGGCGAGGAGACCGCGTTCACCGGGGAGCACTACCGGGTCGGCGGGCTGACGGTGTTCCCGCGTCCCGCACGGCGCCCTCCGCTGGCCGTCGGCGCCGGCAGCAGGCGCATGCTCGGCATCGCGGGGCGGCTCGCCGACACCGTCGGCGTCCTCCCCCGCGCCCTCCCCCACGGGGCGATCTCCGACGAGGTCGCCGAGCGGCTGCCGGACACCATCGCCCGCAAGGTGGACTGGGTGCGGGAGGCCGCCGGGGAACGCGACATCGAGCTGAGCATGATGGTGACGCCGACCTTCGGCGCCGATCCGCGGCGCACCGCCGCCCGGGTCGCGGTGACGCGCGGCTGGGGCACGTCGTCGGCCGATCTCGTCCTGGACATGCCGTCGCAGTTCGTCGGCCCGCCCGAGCACATCGCCGAGCAGATGCTGGCCCGCCGCGACCGCTACGGCTTCACCTACTACCAGGTCCCGGACGCCTGCATGGAGGAGTTCGCCCCCGTCATCCCCCTGCTGGCCGCCTAGACGGGGTCGGCGAAGCCCGCGTTCATGGCGAGGCTCAGCTCCGGCTCGGTGAGGCGCTCGCCTTCCAGCGCGGCGACGATCCGGCCGTGCTGGAGGACGACGACCCGGTCGCACAGCTCGACCAGCTCGGCGAGGTCGCTGGAGGCGATCAGCACCACCTTTCCCTCGGCGGCCAGGCCCCGGACGATGCCGTGCAGCTCGCTGCGGGCGCCGACGTCCACGCCGCGCGTCGGGTCGTCCAGCGCGAGGACGGCAGGGTCCGCGTCGAGCCACTTGGCGAACACGGCCTTCTGCTGGTTGCCTCCGGACAGGCTGCTCGCACGGGCGTGGACGTCGCCGCGCACCCGCAGCCGCTCCAGGTGGCCGCGGGATCGTGCGACGAGGCGGGAGCGGCGCGGCAGGAGGCCGCCCCGCCCCTGCCCGAGCCAGCTCACGGACGTGATGTTCTCCCAGAGCGTCGTGTCGAGCATCAGCCCGCGGCCCTTGCGGTCGCCCGAGATGAAGGCGACGCCCTCGGTGACGGCGTGCCGGGGCGAGCGCGGCGACCGGCCGCCGGGAAGACGGACGGTCCCCGCCGACGGGCGGGCCCGGCCGCAGACGGCGTCGAGCACGGCGAGGTGGCCGGAGCCCTGCAGCCCGGCCAGCCCGACGATCTCGCCGCCCGCCGCGGTGAGCGACACGCCGCGGAGCCGTCCCGGCACGGTGACCGAGGTGAGGGCGACCGCCGCCCCGCCGGGGCGGCGCGGGGCGGCGGTCGCGGGGGCCGCGTGCCGGGCGGGCTGCCCGAGCATCGCGGTGACCAGGGAGTCCAGGCCGACGGCCGCGGCCGGTTCGCCCGGCAGCACGACCCGGCCGTCGCGCAGGACGGTGATCCGGGTCGCGACGCGCATGACCTCCTCCAGGAAGTGCGAGATATAGAGGACGGCGAGGCCCCGCCCGGCCAGCCGCCGGGTGACGGCGGCGAGCCGCGCGGCGGCGTCGCGGGGCAGTGCCGAGGTGGGCTCGTCCAGGATCAGGACGCGGGGGTCCTGCAGCAGCGCCCGGCAGATCTCCAGGAGCTGCCGGTCGGCGAGGGGCAGTTCGCCGGCCCTGGCGTGCGGCGGCGGGTCGAGGCCCAGCTCGTCCAGGACCGGCTGGGCGAGCCGCCGCATCTCCCGGGTGCTGACCAGCCCGCGGCGGCGGGGCGCCCCGTACGGGAAGAGGTTCTCCAGCACGGTCAGGTCGTCGTAGGTCATCAGCTCCTGCGAGACGATCGCGACGCCCTGCGCCGCCGCCCGCCGCGCGTCGGTGAACCGGACGGGCGCGCCGTCCAGCTCGACGGTGCCGCCCTCGGGTCGCACCACCCCGGAGAGGATCTTCACCAGGGTCGACTTGCCGGCGCCGTTCTCGCCGACGAGGGCGTGCACCTCCCCCGCGTCCAGGGTGATGCCGACCCCGTCGAGCGCGGTGACGCCGCCGTAGTGCTTGACCAGCCCCGACGCGACCAGCATGTCAGCGGGCTTCCTTCAGCGGGCGGATGCTCGCGTCCGGGTCCGCCAGGAGCCGGTCGAGCTGCGGCTTGTACCACTGGTAGGCGTTCTGCACCGACTGCTGGCGCTTGAGGATCTCGTCGATGTTGGACACGTCCATCACCAGGCCCGGTGTCTTGAACCAGCCGTCCGGCAGCTCGCCGTCGTGCTTGCGCACCGAGGTGATCAGGGTCGCGGTGGCGATGTAGCCCTTCAGGTAGTGCTCGGGGTCGATCCCGGCGAAGTTCGTGCCCCTCTTGATGTATTCGAGGGTCTTCGGGTCGACGTCGAATCCGGCGGTGAGGTACGCGCCCTTCCTCTGCTCCTTGAGCCGGCCGAGGTTGTAGCTGTCGGCGTCCCCGACGCCGAGGAAGGCGAGGGCGTCCGGATTGGCGTTCACCTGCGACTGCCATGCGCCGTAGTTCTGCGCCGGATCGCTGTAGGTCTGGAACGGGCCGAGGACGCGGATGCCGGGCGCCAGCTTCGCGAACGTGTCCTTGATGCCCTTCGCCCGGCTGTCGAGGACGGGCGTGCCCGGGTTCGGGACGCCGACGACCACGGTGCCCTTCGCGTCCTTGCCGAGCTTCTTCACGGTCGCCTCGGCGAGCATCCCGCCGAGCTCGTAGTTGTCGTTGCCGACGTAGAACGTGACCTTGCTGCCGTCGGTCGGCGCCGTGTCGAGCGCGACGATCGGGATGCCCTTCTCCACGGCCTGCGCGGCGGGACGGGTGAAGATCGGCGGGTCGAGGTTCTCCAGCACGATCCCGTCCGGGTGGGTGACGGTGAGGTTCTGGAAGAGCTGCTGCTCGGCGGGCCCGTCGGTGTTGGGCGGGCCGACGACCTTGAAGTCGATGCCGCCCGCCTTGCCGGCCGCCTCGGTCGCGCCCTCGTACATCTCGCGCGCGAAGTTCAGGCTGTAGTTGGCGACGGCGATGCCCATCCGGAGCCGGCCGCTCGTGCCGCCGGAGCCGCCGCCGTCACCGCACGACGCGGTGCCGAGGGCGACGCCGAGCACGAGGGCGACGGCCGCCGCGACGGGCCCGCGGGGACGCGGGATCATGGGTTCCTCCCTGGAGAGCGCAGGTCACGGACGCGGCGCAGCAGCGGCGCGGCGCCGACGGCGGCGAGGATCACGCCGCCGGTCGCGAAGGTCGTCCAGTTGATGGGGACCTCGAAGAACACCAGCGCCGCGGTGACGGCGCCGAGGATGAGGGTGCCCGCCGCGGCGCCGACGACGGAGCCGGTTCCGCCGCTCAGCGGGGTGCCGCCGATGATGGCCGCGGCGATGGCGGTGAGCTCGTAGCCCTGGCCGATCGTGGGGTCCCCCGCGATGAAGAACGCCAGGGCGAGGACGGCCGCCACCCCCGCCATCAGGCCGGACAGCGCCAGCGCGGCGATGCGGGTGCGGGTGACGGGCAGACCGCCGAACGCGGCGGCCTCGGGGTTGGAGCCGATGGCCCGCACCCGCGCGCCGAACCTCGTCCGGGTGAACACGACGGTCAGCACGGCCACGGCGGCGGCGAACACCCACACGGCGTTCGGGACGCCGAGCGACTCGCCGCCGCCGAGCACGCGGAAGAACGCGTGGTCCTGCGGCAGGTCGGTGACCTGCCTTCCCTCGGCCAGCGCCAGCCCGATCCCGCGCAGCAGCATCAGCGTGGCGAGCGTCACGATGAACGACGGCAGCCGCAGATAGGTCGTGACGGCGCCGTTGGCCGCGCCGAGCAGCGCCGACAGCGCGAGGACGGCGAGCGCCGCGAGCCACGGGTTCCAGCCGTCCCGGATGAGCAGGGCCCCGACGACGATCCCCATGGCGTACATGCCGCCGACCGACAGGTCGACCTCCCGCATGGCGAGCGCGAACACCATCCCGCACGCCATCAGACCGACGTAGACGGAGTTGTGCGCGGTCGTGAGCAGGTTCCCGGTCTGCAGGAAGTCCGGCTTGAGCAGGCCGACGCCGAACACCAGGAGCACGAGGACGCCGACGACCCCGGCCTCGTCGGGGAAGGGCCGCCGCGGCCGGGCGCGCCGGGCCGGGGTGCCGCCCTCGCCGTCGTTCTCCGAGGCCGGCCTGGCCGCGGGCTTTCGTACGGGCATGCGGCGAGCATGTGACCCGCGCCACGGCGCCACAAGGAAGCCGTTTCACCCAATGAAAACGGGGTCTTGCCGGGGTGGCGGGGACGGCGCACGCTGCGGTTCATGAGCGAGACGCCGTCCAGGGACGGAACGCGCCGGGTCGCGCTCGTGACCGGTGCCGCGGGCGGGCTGGGGCGGGAGTTCGCCGTCGCCCTCGCCGCGCGCGGGCACCGCGTCGCGGGCCTCGACCTCGCCGACATGTCGGGCACCGCGGAGCTGGTCGGCGGCGGCTTCCATCCCCTGCGCGCGGACGTGACGGACCCCGGCGAGGTCGAGGCCGCGGTCGCGGAGGCCGCCGCCCGGTTCGGGGGCCTGCACATCGTCGTGAACAACGCGGGGATCTACCCGCCGCTGGAGTTCGAGGAGACCGCGCTGGAGGACTGGCGCCGGATCATGCGGGTGAACCTCGACGGCCCGTTCCTGGTGTCGCGGGCCGCGCTCCCCCACCTGAAGGCCGCGGGATGGGGCCGGATCGTCAACATCACCTCGGCCGTGGTGTTCCTCGGGCCGCCCGATCTGGTCGCCTACACCACGTCCAAGGCCGGGCTCGTCGGGTTCACGCGGGCACTGGCGAGCGCGGCCGGCCCGTACGGGATCACGGTCAACGCCATCGCGCCCGGCCTCACCCGGACCGCGACCGCCGCGCGCACCACGGGCGCGGACGGCGGGTTCGAGCGGGTGCGGGACCTGCAGGTCGTCCGGGCCGTGGAGGAACCCCGCGACGTGGTGTCCACGCTGCTGTACGTGTGCGACGAGGGCAGCGGCTTCCTCACCGGGCAGACGATCAACATCGACGGCGGCTCCGCCATGCACTGACCACCGGGCACTGCACACCGGGCACTGCACACCGGCCCCCGCCGGCAAGGGAGAGGCAGGACATGAGGCCGATCGAGGCGCTGCTGGAGATCGCGCGGGACGAGGGCGTGACGCGGATCTTCGGCAACCCCGGCACGACCGAGCTCCCCCTGATGGACGCGCTGGCCGAGGCTCCCGGCCTGCGGTACGTGCTCGGCCTGCAGGAGGCGTCGGTGGTGGCGATGGCGGACGGGTACGCGCGGGCGTCGCGGCGGACGTCCCTGGTCAGCCTGCACGTGGCGGCCGGCGTCGCCAACGGGCTGATCGGGATGCTGAACGCGCGCCGGTCCCGGACGCCGATGGTGGTCGTGGCGGGCCAGCAGGACCGGCGGCATCTCCGCCAGGACCCGATGCTGTCGGGCGACCTGGTCGGGCTCGCGGCGGCCGCGACGAAGCAGGCGGTGGAGGTGCAGCACGCCTACGACCTCCCGATCGTGCTGCGGCGGGCCTTCGCGCTCGCGGCGCGGCCCCCGGCGGGGCCGGTGCTGGTGTCGGTCCCCGCGGACCTGCTGGAGGAGGACGCCGACGTCGCGGTGCCGGCCCGCTCGCCGGTGACGGGACCGGGCCCGGCCGACACGGCCGACGCGGCGGCGCTGCTGGCGGGCGCGGAACGTCCGGTGGTGATCGCCGGCGACGGGGTGGGACGGGCGGGTGCCGTCGCCGAGCTGGTCGCGGTCGCCGAGCGGCTCGGCGCGGCCGTCCACCACCATCCGATGAACGACGGGATCGACTTCCCCACCGGGCATCCGCTCTACGCGGGGATGCTGCCGCCGCGCAACGCGGCCATCCGGGAGACGCTCGCCGGGCACGACGCGGCGCTCATCGTCGGCTGCCACGCGTTCACGCCGCACCACTACACGCCCGGCCCGCCCGTCCCCGCGGGGCTCGCGATCGTGCAGGTCGACGAGGACCCCGCCGAGATCGGCCGGAACTTCGCCGTCCGGCACGGCCTGACCGGCGACCTGGCGGGGACGCTGCGGGCGCTCGCCGACCGGCTGGACGGGCGGGTCCCCTCCGCGCGGGACCGCATCGAGCGGCTCGGAGCCCGGCACCGCCGGGCGCGGGACGAGGCGGACGCGGCGGCGCGCGCGGCCTACGGGCCCTCCCCGATGGATCCGGGCGCCGCCGCCCACGCGGTCGCCGCCGGCCTGCCGGACGGGGCGGTCGTGGTCGAGGAGGCGATCACCACCGGCCTGAGACTGCGGACGGTCCTGCGGCAGAACCTGCCCGGCTCGTACGTGCACACGGTCGGCGGGGGCCTCGGCTGGGGCATCGGCGCGGCCGTCGGCACCCGGATGGCGGCACCGGACCGCCCGGTCGTCGCGGTCCTCGGCGACGGGAGCGCGGTGTTCGGCGTGCAGGGCCTGTGGAGCGCGGCCCGGTACGAGGTCCCCGTCGCGTTCGTCGTCATGAACAACGGCGAGTACCGGACGCTCAAGGACACCCTCGACGAGGACGGCGGAACCTCCGCCGAGCACGGCCGCTACGTCGGCATGGACCTCGCCCCGCCGGCGATCGACTGGCGGAGCGCCGCGCGGGCGTTCGGCGTCGACGCGCTGCGCGCGGGCTCGGCGGCCGAGCTGCGGGACGCGGTCGCCGGGGCCCCGTACCTCGCCGCGCCCCTGCTCATCGAGGCCCCCATCACCGGGCACGGCCCGGGCGGCGGCGCCGGGCACGGCGGATGAGCGCGGCGCCCGCCCGGTTCCCGGCCCTTGCCGACCGGCACGATCGCGGACACCATCGGGGCATGGACGCTCGCACCCCGGGCGAGGAGCCGCCGAGGTCGGTACTGGCGCGCGGACTCAGTCTGCTCGACGCCTTCGGCTCCGCCGACACCGAGCTGACCCTCACTGAACTGGCGGGCCGCACCGGGCTGCCGAAGCCGACCGCGCACCGCCTGCTGGGCGAGCTGGTGCGGTGGGGCGGCGTCGAGCGGACCGCGGGCGGCTACCGGCTGAGCATGCGGCTGTTCGTGCTCGGCCAGCGGGCGCCCCGGCCGCGGGGCCTCCGCGAGGCCGCGCTCCCCTACCTGGAGGACCTGTACGAGGCGACGCACGAGAACATCCACCTGGCCGTCCTCGACGGGACGGACACGCTGTTCCTGGAGAAGGTGAGCGGGCGGCGCTCGATGCCGATCGTGTCCCGGGTGGGCGGGCGCCTGCCCGCGTACTGCACGGCGACCGGGAAGCTGTTCCTCGCGCTCGGGCCGCCCGCGCGGCTGGAGGACGTGCTCGCGCGCGGGCTCGTCCGCCACACCCCGCACACGATCATCATGCCGGGGCTGCTGCGGCGGGAGCTGGACCGGACGGTCGACCGCGGCTACGCGGTGAACCGGGAGGAGTCGGAGGCCGGGGTGTCGGCCGTGGCCGCGCCGGTCCTGGACCACCGGCGCCGCGTCATCGCCGCGATCTCCATCACCGGGAACGTGTGCCGGCTGGACCTCGACCGGCTCGCGCCCGCGGTGCGCACCGCGGCGCTGGCGCTGTCGAGGGAGCTGGCGCGGGAGGCGGCCGGAGAGCTGAAAATGGGGATCCCCCGGTGATCTCGCGATACCGGGGGATCCCCTTTTCCCATGCACCGGCAGCCCTGTGCCGGGTCTGTGCGGGACGTCCGGGTCAGGAACCGAAGGGCTGGGGCTTGCCCTTCTCGCCGGCGCCCTTGCCCCAGGAGAGGACCTCCCACTTGACGTTCTTCAGGTGGCCCTCGCCGGTTCCGGCGTTGTACTTGCTCTTCGGCTTCCCGCCGTCCAGCAGGTAGCGGAAGGTGTAGGTGTCGAGGTCGAGCATGACACCGCGGTGCGACGGCTTCCCGGGCCCGCGGTCGCCGACGAAGCCGGTGACGCTGCGGCCGTCGTAGCTGACCTTGACCTTGGTGTGCAGGGGCCAGCTCGGGCTGGCGAACAGCCCCTTCTGCATCGGCTTGCCGCCGGCCGGGGCGCCGGTGTCGCCGTTCACGCCGGAGCCGTCGTCCCAGAAGTAGGACGCGGTGGTCCTGCCGCTGAGCAGGACCTTGGAGTCCTTCTTCTCGCGCTGGGCGTCGGACTTGGAGCCGGTCTCGGACTCGGCCTTCGAGCCGGAGCCGGCCGTCGCCTTGTCGACGCTCTTCTGCGGGTGGTCCGCGGGGGTCTGGTGCTCCTGCGAGGCCACGGCCTGCTGCGCCAGGAACTGCTTCTCCGGAGCGGAGTCGTCGCTGGCCGCCGCGACGCCTGCGACCAGCATGCCCGCGAGGGCGGTACCGGTCACGCCGGTCAGGACGACATTGATCGCTCGCTGCTGCATGGATTTCCTTCGTTCGGGGTACAGGGCTGCCGCTCCGCGCCGGTGGCACCGCCGTTCCGTACAGGAGGCGACGCGCTGTTTCCGGGCAGGGGAGAGCGGCTCCGAGACTCGGGACTCGGGAGATGCCGCCGCGGGGAAGGACCCGCTTGGAACGATCCACGGGCATGGCGGATCGCGCCCGCGCTCACTGGCGCACGACCGTCCTCGGGCGTGCGTGTGTCACGGACTCAGATGAAGCGGAAGGATGCCGACCGGGGGCTCACGGGCCCGACTCGGTGTACGGCCGGTGCATGGTACGGCCGCGATTCGGCGAAGGATCCCGCCTGGCGGGCGGGAGGCGACGGCTATGCGATTGGCCAGGTCAAGGGTTCTTTGACCCGAACCTGAGCTTGACTATATACGGCATTACCGTGCTTTCGCCAAACTCGGGTTTTCTTTACCTTTGCCCAGGTAGATCCTTTTCTCGGGTGGTCCCGAGCTGGGCGGTGGGCCGGGGAGACGCTGGACCATGCGGTCGCAGCATCACCACGACAGCGTAAAGAACACCAAGACCCTCACGGGCATTCCAGCCCGCACCCCAGGGAAGGTAAAGCCTCGCTCAGTGCGTGCGGTAGACCGTCGGCACGAGCGGCGTCGGGCCGGTGCCGCCGGTGAAGACCGGGGCGTCCGGCTGCTGCGGCACGAACGGCGCCTCGGCGTAGCCGGGGCCCTGGTACACGGTGTCCTGGTACGCAGGGTCCTGGTACGCGCTGTCCTGGTACGCGGTGTCCGGGTACGCGGTGTCCGGGTAGGCGGGCCCGCCGTAGGGGCCGGCCGCCGCCACGATGGGCCCCTGCGCCGCCGGCACGGCCTGCGCGACGGGCGGTGGAACGTGGGAGCCGTCCGCCCGGCGGGGCTCGGCTCCGGGCACGCCGCCCTGCGCCGCCCGGCGCTCGGCCAGCACGGCCATGAGCGCGTGGGCGGTCTCGGCGTCCATCTTCAGCAGGACGCTGGGCATCCCGGACTGGTCGACGAACGGGGAGACCGAAGGGGCGGCCGGCAGCTGCGGTAGGGCCGCCAGCATCTCCTCGCGGAGATCCTGGGCCAGCCGCAGCGCCTGTCGGTCACTGTCGCTCAAGTGTGCGTTCATCGCGATCTCCGGGGAGTTCACGTGCGGGGGTCCGGGGATCATCCTGCTAGGGATGGCGTGCAGGTGCAAGGGCTGATGCACGTGCATTTCAAGAAATATCACCCCGTAACCCCCGCCCTCCTCGATCGTTCCAGGGTCACTCCATCCCGCGCCTGCCCGGCGTCCAGAACGGCTTGACCAGCACAGATCTGCGCGGCCAGCCCCGTTCGCGGACGAGATGGGCACGCACCGCCTGCACGGTGCGTGCCTCTCCGGCCACGTAGGCGATTCCCGGCTCCGCCGGGAGATCGAGACCGCGCACGGCCTCCACGAGCGAGGCGGAGCCCGCGGCGGAGGCGTCCCCGCGATGGCACCAGGTCAGGTCCCCGCCCCTCGGCACGGGGAGCCCGTCCTCGGGGCGGGAGACCTCGATCACACCGTGCACGACATCGTCGGCCTTTGTGGCGCGCAGCATGGCGCCGAACGGGACGGAGGCCGTCTCCTCGCCCGCGAAGAGGTGGTAGGCGGCCGGGCGAAGGCCGAAGTCCCCCTCCGGCTTGCCGAAGACGACCTCCTGCCCAGGCCGGGCGTCCCGTGCCCACCGCTCGCCGGGCCCGCCCTCACCGTGGTTGAGAACACACAGCTCCATGAGGCCGGCGGACGCGTCGTAGTCCCACACCGAGTAGGTGCGCAGTGCGTTGCGGACCGCTCCGCTGACCCATGTCCGGACGGACGTGATGTCCGCCACGTGCACCCTGACCTGCTGGCCGGGCGTCCAGTTCAGGCCCGGCACGCCGCCGATCCGGATCCAGCGCATGCGGCCGGGCGCGGGGCGGACGTCCTCGACGCGGCCGCGCACGAACACCAGGTCGAGCAGCCGGCCCCGCACGCCCCGCGCCTGCGCGCTCTCTTCCGTGGGCACCCTCACACCTCCGAGCATTCGCGATATATCTCGTGAGTCACGATATATCTTCTTTACCCTGCGAACCAGGCGTCTGGCGTGCACGCCCCGGGAGTCCCAGCGCGACCAGGACGGCGCCGAGCGCGACGGTCGCGGCCACCACCTGGAAGCCGGCCCCCATCGCACCGGTGAACGCCTCGACCACCCGCGCGTGCGCCCCGGAACCGGCACCCGCCGCCTCGGCCGCGGCCAGGGCCTCCCCCGCCGAGTGCGCGTGCCCGGCCGGCGCGGGCGGCAGGCCGTCCGCGAACCGCCCGGTGAGGACGGTCCCCAGGACCGCGACGCCGAGCGCGCTGCCGATCTCGCGGGCCGCGCCGTTCAGCCCGGACCCGAGCCCCGCCCGTTCGGGCGGCAGCGCCGCCATCACACCGACCGACAGCGGCGGGACGCAGAGGCCCATCCCGACGGACACCACGAACAGGTCCGCCGCGTAGAGCGCGTAAGGGGTCGACGCGTCCGCCAGCGACAGGAGGCCGAGGCCGGCGGCGAGCGTCAGCATGCCCGCGGCGCACACCGCCCGGCTCCCGAAGCGCCGGGCCAGGCCGACGCTCCGCCTGGAGACCGCGATCATCCCGACCACGAGCGGAGCGATCGCTGCGCCGGTGAGCAGCGGCGAATACCCCTTGGCGTACTGCAGGTACTGGGCGTTGACGAAGAAGAGCGCGAACAGGCCGAAGAACGCCACCGCGATCCCGAGGACCCCGCTGCGCAGCGGGGCGGCCGCGAACAGGCGCGGGTCCAGCAGCGGGTGGCGGGCCCGCGGGGCGTACCGCGCGAACCCCGCCAGGAGCAGCGCCGCCCCCGCGAAGGCTCCCAGCACCGGGAGCGAGGACCAGCCGCGCTCGGGCCCCTCGATGATGCCGAAGAGCAGGGCGAACAGGGCCGCGGTGAGGAGGGCGGCCCCCGGCGCGTCGAGGTCGGCCCGGTGCCGCTCGCCCCGCGGCGCCAGCCGGGCGACGAGGACGGCGAGGACGGCGGCGAGCGGCGCTCCGGCCAGGAAGAGCCCCTGCCAGGGCAGCCACTGCAGCACCGCTCCCCCGCCGAGGTTCCCGGCCGCGCCCGCGACGCCGGTGGCGGCCGTCCAGGTGGCGATGGCGTGCGGGCGTCCCCGCGGCGGGGTGACCTGCAGCAGCAGCGACAGGCTCGCGGGCATGATCAGGGCCGCGCCGGCGCCGGTCACGACCCGTCCGGCCAGCAGGACGGCGACATCGGGCGCGGCGGCCGACAGCAGGCACCCCGCCGCGAAGGCGGCGAGCCCGGCCAGGAGCGCGCCCTTGCGGCCGAGGCGGTCGCCGAGCGCGCCCGCGGGGATCAGCAGGCAGCCGAACACCAGGACGTAGGAGTCGACGATCCACAGCAGTTCGGTGGAGGACGGGCTGAGCGGACTGGCCGACAGCTTGGGGATCGACAGGTTGATCGCGGCGACCATGGCCACGACGAGCACCACGCACGCCGACATCAGCGGCGTCATTCCCCGCGGTGTCCGCGGGACGGGTCCGGGCGGCGCGGCACCGCGGACGGCATCGAGCGTCATGAGGGATTCCTCGCGAGTGGTGGAGAGGGAGTTGAGAGGGACGCGTCTCGACACGTCCCGTCGGAAGGCGGAGGGGGGATATCCGGGCCGCGCGCCGCCTCCGCGATCTCCACCGTAGGCTGGGGGTGACTTGCTTTCAAATGCATCTTTTGCACGTGAGGAGTGCGTCTGGTGCAATCCAGAATGGACCTGAACCTGCTCGTCGCGCTCGATGCGCTGCTGGACGAGGGCAGCGTGACGGGCGCCGCGCAACGGCTGCACCTGTCGGGTCCGGCGATGAGCCGGACGCTCGGACGGATCCGGAAGGCGCTCGGCGACCCGGTCCTCGTCCGGTCCGGCCGGGCGATGGTGCCGACGCCCCGCGCGCTGGCGATCCGGGCCGAGGTGCGCGAACTCGTCCGGCGGGCCGAGACGCTCTTCTCCCCCGAGGAGGAACTGGACCTCGCCTCGCTGGCGGCGAGCTTCACCCTCCAGGCCGACGAGGGGACCGTCGCGTTCCTCGCGGGTCCGCTGCTGGAACGCGTCGCCCGCGAGGCGCCCGGGGTCACCCTGCGGTTCCTCGGCGAGGGGCCGCGGGACGACTACCTGCTCCGGCGCGACACGGTGGACCTGGAGATCGGCGTCATCGGCCCCGGGCAGCCCCCGGAGACCCGGGTCGAGCCGCTGCTGCGGGACCGGTTCACCTCGGTCGTGCGGCCGGAGCATCCGCTGGCCGGACGGGAGGAGGTGACGCCGGACGACTGGGCGGGCGCGGTCCAGCTCACGTCCACGAGGCGCGGCCGCATGTCCGGTCCGATCGACGAGGTCCTCGCCGGGAGGGGCCTGGCACGGCGCCTGGCGGGGACGGTGCCGACGGTGACCGCGTCCCTGTTCATCGTCCAGGAGACCGATCTGATGGGATTCGCCGCCGAGCGGCTGCACCGGCGGCTCGTCGACCGGCTCGGGCTCGTCCGCGTCCCCATCCCGTTCGAACTGCCTCCGCTGGTGATCTCCCTGGCGTGGCACGCGCGGTACGACGCCGACCCGGCCCACGCATGGCTGCGGCGGTGCGTGAAGGAGGAGGTTGACGGCATCCTGGACGGATGACGGAGACTCTCAGCGTCCGGGCGCTCAACCGGGCCACGCTGGCACGACAGATGCTCCTCGCCCGGGAGGCCGTCCCGGTCGCCGACGCGGTGGGCAGGCTCTGCGGGATGCAGGCGCAGGAGCCCAAGCCGCCGTTCCTCGGCCTGTGGACCCGGCTGGACGGATTCGAGGCGTCCGATCTGCATGCCGCGTTGCACGGCCGGTCGCTCGTGCGCGCGACGATGATGCGCGCCACCCTGCACCTGGTGGCGAGCGCCGACTACGTCGCGTTCCGTTCGGCGATGCAGCCGATGCTGGACGGCGCCCTGCGCGTCCTCGGCGACCGCGCCAAGGGGCTGGACCTGGAGAAGGTCGTCCCTGCCGCACGGTCGCTCCTGGAGGAGGCGCCCCGGACGTTCAACGAGGTGCGCGCGCTGCTGCAGGAACAGTTCCCGGACGTCAACGACCGCGCCCTGGGCTACACCGTGCGTCTGTGCGTGCCGCTCGTCATGGTCCCGACGCAGGACAGGTGGGGTTTCCCTCGCACGTCGCAGTTCACGCCGGCCGAGACCTGGCTCGGAGCCGCTCCGGCGTCCGACGCCGCGACCGATGAGCTGATGCTCCGTTACCTGGCCGCCTACGGGCCCGCGTCTGCGGCCGACGCGCAGACGTGGTCGGGGCTGCAGTCGACCGCTGAGGCCCTGGAGCGCCTGCGTCCCGTCCTGCGGGTCTTCGCCGACGACAAGGGGCGGGAGCTCTTCGACCTGCCGGACGCGCCCCGCCCCGGCGAGGACGCCCCGGCGCCGGCCCGGTTCCTGCCCGAGTTCGACAGTCTCGTCCTCGCGCACGCCGACCGCAGGCGCGTCATCTCCGACGAGCACCGGCCCATGCTGACGACGAAGAACCTGCGCGTCCGCGCCGTGTTCCTCTGGGACGGCTTCGCAGGCGGCATCTGGGAGACGGAGTACAAGCGCAAGGTCGCGACGCTGCGGATGCGTCCCTTCGAGCCACTCCCCCAGGCGGCCGTCGACGCGTTGACCGTTGAAGGCGAGGCGTTGCTGCGCTTCCTGGAGCCCGACGCCAAGTCCACCGTCGTCACCGTCGAGACCTGACGTCGAGCCCTGTCACGGGTCACGCGATGGTGCGGCCCAGACCTTCCCAGTAGGGGGCGCGGAGGTCCTTCTTCAGGATCTTGCCGCTGGGGTTGCGGGGCAGGACGTCCACGAAGTCGACCGAGCGGGGGCGCTTGAAGCCGGCCAGGCGCTCCCGCGCGTAGTCGAGCACCTCGCCCTCGGTCAGCCCGGCCTCGGGCCCGCGCACCACGACGCCCTTGACCGTCTCGCCCCAGCGCTTCGGGACCCCGGTCGTGCCGGAGGTGTAGAGCTGGACGACGATGTCGTCCGGTTCCCCCGCATAGCCCGGGTCGTCGGCGGGATGCGCGGCCAGCCACCGCTCGTGCTCGCCGCCGGTCGGGACGACGGTGCCGGGAAGCCCGCCGGCGAGGGAGGCGAACCCGGCGTCCAGCACGGTCACGGGCGCGCCCGCGTCGGCGACGACCGCCGCGATCTCGGCGGGGGTCAGCCGCCAGTTCACCGGGGCGACTCCACCGCGACCCCTTCCGAATCCATTCGGTTCTGTGCGGCCGACCTTGTCGATCCGGGACAGGCGCGCGGAAGGACCGGTCCCCCACCACATGCGGTCATGACGCTGCGAGCGTGGACAACTTCGAATAGTGATCAATCCGATACCTCGGATGATTGAAAGATCCACCAAATGGGCGCAAGCTGTGTCCGACGTCTGGAATGCCCCGCCCGTTCCTTCCACCCGACCGCCGACAGGACAGCACCGATGTTCGAGATATGGGAGACGAGCGAGCCGGCGCGGCTCATCAGCGACGCGGGGAGCCTCAAGGTGGCGCTGGAGAAGGTCGACACGATGTGCCGGCTCCGGCACGACCAGGCCGTCGCCCACGTCGGCGAGGCCGGGGACGGCTACCACTTCGAGATCAGGGACCACGACGGCAGGGCCCTCGCGCGGCTCAGCTACGTCCCCGACACCTCCCGCGCCTACCAGAGCGTCGTCGTGGACGAAATGCGAGGCGACGAGGACGGCGTGCCCTGACGACGGCCGGAGCGGCCCCGGCCCTGGCGGCCGGGGCTCTTCCATGTGGCGGGTGGTCGTACCTCTTCCCGGCCGCGGCCGGCCGGGTTCGGATGGCAGGATGCATCGTGGCGTCGTGATGTCGGGACAGTGGGAGGTGGCCGGTGCCGAGGTCGTGGCGACGCGGGCCCGGTTCACCGGAGCCGCCGGCGGACCTCCCCGCGGACGCCGCCGCGGTGACCGCCGAGGCGGTGAGGTCGCTCCACCGCGGTGACGGCGCCGCGTTCGGCCGGTACGTGGCCGACCTCGTAGACCGTCCGGGGACGCCCCAGTGGACGCTCGCCGCCGACCGGTGCCTCGCCGCGCGGCTGCGGCAGGGGGTCGCCACGGCTTGGGACCGCGGCTGGCAGCCCGCCGATGTGGTCCGGTTCGCGGCCCGCCGGCACACCGTCCGGCACGCACGGCTGGCGACGGACGCGATCGCCGGGGAGATGCGCGCCTACTCGTCCACCACCGTGGACGGCCTGTGGCAGGAGCAACTCGCCTCCCTCGACGCCTCGGTCTGGTGGGCGGACGAGGACACGTTCCCGGCCGAATGGTGCGAACGCGAGCATGTGGAGCGCGCGGGCTACATCGCGACGGCGATCGAACTGATCCGCCTCCTGGAGGCCCTCCCGATACTCCCCCAGCTGATTCCGCCTCCCGGGGCGTCCGCCAACGCAGGCACGTCCGGGACGGGAGGGGGCGCGGCGCATGGATATGCGCGGGAGGCGGCGCGCGGGTACGCGCGGGAGGGCGATCAGCGGATGCTGGGCAAGGTCCGTGCGCTGCTCGCCAAGGCCGAGTCGACCGAGTTCCCCGAGGAGGCGGAGGCGCTGAGCGCCCGCGCCCAGGAGCTGATGGCCCGGCACAGCATCGACCGTGCGCTGCTCGCCGCCGAGACCGGCGACGTCAGCGGGTCCGCCGGACGGCGCATCGCGGTGGACAACCCGTACGACGCCCCGAAGGCGGTGCTGCTGACAGTCGTCGCCGACGCGAACCGCTGCAGGGCTGTCTGGCACCGTGAGCTGGGCTTTTCCACGGTGCTGGGTTTTCCGGACGATCTCGCCGCGGTGGAGATTCTCTACACGTCGCTGCTCGTTCAGGCGACGTCCGCCATGGTGCACGCGGGTCCGCGGCGGGACGCGCTGGGGCGGTCAAGGACGCGGTCGTTCCGCCACGCCTTCCTCAACGCCTACGCCGCCCGCATCGGCGAACGCCTGCGCGACGCCGCGGGCGAGGCCGCGGACAGGGCGGCCGCGGACGCCGGCGGGAAGGATCTTCTTCCCGTGCTGGCGGCGCGCGACCGGGCCGTCGAGCGGGCCGTCGACACGATGTTCCCGAACCTCGCCAAGGGACGGGCGGGCTCGGTGTCCAACTATGAGGGCTGGCTTGCCGGGCGGGCGGCCGCCGACCTCGCCAGCCTGAACGGGCGCTCCGAGGTCACCGGGGCGTCCGACCGTTCGTAGCGCACGGGGTCCCCCCGGGGGGCGAGGGGGACGTCCGGTCATGTGCTCGCTTCTTCCTGGTCCTCGGTGGTTACGGGAGCCGGTCAGTCCTTCTTGCGCCGGGTGTTGCCGCCGCGGCCGCGCAACGGCACCCCCGCCTCCTTCAGGACGTTGTAGATGAACCCGTACGACCGCCCGGTCTCGGCGGCCAGGTCGCGGATGCTCTCGCCGGCCGCGTAGCGCGGGGCGAGCTCGGCGGCGAGCTGCGTGCGTTCGGCACCGGTGACCCGGGTGCCCCTCGACAGTGTGCGTGCCACGGGGACCTCCTGTTCGAAGGCTGGGCGGCGGGGCCCGTCCCCGCAGCTCACAGCAGTGTTGATCTCCCCAACGTACACATTCCCCCTGATTACGCCGTCGATGCCGCGCGAATCACCGCGAATTCGGCCGAAGCTGGTCTTTTCCATGGTCAACGGCGTGTCGGAACTAGACAGACGGGCCTCGAAGCGCTGCCGTCCGCCCGATCCACACGACCACCGTCCGCACCGACCCCCAGACCGGAACCCCCCTTTTCCGCCCCGAACCCCCGAGCCCGCCGCCCCGGCACCACCCGACCGCCCGAGACGGCACCGCCACCAAACGCCCGACCACCCCTCACCTCACCCGCTGACCACAGCCGCCTCGACGCCACCTGACCCCTGGAGACGGCAGCACCACCGAACGGCCAGATCAAGGCCTCACCTCAACCAGTGACCACGGCGGGTTCGGTGTTGCCTGAGCTGTTCGAACCGGCGCCGGCCGGGATCTGGACGGCCGCGCCGGTGTCGACGGAGGTGCCTTCATCAGCGGCCGAGCCACGCACCAGGTCGGAGTCGCCGTGGACGGCATCGGAGGACGCGGCCGAGGCAGGGCCGGTCGGGGCCGTGGCCTGGGAGGCGGCCTCGCGGAGGGACAGATCGGAGCGGCGCAACGGGTGCCGCAGGGGCTCGAACGGGAAGAGCGAACTCTCGGCGAGCCCGTCGACGACCAGCAGTTCGCCGGGGTCGAGAAGGCGCCAGCCGGGACTGTCGTCCATCGGTTCGCTGGCAAGGACGACGGCGGGCACGGGCCCGGCGGCACCGGCACGATGTCCGGGCCGGTCCGCACCGCCCCGGCCCGGTGACAGGACCCACAGTTCGTTGCTCTCCGGATAGCGCAGCGCCCAGAGCCGTCCGGCCTCGGCGGTGAGCAGGTTGAGCGCGAACACGGGGAGTTCCGCGCCGATGCGGCGCACGGCCTCGATGATCCCGGACGTCGTGTCGCCGCGACGCCTGATCTCGGCGGTGAGGTAGGCGAACACCAACTCCGAGTCGGTCTCGCCAGAGACATGGGCACGCTCGACGTCCGTCAGCCACGTCCGGAGCGTGTCGAGGCCCTTCACCACGCCGTTGTGGGCGAACAACCGGTCGTTCATGACGAAGGGGTGGCAATTGTGCACCGTCAGCCCGCCCACGGACGCGTCGCGCACGTGCGACACGAACGTGTGGGACGGGATGTTGCGGGCGTGCAGGTCGAAGTCGGCGTTCTCGAAGGCGGCCAGGGGCGCCCGGTCACGGACGGGTTCGCCGCCGAGCGAGAACCAGCCGAGGCCCGCGCCGTGCTGCATCCGGTGACTCTGCGCGCGCAGGCTCCGGGGTGCGTCGAGCAGCCAGTGGTCCGCCCTGACGCGCGGACCACCCGTGCTCATCCCGAAAAGTCGGCACATCTCGTCACCTTTCCAATGATCTTAACTGCGAGTGATCATGATTTTACCCAACGTCGCGACGTCCGTCCGGCGAATCGGCCGTGTCCTCAGCAGGCAAGCCCGGACGTCCGCCACGGGGAAGACGGCGCGGCTCGAACGCGGTTCACTGCTGGTCAACGCACCCGACGCGGTAGGAGGACGCCATGCCGGAGGACGCGACCACCGAGTTCTGGAAGAACCTGAAGCCGATCCAGAACTCCCAGAAGCCGGACGCCCTGCCGGAGGTGTACCTGCCGAAGGTCGCCACCGACGACGACCGCTACTACGTGCCGTTCACCGAGACCGTCGGCTCGCGCCCGCTCTGGATCAACGTCAAGGACAACTCGTGGGCGGACATCCTGCGGGCCACCAGCGCAGGCCTGGTCAACAGGCACTACCACCCGCACGAGGTGTTCGCGTACACCATCTCCGGCAAGTGGGGCTACCTCGAACGGCCGTGGACGGCGACCGCGGGCGACTTCATCTACGAGGCACCCGGTGAGGGCCACACACTCGTCGCCTACGAGAGCGGTGAACCCATGAAGACGATGTTCATCGTGAAGGGTCCGCTCATCTGGCTGGACGAGAACGGTGACACGGAGGGGTACTTCGACGTCCACGACTACATCGCGATGTGCCGCGAGCACTACGAGAAGGTCGGGCTGGGGTCCGACTACGTCGACTCGCTCTTCCGCTAAGGGACGATGGCTAGACTCGGCCTCCCCGCCTGCGAGACCACGCTGGGAGGTCGAGATGGCCCCTTCCGTGCTGGAGTCGTTCGTATCGACCGAGGACGTGCCGTCCGGTGACCGCATCTCCTACTGGGAGGAGCACAACGCGCGAGCGCTGGTCGGGCTCGCCTGTTCCTCCTACGCCGAGGACGGTCTGCTGGCCCGGCAACGCAACCTCCGCGTCGGCGATCTGCGCTTGGCCGACATCCAGGGGAACGAACACGTCATCGAGCGGACGCCGGGCATCTGCCGTGACCTCCCCAAGGAGTCGGTGTTCGCCAGTGTGGTCCTCAAGGGGCAAGCTGTCTTCTACCACTCCGGTGGCTGCTTGACGGTCGGCGCTGGGGACATCGTCCTCTACGACACGGCCCGTCCATACCTCTTCGGTTTCTCCAACCCCATGCGGAAACTCCTCCTGGACGTCCCGCGTGAGGTGTTCGCCGAGCGATTCCGTTCGTCCGCACTGCCGGGGCCCATCACCCTCAGCGCGTCCCAGATCACTCCGGCCTCCCGCACGCTGCGGTCACTCCTCCTCGGCCTGGCCTCATGCGAGGGACCTGCCCATGCCGACGACCTGGCCCTCGAACTCCTCTGCCTGCTCGTCGCGGAACGAGCCGGCGACCGCCCCGCCTCCCCCACGCGCCTACTCCACCTGCTGGTGGCGAAGGACTTCATCGACCGGCATCTCCACCATCCGGGGCTGAACGCTCGACACGTGGCGGCCGCTCTGGGCATCTCCGTCCGGCACCTCAGCCGCGTCTTCGAGCCGGAGGGCCTCACACCCGGCCGCTACGTCATGAACCGCCGCCTGGCGAAGGCGAAGGCGGACCTCGCCGACCCGGCGATGGCCCGGGCGACCGTCGCCGACATCGCTCACCGCCATGGATTCGCGAGCCAGGCGCACTTCACGCGGGTCTTCCGCGAGCGCTTCGGCCGCACTCCCGGCGCCGTCCGGGCCCGCTGACGGAGGGTTATCCCCAGAATCACGTTCTACTGCTCCGGGAGCGGGCGGCCGCGCATGCTGGCCGTAGTCCCGCCCAGGAAGGAGCAGCTCCATGGCCCAGATCACGTTCTCGGTCCCGGCGACCACGACCTCGCGATTCGCCGTCGCCGCCAGCAGCGTCCCGCACGACCTCGCCGGCCTCATCGGCCGGGCCGAGCCCGGCCCGTACCACGCCCACATCGCCGGACGGCTCGGCTCAACGCAACTGCAGGTCACCCGCGAGGACCTCACGACCCTGCGCTGGGATCCGAGCCGAATCCGCGCCGCGAGCCCCGAAGACCGGCAGGCCGCGCGGGCCTTCAACGACGCCGCGGAGTTCGCCGTCGTCACGGCCTGCGCCCCGATCACCGACCAGCCGCGCGCCGTCCAGGTCGCCCGCGCCACCGCCTACGCCATCGCCAAGGCGACCGGCGGTATCACCGCCGACCTCGTCACCGGCCACGTCCTGTCGCCGCCCGCCGCCGAGCGGACCCGCTTCGTCCTCGCCGACCGCTGGCTGGGCGACGTCCTCCCACCGTTCCGCGCCAACGGCCGCTGCACGGCCCCCGATCCCGACCTGGACCCGGAGGGCGTCAACGGGTGCTCCTGCGTCCACCTGCGCACCCGTGGCCTCCGCCGCTTCGGCCTCCCCGAACTCCAGATCACCGACATCGCCTGCCCCCACGACCTGGCGGCCCTGAACGTCCTGCGCACCGCCGCCCGCCGCCTCCTGACCGATCACTGGTCCTGGCTCGCCACCGGCCCCGCCGCCCGCACCCGCACCGCCGCGTCCGCCCTCGACCTGACCCACCGCGACTTCAACGACTTCTGGGGCACCACACGCCGCGTCCCCCTCGTTCCGCCGAACCCGTTCCAGATAACCCTGACCCCGCTGACCTCCCGCCTCCTCACAGTCAGCCCACCCACCGACTTCGACGGCACGATCAACGACTGGCTATGCGGCGACACACTCCCCATGGGCATGTACGACGTCCTAAAGGCCCCCGCAGACCTCCCCCAAGCCGCCTGACCCCCACCCCAACCAAACCCAAACAACCCCGCCCAACCCACCCCGCCAAACCCCCACCAACGCGGCCGCACCGCCCCAAGCACCGCGCGGGCCACCACAACGCCGGAACGCTGCCAGCCGAGATAGCGAATCCGAACACGGCATTGCCTCCAGACAGCACCACAGCACCACATCACGCAGCCCAGGCACCCCAAAGGCGACCAGCCCGCGCACGCCGTAGCGCTTCGTCAACACACCGCAGGGTCACCTGGGCCGCACCCCGCAGCAGCGCCGGGTCACGTTGGGCCGCACCTCGTAACTGTGCGTGGTCACGTTGGGCCGCACCTTGTAGCTGCGCGGGGTCACGCTGGGGCGCACCCCGCGGCGGCGCCGGGTCACCTTGGCCGCACATCGCAGCGGCGCGGGTTACCTGGGTCGCGTGGCGCGGTGGGCAGGTAGGGCGGAGTGCGGCTGAGCGGCGGGCGAATGGGGCGGTCGACCCTTTTTCGTCTTCACTCCTCTTAAGTGCTGCGGGCTCCACCGTTGCCTAAAGTCGACGCACGCATGCCGACCAGCCCGGAAAATCCAAAGCGGGCGGCAATTCGACCCTCAAGTCTCCCGTGTCGCCCATAGCGGCACGTTGATAACCCGGAGTGAGACTTATGACACCGGGCGGCCAGCTACGAGGGACCACGCCGCCACGCCTGGTGGCCTACACCTTCCATGGGTCCACTATCTGAGTCCGGAGTCCATAGCCTCGGAAAGCGCATGCCGGGCAGGCCGATCGCGAATTTCCGTCGTCCGCCCGTGCCAGCCGGCCGACGTCAGCCGGGTCACCCACATCTCGGTTCCATCTAGGACGTACTGCTCATTTGAGCCATGGTGACCGTGGAGCCGGACGCCCGAGGTCACCCAGGTCAGTGTGAGCAATGTTCAACGCTCCGTAGCCAAATTGACTACGATCGGCATTTACACGGTGACCGACGTGATCCCCCGGGGCGAAGATGAACCGTTTTCTGGCACATCCCAGGCTCGCCGTCCTGCTCGGCGGCTGGCTCCGCTGCACCTGCGGCGTACTGGGATGTACCGCGATGGCCGGCGCCATCTCCATCGGCGCGGCGGCGCATACGGACGCCGCCGCTCAACAGGAACCCGGGCCGCGCAGGTCCGTGTCGCCGATCTGCCGCCACGCTGTGAGCATCGGCGACTGGCACACCGCGCAGAAGTGCAAGGAGGCATGGCGCTCGATGTACGAGAGGTCTCGCAGAAGGTCCGGACGCGGTCGGGACTTCCCCCGTCGGCCGCATCGGCACACCTGGAAGCCCAAGATCGACCAGGACCGCCCCTCGCCCGTACCGCCCGAAAGACCCACTCCGCGCACCGTGCTGCCGGATCCTCCGAACTCCGAGCCCACGCGGACGACGACCACGACCCGGCCCACTCCGCCGTCCCCCAAACCGCCTCGCACCCACAAGCAGGTGGAGGAGGCGGAGTCGCGTCCCCCTTCGTTGCAGCCGGTCCTGCTGCTGAGTCTCCTCATCCCCGCCGCGGCGGCCATCTGCTACCCCTTCCGGCACCGTCTCTATGCCGTCGCCACCGCGGGCACGCCCGCCCCTTCCATCCCCGAACCTCCGAAACCGACGACGGTCGTCGGCTACCGGCCCGCGCTGGACCCCTTCGCGACCTCGGCCATGGGCCTGTCCGGCCCAGGCGCTCTCTCCACCGCCCGCGTACTCGCCCTGACCGGCCTCGACGAGCACGGCGCCGACTCACTGGTCGTCATCCCGCGTCCCGATGCCACGGCCCTGTTCGGTCTGGCGGAGGACGAGCTCCTCGACGATGACACGGACGGGCTGTTCATCCCCGGCAACCTCGACGCCGCCCTCGCCTACCTGGAGACGGAACTGGCGATTCGTCGGAACACCGGTGTTACGCAGGCACGCCGACTCCTGCTCGTAGCCGACTGCGCGCAGGAGATCGACAGGATCCAGGCACTCCTCACCCAGCACGCGGGAAGCGTCTCCGCAATCCTCCTCGGTTCCTGGACGGGCGACGCGGCATCAGTCGACGACAGCGGCCAGGTCAGCGCCCCACCAGCGCTGGCTGCCACCCTGCCCGACCGCGTCCCGGCGCTCTCCCGCACCGAGGCCCGCGACCGCCTCCTCGCCGTCCTCGCACGACACAAGGAGACCAAGAAGCCATCGTCCAAGCGCCGCTCATCCCCCCGTCGCCCCTGATCACACACCATCGTTCACGGGCTGGTCGCTTGCATCGTCGACGGACATGCAGTCCCTCATTTCTTCAAGGAGTCGTTCAGGAACGCCGTCAGTACCTGGTCGGAAACGGACCGCCGACCCACCTCGTCGCACGCTCTCGTTCGAGCTTGTGCCCGGCTGCCCACCTGTCCGGGCGGACAACGGGCACCGCTCATGGACGCTCGCGTCCGCTGCCGTACGCATCCTCCGCCGCCCTCCCTTGCCCTGAGCCCCTGCGTCAGGACTGATTGCCTGCTGCGGCTGACACCCGACCTCCAGGCGGATCCGCAAACGCCAACCGCGATTGGAAACGGTCCCTCTGGTAACCCTCGGAGTGCGTTCAGCCAGTGTCGATCGCACCTTGCAACGGAGAATCGCCCTCCCGCGACGGCTGCGCTAGCACCGGCCTCAGTCACGGGACGGAGCGCTCCTCCCCCTGAGGCCCCTCAGCCGGTGTTGATCGCCTCTTGCGCGGAGCCGTGCTTCTGTCGGGTGCAATGGCGCTGATCGCTGTCACGGGACGGGGGCCGCTCTTGGCACTGCGGAGACCTCCGGCCCGTCTCGATCGCCATCCGCGTCGGGCACCCGCCTCCCGACGGGTCCGCCGGTGCCGACCGCGAGCAGGAGCATGCACGCTCGCGGATTTGTGGGGTTCTTCGGCTCGTTATTGATCGCCTGCTCTGGTGGACGCAGTCATCGTCCTCGACCGGGTGCGCTCGTGTCAGCCACGGTCATAGGAGGTGACGCGCCTGGCACCGAGCCCGTCGACACGGTGTTGATCGCCTCATCAGCGGAGAGCTGTGCTCTGGCAGGTGCATTGATGCTGGTCGCTGTCACGGGAGGGGGGCCGCTCTTGGCACTGCCGGAGCCCTTCAGCCCGTCTTAATCAACTCCTGCGGCAGAGAGTCGCGCTCCTGACCGGTGCGTTGGTGGTTCCCGGGACGGGGCGCTCCTGCCCCTGCAGCCGCTGTTGATCGCCTCCTGCTGTGGAGAGCCGTCGCTCTGACGGGTGCGTTGGTGCTGGTCGCGGTCACGAAACCGGGTGCCCGTGGTCCGGGGGCCTTCGGCGAGTGTTGATCACTTCCTGGCGTGGAGAGTCGTGCTCCTGACGGGTGTGTCGGTGGCGGGGTCAGGGGGCGGGGCGTTCGTGTTCTTCGATTTCTGCTCTGACCGTGCTGAGGTTTCGGAGTGCCCGGCTGAGGGGGGCGATGTCCGGCGGCTGGTCGGCGTCGCGGTCGACGTAGGCGGAGCAGCGCAGGATCCAGGCGTGGACGACGTCTTCGAAGTGCGCCTCGGATCGGTGTGTCCTGGCCAGGGTGAGGCGGCGTTTCTCCTCCGCGATCTCGCGCGCCAGGTCGTCGTCGGCTTTCAGTACTTGGACGTCCGAGAGGGCGTAGCGGCCGAGTCGGTCCGTTTCGAGGTCGCGTTCGGAGGCGACGCGGTCGAACGTCCGGCGGGGCCAGCCGAGGATCGCCGCGGCCCCGCCCGCGTCGACGGTGTCGGTGAGCGGGCCCTTCCTTGCGGAGACGACCTTCCGCACGGCCTCGGGGGCGAGTTGGTCGAGGTCGCGCATGAGGTAGACGGGGTGTCCGCGAAAGCTGCTGACGACGTCGAGGGCACCCTGGGCGACGAGGACCTCGATGTCCCGGCGTTCGACGTCGAGGCTCACTCGGGTGGCCAGCCTGGCGGCCGCGCGGGCGGAGCCGATCGGCGGGTCGTCGCCGAATCTCCTGATGACCTCCTTGCCCGCGTCCCGGGATTCTTCGGCGAGGTCGGCGGACCACTGCTCCCCGCCCAGGTCGGGGCCGGGGAGGATCCCGTGCTCCAGTCCGACGCGCAACTGCCATCGGGTGAGCCCCAGGTGATCGGCGAACTGGTTGGCGCCGTACCGGGTGCGATTGGTCTGTGCAGGCATTGCCCCGTCCTTCGTGCCGCGATCGACATTGACGCGACACAGCCTCGCCGACAAGGCCGCTACAGAATAGTAGAACGCAATTCTGTGGATAATCACTGGCGAGATCTGGTCTTATCGGGCAATTGCTCCGAATTCGAGCGCATGGCACGGCATGCGAGGCTGGGAGCGTGGACGCTATGGATCGCTTGGGCATCGGGCTCGCGGCTTTGGGACGGCCCGCCTACATCAACGTCGGCAGGGCCGCCGAACTACCACCTGGCCGAAGCGTGGAACAGATGCGCGAGGCTACCTGGGACGTCCTCGACACGGCTTACGCTGCCGGCGTCCGATGGGTGGACACGGCGCGCTCCTACGGCAGGGCGGAGGAGTTCCTCGGCGCCTGGCTCGGCGCACGCGCCCCGGACGATGTGACCGTGTCCAGCAAATGGGGTTACGCCTACGTCGGTGAGTGGAAGACCGACGCGGCGGTGCACGAGGTCAAGGAGCACAGCCTCGGCCGATACCGCGCCCAGTACAGGGAGACCCGCGAGTTGCTTGACGGGCATCTGTCCGTCTACCAGGTCCACTCGCTGACCGAGGACAGCCCGTTGTTCCAGGATCTTCACCTGCAGGAGGCTCTGGCAGAGCTGCGTGCCGAGGGGATTCGCGTTGGGTTCTCAACCTCGGGCCCAAGGCAGGCTGACACGATCCGTCGGGCGATGACGCTGGACGTGTCCGGCCAGAGGCTCTTCAGCTCCGTCCAATCGACCTGGAACATCCTGGAGATGTCGGCTGAGGAGGCGCTACGCGAGGCGCATGAAGCGGGGCTGCACGTCCTGCTCAAGGAGGTGCTGGCCAACGGCAGGCTCGCCGTACAGCCGCCCGCAGTCGCGGAGGCCCTCGCAGCGGAGCACGGCGTGGCACCAGACGCCGTGGCGTTGGCCGCGGCACTCAGCCGCCCTTGGGCGGACATCGTGCTCATCGGCGCGGTGAGTCCAGGGCAACTGGAGTCGAACCTCACGGCGTCGAGGGTGCTCCTGGGCGAACGTGACCTTGAGTCGCTGGCGGATGCGAGTGTTCTCCCAGAGCGCTACTGGGCCGAACGGAGCGCGCTGCCCTGGACCTGACCGCGTACGTTGCCGGACGAGCGTCCGCCTCATGGCACGATTGAGCGCGCCCCACCATGATCGGATCCGCGTGCCCATGCAGCCAGAACTCCCCGAGATGATCGGCCCCTACCGAGTGGTCGCCCGGCTGGGCGCCGGCGGGATGGGCGAGGTGTTCCTCGGAGCGTCGCCGAGCAGGCGCCTCGTCGCCGTGAAGGTCATCCGTGCGGAGCTTCTGGACGACCCCAGGTGGCGGGTGCGGTTCCGCCGCGAAGTGACGTCGGCGCGCTCGGTCAGCGGCTTCTACACCGCGCCCGTCGTCGACGCCGATCCGGACGCGGACCGGCCCTGGCTCGCCACGCAGTACATCCGCGGCGTGAGCCTCGCCAAGGTCGTCCAAGAAAGGGGGCCGCTTCGTGAGCAGGCCGCCTGCCGGCTGGGCGCCGGGCTCGCGGAGGCCCTGATCGCGATCCACCGTGCGGGCATCGTGCACAGGGACCTGAAGCCGTCGAACGTTCTGCTCGCCTCAGATGGGCCGAGGGTCATCGATTTCGGCATCGCGAGGCCGCTGGACGCATTGCCGCTGTCCCATACGGAGATCCTGGGGACGCCGGCGTACATGTCGCCGGAGCAGGCTCTGGGTGAGCCCGTCCACCAGGAGAGCGACGTGTTCTCCCTCGGCGCGACCCTCGTGTTCGCGGCGACGGGTGCCGCGCCCTTCGGCACCGACCACAAGGTCCGTGGCCGGATCGTGTACGGCGAACCGGACCTCACCCGGCTGCCCGATCCCATGCGCGGGCTCGTGACACGGTGCCTGGGCAAGGAGGCCGGGGAACGCCCCACACCGGAGCAGATCCTCGTCGCCTTGTCCACGCTCCTGGACGCGCACTACGGCGAGGAGTGGCCTCCCGTGGACGTCGAGCAGCTCATCGGCGTCCAAGACCGGACCTTGGTCGAGATCACCGCCGAACTGCCGACGCTCAGGGAGCCTTAGGACGACCGGTCACGGCAGGCCATCGGCGAGGACGTCCCAGAAGGCGGTCTCGTACGCGTGCAGGAGGCGTGCCGCGCGAGCCGCCTCGATCGGGTCGTCACCGGAGGCGAGCCCGGACGCGATCACATCCAGGGCCTGTTCCTCGAAGCCCGGTGGTGACTCGGCGAAGAAGTCGAAGAACCCCACGGCTTCGTCGGGGAATCCGTACCGCGCGCGTAGGGCGGCTGCGATGCGGGCGCAGTAGGCGCCCCACTCCTCCAGGTTGGCCAGCATGGCCAGGGCGACCTCCGTGGCCGTCCCGAACGCGGCCCTCTGCGCGAGATAGGCCGGATATGCCTGCGCGAGGGGCTTCGGCTCGTACGCTTTGAGATTCTTCTCACCTTGACCGAGCGCGCCGGCGAAGTCCCCGAGCAGGGCCAGCGCCTGCCCCTCCCCTTGCGCAAGCCCCAGAAAGAGCTCACCGGACGACGAATCGGGATACCTGGCCGCGAGCAGGGCGAAACTGCGCCGATCGCTGCTGACGATGCGATACTCCTCGCCGGCCAGCCAGACCAGGCGTTCCCGGGGCATCTCCCCCGTTTCCAGCATGTCGACGAAGCGGTTCCCGGTCGCCCCGGCGGCGAGGTCCCCGCGGGTGCGTGCGGCGAGTTCGGCGGCCTCGTGGTCGGTCATGACTCCACCGGAGCACCTGGGCCCCTCCCCCGTCAACGGGACCGGCCGGATCAGCCCGGGTGATCACGTGGATACGATGAAGAGCGGAACGTCTACGCAGGTGTGGACGCAGTTGGGAGTGAGCGAGTATGTCGGATTTCGAGCTCGACCACGCGAGCGGCCGGATGCCTCTGGAGGTCACGGAGGCGACCGAGGGGCCGTCAGGGCTGGTCGTCGGCAGCCTCCTGAAGGAGACGGGGCATGTCACGCTCGATCCCGGCTTCACCAACACCGCGTCCACCACGTCCGCCATCACCTACATCGACGGTGAGGCGGGGATCCTGCGGTACCGGGGCTACCCCATCGAGGAACTGGCGGAGAAGTCGTCCTTCCTTGAGGTGGCCTACCTGCTGATCTACGGCGAGCTGCCGACGACCGACCAGCTGAACGCGTTCACCGACAACGTGCGCAACCACACGCTGCTGGACGAGAAGTTCCGCGCGTTCTTCTCCGCGTTCCCGCGCCGGGCCCACCCCATGGCCGTGCTGTCGTCCGCCGTCAGCGCCCTGTCGACGTTCTACCAGGACAGTCTCGATCCGTTCGATCCCGAGCAGGTCGACCAGTCGAGCATCCGGCTCATCGCGAAGCTGCCGACCATCGCGGCCTACGCCTACAAGACCTCCAACGGCCAGCCGCTCCTCTACCCGGACAACTCCCTCGGGTACGTGGAGAACTTCCTCCGCATGATGTTCGGCCTGCCCACGCAGCCCTACGAGATCGACCCCGAGATCGCACGCGTCCTGGACATGCTGTTCGTCCTGCACGCCGACCATGAGCAGAACTGCTCGACGTCGACCGTGCGGCTCGTCGGGTCCAGCCAGGCGAACCTGTTCTCGTCCGTGTCCGCGGGCGTGGACGCGCTGTTCGGCCCGCTGCACGGCGGCGCGAACCAGGCCGTCCTGGAGATGCTGGAGCGCATCCACGAGAACGGCGACGACATCGACTCGTTCGTGGCGCGCGTCAAGAACAAGGAGCCCGGCGTCAAGCTGATGGGCTTCGGGCACCGCGTCTACCGCAACTACGACCCGCGCGCCGCCGTTGTGAAGAAGGCGACGGGCAAGGTCCTGGACGCGCTGGGCAAATCCGACCCGCTGCTGGACCTCGCCATGCGCCTCGAAGAGGTCGCGCTGAGCGACGACTACTTCGTAGAACGCAAGCTCTACCCCAACGTGGACTTCTACACGGGCGTCATCTACAAGGCGATGGGCTTCCCCACCAACGCCTTCACGGTGCTGTTCGCCCTCGGCCGGCTCCCCGGGTGGATCGCCCAGTGGCGCGAGATGATGAACGACCCGGCCACGAAGATCGGACGTCCGCGCCAGGTGTACGTGGGCCCGGGCGAGCGCCACTACGTGGAGGCCTCCGCCCGGTAACCGCACCCGGCGATATCGGAAAAGGCGGCCGCTCGCTCGATCGAGCGGCCGCCTTTTTCCACAGAATCCTGTTCTAGTGAAAGTGCTCGGCCTCCTCCTCGAATCTGGACTGCGAACACCGGTCCACCGCCCGAGGAGGCTGCAATGCGCGTCACCATCACGGTTCCCGAAGAGACGACGGCCGGCTTCGCCGTCGCGGCCGACCGGGATCCCGGCGACCTCGCGGAGAAGGTCGGGCGAGCGCTGCCCGGCCCGCTGGGCGCGGCGGCGGCGGGCCGTCTCGGTACCCCGCATCTCATGCTTGCCTGCCATACCGCCGACGACTCGCCCTGGAACCTGCGCGAGGTGGCCGGCGACGACGAGGACGACGCGGAGAGGGCCCGCCAGGCCGGATGGCACATCAGCGTCACGTGCGTCCTGCCGGCCGGCGACCTTCCGTCCGGGCCATATCTTGCGCGTGCGACCGCCAAGGCGATCGCAGAATCGCTCTGCGGAGTGCCGGTGGATCTCGCCACCGGGAGGACGCTGCCGGTAGCTCGCCCCGGCCGCTTGGACGACTTCGTCCTCGCCGATGACTGGCTGGGGGCCGTCCTGCCGCCGTACCGGAACTCGGGCCGCTGCACGGCCGACGAGGACGACATCGACGGCTGCGCGTGCGTCGCGCTCAGCACTCGTGGGTTGGGGCGCTTCGGCCTGCCCGAACTCGAGATCAGGGACGTGGCGTGCCCGCATGACCTGGCGGCGCTCAACGTCCTCCGCACGACCGCGCAGCGGCTGCTCCCCTTGGGCAGGCACCCGGGCGACCACACCCTCCCCAGCGAACTGCTGCTCACGAGTGCCGACTTCTCCGCATTCTGGGGCAACCGAGAGTCCATATGGGACGACGGGCCGATCGCCGTGCGGCTGACCGAGAACGCACCCGATCGTCTGGGCATCGCCGCTCCCGCGGCCTTTCCCGGCACCTTGAACGAATGGCTGTGGGACGAGCTCCCGCCCGTCCTGCATGAAGTGCTCAGCTGCGAACCCGAACGCACCGCCCCGCCGGGCTGACGACCAGCGGCACAACCGGCCATCGCCATGCCTAGATGGAGCCACCAGATGCCCGAACTCACCGAGCGCAGGCAGTGCCGCGCGCGACACGGTCTTACACCCTTCCAGTGAAGGCGACCAGGGGATGACGACGGAAGCAGTGGGTGAGGAAGCAGGGGGCCCGATGGGTGACCGGGGGCTAACGTCGTTCGGCATGGAGGACCATGAACAGCCCGGAGGGCTGGCGAGAGTGCTCGCGGACGTCAGGGCCGAACGCGAAGCCCAGGACCGCATGTGGGGAGTTCAGGAGTTCCCGGACGGGAGCGGACCCGAATTCGCCGAGCACGCGGAGGCGGCGAAGCGGGAGTGCGCCACCGCCTACCAACAGGGAGAACTGACGTGGCGGCACGTCCTCACCGAGGAGTTCTTCGAGGCTCTCGCCGAATCGGATCCCGCCGCTCTTCGGACGGAGCTGGTGCAGACGGCCGCGGTCGCCGTCAAATGGATCCAGTCCCTCGATCGGCGGCATGGTGCAACCGTCCATCCCGCGAAGGACGGCGGCGGGGCGGTCGAGAAACTGGTCCGGGACCGGATCCCTGAGATCATCCGGGCCGCCGGCGGACGGCCGGAGACGCGTGTTGCCGACCCGGCCGAGCATGCCGCACGCTTGCGCGCCAAGCTCGTCGAAGAGAGCGGGGAGTACATCGCGAGCGGCGACCCGGAGGAACTCGCCGATGTGCTCGAAGTCGTCCACGCTCTGGCAGCAGCCCATGGCATCAGCCCGGCAGAACTCGACCGTCTCCGGTCCGCCAAGGCCGCCGAGCGAGGTGCTTTCGACGAGCGCCTCGTCCTGCGCCTCCAACAATGATCTTCATCAATGACCTGAAGGCCCATCAGCGACGGAAGGTGGTCAAAGACCCTGGGCGCAGATCGAGCGGTGGTCAGAACATTCCTAGGCGGGCGGTCAAGGCCGGTGGCAGCGGATAGGGACGCTCCTCCGGGAGCAGCGCCTTCGCCTGCGCCGTCCGGCCGGAGAGGAGGAGAGCACGGATTCTGCGGGCCAGCGGTGTGCGGTCTTCTATGCCCAGGATCCAGTCGTCGACATAACGGTCGATGATGTGCCGGCTCAGACCTATCTGGATGCTCCGCGCTTCGAGCTTCGCGCCGCGGATGGACCTTTCCGGGTCCCACTGGACGTGCACCACGGCCTTCGCGAAATGGCGGCGCCATTCATCAGAACTGCGGAAGACGCGGCGGTCGGGGTCCGTCGGCACTGCCAGTCCGAGGGCCTCCTCCCATCCGCTGCGGCTGATCCGGACGGCGAGAATCGTCTGCTGCCCCGGCTTGCGCGCCCAGTCGCTGCGAGCCATGAGCCACAGGAAGGACGGTTTTATCCACGTCATCCGCCGACGGGAGAAAGGAGGGACGAAGGTGCCCTGCTCGGCGGCGAGCAGGCCGATCTCGGGAGCGTACGCCTGGTAGACCGTGATCGAATCGCGGTCGTAGGAGGCCCTGACTTCTCTCGTGCCCATGGTCCGCCCAGGCTGACGCGTCGAGCCGACCGGCCTCAACCCGTTTTCGGCGTGGCCTTCCTGCGGCGATGGGCCTTCTGCCGGCAGGACGCGCTGCAGAAGCGGGCGGGTCGTCCGGTCGCGGCCGGGGAGATCGGGGTCGCACAGACCTCGCAGCGAGTTTCGTTACGCAGGTTCTCCGTTTCGTCGTGTTTCGTCTCGGGACGGAGCGCGTCACGGCCGAGCTTCGTCCCAGGACGGAGCGCGTCGCAGATGAGGGACGTCATCCGGCCTGGACTGCCGCCGGGACCGCGCCGGCGCTCCATGTACATGGCCCCCGTCATGAGGGCGCGGACATCGTGGACATCAACGTCAGGCCGTACGGCGCCTGCGGTCTGCGCCTTCCGCAGCAGGTGGTCCAGGGACGCGGTGAACCGAGCGTCTACCCCATCCTCGTCAAAGCCCTTCACGTCGGCTGCCAGGGCGTCGCAGACGGCATGGTTGAACATGGCGCGGTCGACGACCCGCACGACGAAACCGTAGAAGGCCTCGGCCGGGTCGTCCGCGGCCTCCAAGGCCACCGCCTCGTCCACGATCGCTTCGATGCGCTCTGCGACGACCGCCCGGAACAGCGCCTCCTTGGTCGCGAAATTGCGGTACACCGTGCCGGCCCCGACACCGGCGCGGCGGGCGATGTCGTCCAGCGGGACGAGCCGGCCGTCGGCGGCGAACGCCTCACACGCGGCCTCGAGAATGCGCTCGCGGTTCCTGCGCGCATCGGCTCGACGGGGCGGATTACTCAAGCGAACCTCCTCCATTCGTCGACAACCTCAAGCCCTGACACCCCACGCGTGGCCCCCACACGTTGGCGACTGCAGCGCCATGACGACTCGACGCACTGGCACCCCCACTCGCTGGCACCCCCACTCGCTGGCACCCCCACTCGCTGGCACCCCCACTCGCTGGCACCCCCACACACTGCCAACCCACGCACTGGCACCCCCACACACTCGCAACCCCACGCACTGGCACGCCCGCGTCGGCAAACCCCACGCAGAGCTTCATGTGCTGGCAGCTCCAGGCGTTGACAAGCGGGGTGGGCGTTCCGGTAGCGTTCTAAGCGGGTTGTTCGTTCCGATTATAGGAGGGCCGATGGCGGTCACGGCGGTGGAGGAGACGCGGGGAAGGCTCGGCAGGGTCGGGGCGGTGCTCATGACGCCGATCGCGCCCGCGGACGAATGGCGGCGTGCCGCCCGGCGGGTGGAGGAGGCCGGCTATGGATCGATCTGGACGAACGAGTCCATCGGCGGCCGCGAAGTCTTCACGCAGCTGGGCGTGGTGCTCGCGGCGACCGAGCGCATCGTTCTCGGATCCGCGGTCGCGAATCTGTGGGCGCGGCATCCCGCCACCATGCAGGGTGCGGCATCCGTCCTCGCGGACGCGTATCCCGGCCGGCTGGCCGTCGGCGTGGGTGTCAGCGTGCCGGAGAGAGTTAAGCAGAGCGGGATGAAGTGGACGAGCCCACTGAATCGGATGCGCGAGTACCTCGACGGGATGGACGCGGCCGTCGACGCCGCGCCCGTCCCCGAGGTTCCGTTCCCACGCCTGCTGGCGGCGCTCGGCCCGAGGATGCAGGGCTTGGCGCGTGACCACGCGGACGGTGCGCTGCCCGCCTCGATGCCCGCCGAGCACACCAGGACGGCCAGGGAACGCCTCGGCCCCGGCAAACTCCTGGTCGTCATGCAGGTCGCGCTCCTCATGACCGACCCCGAGAAGGCGCGCACGGCCGCGAGGCAGACTCAACTGCTCAGCCTTCCCGGTTCGCCGTACCTTCGTGCGCTGAAGGAACTCGGGTACACGGACGAGGCACTGGCCGCCGGCGGCTCGGACGAGGTCTTGGACGCGTGCTTCATGTGGGGCGACGAGGCCGCGATCGGCAAGAGGGTCCAAGACCATCTGGACGCGGGCGCCGATCATGTGGCCGTCGCGGTGCTCGCTCCAGACCTGGGAAGCTCC
Source organism: Actinomadura chokoriensis (assembly GCF_039529475.1). Lineage (NCBI taxonomy): Bacteria > Bacillati > Actinomycetota > Actinomycetes > Streptosporangiales > Thermomonosporaceae > Actinomadura > Actinomadura chokoriensis. Next base: position 64,979 of record NZ_BAAAMW010000025.1, on the reverse strand, counting down.
GCCGACCTCTTCGAACGCCTCGCCCCCACCCTCCTGTAACCGACCCGCACCGAGCAGTTCCTCTTTCTGCCCACCGTCCCGGTTCCTGGGGTCATCTGGCCTCGCCGAGCCTGTAACTCAAAGTGTGTAAAGATGATCTTGTTGTGGGTCTGGTTGTCTTTACTGGATGCGGCCTGGGTAGGCGTCGGCGAGTTCGTTGAGGGCTTCTGCCCACCCGTAGGTCTTCTGGCCCTCGATGAGCCGTGCCGGATAGCCGGCGCGGACACTGTCCATGTCGGCTCTGGCGGCGCGTTCGCGTGCGCGTTTGTCCTCGATGTTGAGGATGGCCAGCCAGAGCAGCTTGACCACCGCCTCGTCGGTCGGGAAGTGGCCGCGGGCCTTGGTGACTTTTCGGAGCTGGTAGTTGAGGGACTCGATGGCATTGGTGGTGTAGAGGAGCTTGCGGACGGCGGGGGTGAAGGCCAGGAATGGGATGAACCGCTCCCAGGCGGTCTCCCAGACCTTCACTGCCTGGGGGTGGCGTCTGCCCAGGTCGGTGTCGGCGAAGCAGGCGAGTGCGTCCAGGGCGGCGTCGGCGTCGGGCGCGGTGTAGACCTTCTTCAGTTCGGCGGCCACGGCGGCGCGGTGCTTGCGGGGGACGGGGCGCAGGCTGTTTCTGATCAGGTGCACCACGCACGACTGGACGGTGGTGTGCGGGAACGCCGAGCAGATGGCGTCCTCGAATCCGGTCAGGCCGTCCACGCAGGCGATGAGGATGTCGTGGACGCCGCGGTTGCGCAGGTCGGCGACCACGCCGCGCCAGAACGCGGCGCCCTCCCCGATCCGGTTGGTGCCGGGCGGGCCGGCCGGGCCGTCGCCGGCTTCGGGCACCCAGATGCCCAGGACGTGCTTGTCGCCGTCGGTGTCGATCCCGACCGCCAGGTAGGCGGGCTTGTTGTGCACGACGTGGTTGTCGCGCACCTTCACCGTCAGGGCGTCCAGGAACACCACCGGGTAGACGGGGTCGAGCGGGCGGCGCTGCCAGGCCTTGACCTCCTCCATCACCTGCTCGGTGATCCGCGACACCGTCTCCGGGGACAGCTGAGTGCCGTAGACCTGGTCGAGGTGGTGGACGATGTCGCGCACCGTCATGCCGTGCGCGTACAGGCTGATGACCATGTCGTCCAGCCCGCCCGACACCCGCCCGGCGCGTTTGGGCACCAGCACCGGCTCGAACGACCCCTTCCGGTCGCGCGGCACCGCCAGCCGCACCGGACCGACCCCGGTCTGCACCGTCTTGGAGATCTTGCCGTTGCGTGAGTTGCCCGTCCCGTACCCGTCGCTGGCGTGCTTGTCATAGCCCAGGTGCGCGGTCAGCTCGGCCTCCAACGCCCGCTCCAGCACGGCCTTGACCAGGTCGCCGAGCATCGAGCCCTCGCCGGTCAGCCGCAACCCGCCGGCCTCGTCGCGGGACCGGGCCAGCAACTGGTCCAGCAGCCGGTCGTCCAGCAGCTCCCGGATCGGACGCCGCGTGTCCTGTGCGCTGTGGTGCTCGGGCTCGCTCACCTCCGCCACGGTAGCCGGAAGATCGCTTACGGTAGTTGACGTGGTGCCTTCGACACGGTCGATCACGGACATGACGTGTGGTTCTCCCCCCGAAGAACGTGGGTGCTTCACCCACTGATCACTTGCTCCCCAGCAAGATCACTTTCCACACCTGAGGAAATACCCCCGCCTCGCCGTCGGGTCAGCGTAGGGAACCCGCGGCAGCAGAGTCCCAGTCGAAGGCTGCGGAGCTTTGGCGTTGGCCGGGGGGTGGCGGTCGTCGTTTGTCGGTTCGGGTGGTCGCTTTACGTCGCCACCGGGTCGGCAAAGGGCGGCGGGGCCTCCACCTGCAGCGGGATCAGCAAGGCTCTGCCGGGGCGTCTTGGCTGGCCGGGGAGGCGTTGGGGCGGTGGGGTGCGGCCTTAAGCGGGGTGGATTAGGCGGGTTTCGTAGGCGGCTATTACCAGTTGTGCTCTGTCGCGGGCCTGGAGTTTGGAGAGCAGGTGGCCTACGTGCGTCTTCACCGTGGCCGGGCTCAGGTGCAGGTGTTCGGCCAGTTCGGTGTTGGACAGGCCGCGGGCGATGAGGGTGAGGACTTCGCGCTCCCGGTCGGTCAGGGCGTCCAGGGCGGCGGGCGGCGGCTGGACGGGGGCCGGGCGGCGGACGAACTCGGCGATCAGGCGGCGGGTCACCGTGGGGGCGAGGAGCGACTCGCCGGCGGCGACGGCGCGGATCGCCGACAGCAGGTCGGCGGGCGGGGTGTCCTTCAGCAGGAAGCCGCTCGCCCCGGCCTTGAGCGCCGAGTACACGTAGGAGTCCAGGTCGAACGTCGTGAGGATGAGGACGCGGACGTCCGGGAGGTCGGAGCAGATCCGCCGGGTCGCCTCGATGCCGTCCATCTCGGGCATCCGGACGTCCATGAGGACGACGTCGGGGCGCTCGCTCGCGGCCAGTTCGACGGCCTCGGCGCCGGTACCGGCCTCGCCGACGGTGCGGAGGCCGGGCGCGGTGTCGATGAGGACGCGGAAGCTGCCGCGCAGCAGGGCCTGGTCGTCGGCGACGAGGACGCGCAGTTCCACCGGGTTTCCTAGGTTTCGTACGGGAAGTCGGCCGATACGGCGAAACCGCCGGACGGGCGCGGCCCGGCGGTGAAGTCGCCGCCGTACATCATGACGCGTTCGCGCATGCCGATGAGCCCGTGCCCGTCGCCGCCCGGCAGGACACGGACGCCGGGGCCGTCGTCGGTGACCTCGATGCGGACGCGCTCGCCGTCGGCCTTGACGCGGACGCGGCAGCGGGCCGGTGCCGCGTGCTTGACGACGTTGGTGACCGCCTCCTGGACGATGCGGTAGGCGGAGAGCGCGACGCCCTCCGGGAGGGTCGGCGCGTCCACGTCCAGGTCGACGTGGACGCCGGCCATGGCGGCGCGTTCCGCGAGGGCGGTGAGATCGGCGAGGCCGGGCGCCGGGCCGAGGTCGGCGTCGGTGCGCAGGACGCCGAGGAGGTGCCGCATCTCGGCGAGGGAACCGCGGCTCGTCGTCTCGATGACGCGGAGGGCGTCGAGGGCCTCGTCCGGCCGGGCGGCGGCGACGTGGACGGCGACGCCGGCCTTGACGGCGATCAGGCTCATGCTGTGCGCGACGACGTCGTGGAGTTCGCGGGCGATGCGCAGCCGCTCGTCCGAGACGGCCTGGTCGGCGAGCCGCCGGGCGGAGCGGGCGGCCTGCGCGCGGCGTTCGCGGACGACGCGGCCGAGCGTCCAGGACGCGCCGAGGACGGCGAGGCCGAGCAGCAGCTCACCGGCGGCCTCCGCGTGCCGGCCGCCGGGTCCGGCGATGGCGCCGCCGAGGATGACGGCGGCGCTGACGGCGCCGATCAGCGGGGTGGGGATCCAGCGGCGGCGGCGCCGGGCGAGCGCGACCGGGTAGAGGGCGAACCCGGCGGCGGCATAGGAGTCGAAGGGCAGGCCGAGCACGAGCGAGGCGGTCGAGGCCGACAGGATCGCGGCGAAGACGGGGACCGGCCACAGCCGCCGCACCGCCAGGGGCAGGCCGGCCGCGGCGGCGAGCGGGACGGCGGCGAGCGCGGAGACGCCGGGATCGGCCGGGAGCACCAGGAGCAGGAGCGTGTAGACGACCGCGAGGCCGGCGTCCAGTCCGATGAGCGCGCGTCGGCCGAGCCGCATGAAGAACGGGGAGCGCAGCTCGGATTCGTCCACGTCACGAAGGTACCGGGACGGCGCGGAGCGGCGCCTCCTCCCGGCGGCCGTCATACCGGGGTCGGAGCCGGGCGGGCGCCTCGGAGCAGGGGTGGACGTCCGGGTCCCGCCCACGTTCCGATGCGCGGGGAGCACGTTCGGTACGAGCGTTGTCCGCATGATCGAAGTGTGCGAGCTGACCAAGCGCTACGGCGGGACGACGGCCGTCGACCGCCTGTCCTTCGCGGTGCGGCCGGGGACAGTGACCGGCTTCCTGGGTCCGAACGGCGCGGGGAAGACGACCACGATGCGCGTCCTGCTGGGGCTCGACCGGGCGACGTCCGGCGAGGCGCTGGTCAACGGGGCCCGGTACGCATCGCTGCGCCGCCCCATGCGGGAGGTCGGGGCGCTGCTGGACGCGGGCGCCGTGCACGGCGGGCGCCGGGCGTTCGACCATCTCGGATGGCTGGCGCGCAGCAACGGCATCGGGACGCGGCGGGTCGCGGAGGTCCTGGAGCGCGTGGGCCTCGCCGGCGCGGCGCGCCGGCGGGTCGGCGGCTTCTCGCTCGGCATGCGGCAGCGGCTCGGGATCGCGGCGGCGCTGCTCGGCGACCCGGGGGTCCTCCTGTTCGACGAGCCGGTGAACGGCCTCGACCCGGACGGCGTCCGCTGGATCCGCGAGCTGATGCGGTCGCTGGCCGCCGAGGGGCGGACGGTGCTGATCTCCAGCCATCTGATGAGCGAGATGGAGCTGACGGCCGACCGGCTGGTCATCATCGGCCGCGGGCGGCTGATCGCGGACACGTCGGTGCGCGAGCTCGCGGACCGGTTCCGGCGCGGCACCATCGTCCGCTCGCCGCGGGCGGCCGAGCTGACCGCGGTGCTCGCCGCCGCCGGCGCCGGCGTCGACTCCATGCCGGGCGGCGCCCTCGCGGTGACCGGGCTCGACGTCGCCGCCATCGGCGACGCGGCGGCCGCCCACGGCATCCCGCTGCACGAGGTGACGCCGCACAGCGCCTCCCTGGAGGAGGCGTACATGGAGCTGACCGCGGGCAGCGCCGAGTTCGGAGCGGTGACGAGGTGACCGACACGTCCAACGCCGACTGCCCGGCGGACAGCGGCCAGCGGGAGACGAGCGGTGGCTACGCGGCGCTTGGCGGGAGCGACGGGAGATCGGAGAACAGGATGGCCGGGGTGGGGGACACCGTGGCGGCGGAGTGGTGCAAGTTGCGGAGTGTGCGGTCGACCGGGGCCGTCCTCGGGACGGTCGGCGGGTTCATGGTGCTGTGCGCGCTCTGGTCCTGGTACGTGGCCCGCTACTGGGACGGGCTGCCGGCGGCGCGCAGGGGAACTGCGCAGACGGCCCCGGCGGAGCAGCCGCTCGCGGTGTCGCTGCCGGTGTGCGCGGTCGTGCTCGGGGCGCTGACGCTGACGTCGGAGTACTCGTCCGGGATGATCCGGGCGACGCTGGCGGCGATGCCGCGCCGGCGTGCGCTGTTCCTGGCCAAGGGCGGCGTCGCGGCGGGCGTCATGGGCGCGGCGGCGCTCGCGGCGCCGGCCGCCGGATCGGTCGCGGGCGCGGTCATCATCGGCGACCGGCCGGTGGCCGCGTTCCAGGCTCCCGCGGCCGATGTCGCCGTCCATCTGCTGTGGCTCGGGCTGACGACGGCGGCGATCACCCTCGTCGCGTTCGGGCTCGGCGGGGTGCTGCGCTCGACGGCGGCGACGATCACGTCCGGTATGGCGGTGCTGTTCGTGCTGCCCGCCCTCGCACGGCTGCTGCCGTCCCCGTGGGACGAGCGGATCTGGTCGGCGCTGCCCGGCAGCCTGGCGAACCAGATCGCGGGGCCGCCCGGTTCGTCCGGAGACCACGGTGCGCTGTCGCCGCCGGCGGCGGTGGCGCTCCTGGCGGCCTACACCGTCATCGCGCTGGGAGCCGGCGCGTACGCGTTCACAAGGAGGGACGCGTGATGGGCGGCGCGATCGCGGCCGAGTGGTGGAAGCTTCGTTCGGTCCGCTCGACCTACCTGGTGACGGCGGTGACGGCGGGGTTCACCGGGTTCCTCCTGCTGCTGGCGTTCCAGATGGCGCATGTCTGGGACGGGCTTCCGGCGGACCGCAGGGACGACCTCCTGCTGCGCCCGCTGCAGGAGCTGGGCGGCTGGGGCGCGTCGCTGTGCCTGGCGATCCTCGGGGTCGTGTCCGTGACGTCCGAGTACCGGACGGGCATGATCCGCACCAGCCTCGTCGCGGTGCCGGGGCGCCGGACGCTGCTCCTGGCGAAGGCCGCGGTGGTCGGGACGGTGGCGCTGGCCGCCGGTGAAGCGGTGACGGTCGGGACGTTCCTCGGGACGCGGCTCATCGTCGGCGACCGGCCGTTCACCGATCAGCAGGCGTCCATCGCGCACGACCTTCCGGGCTTCGTCCTCGCGGGGACGATCGTGCCGGTGTTCGCGCTGCTCGGCCTCTCGCTCGGCGTGCTGCTGCGCTCCACGGCGGGTGCGATCGTGTCGGTGGTGTTCGTGTGGCACGTCCTGCCGCTCCTCGTCTACCAGCTGCCGGAGCCGTGGAGGGAGCGGGCCGGATCGGTGATGCCCGGGGGCCTGCCCACGCAGATGGCGGGGCTCAGCGCGGAGAACTCCGTGTACGGCGATCTGCTGTCACCGGGCGCGGCGGCGGCGGTGCTCGTGGCCTATGCCGTTATTCCGCTCGGTTTTGCCGCATTTGTCATGACCCGGCGCGACGCCTGACGGCGTGGGGCCTCAACACACGAACGGCGGCGCCCCGCCACGGGGCTCCGCCGTTCCACGGACCCGCCGGGCCCCGCGCTCCTGCATGGGCGCGTCCGGCGGGAGGAGGCGTCCGGCCTGTCAGGTGAGGCCGACCTGGAGGGAGTTCGCGCGGAGCGCCAGGCGCTCGCGCAGCATGTCGGTGGCCTCGTCGATGCGGGGCGCGGCGGCCTGCGCGCGGACCTGCCGACCGTCCAGTTCGACGACGGCTTGGGCCAGCGCGGGGCGCGGCAGCGACGGGTCGTTGACGACGCTCAGCGTGACCCGGACGGACGTGACGCCGCCGGCCCCCGACAGCGCCTCGCGGATGGCCCGCTCCGCCGCGGCGCGCTCGTGCGCCGAGACGTCGCCCGAGGTCAGGAAACGGATCTCTGGTCGCTCACGGGTAGCGTTCATGGATTCCCCCAGGATGCGCGATGGTGGTCGCCTCTCGGCGGAGCGGCGGTCGCGACCGCCCTCTGACCAATGAACGTCCCGGCCGCCGGAGATCTTGCCCGTCCGGCACGAGAGCTTCGTCACTCGCCCCTCCGCCCGGCCGGCGTCGGCCCGCACCGGCCCGCGAAAATTCACCAAAACGCGCGACGTGCGACATTCACGCGTCATACGACCGATCAAGGAATGGCCTGTCAGGATTGGCCGCAGCAATGCCGGAGAACGGCGGCCAATTGGCGCCCCGGCGGCCGCGCGGGCAGCGGCGAAATGCCGTCCCGGCCGAACCCGCAGCGGCGGCGGCACCACGTTCCGCAGCCGCACCGCCACCGACAGCACTGGTCACCGAACGTCCCCGCCCGCCCGGCGCGACCGGACCGGGGCGCGGCTCCGATTCCGGACGCGTTTTTCATAGCTCCCAAAAACGCGCCGGGATCCTCTAACATAGTGCGGTGCCGTTCAGCCTCCGCGCAGACCCATCGACTGGCTGGTGACCCCTTGTCCGAGGATTCTGCTGCCCCGAGACCTCCGGCCGAAGACGATCCGGCCGGGCGGCTGATCGATTATCCCCGGCGCGGCGGCCCCACCGTCCTGCGCATTCTGCTCGGCGCGCAACTGCGCCGGCTGCGCGAGTCCCGCGGGATCTCCACCGAGCAGGCGGGCTATGAGATCCGCGGCTCGCACTCCAAGATCAGCCGGATGGAGCTCGGCAGGGTCGGGTTCAAGGAGCGCGACGTCGCCGACCTGCTCACCCTCTACGGCGTCTCCGCCCCCGGCGAGCGCGAACCGCTGCTGCGGCTCGCCAAGGAGGCCAACAACCCCGGCTGGTGGCACCAGTACGGCGACATCCTGCCGAGCTGGTTCGAGGTGTACCTCGGCCTGGAAGAGGCCGCGTCCATGCTGCGCGCCTACGAGCTCCAGTTCGTCCCCGGGCTGCTGCAGACCGAGGACTACGCCCGCGCCGTCGTCCGGCTCGGCTACTCCGACGCCTCGGACGAGGAGGTCGAGCGGCGCGTCCAGATCCGCACGACGCGGCAGGAGCGGTTCACCTCCCCCGAGGCGCCGACGCTGTGGGCCGTGCTGGACGAGGCGGTCGTGCGCCGTCCGCTCGGCGGCCGCGAGGTGATGCGGGCCCAGATCCGGCACCTGATCGAGGTGTCCGAGCTCGCCCACGTGACGCTGCAGATCGTGCCGTTCGGCGCGGGCGGGCACGCGGCGGCGGGCGGCCCGTTCACGATCCTGCGCTTCGCCGAGCCGGGCCTGTCGGACGTCGTCTACCTGGAGCAGCTCACCAGCGCGCTCTACCTCGACAAGCCGACGGACGTCGACACCTACATGCGCGCGATGAACAACCTGTGCATCACGGCGGCTCGCCCCGACGACACCGCCCGCTTCCTCACCCGCATCCTGAAGGAGCTCTGACGCTCCGGGCCTCCCCCGGCGGCGGTCAGGGCGCGTCGCCGCCGAGGACCCGCAGGTCCCTGCTGCGGCTTCCGCCGCGGAACTCCGCGATGACCTCCCCGTCCGGGACGCGGCGCACCGTCACGTCGTAGATCCCGCTCCGGCCGTAGCGGACGCGCTCGACCGCGGTCGCCTCCAGGACGTCCCCGCCGCGCGCGCTCGCGACGAACACCACGTCGGCGGACGCGGCGACCGTCACGGCGTCATGGGTGTTGCACGCGTAGGCGAACGCCGAGTCGGCGAGCAGGAACAGGTAGCCGCCGTGCGCGATCCCGAAGCCGTTCACCATCGTGTCGGCGACCGCCATGCGCAGGCGCGCCCGGCCGGGCGCGACCTCGGCGATCTCCATGGCGAGGTCCTGCGCCACCTTGTCCCGCGCGTACATCGTCTCGGCGCACCTCCGCGCCACGTCCGCCGCGTCCTCCGCCGCGTCCATCGCCATGCCGTCCGCCATGCCCATGCCGTCCGCCGTGCCCTCAGTCGTATCGTCCACCCTGCTGTCCACCCTGTCGTCCACCGGCTCAGCGTAGTGACCCGGCCGCGCCGGCACGGCACGGCTTTGAGGGCCGCGCCCCTGGGAAGGGCATCGAGGGTTCGCGGGTTGTCACCGGTGGCCGCGCCGCGGCCGAATCCAGAAGAGGAGGACCGATGCTGTACGGCAAGGAACATGTCCAGCGCTACCAGGAGACCGACGGAGCGGAGGGGCACGACTGGCAGGGCACGATCACGCTGCTGCTCACCACCACCGGGCGGAAGAGCGGCAAGGAGCGCACGACGCCGCTCATCTACCAGCCCGAGGGCGACGCCTACCTCGTCGTCGCGTCCAAGGGCGGCGCGGACGAGCCGCCGCTCTGGTACCTGAACCTCCAGGCCGACCCCGAGGTGAAGGTGCAGGTGAAGGGCGACAAGTTCACCGCGCGGGCGCGCACCGCGACCCCGGAGGAGAAGCCGGCGTTCTGGCGGAAGATGACGGCGACCTGGCCGGCCTACGACGAGTACCAGACGAAGACGAGCCGCGACATCCCCGTGGTGGTGCTGGAGCGCGTCTGAACCGCCGTCCGCGCGGGTTCCCTTTCGCCGTGCGGGCCGGGCGTGTAGCGTCGTCGTAGAACATCCATTCGACCGCCGTCCGCCCGACGCAGCCGAGGTGCCGAGGTGCCCACGTCGCACAGCACGGAGACCCGCCAGGGTGCCGACACCGACCCGCCGACGCGGCTGCTGCGCCGCTGGGACGCCGGCGCGCCGGACGCGGTGAGCCCGCTGCCGGCCGGGCCCGGCCGCCGGTGCTGGCGGGTCGACACGGCCGCGGGGACGTTCTTCCTCCGCGAGTACGCCGAGCCCGACCGGCGCCGCGTGCTGTTCCAGCACACGGTGACCGCCGCGCTCGACGCCGCCGGGCTGCCGGTCCTCGCGCCGCTGCCGGCGCGCACCGGCCGGACGCTGGTCACCGCCGCCGGCCGCGGCTACGTCCTGTATCCGTGGGTCGGGGGCCGCGGGCGCGGCGGCCTGGAGCTGACGTTCGGCGGGTGCGAGGCCCTCGGCGCGCTGCTCGGGCGGCTGCACGCGGCGCTGGACGAGCTGACGGCGCCCGTCCAGCAGAGCATGCTGGTGCCGACGCCGCGCGCCGCCGACGCTGCCGCCGCCGTCGAGGCGATGCTGGCGGACGTCCCCGGCGACGGCGACGGCACCGACTTCGACGCGCTGACCGCCCGGCGGCTGCGCGAGCGCCGCGACCTGCTCGCCGAGTTCGCCGGGCACCAGCCGCCCGACATCGAGGTCAGCACGGTCGGGCACCTGCACGGCTCGTTCCACGGCGGGCACCTGCGCTACGGCGGGTCGGGCAACGTCACCGCCGTCCTCGGCTGGGACGGCCTCACCACGGGGCCGGTCGCCGGCGAGGTGGTCCGCTCGGCGGCGCGGCTGTTCGCGTGCGACGACGAGCGCGGCCTCGACCTCGACCGCGTGCAGGTGTTCGTGCGGGGGCACCGCTCGGCGTACCCGCTGGACGCCGGGCAGATCCAGGCGGCCGTGCACCGCGAGTGGTGGGAGCGGCTGTGCGACGTGGCGCCGCTGCGGCACCGCTACCTGGGCGAGGACGGCGCGGGCGGGCGCGGCCCGGCGTCGCTCGTGGCGTGGTGGTCGGCCCAGCTCGACCGCACCCTCGACGCGTTCGCCGCCCCGTACACCGACGCGAGCGCCGACGCCTACGCCGACGCGGCGGACGACGACCACGCCTACGGCTGACCTCCTCGGTAGGCCACCCCGGCTGACGGCCGTGCCGCGGAACCTCGGCCGGCGGTGGGTAGTGCATCCATGATGCGCGACGCGCAGCCGTGTGCGAGGCTTGTCCCGCACATTTATGAACTGGACAGTCCAAAAGGAGCGCGAGATGACTCAGGTCGCGATGCTCGGCACCGGCATCATGGGGGCCGCGATGGCCCGGAACCTGCTCCGGGCCGGCCACCGGGTCGCCGTCTGGAACCGCACGGTCGCCCGCGCGGAACCCCTCGCCGCCGACGGCGCCGCGGTGGCCGGCTCGCCCGCGGAGGCCGTGGACGGCGCCGAGGTGGTCATCACCATGCTGAAGGACGGCGAGACCGCCCTCGCCGTCATGACCGATGCGGCGCCGTCGCTGCGCTCGGGGCAGGTCTGGGCGCAGATGGGCACGGTCGGCCTCGGGTCCCTCGGGCGGCTCGCCGCCTTCGCCGCCGAGCGGGGGCTCACGTTCGTCGACGCGCCCGTGCAGGGCACGAAGCAGCCCGCCGAGCAGGGGACATTGCTGGTGCTCGCTGCGGGCCCGCAGGACGCGCGGACCGTCCTCGCCCCCGTGTTCGACACGGTCGGCGCCCGAACGCTCTGGCTGGACGAGAGCGGCGCGGGCGGTGCGGGCACCCGGCTGAAGCTCGCCGCGGTCAGCTACGCGATCTCGCTGACCTCGGTCGTCGCCGAGTCGGTCGCGCTGGCGAAGGGCCTCGGGCTCGACCCGGCGCTGCTCGGCGAGGTCCTCACCGGCGGGCCGCTCGACAGCGTCTACCTGCAGACGAAGATGAAGGCGATGATCGAGGGCGACTTCGAGCCGAGCTTCGCCGTCCGCAACGCCGAGGCGAACACCCGGCTCATCCACGAGGCGGCGGAGTCCGCCAAGATCCGGGTGGACGTCAACGACGCGGCCGGCGAGCGGTTCCGCCGCGCCATCGAGCAGGGGCACGGCGACGAGGACATGGCGGCCACCTACCGCGCGAGCTTCCCCACCTGACCGGAGCAGAACCGGGGCGGGGCCCGCGTGCCGCCCGCCGCGCGACCGGCAGGCGCGGCCGGAGCGGGCCCGGCCCCGGGGCGGTGCGGCGCGCGGGCGTGGCGGTGCCCCGCGCCGGGCGGCCGCGGGCGAGGATGGGGGCATGGACGTTCTGAGCAGCCGCATCCTGCTGCGCCCGGCCGACCCCGCCCGCACCCAGCGCTTCTACCGCGACGTGCTGGGCCTCGCCGTCTACCGCGAGTTCGGCCCCGCCGACTCCCCCGGCGTGGTGTTCTTCCTCGGCCCGGGGTTCCTGGAGGTGTCGGGGCACGGCGCGGGCGCGCCGGGGTCGTCCCCGATGATCTGGCTCCAGGTGCGGGACGTCCGGGCGGAGCACGACCGGCTCGCGGCGGCCGGGGCGCGCGTCACCCGCGAGCCCCGCGAGGAGCCGTGGGGCCTGGTCGAGATGTGGACCGAGGACCCGGACGGCGTCAAGATCGTTGTCGTGGAGGTCCCCGAGGGCCACCCCCTGCGCCGCGACCCGCGTTCCTGACCCGGCGGCGGCGATGGTGACGATGACCGGCGATTACTGGAATCACAACACCCACTACCACGGCGTCGTGCTGCGCAATGTGCCGCGCGGATGCGGCGAGGCGCTGGACGTGGGCTGCGGCGACGGCCTGCTCGTCCGGCGCCTCGCGTCCCGCGCCGCGCACGTCACCGGGCTGGACCGGTCGGCGGAGATGATCGCCAAGGCGACGAGGCTCGGCGACGGGATCGGCAACGTCGATTTCGTCGCGGCGGGGCTTCTCGAACACGACCTGCCGGCCGGCCACTACGACTTCGTGTGCAGTGTCGCCGCGATCCACCACATGGACTTCACCAAGGGCATGGCGGCGATGCGCGACGCCGTCCGTCCCGGCGGGAGCCTGGTCGTCATCGGCCTGGCGAACAACCGGGGTCCGCGCGACTGGGCGTTCTCGGCACTCGGCGTCCCCGCGCACCGCGTCCACCGGCTGCGGAACCGGCGGCGGGCGGGCGAGCCCGGCGCCCCGCTCGCCGACCCGGCGATGACCTGGGGCGAGGTCCGGGACGAGGCGCTGCGGCTGCTGCCGGGCGCCGTGTTCCGGCGGCATCTGCTGTGGCGGTACTCGGTCTCCTGGCGGAAGCCGCGCTGACCGTCTCGCCACCGCAAAACTGGAAAACACTGGAAGTGTCCGGAAGTACCTGTACTGTCTGCGGCATGTCCCGGCCCCCCGGCGTCCCGACCCCCGACGAGCTGGAGGCGCGCATCACCGAGCTGCGCGCCGCCGTCCGCCGGGCGATGGCGGCCGGGGACCGGCGGGCGGCCCGCGACCTGCGCGCCGAGCTGCGCGGGACGGAGCAGGCATGGGACGACGCGGTGCTCGGCGACCCCCGGCCCGCCGCCCCCGCCGAGGGCGAGCGCGGGCTGCTGCCCGTCCGCGACCAGGTCCACCAGGCGCTCACGCTCCTCGGCGCGCCCGCCGCGCCCAAGCTCATCGGCTCGGTGTACGCGGCGTTCTTCCCCGGCGAGATCCCCGGGGCTCGGCTGACGAGCCTGCGCCGCGACGAGGAGCGCTCGTTCCGCACCGCCCCCTACGCGCGGCCGTACTACCTGTGCGCCGCGCTGACCGCCGACCTGCTCGCCCCCGCGCGCGGCCTGCTCACCGTGAGCACGTGGCCGCTGGAGCAGCGGATCGTCGGGCCGCTGAGCCCCCGCACCGACTTCCTCACCGCCGCGGTGCGGCTCGCCGAGCACGCCGGGCGCGGGACGCCGTCCCCGGACGTCCAGCGGCTGCTGTGGCGTTTCGCGTCCAACATTCCCGGTGCGGTCACCGGTACGGTCGGTACGGCCGATCCGGCCAGGCTCGCCGACGCCGCCCGGGCCGAGCTGGACGTCCACCGCGAACCCGACCGCCGGCGCCGCGAGGCCGCCGCGGTCCGCGCCCTGGAGCGGCTCGACGACGCGGAACGGCTGTTCGGCAGCCGGCTGCGCGCCGTGCGCGCGTCCGGGCGCCGCCCTGCCAGCAACGGAGAAACGGACCCATGACCGACACCGCACCGGATCTGGACCGGCTGCGCGGCGCCACTCCCCCGCGCAACCACGACGCCCGCACGATCGCCGCGCTGACGTCCAATCCGGGCTGCGCCCGCCGCGGGGTGATGGACGCGGCGGGCGTCGACAAGGACGCGGTGGCCCGCGCCCTCGGGTTCCCCGCGCCGTTCGGGCAGTCGCAGTTCGCGATCACGCGCGGGAACGTGTTCGAGGCGCAGGTGAAGGCGGACGGGTGCGCGGAGCTGCTGACGCTGCTGCGCGACCGGCTCGGCCTCGACGTGCCGGAGGTCGCCTACGACGACCTGGAGGTGGTCGCGGGCAACGAGGGCCGGGAACTGCGGCACTCGCGGACCCGGCGGCTGCTCGCCCGCGCGCTGGAGTCGGGCGAGGGCACGCTGTTCGACCATCCGCTGCTGCGGCTGGAGATCGCCGGGTGCCCGGCCTACCTGGAACCGGACGTCATCGCGTTCCAGCTCGCGGGCCGGCTGCACGTCATCGAGATCAAGTCGTTCGCGGTCGTGGACGGGCAGGCCGAGCCGGAGCAGGTCGCGGCCGCGGCCCGCCAGTCGGCGGTGTACGTGCTGGCGCTGCGCCGCCTGGTGGCCGAGCTCGGGCACGACCCGGCGCGCGTGTCGCACGAGGTGTTCCTCGTCTGCCCGGAGAACTTCTCCAACCGGCCGACGGCGACGCCGCTGGACGTGCGGCCGCAGCTCGCCGTCCTCGAACGGCAGCTCGCCCGCCTCACCCGCGTGGACGCGCTGCTGGCGGAGCTGCCCGCCGGGCTGAGCTTCGAGATCGGCGAGGCGCTCGCGGAGTCGGTCCGGGCGGTGGACGCCCGGTACGCGCCCGAGTGCATGTCGGGCTGCGAGATGGCGCTGTTCTGCCGGGACGAGGCGCGCGCGTGCGGCGCGACGGGTGCGCTCGGCCGGTCCGTCCGCGACGACCTCGGCGGCGTCGACACGATCGGCACCGCGCTGGCGCTGGCGGACGGCTCCCTGGACCCGTCCGACGACCTGGCCGAGACGGCCGAGCAGCTGCGCGCCGCGGCCCGGCTGCGCGCCGAGGCGCTGCACGGCGGCGCCCCGCACGGCTCCGCGCCGCACGGCACCGCGCTGCACGGGGCGGCGTGATCGCTTCATGAGCGCACTGTCCTCGCTCGCGCAGTTGCAGGCGGTGGCCGCGGGGGTCGCGCAGCCGCTCGCGACCGTGCGGCACTGCCACGTCCCGGACGCGCCGCTGGTGCTCGTCCCGCTGAAGCTCGCCGGGGAGGCCGCGGCGCCGCTGGCCGTGCTCGTCGGCAGCGCGCCGGACGATCCGGCGCTGCTGGTGGTGCCGCAACCGCGCAACCGCGACCTGCGGTTCGCGTTCGCCGCCGACCTCGCCAAGCTCGTCCTCAACCACATCGAGACGAGCCGGGGCGCGGTGGAGGAGCTGCCTCCCGGCAAGGAGGGCGAGGAGCGGATCCGGTACGGGGACGCGCCGCAGCTGCTCGTCCCGAACCGGGGCGGCGTCGCGTTCCTGCGGCTGATGGGCCGGTCGACGCGGTTCCGCAGCACCGAGGGCCCGTACGCGGTCGATCCGGCGGTGCCGGTGCTCGGCCGGTGGCTGACGTGGTTCGCCGACCGGTACGACCACCCCGGCTCGTCGCTGCTGCTGGCGATGACGGAGGCGCTGCGGCTGCACTGGGCGACCGGGCAGAGCTCGCTGGAGGACGGCAACCTCGCGGCGCTGATGGGGTGGATCGACCCGCCGGACGGCATGGACGGCCCCGCCGCGGCCGCCCGCGCCGAGGACCCGGTGCTGTGCCCGCCCGCCGGGCCCACCACCGACCCGACGTTCGACAACGAGGTGCTCGCCCCGGCGATCGCCGCCTACGACCGGGCGGGCCGCGGCTCGCGCGCCGAGGAGCGGCTGCGCGGCGTCCTCGCCGACCAGCTCACCCCGACGTGGGACCTGATGTGGCGGGCCGTCGGGCTGCTGCGCGCACTCCCCGAGGGGGCGAGCGTGCCGCGCCGATGGGAGCGCGACCGGGACGCCTTCACCTATTACCACCAGACGTTCGGCGAGGCGTATCCTCAGGCGCGCCGCGACCCGCCCGTCCGGGCGGCGCGGCGGCTGCACGACCTCGAACGGGCGCAGGACGCCTACGACGCGCAGCGCGCGTTCGACGACCCGCTGGTCATGGCCGAGCACCGGCTGAGCGGCCAGGCGTTCGGCGGGACGGTCACCGAGTGCGACCCCGCCCGGCTGGACGAGACGGGCAAGCGGCCGAAGCTGCGCCCGCTGCTGCGGGTCGGCACCGAGGACCCGGTGCGGCTCGACATCGGGACGACCGTTCGCAACGCGGCGCGTCCCGCGCTCAAGGGGAGGATCGTGGAGATCGGCGACGGGTCCGTGCTGCTGGAGCTGACCGGCGGGATGGGCCGCAAGCTCACCCCGGAGCCGGGCGCCGTCCCCGCGGCCGGGGACCGGGTCTGCTTCACCTCGCTGACCGAGGGCTCGTTCGGCGCGGCGAAGTTCCCCGACCGCGAAGAGACGCCGTGGACGCACGGCGGCCCGCCCGGCGAGTACGTCCCGACCGACGAGGACGCCGAAGAGGAATGGTCGTGACCGGGCAGGCGGGCCGGCACCTGGTGCCGGTGGCGGCGGACGACCTCGTCCCGTCCGAGGCGGCGGCGCGGGTGGTCGACGGCGTCCTGGCCGACCTGGCGGGCGGGCATCGCGGCGTGGTCGTCGACTCGCCGCCCGGCGCGGGCAAGTCGACGCTGGTCGTCCGCGCCGCCGCGCACCTCGCCGAGGCCGGCGAGCGGCTGATGATCGTGGCGCAGACCAACGAGCAGGTCGACGACCTCATCGAGCGCATCGCCGGCAGGCACCCCGATATCACCATGGGCCGGCTGTCCGCCTCGCAGTACGTGCCGTCCGAGCGTGTCCTGGCGCATCCGCAGGTGAAGGTCGCGCAGAAGGCCGCCGACCTCGCCGAGCGGACCGTGGTGATCGCGACCGCGGCGAAGTGGGCGACCCTGTCGGAGGGCTCGTGGCCGTGGGCGATCGTGGACGAGGCGTACCAGATGCGCTCGGACATGCTGCTGCGCATCGCGGGCCGGTTCGAGCGGGCGCTGTTCGTCGGCGACCCGGGGCAGCTCGACCCGTTCTCCACGGTCGAGGTCGAACGCTGGGCGGGCCTCAGCTGGGACCCGATGCGCAGCGCCGTGTCGGTCCTGCTCGCCCACAACCCGGACCTGCCCGTCCACCGGCTGCCGGTGTCGTGGCGGCTGCCCGCGTCGGCGGCGCCCGTCGTGTCGCGCGCGTTCTACCCGTTCACCGGGTTCCGCGCCGGGACGGAGCCGGGCGACCGCCGGCTGGAGTTCGGCGCGCGCGGGATGGGCACCACCTACGACCGCGCGCTCGAAGAGGCCGCGGCGACCGGCTGGGCCCTGTACGAGCTGCCGGCGCGGCACACGCTGCGCACCGACGCCGAGGCGGTCCGCGCGACGGCGGCGCTCGCCGTCCGGCTGCTGCAGCGCGGCCCCGTCGCGCACTCCGAGCAGGGGTCGGCCCCGGTGGACGCCGCGCGCGTCGCGATCGGCGCGGCGCACCGCGACCAGGTCACCGCGATCCGCGCCGCGCTCGGCCCGCACGGCGGCGGCATCACCGTCGACACCGCGAACCGGCTGCAGGGCCGCGAGTACGACGTGACGGTCGTCCTGCACCCGCTGTCGGGGCGCCGCGACGCCACCGCGTTCCACCTGGAGTCGGGGCGGCTGTGCGTCCTGGCGTCGCGGCACCGGCACGCGTGCGTGGTGGTGGCGCGGGCGGGCATCCCCGAGCTGCTGGACGCGCACCCGTCCGCCGAGCCGGTGCACCTCGGCGTCCCGGTGAAGTTCCCGGACGGCTGGGAGGCGAACCAGTCGGTCCTCGCGCACCTGTCCGGCCACCGCGTCGCGGGCGCCTGAGCGGCGGCTAGGCGGACCCGGCGGTCGCCGCCCATCGGCCGTTGTGCCGGGTGATCGCGATCGGGTGGTCGAAGCACGCGCTGACCAGCTCGGTCGTGAGCACATCGGCGGCGGCCCCGGAGGCCAGCACCTGCCCCTCGCGCAGCAGCAGCGCGTGGGTGGTGCTGGTGGGCAGCTCCTCCAGATGGTGCGTGACGAGCACGGTGGTCAGGTCGGGGCGGTCGGCGCGCAGCTGGTCGATGCTGGCCAGCAGCCGCTCCCGCGCCGCGACGTCGAGGCCGGTGGCGGGCTCGTCGAGCAGCAGCAGCGCCGGGTCGGGCATCAGCGCCCGCGCGATCAGCGTCCGGCCCCGCTCCCCCTGCGACAGCGTCGGCCACCGCGCGTCGGCCCGCGCCGTGAGCCCCATCAGCTCGATCAGCCCGTCGGCGCGGCGCAGGTCGTCCTCGGACGGCGTCCAGCGCGGGACGAGCTCGATGGTGCCGGTCACCCCGGTCAGGAGGATCTCCCGGACGGTCCGCGCCGACTCCAGCGGGTGCCGCGGGTTGACCTGCCCGATCAGCGGCCGCAGCGCGTGGACGTCGACCCGGCCGAGCCTGCGCCCGAGGATCTCCGCGGTCCCGCGCGTCGGGTGCGTGTAGGCGCCGAGGATGCCGAGCAGCGTGCTCTTTCCCGCGCCGTTCGGGCCGATCAGCGCCCAGTGCTCGCCGCGCAGCACGGTCATCGTGACGCGGTCGAGGAGCAGCCGCCGCTCGCGGACCAGATCGATCTTGTCGGCGTTCAGCACGACCTCGGACACGGAACCTCCCGTTCAAGAACTCGGCATGGGGGCACGCCGGGGAGTGCGCGGCGTGCGGGCGCGGCGGGCCGGGACCGCCGGCCGGCGCGGAAACGACGATCTTCAACGTACCCGAGCGGCGCCGGCTGGTACGACGGAGGCGTCCGGACGGATACTGTGAAGCCGGTGCCTCAGCGATCAGGAGGGGGACATGGAGGACATCGGCCTCATGTGCGCCCGCTGCGGCGGCGAGGTGCACGACGTGACGCACAACCGCGAGGGCTCGCTCGACGGCGTCGGCTACCGCCACAACCGGCGGGTCGAGCCGTGGGACCACGAGCTGGAGCTGGCGGTCGGCGAGCCCCTCCCGCAGGAGCCGGGCTGCGACTTCTGCGGCGCGTCCGGGCCGAGCTGGCTCTACTACCCCACGCTCGACCCCGACGACACCGACATGTTCGAGGTCGAGCTCGACACGACCGACCTGTCGGACGACGACACCGCCGTCGCCGTGCTCAACATGCTCTATCCGTGGTACGCGTGCGACACCTGCTCCGTCCTCGTCGCCGACCGCAACATCGACCTCCTCATCGCCCGCGCGCTCGACCGCACCCCCGTCCCGGAGGACGGTCCCGTCGACGAGGACACCGTCCGCGCGCGGCTCCAGGGGTCCCTCTCGGTCTTCTTCACCACCCGCCCCGGCCGCCCTCAGCCGTCGCGGGCGGTGTAGCGTCGTCCCACCCCAGGGGGACGGGGTGTCGTGGGGTTCATTAGGATCTATGCCGTTTTGGTGAGGCGCGTGTGGGTACGGGGGCGCAAATGATCATTGAGGGGCGGTTCCACGGGCCGGCGGGGTCCGGGAACGGCGGATACACGGCAGGCCGCCTGGCGGGCCGGGTGCCGATCGACACGGTGACGGTGACGCTGCGGCAGCCGCCGCCGCTGGACACCGAGCTGACGGTCACGGTGGAGGACGAGCGCGGGCACAGCGTCCGGCTGTGGGACGGCGAGCGGCTGGTCGCCGAGGCGCTCGCGGGCGCCATCGTCGTGCCGCCGATCGCGCCCGTCCCGTTCGAGCGGGCGCTGGAGGCGGCGGAGAAGTACCGGGCGCAGGAGAACCACCCGTTCCCGGGCTGCTTCGTCTGCGGGCCGGACCGCGAGCCCGGCGACGGGCTGCGGCTGGAGCCGGGGCCGGTCGGCGAGGGCACCGTCGCGGCGCCGTGGGTGCCCGAGCGGGTCCCCGAGCGGGAGCTCGTATGGGCGGCGCTCGACTGCCCCGGCGGGTGGTCGTTCGACGTGGCGGGCCGCCCGGCGGTCCTCGGCACGATGACCGCGCAGGTGATGGACGTCCCCGAGGCCGGCGAGCGGTGCGTCGTGATGGGGCTCGCGCGCAGCCGCGAGGGCCGCAAGATGCACGCGGCGACGGCGCTGTACGGGGCCGACGGGAGGCTGCTCGGCCGCGCCGAGCAGATCTGGATCGAGATCGATCCCGAGGTGTTCGGGCGCTGAGCCCGGCGCGCCGGCCGGTGATCCGCAGCCGGCCGGCCCCTGCCGGTTCCGCATGAATCGCGGAAATGTGTCGCCGGGCACTGTCGCCCGCGCCGGATCCGCTGTTCAATCTGAGCTGCCGCGGATTCGGAGGCGCAGCTCATGAGCGGAGACGGCTTACTCATCCTGGGCCTGGCGGCCCTGGCGATCTATACGGGCGTGCACTGGGAGCGGGCGCGCCGCTCGGTGACGGATCTGCGGCTCAGCCGCCGCCGCACCAGCACCCTGCGGCAGACCGCCGCGCGCGAGCGCGGCCACGTGCTGGTGATCACCGCGGTGGCGGCGCTGGCGTTCTTCCTGGCCGTCCGGTACGGCTGAACCCGGGCGGGGTCCGCCCGGGTGAGCGCGGTCAGGGGCCGGCGAAGAGGGGGTCCTCGCGGTCCACGCCGTTCAGGGGGCGGCCGTGGTCGCGCGCCTCGCCGCCCGGCGTCCGGTGGCCGCCGGTGTCCGAGCCCGGCGTCCCCTTCGGGCCCGGCGTGCCGTGCGGGGGCGTCCCGTGCGGGGCGGGGGCCGCGTTCGGCAGCGGTGCCCCGAGCGGCATCGGGGCCCCGTTCGGGACGCCGTTCGGGACGGAGCCGTGCCCGGCCGGTCCGCCGATCGGGGGCAGGCCCGGCGGCGGGCCGGCGGGCTGCGGGCCCGTGCCGTTCGGGACGCCGTTCGGGACGCCCGGCGGGGGCATCGGGGTGCCGCCGCCCGGCATCCGGCCGCCCGGCGGGATGTTCGACGACAGCGTGCTGTGGGTGAACTGGTCGACCTGGCGGCGGGCCCGGTCGGCCTCGGCGCGGGCGGCGTCGCGCTCCTCGGCGAGGGCGGTCAGCGCGGCCTGCTGCTCGGCGACCGACTGCGACAGCTGCCGCAGCTGCACGGCCTGGTCGTTGACCTTGCCGGCCAGCTCGTCGCGCTCCGCGGTCGCGGCCTCGGCGTGCGCCCGGGCGGTGTCGCGCTCCTTGGCGGCCTCGTCGGCGCGGGCCGCCGCGCGGACGACCTCGGCCTCGGCCTCGGACTGGGCGCGCAGCGCGGCGGTCCGCTCGGCCTCGGCCTTGCTGGCGGCCTGCATGGCGCGCTGGCGCTGCGCCTCGGTGTCGCGCATGGCGTTGCGCAGGTCCTCGGCGCCCTGCTTGGCGACGGCGGCCTCCACGCGCTGCGCCTCGGCGGTCCCCTCGGCCTCGGCGAGCTTGGCGTGCAGGCCGACGAGCTCGGCGCGCGCCGCCTCCAGCGCGGCGAGCAGTTCGGTCTCGCGGGCGGCGACGCGGTCGCGCTCGCTCTCGGCGGCGAGCTTGGCGGTCATCGACTGCTGCGCGACCTGGTGGGCCTCCTCCCACGCCTGCTGCGCGGCGTCGCGCTTGGCGGTGGCGAGCTTGGCCTCCTCGCGGGCCTCGCCGGCGACCCGCTCGGCCTCCTCGGCGCGCTTGCGGGAGGTGGCGGCCTCCTGCCACGCCTCCTCGGCGCGGCGCTGCGAGGCGTCCCGCTCGGTCTGCGCGATGGCGAGCTCGCGGGCGGCCTCGGCGCGCACCTCGGCGACGCGGCGCTCGACCCCGGCGACGCTCAGCTCGGACGTCAGCGAGTCGGCGAGCAGGTCGGCGGCCTTCTCCAGCCGCTCGACCATCTCCCAGGCGGAGGCGACCTGGCCGGTGAGGCCGGGCGCGTCCCGGCCGCGGTCGCGGCGGTCGCGGGCCTCGCGGGCGCAGGCGCCGTCGTTGTCCTGGCAGTAGCGGACGGCGCGGACCGCCCCCACGGGCTGGGGCACGGGACGTCCGCAGTTCGCGCACGGCCAGACCGTGACGGGGTCTCCCATGCGGGCGACCGCCGTCTCGGTGGACTCCCCCGAGCCTCCGGAGACCGCGCCGCCCTGGGGAGCCGCGGCCGCCCCCACGGGGCCGCTAATGTCGCGCTCTTCGCTGTTAGGCATGGAATGAACCATACGCACTGATGGGGGTTGCTGCAGTGACTTGGGAGGCAGATGTGGGGGTGCCCACTTCGTCGTTCAGTGAGCGGCGAACCGGTCGGTGGCCCCGATCAGCCGGTCCCGCGTGCCGGGCTCGGAGCCGCCGTGCCCGGCGTCCTCGACGATGTGGAACTCCGCCTCGGGCCACGCCCGGTGCAGATCCCACGCCTGGTCCGGCGGCGTCTTCATGTCGTAGCGGCCGTTGACGATCACGGCGGGGATGCGCCGGACGCGGTCGACGCCCGCGAGCAGCCCCTCCTCGGAGAGGAAGCCGCCGTTGGAGATGTAGTGGTGCGTGATGCGCGCGAACGCCAGGACGGTCGCGTCGTCCAGGTCCGGCGGCGGGACGGGCAGGAGGGTGTTCGCGGACAGCTCCCAGGCCATCCAGGCGCGGGCGGCCGGGAGGTGGACGGCCGGGTCCGGGTCCTCGATGCGGCGCCCGTAGGCGGTCATCAGGTCGTCCTGCTCGGCGGGCGGGATCGCGTCCCGGAACGCCGCCCACTCGGCCGGGAACAGGTGCGAGGCGCCGCCCGGCGTGAACCCCCACGCCTCGTCGGACGGGCGGACGAGGTAGACGCCGCGCAGCACGATCTCGGTGACGCGGTCCGGGTGCGCCTGCGCGTAGGCGAGCGCGAGCGTGCTGCCCCAGCTCCCGCCGAACACCAGCCACCGGTCGATGCCGAGGTGCTCGCGCAGCTTCTCGATGTCGTCGACCAGGCGCGGGGTGACGTTGTGCTCCAGTGACACCGACGGGTCTCCGGCGTGCGGGAGGCTCCGCCCGCAGCCGCGCTGGTCGAACAGCACGATCCGGTACCTGGACGGGTCGAAGAACCGCCGGTTGTCGGGGAGCAGCCCGCCGCCGGGGCCGCCGTGCAGGAACACCGCGGGCTTGCCGCCGGGGTTCCCGCAGACCTCCCAGTGGACACGCTGGCCGTCGCCGACGTCGAGCAGGCCGGAGCCGTACGGCTCGATCGGCGGATAGTACTCCCGCAACGTCATGATCCAGTCATACCAGGCGGACGATCATGCCCCGTCCGCTCATGCCCCGTCCGATCGGAGCGATCCGGTCAGAGCTGGGCCATGGCCTTGCGGATGCGCTTGTCGGAGACGGGGAAGCGGGTCCCGAGCTGCTGGGCGAAGAGGCTGACCCGCAGCTCCTCCAGCATCCAGCGGACCTGCCGGGCCGGCTCGTCGTCGCGTCGGGACGGGTGCAGGCGGCGCAGCGTCTGCTCGTACTCCTGCGCCAGGACGTCGGCCTGGTGCGCGAGCGTCCGGTCGCGCCCGGGGTTCTCGGGGAGCTTGTCGAGCCTGACCTGCAGGGCGCGCAGGTAGCGGGGCAGGTCGTGGAGCCGCGCCCAGCCGGTCGCGGTGACGAAACCGGGGTGGATCAGCTTGCCGAGCTGCCCGCGGATGTCGGTCAGCGCCGGGACGAGCGTGAGGCTCGTGGTGCCGCGCAGCCGCCGGTCGACCTCGTGCGCCTCGGCGAGGATCCGCTCGACCAGGGCGACGGTCTGCGCCGTCGCGTCGTGGAGGTCGGCGCGGACGCGGTCGTACAGGGCGCGGAAGCCGTCCTCGTCCCAGGCGGGGCCGCCCGCCTCGGCGATGAGCCGGTCGGCCGCGGCGGTGACGCAGTCGTCGAACAGCGCCGCGACCGAGCCGTGCGGGTTGTGGCTGAGCGCGAGCTTGCCCTGGTTGGTCAGCCGGCCCTGGATGAGCTTCACCGGGGACGGCGCGTTCAGCAGGATCAGCCGGCGCGTGCCGAGCCACATGGCGCGGCGCTGCTCGGCCTCCGTCCCGTACATGCGGACGGCGACCGTGCCGCCCTCGTCGGTGAGCGCCGGGTACGCCTTGACGTCGTAGCCGTTCTGCTTCTGCTCGTAGGTGCGGGGCAGCTCGCCGATCGTCCACTCGGTGAGGCCGGAGCGCTCGACGGTGGAGGCGGCCTTCGACAGCGTCCCGCGCACCGTGCCGGCGAGGCGGCGCTTCAGCTCGCCGAGGTCGGTGCCCTCGCCGAGGGTGCGGCGCCTCTCGTCCACGACGCGGAACGTGATGCGCAGGTGGGCGGGCAGCCGGGACGGGTCCCACGCCTCCCGCGCGACGGGCACGCTCGTCATCGCGGTCAGCTCGCGTTCGAGGGCGTCCAGCAGCGGCTCGGTGCGCGGCGCGACGCGGTCGAGGACCTTGCGCGCGTAGTCGGGCGCCGGGACGAAGTTGACGCGCAGCTGCTTCGGGAGCGACCGGATCAGCTCGGTGACGAGCTCGGCGCGCAGACCGGGGACCTGCCACTCGAAGCCGTCCGGCCGCACCTGGTTCAGGACCTGGACGGGGATGTGCACGGTCACGCCGTCGGCGTCGGTGCCGGGCTCGAACTGGTAGGTGAGGCGCAGGCGCAGCGCGCCCTGCTTCCACACGTCCGGGTAGTCGGCCTCGCTGACCCCGCCCGCCGTCTCGTTGATGAGCATCGACTTCTCGAACCCGAGCAGGTCGGGGTCGGCGTGCCGGGCCTTCTTCCACCAGGCGTCGAAGTGGCGCCCGGAGACGACGTCCTCGGGGATCCGCTCGTCGTAGAAGTCGAACAGGGTCTCGTCGTCGACGAGGATGTCGCGGCGCCGGGCGCGGTGCTCCAGCTCCTCGACCTCGTCCAGCAGGGCGCGGTTGTCGTGGAAGAACCGGTGGTGGGTCTCCCAGTCGCCCTCGACGAGCGCGTGCCGGATGAACAGCTCGCGCGACAGCTCCGGGTCGATGCGGCCGTAGTTCACGCGGCGGTCGGCGACGATCGGCACCCCGTAGAGGGTGACCTTCTCGTGCGCCATCACGGCCGCCTGCTTCTTCGACCAGTGCGGCTCGCTGTAGTTGCGCTTCACCAGGTGCCCGGCGAGCGGCTCGATCCAGTCGGGCTCGATCTTGGCGTTGATCCGCCCCCACAGCCGCGACGTCTCGACCAGCTCCGCCGACATGACCCAGCGAGGCGGCTTCTTGAACAGCGACGACCCGGGGAACACGGCGAACTTCGCGCCCCGCGCGCCGAGGTACTCCTGGCCCCGGCGCTGCTTCTCCTTCTTCTCGGCGTCGATCAGCCCGATGTGGGAGAGCAGGCCGGCGAGCAGCGAGGTGTGGATCAGGTCGGGCGGCGCGTCCGCGGTGTTGAGCGTGACGCCGAGCGCCTTGGCGACCTGCTTGAGCTGGCCGTGCAGGTCCTGCCACTCGCGGACGCGCAGGAAGTGCAGGAACTCGTTCTTGCACATCCGCCGGAACGCGCTGCCCGACAGCTCCCTCTGCTGCTCGCGCAGGTAGTTCCACAGGTTCAGGTAGGCCAGGAAGTCCGACGCGGGGTCGGCGAACCGGCGGTGCTTCTCGTCGGCGGCCTGCTGGTGCTCGGCGGGACGCTCGCGCGGGTCCTGGATGGACAGCGCGGACGCGATGACCAGCACCTCCCGGACGCAGCCGTTCTTGTCGGCCTCCAGCACCATGCGGGCGAGGCGCGGGTCGACGGGGAGCTGGGCGAGGCGGCGGCCGAGCGGGGTGAGGCGCTTGCGCGGGTCCTTCTCGGCCGGGTCGATGGCGCCCAGCTCGTGCAGCAGGTCGACGCCGGCCTTGACGTTGCGGCGGTCCGGGGGCTCGACGAACGGGAACGCCGCGATGTCGCCGAGGCCGAGCGCGGTCATCTGCAGGATGACGGACGCGAGGTTGGTGCGCAGGATCTCCGGGTCGGTGAACTCGGGGCGGGACTCGAAGTCCTCCTCGGAGTACAGCCGGATGCAGACGCCCTCGGACACGCGCCCGCAGCGCCCCTTGCGCTGGTTCGCCGACGCCTGCGACACCGGCTCGATCGGGAGCCGCTGCACCTTCAGCCGGTGGCTGTAGCGGGAGATGCGGGCGGTGCCGGGGTCGACGACGTACTTGATGCCGGGGACGGTCAGCGACGTCTCGGCGACGTTGGTCGCGAGGACGACGCGCCGGCCGCGGTGCGCCTGGAACACCCGGTGCTGCTCGGCGGCCGACAGCCGCGCGTACAGCGGCAGGACCTCGGTGGTGCCCTTCTGCCGGGCGAAGTGCTTGGTCAGCGCGTCGGCGGTGTCGCGGATCTCCCGCTCGCCGCTGAGGAACACCAGCACGTCGCCGGGGCCCTCGCGGCCCAGCTCGTCCACCGCGTCGGTGATCGCCTGGATCTGGTCGCGGTCGGGGTCGGCGGAGGCGTCCTCCGGGTCGGCGACGGGCCGGTACCGGACCTCGACCGGGTAGGTGCGCCCCGACACCTCCACGATCGGAGCGTTCCCGAAGTGCTCGGAGAACCGCTCCGGGTCGATCGTCGCCGAGGTGATGATCACCTTGAGGTCGGGGCGCCGGGGCAGGATCTCCTTGACGTACCCGAGCAGGAAGTCGATGTTCAGGCTGCGCTCGTGCGCCTCGTCGATGATCAGCGTGTCGTACTGGCGGAGCAGCCGGTCGGTCTGGATCTCGGCGAGCAGGATGCCGTCGGTCATCAGCTTGACGAGCGTGTCGTCGCTGGACCGGTCGGTGAAGCGGACCTTGTAGCCGACCGTGTCGCCGAGCTCGGTGCCGAGCTCCTCGGCGATGCGGTCGGCGACCGTCCGGGCGGCCAGCCGGCGCGGCTGGGTGTGCCCGATCGAGCCGAGCACGCCCCGGCCCAGCTCCAGGCAGATCTTGGGGATCTGGGTGGTCTTGCCCGATCCCGTCTCGCCCGCGACGATCACGACCTGGTGGTCGCGGACCGCGGCGAGGATGTCGTCCTTCTTCTGCGCCACCGGCAGCTCGGCCGGATACGTGATCGCGGGCACGGCGAGCCGCCGCCGCTCGACCCGCCGCCCGGCGGCCTCGACATCGGCGGCGATCTCCTCGGCGACCTTCGCGCGGCGCGCGGCGTCGCGCATCTTCTGGGCGCCGTCGATCCGGCGGCGCAGCCGGTGCTGATCACGGAGCATCAGCTCCGGCAGGCGCGCGCGCAGGCCGGCGAGCGGCGATTTCACACTCGTCCTCATATCCGTCACCAAGGATAGGGTTCCGGGCCCGCGGCCCCGCTCACCCTGCAAACCTTCGCACCGTAGCCCCAACACCCGGTGAGGGGCGAGGCATTTTCGGGCGGCGCAGGTGTACAACACCGCTCCTCGGGACGGAATTCCGGGGCCGCGCCTGCGCGGCGGCCCCGGAGAACGCCGGAGGCGCCGCTCAGCCCGCGCCGTAGACCGGCTCGGGGGCGGGCGCCCCCGCCAGGAGGTCCTTGACGACCGCGCCGACCTCGGCCGGGTCCCACTTGGCGCCCTTGTCGGCCGTGGGGCCGTGGCGGAAGGCGTCCATCACGCAGATCTTGCCTCCCTCGGCCTCGAAGACCCGCCCCGTGACGCCGCGGGACTCGGCGGAGCCGAGCCAAACGACCAGCGGCGAGACGTTCTCGGGGGCCATGGCGTCGAACTCGCCCTCGGCGGGGGCGGCCATCGTCTGCGCGAAGACCTCCTCGGTCATCCGGGTGCGGGCGGCGGGCGCGATCGCGTTGACGGCGACGCCGTAGCGGCCCATCTCGGCGGACGCGACGAGGGTCAGCCCGACGATGCCGGCCTTGGCGGCGGAGTAGTTGCCCTGGCCGACGCTGCCGAGCAGCCCGGCGCCGGACGAGGTGTTGATCACACGCGCGTCGACGGGGCGGCCCGCCTTGCTCTCGGCCCGCCAGTACCGGCCGGCGTGCTTGAGCGGCAGGAAGTGGCCCTTGAGGTGGACGCGCATGACCGCGTCCCACTCGTCCTCGCCCAGGTTGATCAGCATGCGGTCGCGGAGGAAGCCCGCGTTGTTGACGAGGGCGTCCAGCCGCCCGAACGCGTCGATCGCCGTCGCGACCAGCGCGGCGGCGCCCTCGTCGGTGGCGATGTCGTCGGTGTGCGCGACGGCCTTCCCGCCGAGCGCCTCGATCTCCCGGACGACGTCGTGCGCCGGTCCCCCGGACGCGTCGCCGGTGCCGTCCCGCGCGACCCCCAGGTCGTTCACGACGACGAGGGCGCCCTGCCGGGCGAACTCCAGCGCGTGCGCGCGGCCGAGGCCGCGGCCGGCGCCGGTGACGGCGACCACCCGGTCCTTGCAGATCATCGCGTTTCCTCCTTGTTCACGGTGGCGGCGTCCAGGAAGGCGGGCCGCTCTCCCCCGCCGTGGACCTGCATCGACGAGCCGGTGACGTAGGACGCCAGGTCGGACGCCAGGAACGCGCAGGCGGCGCCGATGTCGTAGGGGTCGGCGAGGCGGCCCATCGGCACGGTCCGCGACACCGCCGCGATGCCGTCCTCGTCGCCGTAGTGCAGGTGGGACAGCTCGGTGCGGACCATCCCGAGGACGAGCGTGTTGACGCGGATGTGCGGCGCCCACTCGACGGCCAGCGACGTGGTGAGGCTGTGGAGGCCGGCCTTGGCGGCGCCGTAGGCGGCGGTGCCGGGCGAGGGGCGCACCCCGCTGACGCTGCCGATGTTGACGACCGAGCCGCCGCCCGCCTCCATGATCTTCGGCTGGAGCGCCCGCGCCATGATCAGCGCGGACGTCAGGTTCAGCTCGATGATCTTGACGTGGGTGCGCAGGCTCCCGTCGGCGACCGGCAGGAACGGGGCACCGCCCGCGTTGTTGACCAGCACGTCGACGCGGTCCAGGCCGTCGGCGAACGCCTGCACGGCGTCCGGGTCGCGCACGTCCAGCGAGACGAAGCGGGCCGTGCGGCCGCCCGCCTCGGGCAGCGTCTCGGGCTCGCGCCGGGCGACCGCGACGACGTCGGCGCCCGCCTCCAGGAGGGCGCGGCTGATCCCGGCGCCGACCCCGCGCACGCCGCCCGTGACCACGGCGGTCCGGCCGCCCAGGTCGAGCGTCAGTGACATTCCGCCTCCTCTGCTACCTTCTGTTCTAACAAATGTTTGGTGGAAAGGTAGCGCATGGGAGTCTCCACCACGACCCTGGACGGGGTCGCCGAGATCGTCGTGGACGCGCCGCCGGTCAACGCCCTGACCGTCGCGGGCTGGTACGAGCTGGCCGACGCGGTCACCGCGGCCGGCCGCGACCCGGAGGTCGGCGCCGTCGTGCTCCGGGCCGCGGGCCGGGGCTTCAACGCGGGCGTCGACATCAAGGAGATGCAGAGCACCGAGGGGCACACCGCCCTGGTCGGCGCGAACCGCGGCTGCTACGCGGCGTTCGCGGCCGTCTACGACTGCGAGGTCCCGGTCGTCGCGGCCGTCCACGGCTTCTGCCTCGGCGGCGGGATCGGCCTGGCCGGCAACGCCGACATCGTGGTCGCCTCGCAGGACGCCTACTTCGGGCTGCCGGAGGTCGACCGGGGCGCGCTCGGCGCCGCGACGCACCTGGCCCGGCTCGTCCCGCAGCACCTGATGCGCGCGATGGTCTACACGTGCCGCAACGTCACGGCGGAGGAGCTGCACCACCACGGCTCGGTGCTGGAGGTCGTCCCGGCGGACGAGCTGCGCGCCAAGGCCCTGGAGGTCGCCGCGAACATCGCCGCGAAGGACAAGTACGTGATCCGGCGGGCCAAGGAGTCGCTGAACGGCATCGACCCGGTCGACGTCAAGCGCAGCTACCGCTACGAGCAGGGCTTCACGTTCGAGCTCAACCTCGTCGGCGCCGGCGACGAGCACCGTGATGCGTTCGTCGCGAAGGGGGCGAAATGAGCAGCAAGGTGATGTCGGCCGACGCGGTCGCCGCGTCGCTGGAGAGCGGCATGACGGTCGGGATCGGCGGCTGGGGGTCGCGGCGCAAGCCGATGGCGCTCGTCCGGGCGATCCTGCGCTCCCCCGTCACCGACCTGACCCTGGTGACCTACGGCGGGCCGGACGTGGGGCTGCTGTGCGCGGCCGGCAAGGTCCGCCGCCTCGTCACGGCGTTCGTGACGATGGACTCGGTCCCGCTGGAGCCGCACTTCCGGCAGGCGCGGCAGACCGGGGCCATCGAGCTGACCGAGTACGACGAGGGCATGTTCCTGTTCGGGCTGTACGCGGCGGCGCACGGGCTGCCGTTCCTGCCCACCCCGGTCGGGCTCGGCTCGGACGTCCTCAAGGTCAACCCCGAACTCAAGACGATCCGGTCGCCGTACGAGGACGCCACCGAGCTCGTCGCCGTCCCGGCTCTGAAGATGGACGTGGCGCTCGTCCACATGAACCGCGCCGACGCGCGCGGCAACGCCCAGTACCTCGGCCCCGACCCGTACATGGACGACCTGTTCGCCAAGGCGGCCGGCCGCACCTACGTGTCGTGCGAGCGGCTCGTCGACACCGCCGACTTCGCCAAGGAGGGCCCGGTGCAGTCGCTGCTGATCAGCCGGGCGCACGTGGCGGGCGTCGTCGAGACGCCGAACGGGGCGCACTTCACCGACTGCGCGCCCGACTTCGGGCGGGACGAGAAGTTCCAGAAGCTCTACGCGCAGTCGGCGGCCGACCCGGAGAAGTGGGCCGGGTTCACCGAGCGGTTCCTGTCCGGCGACGAGGCCGCCTACCAGGACGCCGTCCGGGTCTGGCGGGAGGAGAACCCGTGAGCGGCCGCGCGGCGGCTGGACCGAGGAGCGCGCGCAGCGACGAAGGAGTGAGCCGATGAGTACGAGTGACGTGACGCGCGCGGAGGTGTGCGCGGCGGCGTGCGCCGACCTGTTCCGGGGCGACGGCGAGATCGTCGCGGCGGCGGTGGCGGGTTTCGTGCCGATGCTGGGGTCGCGGCTGGCGCGGGCCACGTTCGCGCCCGACCTGCTGACCACGGACGGCGGGCCGTCGCTGAGCGCCGAGCCCGTCCCGCTCGGCGGGTCGGCGGAGACGGTCGAGGGCTGGCTGCCGTTCCGCGACCACCTGTGGCTCGTCCTGAACGGGCGGCGCCACGTGGTGATGGGGCCGAGCCAGATCGACGCGCACGGCAACACCAACATCTCGTGCATCGGCGACTGGGAGCGCCCGACGCGGCAGCTCCTCGGGGTGCGCGGCGGGCCCGGCAACACGCTGCTGAACCCGACGAGCTACTGGGTGCCGAAGCACTCGACGCGCGTGTTCACCGAGAAGGTCGACATGGTGAGCGGCGTCGGCTGGGACCGGGGCGCGCACGAGATCCGCGCCGTCGTGACCAACCTCGCGGTGCTCGACTTCGACACCCCGGACCGGCGGATGCGGCTGCGGTCCGTCCACCCCGGCGTGAGCGTCGCGGACGTGACCGCCGCCACCGGCTTCGAGCTGGCCGTCCCGGACGAGGTGCCCGAGACGCGGCTGCCGGACGGCGAGGAGCTGCGGATCATGCGCGAGGTCCTCGATCCGAAGGGGCTGCGCGAGCGGGAGGTCCCGGCATGAGCGAAGCGACCCGGGGGGTGTGGGGGGTCGCCCCCCACGCAGAGGAGGCGTGATGGAGCAGTTGCTCGACACGCCGCTGACCCGGCTGACCGGCGTGCGGCACCCCGTCGTCCAGACCGGCATGGGCTGGGTCGCCGGGCCGAAGCTCGTCACGGCCACGGCGAACGCGGGCGGCCTCGGCATCCTGGCGTCGGCGACGATGACGCTCGACCAGCTCGCCGACGCGATCCGCGAGGTCAAGGACCGCACGGACGCCCCGTTCGGGGTCAACCTGCGGGCCGACGCCGGCGACGCGGGCGACCGCATCGACCTCCTGATCAAGGAGGGCGTGAAGGTCGCCTCGTTCGCGCTCGCCCCGAAGAAGGAGCTGATCGCCAAGCTCAAGGACGCCGGGCTCGTCGTGATCCCCTCGGTCGGCGCGCGGCGGCACGCGGAGAAGGTCGCGGGCTGGGGCGCGGACGCGGTGCTCGTCCAGGGCGGCGAGGGCGGCGGCCACACCGGCGCCGTCGCGACGACGCTGCTGCTGCCGCAGGTCGTGGACGCAGTCGACATCCCGGTCATCGCGGCCGGCGGCTTCTTCGACGGGCGCGGCCTCGCCGCCGCGCTGTCCTACGGCGCGGCGGGCGTCGCGATGGGCACCCGGTTCCTGCTGACGTCCGACAGCTCGGTGCCGGACGCGGTCAAGCAGGTCTACCTGAAGACCGGCGAGACGGTGGTGACCCGGCAGGTGGACGGCATGCCGCACCGGGTGCTGCGCAGCGAGCTGGTCGACACGCTGGAGAAGTCCGGGCGCGTCGGCGGGCTCGTCCGCGCGGTGCGCAACGGCGCCCGGTTCAAGAAGCTGTCCGGGATGTCGTGGCGCGCGATGATCGCCGACGGGAAGGCGATGAAGCACGGCAAGGACCTGTCGTGGTCGCAGGTGCTGATGGCCGCGAACACGCCGATGCTGCTGAAGGCCGCCATGGTGGACGGCCGCCCCGACCTGGGCGTGATGGCGTCCGGCCAGGTCGTCGGCGTCATCGACGACCTGCCCACCTGCGGTGAGCTGATCGACGGCATCGTGAAGCAGGCCGTCGAGGCGATCACCGCGCAGCAGTCGCTGCTGGTGCGTTAGGCGCCTTCGGCGCCGAGGCCGCGCAGCACGGCCGCCAGTCCCCCGCGGAACTCCTCCTCAGGGCCGATGTGGCGGGCGTGCCGCGCGGTCTCCGCCATATGGGGGAACTCGCCAGCGGGCAGCGCGGCGATGGCGTCCGTCCCCTCCCCCGCCAGCGGGCCGAGGTGCTCCAGCTGGATCGCGCCGATGATGTAGGCGATCAGCGCGCGCAGCGCGATGGCCGCGCGCGGCCCGGTGATGCCCGCCTCGGCGAGGAGCCCGGCGACCGTCTCGCCCCAGCACAGCGAGCCCGCCGAGGCGTGCCGGTGGGTGAGCGTCAGCGGCATGATCGCGGCGTGGGCGCCGAATGCGTCCCGCAGCCGCAGCGCCATGGTCTCGATCCGCGCGTCCCAGGGCCCCTCGCGGGGCGGAGCCGGGTCGACCTCGCCGTAGACCAGGTCGACGACCAGCCCTTCCAGTTCCTCGCGGTCGCGCACGTAGCGGTAGAGGGCCATGGTGCTCGTCCCGAGCTCCTTGGCGACGGCGCGCATGGACAGCCCGGCGAGCCCGTCGCGGTCGATGACGGCGAGCGCGGCCCCCGCGAGCTTCTCGGTGCTGAGCGAACGTGGTCGAGGCATGGCGCTTGACAGCGTACGGCATACGCTTACGATCGTAGGCGTATGTCGTACACCTAAAGGAGGCGGCCATGCACCTGGCCCCCGGCTCCGGCGTCCCGGCGCGCGAACTCACCCCGGTCAGCGGTCCGCCGCT
The DNA here is from genome assembly GCF_039529475.1 of Actinomadura chokoriensis. NCBI lineage: Bacteria > Bacillati > Actinomycetota > Actinomycetes > Streptosporangiales > Thermomonosporaceae > Actinomadura > Actinomadura chokoriensis. The sequence continues at coordinate 31,862 of NZ_BAAAMW010000025.1, read as the reverse complement.
GCCCGTCCCCGATCCCGGCCGGCTCGTCCACCTGCAGTTCCGGCGGTTCGCGGGCTGCCCGGTCTGCAACCTGCACCTGCGCTCGTTCACCGTCCGGCACGCCGAGATCGAGGCCGCGGGGATCCGCGAGGCCGTCGTGTTCCACTCGTCCGCCGAAGAGCTGCGCGAGCACGTCGCCGACCTGCCGTTCGCGGCGATCGGCGACCCGGAGAAGCGGCTGTACGCCGAGTTCGGCGTGGAGTCCGCCCCCCGCGCACTGCTGGACCCGCGCGTCTGGTGGACCATCCTGCGCTCCGTCGCCATCGGAACCTGGCACCTCGCGCGGGGGCGGGCGAAGGCGCCGAAGTCCCGCCCGGACGGCGGGCGCCTCGGCCTGCCCGCCGACTTCCTGATCGCCCCCGGCGGCCGCCTCGTGGCCGCGAAGTACGGCGAGCACGCCGCCGACCACTGGAGCGTCGACGACCTCCTCTCCCTGGCCGCCCAGACCCTGGCCGAAGCACCGAAGTGACCAAACGCGGAGGCCGCCGCGCGTCCAACTCGGCCGGGCGCCGAACGTGCGCGCTGCCGGACTCGGGGATCGCGACGGCCCGCGTCAGTAGCGCTCTCCGACGGCGGCGGGGACGCCGTCCAGCTCGGCCAGGTCGGCCGCGGTGAGGTCCAGGCCGGCGGCGCCGGCGTTGTCGCGCAGGTAGCGCCGCTTCTTGGTGCCGGGGATCGGGATGACGTGCTCGCCCTGCGCGAGCGTCCAGGCGATCGCGACCTGCGCCGGGGTGGCGCCGTGCCGTCCGGCGACGGCCTTGACGACGTCGACGATGCGCAGGTTGGCCTTCAGCGCGTCCTCCTGGAACCGCGGGTTGCCGCCGCGGAAGTCGGTGTCCTCGAAGTCGGCGGACGTGACCGTCCCGGTGAGGAAGCCGCGGCCGAGCGGCGAGAACGGGACGAACACGGCGCCGTTGGCGGCGCACCAGCCGACCACGTCGCCCACCTCCTCCCCCGTGCCCGCCGTGTGGCCCGGCGCCATGCCGGCCACCGCGCCGGGCGCGCCCATCGCGTCGCGCGTCCACAGCGACAGCTCCGACTGGATCGCGGCGACCGGGTGGATCGCGTGCGCCTCGGCGGCCTGCCGCACGCTGACCTCCGACAGCCCCAGCGTGCGGACCTTCCCCTCGGCGACCAGCTCGGCCATCGCGCCCCACGTCTCGGCCAGCGGCACGTCCGCGTCGACCCGGTGCAGGTAGTACAGGTCGATCACGTCGGTGCCGAGGCGGCGCAGGCTGTCCTCGGCGGACGCCTTGACGTGCTCGGGCGTCCCGTTCCGGACGAGGTTCCAGGACGACCTGTCCCCGACGACGAGCCCCGTCTTCGTCGCCACGACCGCCTCGTCGCGGCGGCCCTTCAGCGCGCGGCCCACGAGCGTCTCGTTGTGGCCGTCGCCGTAGGGCTGCGCGGTGTCCAGGAACGTGACGCCGAGGTCGAGCGCCTCCCGGATCAGCGCGGCCGACGCGTCGTCGTCCCGCTCCGACGCGCTGTAGGCCCAGCTCATCCCCATGCACCCGAGCCCGACCGCGCCGACCCGCGCGCCCGCGAAATCACGCGTCCTCATGAGTCCTCCTCAGTGGTTCTCGCTTCGAGGACGATCATGCGGGACGGGCCGCGGACCCGGCAGAGTCCGCTCATCATGGGTGTGGCACCACCACCCTGGAGGGTCAGCTCGCGGCGGCCATCCCGCGGCGGGCCATCAGCCGCTCGAGCCGCTCCTGCGTCCCGGTGCCCGGCCGCGGGTTGTGCAGGACCAGGTTGCAGCCCGGACGGTCGGCCAGCGGCAGCAGCGTCCCCTCGAAGATCAGCTCGCCCGCGTCCGGATGCCGGATCCCCTTCACGGCCTGCGTGTTCCCGCTGACGTCGTGGCGGGGCCACAGCTCGGCGAACTCGGGGCTGACGGCCAGCAGGTCCGCGACGAGCCGGCCGAACTCCGGGTCGTCGGGGCAGCGGGCCACGTCGGCGCGGAACCGGGCGACGACATCGGGCGCCGTCGCGGACCAGTGCGTGTTCATCGACCGGTACCGGACGTTGGTGAAGAACGTGACCAGGCAGTTGTGGTCGGTGTCGCCGTAGCCGAACACCTCGCGGGCCGCGTCGTTGATCGCGATGAAGTTCCAGTGCCGGTCGCGGACGTAGGCGGGCCGGGGCGACCAGGCGTCCAGCACCCGCTGCAGCTCCGGCGTGATCGGGACGGCCGGGGCCGCGTCCGCGCGGGGCGGGTTCAGCCCGGCGAGCAGGTACAGGTGCTCGCGCTCGGCGGCGTCCAGGCGCAGGGCGCGGCCGATCGCGTCCAGCACCTCGCCGGACACCGTGATGTCGCGGCCCTGCTCCAGCCACGTGTACCAGGAGACGCCCACTCCGGCGAGCACGGCGACCTCCTCGCGGCGCAGGCCCGGCGTGCGGCGCCGTCCGCCGTCCGGCATGCCGACGTCGGCGGGGGTGAGACGGGCACGGCGGGTCCGCAGGAAGTCGCGGAGTTCGCCGCGGCGGCCGGGGGCGGGAGTCGGGCGTGCCATGACCGCCACGATATCCGCCCGCCGGCGGTCCGCCGCGGGGTCAGCCGATCGTGCCCGCGGCCCGGAGTGCGGCGATCGCGGCGCCGTTGCGGCCGAGTTCGCGCAGGACGGCGTCGGTGTGCTCGCCGAGCGCCGGGATCGGGTCCATGCGCGGCTCGGCGTCGGCGAAGGTGATCGGCGGGAGCAGCGCCCGGATGCCGCCGACCGGGGAGGCCACCTCGCGCCAGCGGTCCCGCTCGGCGAGCTGCGGATGCGCGATCAGGCCGTGCCCGTCGTTCAGGGACGCGTTGGCGACGCCGGCCGCGTCGAGCCGCCTCAGCAGCTCGTCGCGGCCCATGCCGGACGTGACACCGGCGACGATCGCGTCCACCTTCTCCCGGTTGCGGACCCGCGCCCGGTTGGTCGCGTACTCGGGGTCGGTCACGAGGTCGGGCCGCGCCAGCACGCCGGTGGCCAGCGCCGCCCAGCCGCGGTCGTTCTGCACCCCGATCACGACGTCGGCGCCGTCGGCGGTGGGGTAGGCGTCGTAAGGGGCGATCACCGGGTGGCTCAGCCGCGTGCGAGGCGGTACGGAGCCGGTGTAGAGCGTCGTGTACATCGCCTGGCTCATCCATTCGGCGACCGCGTCGAACATCGTGATCTCGATCGACGCGCCCTCGCCGGTGGTGCCGCGCCGGACGAGCGCGGCGAGCACGCCCGAGAACGCGTACATGCCGGCGGCGATGTCGGCCAGCGGCGATCCGGCCTTCACGGGCGTCTCCGGGGTGCCGGTGACGGAGATCAGCCCGGCCTCGGCCTGGACGAGCATGTCGTAGGCGCGCTTGTCCCGGTACGGGCCGCTCGTCCCATATCCGGACATGTCGACCACGATGAGGCGGGGGTCGCGGGCCCGGAGCACGTCCGCGCCGAACCCGAGCCGCGCGGCCGCGCCGGGCGCCAGGTTCTGCAGGAACACGTCGGCGCCCGCGACCAGGTCGGTGAGGATCGCGCGCCCCTCGTCCCGCTTGAGGTCCAGCGCCACCGACTCCTTCGAGCGGTTCAGCCAGGCGAAGTGCGTGCCAAGCCCGCCGCGCACCGCCGAGTCGTAGGCGCGGGCGAAGTCGCCGCCGTCCACCCGCTCCACCTTGATGACGCGGGCGCCCTGGTCGGCGAGCTGGCGCGTGGCGAACGGCGCCGCCACCGCCTGCTCCAGCGCGACGACCGTGACCCCTTCGAGCGGCAGCATCCGCGGAGTGGTGCCCTCAGGGGGACGCCCCCCAGACCCCCGCGGGGCCGACCGATGATCCTCACTCCGCTCGCGCTCCGCCGCGGTCATCGGTCAGCCCTCCAGCAGGCGGCGGCCGATGATCATCTTCTGGATGTCGGCGGTGCCCTCGCCGATCAGCAGCATGGGGGCCTCGCGGTAGAGGCGCTCGATCTCGTACTCCTTGGAGTAGGCGTAGCCGCCGTGGATGCGGAACGCGTCCTCGACGACCTCCTTGCAGTACTCGCTGGCGAGGTACTTCGCCATGCCCGCCTCCAGGTCGTTGCGCTCGCCGGAGTCCTTGCGGCGCGCGGCCATCACCATCATCTGGTGCGCGGCCTCGACCTTGGTCGCCATCTCGGCCAGGCGGAACAGGACGGCCTGGTGCTCGGCGATGGGCTTGCCGAACGCCTCTCGCTGCCGCGCGTAGTCGAGGGCCAGTTCGTAGGCGCGCCTCGCGACGCCGCAGCCGCGCGCCGCTACGTTGACGCGGCCGACCTCGACGCCGTCCATCATCTGGTAGAAGCCCCGGCCCGGCGTGCCGCCGAGGATCTGAGCCGCCGGGACGCGGTACCCGTCGAAGACCAGCTCGGTGGTGTCGACGCCCTTGTAGCCCATCTTCTCGATCTTGCCGGGGACGGTCAGGCCCGGCGCGACCTCGCCGAAGCCGGGGGTCTTGTCGATGAGGAACGCGGTCATGCCCCGGTGGCCGGCGTCCGGGTCGGTCTTGACCAGCGTGGCCACCAGGTTGGCCGAGCCGCCGTTGGTCAGCCACATCTTCTGGCCGTCGATCACGTAGTCGCCGCCGTCCGGGACGGCGCGGGTCGTGATCGCGGAGACGTCCGAACCGCAGCCCGGCTCGGACATCGAGAACGCGCCCCGGATCTCCCCCGCCGCCATCTTCGGCAGGTAGTGGGCCCTCTGCTCGGGCGTCCCGTGATGGGTGATCATCCAGGCGACGATGAAGTGGGTGTTGACGATGCCGGACACGCTCATCCAGCCGCGCGACAGCTCCTCCACGGCCAGCGCGTAGGTCAGCAGCGACTCGCCCAGCCCGCCGTGCTCCTCGTCGATCATCAGGCCGAAGAGCCCGAGGTCCTTCATGCCGTCCACGATGGCCTGCGGGTACTCGTCGGCGTGCTCCAGGGCGGTGGCGACCGGGAGGATCTCCCGGTCGACGAACGCCCGGACGGTCGCGATGATCTCCCGCTGCTCGTCCGTCAGCCCGTGGGTCTGCTGCAGCCTGCTCACGTCGCTCCTCCCTAGCGGCCTTCGAAGCGGGGCGGCCGGCGCTCGGCGAACGCGGCGCGCCCCTCGGCGAAGTCGGCGGTGCCGAACAGGGCCGCCTGCTCCGCGCGCTCGGACTCCAGCAGTTCCTCCAGGCTCTGGCCGGCGCGGGCCAGCAGCCGCTTCGCGGCGGCGACCGACAGCGGGGCGAGCGCGGCGGCCTCGGCGGCGAGTGCGAGCGCGGCGTCGAGCGCCCCGCCGGACGGGGCGAGGGAGTCGGCGAGGCCGATCTCGTGGGCGCGGGGCGCGGTGACCGTCCGGCCGAAGACGAGCATCTCCCTGGCGCGCCCCATGCCGACGCGCTGCGGCAGCGTCCAGAGCAGGCCGCCGTCGGCGACGAGGCCGACCTTGCCGAACGCGGCGACGAACCGGGCGTCCTCGGCGGCGACCACGTGGTCGCAGACGGCGGCGAGGGACACGCCGAGCCCGGCGGCGGCGCCCTCGACCGCGGCGATCACGGGCGTCCCGCACGTGGTGATGAGCCGGACGGCCTCGTGCACGGGCGCGAGCCGGGCCCGCACGGCGTCCGGGCCGGCGCCCTCCATCGACCGGACGTCGCCGCCCGCCGAGAACGTCCCGCCCGCGCCGGTCAGCACGATCGCCCGGACCTCCGGGTCGCCGGCGGCGCGCCGCAGTTCCGCCAGCAGCCGCTCGCGCATCGGGACGTCGATCGCGTTGCGCGCCTCCGGCCGGTTCAGCGTGAGCACGCGCGCCGCGCCGTGCCCGGTGACCGTGACCACCCGGTCGTCCATCAGCCCTCCCGGAAATTTTTTATACGATACGGCGCCGCGGAAAGGGCCGTCACTCCGGCTCGGCCGCCCAGAACCCCCGGGCCTCCAGGTGGACGGCGAGCAAGGTCCCCGCGTGCCGGATGTGGGCGCGCATCGCCTGCCGCGCGCCGTCGGCGTCCCCCGCCCGCAGCGCGGCGAGGACGAGGTGGTGGTCGTCGGCGGACGCCCGCGTCCAGCCGTCGATGCTCGCGTAGAAGCGGCGCGGCGCGTACCTGGCGACGGTCTTCAGCAGGAAGGCGGTCTTCGGCGACCCGGCGCACAGGTTGATCGCCCGGTGGAACCGGTGGTTGGCGCGCTCGATGCCGGCCGAGTCCCCGGCCTCGAACGCCTCCTCCAGCTGCGCCTGGGTCCGGTCGAGCGCCGCCAGCTCCGCCTCGGTGATCCTCCCGGCGGCGCGGGCCGCCAGCTCGCCGGCGAAGTACGCCTGCGCCTCGAACAGGTCCTGGACGTCCTGCCGGGTCAGCGGCGCCGGCATGAACCCGCGCCGGGGCTCCAGCGTCACGAAGCCCTCGCCGCGCAGCGACAGCAGCGCCTCCCGGACGGGGGTCACGCTGATCCCGAGGTCCTCGGCGATCCGCTCCAGGCGCAGGAACTCGCCGTGCCCGACCCGGCCCGCCATGATGAGATCGCGGACGTGGTCGGCCACCTCGTCGCTCAGCTGGCGGCGCCTGCCGAGGGCGTGATCGCCGGTACCGGCCACCGTCATCGTCTCCCGTGGGCGCGGGGCATGGGCACATCAAATATATGAGAGATCGGCCGGCGTGGAAGCGGGCCGGGCCCGACGGGGCCCGGGTTCACGGCGCCGAGGCGGGGTCCTCGCCGCTGCGGATCCAGTCGAAGGTGCGCTCGACGGCGCGCCTCCAGTTGTCGTACTCGGCCGCGCGCCGCACCGGCTCCATGGCCGGGACCCAGCGGGCCGCGCGGTGCCAGTTGCGCCGCAGCCCCTCCAGCCCCGCCCAGTAGCCGACGGCGAGCCCGGCGGCGTAGGCGGCGCCGAGGGACACCGTCTCCACCACCATCGGCCGCTCCACCGGCACGTTCAGCACGTCCGCGACCATCTGCATGACGAGGTTGTCGGACGTCATGCCGCCGTCGGCCTTCAGCTCCTTGAGGCTGAGCCCGGAGTCGGCGTTCATCGCGTCGACGACCTCGCGGGTCTGCCAGGCGGTCGCCTCCAGCACGGCCCGCGCCAGGTGCCCCTTCGTGATGTAGGACGTGAGGCCGACGATGATGCCGCGCGCCTCGCTGCGCCAGTGCGGCGCGAACAGCCCGGAGAAGGCGGGGACGATGTAGCAGCCGCCGTTGTCGGCGACCGACCGGGCGAGGGTCTCGATCTCCGGCGCGGTGGTGATCAGCCCGAGGCCGTCCCGGAACCACTGGACGAGCGCGCCGGTGATCGCGATGGAGCCCTCCAGCGCGTACACGGCGGGCTCGTCGCCGATCTTGTAGCCGACGGTGGTGAGCAGCCCGTTGTCCGACTTCACCGGCGCGGTGCCGGTGTTCATCAGCAGGAACGCGCCCGTCCCGTAGGTGCACTTGGTCTCGCCCGGGGCGAAGCACGTCTGCCCGAACAGGGCGGCCTGCTGGTCGCCGAGGGCCGCGCCGATCAGCACGCCCGGGAAGACGCGGCGGGCCGTCCCGTAGGTCTCGGTGGACGACCTGATCGCCGGCAGCATCGCCTTCGGCACGCCGAAGAAGTCGAGCAGGCCGTCGTCCCAGGCGAGGGTGTGCAGGTCCATCAGCAGGGTGCGGCTCGCGTTGGTCACGTCCGTGACGTGGACGCCGCCGTCGACGCCGCCGGACAGGTTCCAGATCAGCCAGCTCTCCATCGTGCCGAACAGCACCTCGCCGCGCTCGGCGCGCTCCCGCAGGCCGGGCGTGTGGTCGAGCAGCCAGCGGATGCGCGGGGCGGAGAAGTAGGTGGCGAGGGGCAGGCCGCTGCGCTCGGTGACCATCGCGGCGCCGGGGGCGCGGCCGAGCTCGTCCACGAGGGCGCCGGTGCGCATGTCCTGCCAGACGATGGCGCGGCCGATCGGGACGCCGGTCACCCGGTCCCACAGGACGGTCGTCTCCCGCTGGTTGGCGATGCCGACCGCGGCGACCTGGTCCGCGGTCACGCCCGCCTGGGCGAGCGCCTCCGGGGCGATCCGTTCCAGGTTGCGCCAGATCTCCACCGGGTCGTGCTCGACCCAGCCGGGCCTCGGGAAGTGCTGGCGGTGCTCACGCTGCGCCACCGAGACCAGCCGGCCGCCGTGGTCGAACAGGATGCACCGGGTGGACGTGGTGCCCTGGTCGATCGACATCACGTAGCGCTCGGTCACGCGCGACCGCCTCCCCCCGTGCCGGCGTCACCAGCGCGAGCCGCCGAGGTCGCGGGAGACGGCGCGGGCCGCGTCCCGCACGTAGGCGACGAGCCTCGGCTCCGGGACGCGGCGTGTGTCGCAGATCCGCTCGACCGCGCCGGAGATGCCGATGGCACCGACGACGAGCCCCCCGTACCCGCGGATCGGTGCGGCGATGCCGGCGTCGCCGATGGACAGCTCCTCGACCTCGGCGGCCCAGCCGTTCTCCCGCACCCGGGTGGCGGCCCGTGCGAGCTCGCGCGGATCGGTGATGGTGCGGCGGCAGTACGACTCCAGGACGGTGTCGCGGATGGACGCCGCCGCGTTGGCGTCGTGGGCGAGCAGCGCCTTGCCGAGCGCGGTCGCGTGCAGCGGCAGCAGGGAGCCGACGTCCATCGCCTGGAGCGTGTCGTCCGGGCGGAACACGTGGTGCACGACCAGGACCCTGCCCTCCAGCAGGGTCCCGATCCGGACGGCCTCGCCGCTGCGCGAGGCGAGCGCGTCGGCCCAGTTGATGGCGCGGGAGCGCAGCTCGTTGACGTCCAGGTAGCTGGTGCCGAGGTGCAGCAGGGCGGCGCCGAGCTGGTACTTGCCGGTGCCGCCGTCCTGCTCGACGAAGCCGACGCGCTCCAGGGTGCGCAGGATGCCGTGCGCGGTGCCCCGGGCGAGGCCGAGCGAACTGGCGATCTCGCCGACTCCGAGCCGGCCCGAGCTGGCGGCGAGCAGGCGCAGGATCGCGGCGGCCCGCTCGATCGACTGCACAGGTCCGGGCATGAATCCGATGGTAGTTGGCCCGGCAGGGTGCCGACAATGTCGGCAGTCGTCGTAATCGTCGTCCTTTGCGCCCCGAACTGCCCGGATTCTGTGATCTCGTGCACAGACTGGAGGGTAACCGGCACCGGGCATCGGGGAAAGTGTTCGACATTGTCGGCAGTGTCCGGTTGTTCGTCGCTCCGTCCCGGCTTAGCGTCCTGGCCAGCCTCACGGGGCTCGCGTCCACCCCCTCTGCCGAGGAGCGCCCATGGCGGAACGAGCAGTCCGACGACCCAGAATCCCCGCCCTCGCCGGCGAGCTCGCGGCCGAGTTCGCCGGCACCATGATCCTCATCCTGTTCGGCGTCGGCGTCGTCGCGCAGGTCGTGGCCGGCGGCCCCGGCCTCGGCGGCCACGACAGCATCGCCTGGGCCTGGGGCCTCGGCGTCACGCTCGGCGTCTACGTCGCCGCGCGGATCAGCGGCGCCCACCTCAACCCGGCCGTCACCGTCGCCCTCGCCGCGTTCAAGGAGTTCGCCTGGCGGAAGACGGCCCCCTACATCGCCGCGCAGACCGCGGGGGCGTTCGTCGCGGCGCTGATCGTCCGCTGGAACTACAGCGAGGTGCTCGCCGAGGTCGACCCCGGCCACACCATCAAGACGCAGGGCGTGTTCTCGACCCTGCCGGGCAACGGCACCCTCCCGGTCGGCACCTGGGGCGCGTTCCGCGACCAGGTCATCGGCACCGCCATCCTGCTCTTCGTGATCAAGGCGCTGACCGACGTGCGCAACGCGCCGCCGCTCGCCAACCTCGCCCCGTTCATGATCGGCCTGCTGGTGGTGGCGATCGGGATGGCGTTCGGCACCGACGCCGGCTACGCGATCAACCCGGCCCGCGACTTCGGCCCCCGGCTCGCCTCGTTCCTCACCGGCTACGGCGGCGCCTGGCGGGACCAGCACGGCGAGTTCTACTTCTGGGTCCCGATCATCGGCCCGCTCATCGGCGGCGTGCTCGGCGTCGGGCTCTACAAGGCCCTGATCGGACGGTTCCTGCCCGCCGAGGAGGAGCCCGCCCAGGAGATCGCGAAGCCCGAACCCCAGTACGAGACGGCGTGACCCGTCCCATCCCCTCGTCCCAGGAGACCGCGCGCATGGCCGACTTCGTCGGAGCCCTCGACCAGGGCACGACCAGCACCCGCTTCATGATCTTCGACCACGGCGGCGCCGAGGTCGCCCGCCACCAGCTGGAGCACGAGCAGATCCTGCCGCGGGCCGGCTGGGTCGAGCACGACCCGACCGAGATCTGGGAGCGGACCCGCGCCGTCATCCAGAGCACGCTCACCAAGGCGAACCTGCACCACGGCGATCTCGCGGCCGTCGGCGTCACCAACCAGCGCGAGACGGCCGTGGTGTGGAACCGGCGCACCGGCCGCCCCTACTACAACGCGATCGTCTGGCAGGACACCCGCACCGACCGCATCGCCGCCGCCCTGGAGCGGGACGGCCGGGGCGACGTCATCCGCCGCAAGGCCGGGCTGCCGCCGGCGACCTACTTCTCCGCCGGCAAGGTCCAGTGGATCCTGGAGAACGTCGACGGGGTCCGCGAGGCCGCCGAGAACGGCGACGCGATCTTCGGCACGACCGACTCGTGGGTGCTGTGGAACCTCACCGGCGGGACGGACGGCGGCGCCCACGTCACCGACCCGACCAACGCCAGCCGCACCATGCTCATGGACCTGGAGACCCTCTCCTGGGACGACGAGCTCCTGTCGTTCTTCGGCATCCCCCGCTCGATGCTGCCGGAGATCCGGCCGTCGTCGGCGTCCGACGCCTACGGGGTGACGCGAGCGGACGGCCCCTTCGGCGGCGAGGTGCCGCTGACCGCGGCGCTCGGCGACCAGCAGGCGGCGACGGTCGGACAGGTGTGCTTCGCACCCGGCGAGGCCAAGAACACCTACGGCACCGGCAACTTCCTGCTGCTCAACACGGGGAACGAGCCGGTCCGCTCGAAGAGCGGCCTGCTGACGACCGTCTGCTACCAGTTCGGCTCCGAGAAGCCGGTCTACGCCCTCGAAGGGTCGATCGCGGTGACCGGGTCGGCCGTACAGTGGCTGCGCGACCAGCTCGGCATCATCTCCGGCGCCGCGCAGAGCGAGTCGCTGGCCCGGCAGGTCGACGACAACGGCGGGGTGTACTTCGTCCCGGCGTTCTCCGGCCTGTTCGCCCCGTACTGGCGGTCGGACGCCCGCGGCGCGATCGTCGGCCTGTCCCGGTTCAACACCAACGCCCACGTCGCCCGCGCGACGCTCGAAGCCATCTGCTACCAGTCGCGCGACGTGGTCGAGGCGATGCGCGAGGACTCCGGCGTCGCGCTCGACACCCTCCGCGTCGACGGCGGCATCACGGCCAACGAGCTGTGCATGCAGATGCAGGCCGACATCCTGGGCGTCCCGGTGTCGCGTCCGGTCGTCGCCGAGACCACCGCCCTCGGCGCCGCCTACGCCGCCGGCCTCGCCGTCGGGTTCTGGAACACCACCGACGAGCTCCGCCAGAACTGGAACGAGGACAAGCGCTGGCAGCCCACCTGGGACGAGGAGCAGCGCCAGGCCGGCTACGCCGGCTGGAAGAAGGCCGTCGAGCGGACCCTCGACTGGGTCGACCTCGACTGACCGGCCCCACCCACCACCAACCAACGGACGAACCCCGTTCCTGCCTCTTCCGGGAGTGAGAAGTGACATCCGTAGCGCTCGGTCCGCGGTACCGGGAGGACGCCCTGCGCGGCCTCGCCGAGACCGAGTTCGACGTCCTGGTCGTCGGCGGCGGCATCGTCGGCGCCGGCGCGGCCCTCGACGCGATCTCGCGGGGGCTGTCCGTCGCCCTCGTCGAGGCGCGGGACTGGGCGGCCGGCACCTCCAGCCGCTCCAGCAAGCTGATCCACGGCGGGCTGCGGTACCTGGAGCAGCGCGACTTCGGGCTGGTGCGGGAGGCGCTGCGGGAACGCGGCCTGCTGCTGCACCGGCTGGCGCCGCACCTGGTCCGCCCCGTCCAGTTCCTGTATCCGCTGCGCAACCGGGTGTGGGAGCGGGCGTACGTCAGCGCGGGGGTCACCCTGTACGACACGATGGGCGGGAGCCGGGCGCTCCCTCGGCACCGGCAGCTGACCCGGCGCGGTGCGCTGCGCCGGGCCCCCGCGCTGCGCTCGGACGCGCTGATCGGCGCCGTCCAGTACTACGACGCGCAGGTGGACGACGCCCGCTACACGATGATGGTCGCCCGGACCGCCGCCCAGTACGGCGCGACGGCCGCCACCCGCGCCGAGGTCACCGGGTTCCTGCGCGAGGGCGAGCGGGTCACCGGCGCCACCGTCCTCGACCTGGAGGGCGGCCGGGAGATCGACGTGCGGGCGCGGCGCGTCGTGTGCGCGACCGGCGTCTGGACGGACGGCGCGCAGGCGATGACCGGTGCCCGCGCGGCGTTCGGCGTGCGGGCGTCCAAGGGCGTCCACCTGGTCGTGCCGCGCGACCGGATCCCGATGGACACCGGCCTGATCACGCGGACGGCCAAGAGCGTGCTGTTCATCATCCCGTGGGGGCGGCACTGGCTCGTCGGCACCACCGACACCCCGCACGACGACGGCCCGGACGAGCCCGTCGCCGACCACACCGACGTCGGCTACCTCCTCGACCAGGCGAACGCCGTCCTGCGGACCCCGCTCACCCATGACGACATCGAGGGCGTCTACGCGGGTCTCCGGCCGCTGCTGTCCGGCGAGATGGACGACACCACCCGCCTGTCGCGCGAGCACGCGGTCGCCGAGCCGGTGCCGGGCCTGGTCGTCGTCACCGGCGGCAAGTTCACCACCTACCGGGTGATGGCGCAGGACGCCGTCGACGCCGTCGCCGAGAGCCTGGACGACGCCGTCCCGGAATCGGTCACCGCGCGGCTCCCCATCCTCGGCGCGACCGGCTTCGAGGTGCTGTGGAACGAGCGCCGCCGCCTCGCCGCCGAGTCCGGCCTGCACGTCGCGCGCGTGGAGCACCTGCTGCGCCGCTACGGGGCGTGCACCCGGGAGATCCTGCGGATGATCGCCGCCGACCGGGCACTCGGCGCACCCATCCCCGGTGCCGCGGACTACCTGTGCGCCGAGGCCGTCTACGCGGTGACGCACGAGGGCGCACTGCACCTGGAGGACGTCCTCGCGCGCCGCCTACGCATCGCGATCGAAGAATGGGACGGCGGCGTCGCCGCGGCGACCCACGTCGCCGCCCTGGTCGCACCGATCCTCGGCTGGGACGAGGAGGAGACCAAGAACGAGATCAAGGCCTACGTCCGCCGCACGACCGAGGAGCACCGCGGCGGCGCAGCCATCGCGGAGCCCGCCGCCTAGTGCGGTGCCCACGAACATCGACCGGGTCGCCACAACGTTGATCTGCGGCGTGTTGTTGTTATGAGGCGCCTCATAACAACAACACGCCGCAGGTCAACGGAACCGGTGGACCTTGGTCGTACTGGCCGACCGCTTCAGCTCGGGATCAGAGGGCAGTGGGTGCCCTTGTAGATCGTCGGAACGCAGTGATTGCAGTGCGTGCACAAGGACGGCGTGGACGGGTCGGCGGCGATGCGGTTCACCAGGTCGGGTTCGCGCAGGAGCGCACGGGCCATGGCGACGAACTGGAAGCCCTCCTCCATCGCCTTGTCCATGCTCGCGCGATCGGTGATGCCGCCCAGCAGGATCAGCGGAAGGTCGAGTTCCGCCCGGAACCTGCGGGCGTGCTCCAGCAGATAGGCGTCCTGGTAGGGGTAGACACGGAGGAACTGCTTGCCGAACATCCGCAGGCCGATGCGCATGGGGAGCTTGTAGCTCGCCGCGAACTCGGGGATCGGCATCGGGCCGCGGAACAGGTACATCGGGTTGAGGAGCGAGCTGCCGGCGGTCAGCTCCAGCGCGTCGACCGTGCCCTCTTCCTGGAGCCTCCGCGCGACGTACAGGCTGTCGTCGATGTCCAGCCCGCCGCGGACGCCGTCGCGCATGTTGAGCTTGCCGGTGATCGCGATGCGGTCGCCGACCTCGTCGCGGACGGCGCGGGCGATGCCGAGCGCGACCTTGGCGCGGTTCTCGATCGGGCCGCCGTAGGCGTCCTTGCGCCGGTTGAGGCGGGGGCTGAGGAACGAGCTGGCCAGGTAGTTGTGCCCGAAGTGCATCTCCACGGCGTCGAAGCCGGACTCGATCGCCAGGCGCGCGGCCTCGGCGTGCGCCCGGGTGATGCGCTCGATGTCCTCGGCCGTGGCGACCTTGGTGAAGGCCATGCCGAGCGGGTTGAAGAACCGCCCCGCCGAGATGGCGGGCAGCTTGTTGGAGCTGGCGTCGGCGACGGGCCCGGCGTGCCCGATCTGGGCGGACGCCGCGGCGCCCTCGTCGTGCACGGCGTCGGTGAGGCGGCGCAGCCCGGGGACGGCCTCGGGCCGCATCCAGATCTGCCCGCGCTCCGTCCGCCCCTCGGGCGAGACCGCGCAGTACGCGACGGTCGTCATGCCCACTCCCCCGGCGGCCGGCCGCCGGTGGTACTCGATCAGATCGTCGCTCACCACCGCGTCCGGGGTCATCCCCTCGAACGTCGCGGCCTTGATCACCCGATTGCGCAGCGTCAGCGGCCCCAGCCGAGCCGGTTCGAACACGTCCACACCAGACTCCGTTCCACGCTCTTGAGTTTGAACCTCAGCCGCTGGAGCACGGGTCGCGCGGCCGGAGGGCGCTCTAGCGCCCGGAGGTCGCGCGACCCGCCGGCCTCTCGGCCGCAACGGGGGTTCCAGGGGGTCGCCCCCCTGGACTAGCACAGTTCGATGATCGTGACGTTGGCCTGGCCGCCGCCCTCGCACATGGTCTGGAGGCCGTAGCGGCCGCCGGTGCGCTCCAGTTCGTGGAGGAGGGTGGTCATGAGGCGGGCGCCGGTGGCGCCGAGGGGGTGGCCGAGGGCGATGGCGCCGCCGTTCGGGTTGACCTTGGCCGGGTCGGCGCCGGTCTCCTTCAGCCAGGCGAGGACGACGGACGCGAACGCCTCGTTGATCTCGACGGCGTCGATGTCGCCGATCGTCATCCCGGTCTTCTTCAGCGCGTGGGCGGTGGCGGGGATCGGCGCGGACAGCATCCGGATCGGGTCCTCGCCGCGCGCGGAGATGTGGTGGATGCGGGCGCGCGGGGTGAGCCCGTGGTCCTTGACGGCCTGCTCGGACGCGATGAGCAGCGCGGCGGAGCCGTCGGAGATCTGGGACGAGACGGCCGCGGTGAGGCGCCCGCCGTCCACGAGGGTCTTCAGGCCCGCCATCTTCTCCAGGGTGGTGTCGCGGCGCGGCCCCTCGTCGGCGGCGACGTCCTCGTAGGGGGCGATCTCGCGCTCGAAGCGGCCCTCGCCGATGGCGCGGATGGCGCGCTGGTGCGACTCGTAGGCGAACCTCTCCATGTCCTCGCGGGACAGGTCCCAGTCGCGGGCGATCATCTCGGCGCCGTTGAACTGGGAGACCTCGGTGTCGCCGTAGCGGCGGGTCCAGCCCTTGGAGCCGGCGAAGGGGCCCTCGGTGAAGCCGAGCGGCGCGGCGGCGGTCATCGCCGAGGCGATCGGGATCTGCGACATGTTCTGCACGCCGCCCGCGACGACGAGGTCGGACGTCCCGGACAGGACGGCCTGCGCGGCGAAGTGCACGGCCTGCTGGGAGGAGCCGCACTGCCGGTCGACGGTGACGCCGGGGACCTCCTCGGGCAGCCCGGCGGCGAGCCAGCAGGTGCGGGCGATGTCGCCGGCCTGCGGCCCGAGGGTGTCGACGCAGCCGAACACGACGTCCTCGACGGCGGACGGGTCGATCTTCGTCCGGTCCATGAGCGCGGTGAGGACGTGCGCGCCGAGGTCGGCGGGGTGCACGCCGGCGAGCCCGCCGTTGCGCCGTCCCACGGGGGCGCGGACGGCGTCGACGATGTATGCCTCGGCCATGGGGTCTACTCCTTCGTACAGGTCCGTCGTACAGGGGGCCTAGCTCGCCTGGATGCCTTCGAGGAACATGGCGAGGTACTGCTTGGCGATGTCGTCGGCGGACAGCCGCCCGCCGTGCTGGTACCAGTTCGCCGCGACCCAGACGGTGTCGCGGATGAAGCGGTACACGAGGGTCCGGTCGAGGTCGGCGCGGAACGCGCCCTCCTTGACGCCCCGGTCCAGCAGGGACAGCCACATCTCCTCGAACCGGCGCTGCGAGTCGAGCAGGTAGTGGAAGCGCTCGCTGGTCGCGAGGTGCTTGGACTCGTTCTGGTAGAGGACGACGGCGGGCCGGTGCCGGTCTATCGAGCGGAACGACTGGGCGACGATGGCCTCCAGGGTGTCCCGGGCGCTGAGGTCCGCCGCGAGGATCCGCTCGTACCCGGCCCACATCTCGTCCAGGAACGTCCGGAGGATCTCGTCGGCCATCGACTCCTTGGAGTCGAAGTGGTAGTAGAGGCTGCCGCCGAGGATGCCGGCGGCGTCGGCGACCTTCCGGACGGTCGTGGCGGAGTAGCCCTGGGAGGCGAACACCTCGGCGGCCGTGGCGAGCAGTTCCGCCCGCCGTTCCGCGCGGGCGGCGGCGGTGCCCTCGGCGTCGCGCCGTCGTGGACTCATGTGCTTCCTATGCGTGCTGGGAGGAGACGGAGACGACCTCGCCCGTCATGTACGAGGAGTAGTCGCTGGCCAGGAAGACGATAACGTTGGCCACCTCCCAGGGCTCGGCGTAGCGCCCGAACGCCTCCCGGCGCGTCAGCTCGTCCAGCAGCTCCTCCGAGGTCACCTTGACCAGGTGCGGGTGCATCGCGAGCGACGGCGAGACGGCGTTGATCCGGACGCCGTAGTCGGCGGCCTCCAGGGCGGAGCAGCGGGTGAGCGCCATGACGCCGGCCTTCGCGGCGGCGTAGTGCGACTGGCCCTTCTGCGCCCGCCAGCCGATCACCGAGGCGTTGTTGACGATGACGCCCGCGCCCTGGCCGCGCATGACGCGCAGGGCGGCGCGGGTGCAGCGCATGGTGCCGTTGAGGGTGATGTCGATCACGCGGTCCCACTGCTCGTCGGCCATGTCGACGAGGTCGGCCGTCCCGCCGAGGCCGGCGTTGTTGACGGCGACGTCGATGCGTCCGAAGCGCTCCACGGCGAGGCCGTAGAGGGCCTGCACCTGCTCCTCGGACGTGACGTCGCAGGGCAGGGAGGCGACGCGGTCGGCGCCGAACTCCTTCTCCAGCTCCTGCGCGGACGCGGTGAGCCGCCGCTCGTGGGTGTCGGAGATCAGGACGCGGGCGCCCTCCTCCAGGCAGCGGCGGGCGGTGGCGCCGCCGATCCCGGCCCCGGCCGCCGCGGTGATCACGACGGCGCGGTCCTTGAGCAGTCCGTGTCCGGGGACGTAGGGGGGCGGCGTCATCCACGTGCCTCTCTCGGGAGCCCGAGCACGCGCTCGGCGATGATGTTGCGCTGGATCTCGTTCGATCCGGCGTAGATCGTGTCGGAGCGGGAGAACAGGAACAGCCGCTGCCAGTCGTTCAGGTCGTACGGCTCGCCGTCGGCGACCAGGCCGGCGGCGCCGAGGACGTCCATGGCCAGCTCGCCCAGTTCCCGGTGCCAGGTGCCCCAGACGAGCTTGGAGATGGACGACTCGGGCCCGGGCGCGCCGGCGGCGACGCCCGCCATGGTCCGCACGGCGTTCAGCCGCATGATCTCCAGGCCCATGTACGAGCGGGTCAGGCGGTCGCGCAGCAGCGGGTCGTCGAGGGCGCCGGTGCGGCGGGCGAGGTCGGCGACGCCCTCGAACTCGCGGGCGAACCCGACCTGCTGGCCGAGGGTCGCGACGCCGCGCTCGAACCCGAGCGTCGCCATCGCGATCTTCCAGCCCTCGCCGGGCGCGCCGACGATGTTGCCGGCGTCGGTGCGGGCGCCGTCGAAGAACACCTCGTTGAACTCGGAGGTGCCGGTGAGCTGGATGATCGGCCGGATGTCCACGCCGTCCTGCTTCATCGGGACGAGCAGGTACGACAGGCCCTTGTGCCGGGACGAGCCCGGCTCGGTGCGGCAGACGACGAAGCACCAGTCGGCTTCGAGGGCGAGGGACGTCCACACTTTCTGGCCGTTGACCGTCCAGTGGCCGCCGGCGAGCTCGGCGCGGGTCTGGACGTTGGCGAGGTCGGAGCCCGCGTCCGGCTCGGAGTAGCCCTGGCACCACAGCTCCTCGACCGCCGCGATCGGCGGGAGGAAGCGGGCGCGCTGCTCGTCGGTGCCGAAGGCGATGATCGTGGGGCCGAGGAGGTTCTCGCCGATGTGGTTGACCCGGGCGGGGCCGTCGGCGAGCGCGTACTCCTCGTGGAAGATGACCTGCTGCTCGAGGCTGGCGCCGCGCCCGCCGTACTCGGCCGGCCAGCCGACGCACGTCCAGCCGGCCGCGGCCATGTGCCGCTCCCAGGCCAGCCGCTCCTCGAACGCCTCGTGCTCGCGGCCGGGGCCGCCGAGCCCGCGGGCGTGCGCGAACTCCCCCGACAGGTTCGCCTGGAGCCAGTCGCGGACCTCGGCGCGGAAGGCGCGGTCCGCCGGCGACTCGTTCTGGTTCACGTTCCGGACTCTACCAAACAGTTGTTAGAAAGAATCACCCCCCAGCGCGGGTTCGGCCGCCCGTTCCGGGACCGGCGCGGCGGGGCGCTCCGGCACGGCCCGCGGCAGTTCCCGGTGGAGCAGGTCGAACAGCCGGTCCCAGCGCGCGAGGACGGCGTCCGGATGGAACCGGAGCACCGAGGCGCGGGCCTCGGCGCCCAGCGCGCGGCGCAGGTCGGGGTCGTCGATGAGCCGCTCCAGGGCCGCCGCGAACGCGGCCGTGTCGCCGGGTCTGACCAGGATCCCGCCCCGGTCGTCCTCGATCAGTGTCCGGACCCCCGGCGCGCAGTCGAACGCCACCGTCGGCAGCCCGTACGCCATGGCCTCCAGCACCGACATCGGGAAGCCCTCCGCCCGCGACGGCAGCGCGAAGACCGACGCCTCGACCAGCGCCTCCTCGACGTCGGCGACCACGCCCCGGAACTCCACGGAGCCCATCCCGGCCGCCTGGCCGCGCAGGTCCGCCTCGTCCGGGCCGCTGCCGTAGATATGGAGCCGCCACTCCGGGTGGCGCGCGGAGATCCGGCCCCACACCTCCAGCATCAGGTCCATGCCCTTCTCGTAGGAGAGGCGGCCGACGCAGGCCACCACGGGGAGGTCCAGCGTGGGATGGACGGTCGGCGTGACGTGCAGCGGGTTCGGGATGTAGTCGGCGTTGGTCATGCCGTCCCGGGCCCAGGCGTCGGCGTCCTCGGCGGTCAGGACCAGCATCCGGTCGGCGTCCTTGTAGTGCTCCTTGACCCGCCGGTACCGGGTCGACCTCCGTGTGGCCTTGTAGGACTCGTGGCTCATCGCCACGACCCGCAGCCCGGCGGTGTCGGCGAGCCGCACCCACTCCATCGCCCACACCTGCGCCACGATGACGACCGAGCCGGGCTCCGCGGCGGCGAACAGCTCCGACAGCCGGGCGGCGCCGCGCCGCTGGGCCGCCGCCCGCCGCAGCTCCCGTCCGCGCGCCACGGCGTTCAGGCGCTCCAGGGGCCTCTTCGGCCGCCACGCCATCGCCGGGGCCCGCCATTCGCGGTGCAGGACCTCGACGGCGTAGGAGCCGTCGCGGCCGTGGTGGTACGGCTCCGGGCCGCGGGTGATCCCGACGAGCGTGACGCGGTCGCCGCGTCCGGCCAGCAGCCGCGCCATGTGGTGCGCCCAGCGCTGGAGCCCGCCCATCTCGTCGGCGTTGTTGCACACGATGAAGACGTCACGCCGTGCGGCCATCGCGTTCCCCCCTGTTCCCCCTGTGGTCCGGCCGCGCGGCCGGGAAGTAGCGGTCCACCACCGTGCGGGCGGCGGTGCCCCGGTCGTGCTCGCCGAAGCGCGCGGCGAACGCGCGGCGCCGGGCCGCGTGGACGGCCTCCGCCGCGTCCAGGCCGGCGAGCGCGGCGACGAGCTCCTCCTGCGTGCGGGTGATCGGCCCGGGACCGTGCCGGTCCAGGTCGAAGTAGCCGGTGGTGAGGTCGCGGCCGTCCGGGAGGTGCAGGATGATCGGCCGGTCCAGCAGCGCGAAGTCGAACATGATCGAGGAGTGGTCGGTGATCAGCGCGTCCGCGAGCAGCAGCAGCGGGGTGACGTCGGGCACGGCGCCGACGTCCCGCATGACCGCGCGGGCACCGGGCGGGACGTTGGCCCGGCACAGGTAGTGCGGCCGGACGAACAGCACGTACTCCTCGCCCAGTTCCCGCGCGAAGAGCTCCGGGTCGACGGGCGGCTCCAGCAGCTTGACGGGCCGGCCCTTCGGCCCGGTCGCGAACGTGGGCGCGTACAGGACGGCGCGGCGCCCGTCGCCGAGGCCGAGCGACGCGCGGAGCGACGCCACCTCGGCGGCCAGCTCGGCGTCGCCGTCCACCCCGTTGACCAGCGGGTCGTTGCGCGGGTAGCCGGCCGGCAGCAGCTCGGAGCGGACGCCGAGGCCCGTGCAGAGCGTCTCGGCGTCGTGCCCGGAGCGCACCAGGAAGCAGTCGTAGCGCTCCACCATCCGGCGCAGCCGGGCCCGCTCGGCGGCGGGTGCGATCTTGAGCCGCGGCTGGTCGAGGCCCATGAGCTTGAAGGCCGAACCGTGCCAGGTCTGGATGTAGGTGGTCTCCGGGCGCTTGCGGAGGCCCTCCGGGTAGCCCTGGTTGTCGATCCAGAACTCGGCGCGGGCCAGCGCCAGGAAGTACGCCCAGGAGCCGCGCCGGACCAGCGCGGCGTCGTCCGGGAACCCCGTGGGGGACGACGCGTACGACCACACCGCCCGCACCGGCCGGCCCGTCCTGCGCAGCTCCCGGTAGATGTACTTGGGGTTGTCCGAGTAGTGCCGGCCCAGGTGGCTCTCGAAGACGGCCAGGCCGGGCCGGACCGGCAGCCGGCTCAGCACCCGGTTGAACACGGCGATCTTGGTTTTGCGGGAGGTCAGCGTCCGCCGGACGGCCTTCTCCGCCTCGCGCGCCCGGCGCCAGGCCAGCCGTCCCGCCGGTGAGCGGGCGGCGCGCAGCGCGGCGGCCCCGGCGAGCCGCGCCCACGGGTTCGCCGTCTCCAGCGCGAAGGCCAGGTGCCCGCCCTCGGTGACGTAGGAGCGGAGCCGGTCCGCGGCGATCCTGGTCAGCCGGGGCCGGACGGGCAGCGCGACGCCCGTCAGGGACGGGGATCCGCGGCCCTCGCCGGGGCGGGTGACCATCTCCTCGCCGTCCACCCGGACGCGGAGCCGCACGTCCCAGACGGGGTCGATGAACCCGACCGGCCTGATCCGCGCGGCCGGGGCGAACTCCGACCGCCACGCCAGCCGCTCCCCCTCGTGGCGGACGGTCGCGCGGGCCCGCGCCCGGCGGGCGCGGCGGCGCCGGTCGCAGAACTCCAGCGTCCCGGCCAGCTCGGCGTCCGGGGGGACGCGGTCCAGGGGGTTCAGCACGTGCCCGGCCATCAGGACGCGGTCGCCGCGCATCTCCAGCCGCGTCACCGTGTTGGCCGGGCGCAGCTCCTTCAGCGGCCGGACGTGGAAGCCGAAGCCCGTGACGTCCAGGATCGCGCGGCCGAGCGTGCCGCGCGGGCGTGCCGCGCCCCAGAAGACCCGCCCGTCGCGCTCCACCAGCCGCGCGCGCAGCTCGGGCCGCTCGGCGGGCCGGTACTCGGCGGCGGCGAGCGCCCCGTCGTGGTCGCCCTCCCGGATCAGGTACGCGGCGATCGCGGGCATCGGGTTGGCCAGCTCGTAGACGCGCGGGTCCAGCTCGGCGAGGTAGCCGGCCGCGAGGTCCAGGAAGCGCTCCCGGTAGCCGGCGTCGCGGTCGCGCAGCTCCCGCAGGTAGAGGACCAGATCGTGGTTGACGAACTTCACACCCTTGGCCTGCCGCAGGTCGTGCGCGCCGCGCAGCGCGAACAGCATGTCGATGCGCCGGTGGATCTCCAGCCGGTCGGCGAAGTTGGCCAGCTCGGCGCGCCGGTTGGAGATCGACGGCGCCGCCGTCCGCTGCCGGACGAGCCAGTGGTAGACGCGGTGCGGGATCAGCGCGGTCCGGCCCGCCGCCAGGTACGCCTCGGCGGTGAACAGCAGGTCCTCGTAGTGCAGCCGTTCGACGAACCGGAGCCCGTGCTCCTCCAGGAAGCCGCGCCGGTAGGCCTTGTTGGTCGACAGGGTGTCGTAGAGGAGGTCGGGGTTCTCGGCCAGCGACCCGTACACGGCGCTGTTCCGGTAGAGCCACGGGTACCAGGGGCGGATGCGCCCCTTCGCGCCCGCGGGGACGTCCAGGAAGACCCGGTCGCAGAGGCCGGAGACCAGGTCGGCGCCGGTGTCCTCGGCGGCGGCGACCAGGTTGAGGCAGGCGTGCCGGTCCAGCAGGTCGTCGCTGTCGAGGAACATCAGGTAGCGGCCGGACGACGCGTCGATCCCGGTGTTGCGGGGCCGTCCGCACCCCCCGGAGTTGGACGGCAGGTGGACGGCCCGGACCCGCCCCGGGTGCGCGGCGGCGAGCCGGTCGGCGACCTCCCCGGTGCCGTCGGTGCTGGCGTCGTCGACGATCACGGTCTCGACGCCGCCCAGCGACTGCGCCAGCGACGAGGCGACCGCCTGCGGCAGCTGCCGCGCGTCGTTGTAGGCGATCACCACCACGCTCACATCCGGGCGCACCCGCATGGGCATCCCCCCTTCCCCCGGTTCCGCCGGAACTGAGCCAGCCCGCAGGAGCTGGTCGGACGCGTCGCCAGTGATTCCTATCCCGGAACTCCGCACTGAGGTCCAAGCAGGATCAAAGGCTGCTAATGCTTCGCATTACCCGACTTCAGCGGAGACATGGCGCAGATCACCAGGAACGCCCGAAGGCGCCCGGCCGGGGGCCGGGCGCCTTCAGGTCTGGGAGGGTCTTCGAAGTGCTGGGCTGGGAGAGCCGGGGTCAGCTCTTCGCGTAGTCGGGGTAGCCGAAGCCCACGATCTGCGACAGCTTGCGGGTCTTCTTCTGCACCTCGTTGTCGCTGTTGCCCTCGATGGTCTTGACGGTGCCGTCGCCGTTGTCCTTCACGACGAGGCCGACGTGGTCGATGTCACCGATGGAGCCACCGGAGCCGTTCTTCCAGTCGAAGAACACGACGGCGCCCGGCTTGGGCTTGTCGCCCCAGCGGTCGGTCTTCTTGAACCAGCTGGCGTGCTGGACGGTGTAGGCGTCCCAGCCCATGTTCTTCACGCCGGTCTGGGCGCCGAGCCAGGACACGAACATGTCGCACCACTGGGCGCCGTTGTAGGCCTTGACGGAGAATCCGCCGTCGCGCTGGGCGGTGGCCTTGGCGTGCGGGGTCGAGACGTACCAGTCGTGGAACTTGGTCTGGCCGCCCTTGCCCTCGCTGATGCCGACCTGCTTCTGGGCCAGCTTGATGACCTCGGAGGCCTGGACGGCGCGCGGCGCGACCTTGTAGCCGGCCTCCTTGGCCTCGGCGGTGGTCATGGCCGCGGAGCCCTTGGACGCGCTGTTGGACGCGGTGCTCTGCTCGGCCACGGCCGCCGCCGCCTGAGCGGGCGTCTCGGCCGCGGCGCTGCCACCGGCGAGGGGGTTGAGGACGGCGAGCCCGACGGCTCCGGCCAGGACCGCACCGGCGGCGACGCCGACGGCCTTGTCCTCGGACGAGAAGCGGTTGAGCGAAAGTCGATCGAAACGACCGGTCATGCAGGGAATCTCCTTGTCTTCCATGACGCCTACCGGGTTAGCTGACGGATTCGGGCATGGAAGCAGCCCTACGGCGCGGCTCTCGACGCGCCGATTCACCCCTGGAACATTGGGTCCCCGGCTCCGTCCGGTCGCGTGGACCGGGACGGACTCGGCCTCGCACCGCGTGACGCGGCGCAGACTATTCGGATGGATCTCAGCGACTGATCTCGGTGAGGGTGCGCGCGTCAGGTGGCGCGCATCGCGTGCGGATACCGCTCCGCGATCCTCGGCCGCGCGTGGCACGGCCGGCGGCAACGCATGGGGTGCGCTGCGGGATTCGGATAGAAGGTAGCAACCTTCTCAAGAAAAGCAAACCAGACACAAACCTCGTTTATGCCCGCTTCATGCCCTTCCAAGGATTCACCAACAGCGTCAGGCCGCCGGGTGTTCCCGATCTTTCCCAGACTGCCCCTCAGCCCTTTGCCCGCAGGGCTTACCGGCAGATGAGCAAAAGGTAAAGAACGTCTGAGTGCGCGTCGGCCGACACGCCGGCCACCGCCGCGTACCGGCCCTGACCACGGCCCTGACTGAGTCCTAGCTCACACGACGCGGCCTCTCGGGGCCGTGCGTGCGCCCGGTCACTCGATGTGCAGGGCGAACAGCGTGGTGTCGTCCGCCGCCCGGTCGAACTCCATCCGCGTCATCACCTCGTCGAGGGCCAGGTCCGGGCGCATCGAGGAGTCCTGCAGGATCGCGGTGAGGCGGCCGATGCGCTCGTCCAGATCGGCGTCCCTGCGCTCCACCAGGCCGTCGGTGTAGAGGAACAGCAGGTCCCCCGGGCGCAGCCCGGTGGTGATCGTCGTGTAGTGCCAGGGCATCGCGCCGAGCATCGGGTCCCGGACGACCTCCAGCGGCGCCGCCCGCCCCTCCCGGACCAGGATCGGCGGCGGATGGCCCGCGCACGTCCACTCCAGCGCCCGCCGGGACGGGTCGTAGTGGGCAACGATCGCGGTGCCCGTCGCAGGCGGGTCCATGGTGCCGACCAGCTCGTTCAGCCAGCCCACCAGCCGCCCCGCCGGCTCCCCGGTGCAGGCGAGGCCGAGCAGGCCGTTGCGGGTCCGCGCCATGGCGGCCGCCGCCGGCAGCCCGTGCCCGGCCGCGTCGCCGATGGCGAACAGGCCCCGGCCGTCCGGCAGCGCGCGGGTCGCGAACCAGTCCCCGCCGATGCGGGCGGTGCTCTCCGCCGCCAGGCTGCGGACCGCCATGCCGAGGCCCGGCAGCTGCTCCACCTCGTCCTCGTCCGGCAGGATCGCGCGGCGCAGCGTCACCGCCACCTTCCGCTCCTGCGCCGTCCGGGCCTGCTGCTTCAGCATCTGCCGGCGGGTCTCGGCGAGCGCCCGCTCGACGCCGCGGCGCCGGGTGATGTCCTGCGAGACGACGTTGATCGAGATCGGCAGCCCGGAGTCGCCGAGCACCGGCTCGGCGAACAGCCACAGGTGCCGCGGCGTGCCGTCCTGCCCGATCACGCGGTGCTCGGCCTCCACCGGCTCCCGGCGCGAGAACATCGTCTGGACGGCCTCCTCCACCAGCGGCAGGTCGTCGTCCGCCACGGCCTTCGGCAGGTCGTGCGGCATCGGCGGCACCTCGTCGGGGGCGAGGCCGTAGTTGGCGCGCATCTGCGGCGTCCAGTCCGACTCCCCGGTCGCGAGGTCCCACTCGCCGAAGCCGATCAGCGCCAGCCGCTCGACCCGCTCCAGCCGCCGCGCGACGCGGTCCTCGGCCGCGTGGTACCGCCAGGTGACGCACACCCCGGTCGGCACCCGCACGCACCGGACGCTCATCCGCGACGACCGGGACAGGCCGCGCTGGGCGGTGGAGTACATGATCGAGGGGCGCTCGGCCGGCCGGCCCGTCTCCAGCACCTCGACGTACTCGTCGAAGAGCCCGCTGAGCACCGCGCCCGGATCCGTCCGCAGCAGCCGGAGCCCGGTCAGCTCCGCCCCGCCGCGCCCGAACATGTCCCGGGTGGCGGCGTTCAGCTCGGCGTAGAGGAAGTCGGCCACGGTCCCGTCGGCCCCCCGGACCGGCACCAGGTGCGCGCAGGAGTCGAGCGTCCCGTCCAGCACCGCCCGCGCCACGGGATCCTCGCCCACCTCGGCGAGGATCTCGGCGTCGCCCCCGGTGTCCTCGGCGGTCACCCGGCGCAGGACGTCCTCGGCCTCGGTCAGCACGGCCTTGCGCTCCTCCGTGCCGCCCTCGGCCCGCGGCGCCCGCCGCCCGGCGAGCACCGCCCCCACCGGGCCCTCGCCCCGGTCCTTGACCAGCAGGGCCGCCGCCTCGGTGAGGTCGATGTCCAGATCGCGCGCGAGCCAGATCAGATGCTGCAGGGCCTCCCCCGGCGGGACGCCGAGCCGCCGTCCCAGCACGACCCGCGCCTCCGCCAGCACCGCGCGGTCGTGCGCGGCGCCCCGCAGGTCCTCCAGGTCCGCAACGTGCACCCCGGGCTGGGTGCCCTCCGCTTCCGCCAACCCTGTGTCCCCCGTTCGGCGTCACTGCCCCTGGGAGAAAAAAGCTACATACGCCAGCGAAGGACTATTCGCCCACAACCTGGTAAACAGCCCAGATCTTTGCCATGGATTTCCGTTCCCGTCCGGCCGCACCGCTTCCGATGACCCAGTCCGGACGGAACCCTTCCCCGCCCTGTGACCCGCGTCACGCCGCCCGGTAGACGTCCCTGGTCAGCGCCGTGATCCGCGCCGCCGCGGCCCGGAACGACGACCCCGCCGGCTGCAATGTCAGCACCACGACGATCTTGTCCCCCACCACCCCGGTCGTATGCAGCACGGGCCGTCCGAGCCCCAGATCGGGCCGCCACGCCGCGGGCCGCGCCCCGCCCTTCTTGCACGGCTCCGCCGGCACGTCCCCGAACCCGGACCACCCCTGCTTCACCGCCCACGGCCGCTTCACCGCCCGCGGGATCCCGAACGTCTGGTCGAACCCGTCCTTCCCGCACGGCGTCGACTTCCGCAACTGCTCGAGCACGAACTCCCGCTGCGCCTCCGGCGCCTCGTCCAGCAGATACCGGTAGGTCTTGACCACGTCCTCGGCACTGAGCGCCGTGTACCCCCAGAACCCGGGCTTCTCCGCGGGCGGCGGCGCCGTCTCCGCCAGCCCCACCCGCCGCACCATCCGCTCGATGATCTCCCCCTGCCCGCCCCGCCGCCAGAACTCCGTCGCCGCGTGATCATCGCTCGACCTGAGCATCGGCACCAGCAGCGCCCGATCCGCCGCCGACACCCGGTGCCGCTCCATGAAGTCCAGCGCGATGAGGATCTTCACCACCGACGCCGACCGAAACGTCCGCCGCGGCTCCCGCTCCACCACGACCCGCCCCGCCCCCCGATCAAAAACGACAAAGGAGGCCCGAACCCCCTCAGGCACCCGCACAGCCGGCGCCGACTCCCCCGGCCGGGCCGCCTCCGGCGTCTCCGCCGCCCCCTCGGAACTCCGGCCCATCGCCCGTCCCCCTCCCCCACACCCGCACACCAACCCCAGGCAAACGACCCCGGCCACCACGGCTCGCGAAGACACCATCCGCCCTCCCTACCAGAGATCACCGCCCCCACAACCCGGTACGCACGACCCCGCGGACTGCGCTACAGTAATCACGCCCGCTCAGCCGGGCACCGGGACGTGGCGCAGTTTGGTAGCGCACTTGACTGGGGGTCAAGGGGTCGTGGGTTCAAATCCCGCCGTCCCGACAGAGAAACGCCAGGTCAGAGGGGCTTCGGAGATCATTCCGAAGCCCTTTTTCGATCTTGAAAGTCGAAGGGGAGCCAAAAGGGGAGCCACCACCAGCCGACCTAGGCCGACTCGCCCGTACCGAACACCGTGTCGGCGACCCGTGCGCCCCGGGTGATCACCGGCCGGAGCTGGTGCCGGTACACCTGCCCGGTGACCGCCGGGGAGGAGTGCCCGCACAGATCGGCGATCGCCTCGATCGGCACCCCGCCGTCACTCATGATCGAGACGAACGAGTGACGCAGTTCCCGCGGGGACCAGGACTCCCCGATCCCCGCCTTTCTGGTGATGAGCCGGAACGCCCGCCGCACGTTCGCGGCGTCCAGCGGCCTTCCGGTCGCCGAGCAGAACACCAGCCCGCTGTCATGCCACGCCTCCCCCGCTTTGAGTCGCTGGGAGGCTTGGCGCGTGTGGTGCCTGCGCAGTGCGTCCGCAGCCCGCAGCGGGAGTTCCAGCGTCCGGCGCGACTTGTCGGTCTTGGTGTCGCCGTGCATCCGCACCGACCGCCATACATAGATGGCGAAGGTGTCGCGGTCGAAGCCGGCCTTGGTCACCGGCCGCCATTCGGCCGCGTCGTCGATCCACGCCACGACGTGGGTCCACTGCAAGGCGCGGGCTTCTTCGGTGCGGACGCCGGTCAGCAGGCTGACCACGACGTAGGCGTGCAATTGCGATGACTGTGCCGCCTCCAGTACCGCCCGGGCCTGGTCGAGGGTGAGAGCCCGGCTCGGACGCCCGGCCGTGCCCTTCGGCGTTTTGACCAGCTCGGCCACGTTCCGCATGACCATGTCCCGGGCTTGGGCCTGCCGGATCGCGCGCTTGAGGATCGCGTGCACGAGCCGCAGGCTTCTGGTCGACAGCGTGCCCGAGAGCCCGTCCAGCCATTCGTCCACGTCGTCGGCCCGCAGATCGCCGAGTCTCGGTTTGCCGATCAGCGGGATGACGTGCTTGCGGGCCAGGCTCCCGTAGTTGACGACCGTGTCGTCGTCGAGTCCTTTGAGGCCCTTGGCGAGCCAGTCCTCGACGCAGTCCCCGACCGTGTAGTTCGCCGGGCTCTTGATGCCCGTTTCCAGGTCCTCGACCGCTTCTTTGAGCCTGTCCATGACCTGGCTCTTGGTCTTCCCCTTCCTCTTGAGCCGCTTGCGCCTGCCGTCGGGCCCGAAGCCCAGGGCAAGCGCCCCGGCGTAACCTCCTTTCTCCGGGTACATGGTGCCTTCGTACTTACCGATCAAGATCTTGCTCAATCGATCGCTCCTCGCGTCGGTCGAGATACTCCTTGATCGCTTTCCTGATGACCCATGACACATCGCGTTCCTGCGACTGCGCGTACGCGGACAAGCGCTTCTTGAACGCCGTGTCCACGCGCACTGCAGGCAGGGTCGTCCTGTCGTCGGTCATATGTGCGTTCTCCTCTCGTCAGTTGCATATGCCGAGGTGAGAGCGCGCTCGCGTCGATGGAGTTATCAAGAAGCGACCCTCGGGCCTCCCCGTCACCGGGAAGATCCGAGGCGATGCGTAGCACAACGTAGCACGATGATTGCAGTGAGTCATCCTTGCTCTTCGGCCGAGGCGATGAAGTCGGCGAGTTGCTGGTCGGTGATCCGTCGCAGCCGGCCGATCTTGATACTGCGCAGGCGTCCCGTCCGCAGGAGCATGTAGACCTTGTCGCGGCCGACCTGCAGCATTTCGGCGACCTGCTCGACCGTGTACACGCCCCCACGAACGCCCTGCTCCATCGGGGACTCCTCGGCTGCCGCATCGCGCACCCTCGGCGCCTCGACCCCGGAGCGGGCGATCAGCGCGGGCATGCGGTCGGCCCCTGCCATCGGCCCCGATGAGATCGGGGCACCGCAGCATTCGCAGGTAGGCCTCTGATGACGCGCTTGAGTGGTCACTTGAAGCACCAGCCGCTGTCGCAGGTGCCGTCGCCGTCGTCGAAGGGGAGGGTGTCGGTGGTTGGGGTGACGTCGGCGAGGGGTGCGTTGTAGCGGGTGAGGTAGACGGGGTCTTTTCCGAGGTCGTGGCGGCGTTGGTTGATGGTGGTTTCGAGGTGGCAGGCCTTGGTGAAGAGGGTGGGTTGTTCGCGGCGCATGGTTTGCCAGGTGGTGAGGCGGTGGAAGGGGCAGAACCAGGCGGATTTGGGTGGGACGGGTAGGCCGGTGGAGCGGATGATGCGGGGGCAGTCGGTGCGGCGGATCCGCAGGTCCAGGAGGGGGTAGACGATGTTTTCGTAGGGTTCGTGGCGGCGGGTGTTGGCGCGGTGGATTTCGTCGAGGCTGATGCCGATGGCGATGGTGGCGGGGTTGGCAGGGTTGGCGCCGTGGGCTTTGAGCCAGCGGCCGATGACGCGGATTTTGAAGTCGGCGGTGCAGGAGCGGGTGCCGGGGGCGCCGTTGCTCATGCGGACGGGTATGGGGATCGAGCGGGAGCCTTCGCGCATGAGGCGGCCGTAGAGGGTCTCGGTGGTGCCGTCGCGGCGGACGCGGTGCAGTTCGCGCAGGTCGATGCCGTGGGCGGCGGCGTAGGGGGCGGCGTGGTCGCGGATGTAGGCCAGGGTGGCGGGTGTTCGGAGTCGTCGCCGACGTTGGCGAACAGGAATGTCTGGAAGTCGATACGTCCTTGGGCGGCCAGGACGAGGGCGGCGGTGGATTGCCAGCCACCGCCGTAACTGAAGGCGCGGAGCGGCCCGCACGGCGGCGGGGTTTTCGTCTTCTTCGGATGGGGTGGCGTCGTCTTCGAGTGTTCGCGGTTGGGTACTGGGCGAGTGTGGCCGCGGGCGGTCCTGGGCGGGTGTGGGTCGCAGTTTAGGTTCCCGTGGTGGGACAAGGGCGGTCCTCCGGTCAGGTTTGGGTGGTGTGTGGTGGTGTGGGTCGGGTGGCGCCGGTGTATTGGCGTTCGCGGTAGGGGTTGCCGGTGAATTGGGCGATGCGGACGACGTCGCCGGTGTGGGGGGCGTGGATCATGCGTCCGTGCCCGTAGTAGATGGCGACGTGGTGGATGGTGGCGGGGTTGGTGGGGTTGGTGGCGAAGAAGAGCAGGTCGCCGGGTTGGAGCCGGGTTCTGGGGATGTGGGTGCCGGTGTTGTATTGGTCGGCGGCGATGCGGGGTAGGCGGATGCCGGCTTGGGCCCAGGCGTATTGGGTGAGGCCGGAGCAGTCGAAGCCTTTGGTGCCGGCGCCTTGGGCGATGCCGTAGGTGGGGCCGGTGGGTCCGCCGCCGCCCCAGGAGTAGGGGGTGCCGAGCCGGCGCAGCGCGGCCTTGACGGCGATGGCGCCGCGTCCGGTTGCTGTGGGGGCGGCGTAGCGGGCGGCTTGGGCTAGGACTTTGCGGACGTACCAGTCGGCGTGGTTGTACTGCCAGATCGCGCGGCGCAGGTGCTTGCCGCCTTGGCCGGCGTGGTTGGCGCACAGGTAGTGGGCGGCGCCGGGGATGGCGTCGGCGGGGTTGTAGCGGTCTTTGGTGCCGTCGTGGTCGCCGTCAACGCCATAGGCGGCCCAGGTGGCGGCGAGGAACTGCATGGGGCCGCCGGCCCCGGCCGAGTTTTCGCCCGAGTGGACGCCGGGGGCGGTGGAGCGGCCGTGGTCGGATTCGACTTTGCCGATGGCGGCCAGCACGTTCCAGGGCAGGCCGGGGCAGGTGCGGGCGGCGTCGAGGTACCAGCGCAGGTAGGCGGGCGGGATGTCGCGCCGGGCCTCGGCGGTGGGCGCGCCGGCCAGGGGCGTGCCGGTGTCTGCGGCGGAGTCGTGGCCGGCTGCCAGGAAGAGCAGGCCCAGGGGGAGGGCGAGGGCGGCGGCGCATGCGGTGGCGGCGGCCTTCACCGGGTGGGCCGCCGGGCTGGGTTAGTCCTGGGAGCCGGTGCGGGCTTGGCGTTGGGCGCGGTACCCGGCGCCCTTGTTGGGCTGGGTGGTTGGGTCATGGGCGGCTTCCCCGGGTTGCTGGTGGGGTTGCCGCAGCACCTCGCGGACTGCTTGCCAGGAGTAGCGGAAGTCCTTGCCGGTTTTGAGGGCGGGGATCTGTCCGGCGTTGGCCATCCGGCGGACGGTCTGGGGTGAGAGGCCGAGTTTGGTCGCGAGTTCGGCGGTGGTGAGGACGTCGGGGTCGCGGCCGGGTGTCTCGGTCATCGCTTGGGCTCCTGGGTGGGCGGTCACGGTTTGTCCTTTCCAGTGTGGTGGATCGGTGCTGCGGAGGCAGCTTGTTCGGCGTGATGACGTTGTCTGAATTTGTTTGACGATACTTGCGCTCTGTCATGTTGCCACGTACCGTGATCGTTCAGCAACCCAGTGCATCGATTCGGGGGTATGTGGGTGAGTCTTCGACAAACCAGGCCAAGCCCGGCCGAC
>NZ_BAAAMW010000024.1:0-128381 GCF_039529475.1 Actinomadura chokoriensis | reverse complement strand
GGCCGGGCCGCGGCAGGCCGACCGCAGGCGCCGCCGGGCCCCGGCCGCCGCGCGCGCCTCGCCGGCGCGGCTGCCGGCGACCGTGGCGCCCTGCTGGACGAGCGGGGCGAGCATCTCCGCGAGCATCCAGGGCCGCTGCCGGGGCGTGGGCGCGTCGAGCTTGAGGTCGTGCATCGCGCGGTCGCCGTGGCGGCGCAGGTAGGCGCGGGCCTCGGCGGCCAGGTGCGAGCCGTGCCGGCCCGCCGCGATGTCGTCCCATACGGCGCGCAGGGCGGCTCCGCCGTCCGCCCCGGCGGGGTCGGCGGCGAGCAGCGCGGCCTTCAGGTCCGGGACCGCGGCGGCGTGCTCGGCGAGGGCGAGGGCGGCGCGCGCGGCGGCGAGCGAGCGGTTCTCGCGGCCGCCGCACAGCAGGCCGGCGAGCATCTCGGGGCCGGCGCCCGCCCAGCGGCGCAGCAGGGCGGTGCCGGCGCGCAGGGCGAGCAGGCCGTAGACGCTGTTCGCGAGCGTGACGCCCCAGCGCACCGACGCCTCCGCCCACACCCGCCGGTAGAGGGCGATCAGCTCCTCGGGCGGCCGCTCGGCGAGCGGCCGGGCGGCCGGGTCGTGGACCTCGTCCATCACGCCGTCCCACCAGCGCAGGAAGCGCGCGGTGGCGCGCGGGTGCCCGGCGGCGCGCAGGGCGACGGCGGGCAGGGCCGCGGCGGCCCGGACCCGCGACCGGTGCCGCGCCGCGCGGGCATCGCCCGTGATGCCCATGCCGTCCTCCCATTCGGCGCGGATCAGGTCGAACACCGGCAGCCGGCCGTGCAGCTCCTGCCAGTCGTCCAGCCGGTAGTAGACGCGGCCGTCGAGGTGCCCGACCATGCGCGGCAGCCGGTGCGCGTCCGCGCGGAGCCGCCGCGCGGGCACGCCCATCCGCCGGTACAGGTCGATGAAGGCCAGCTCGTAGAACATGCGCGCCTGGGAGTAGGTGAGCGCGCCCGAGACTCCCGGGAAGCTCTCGGTGATGTTGTGGTTCCCCCAGTGGACGCGGGGCCCGTCGTCCCGCGCGCTCTCCGCGAGCGGACGCGCCTGGAGCAGGTGGAGGGCGCCGTCCGCAGTGAAGGCGCCCTCGATGTCCTGCGGCCGGCCGAAGTGCTCCTCCACCCGGGCGGCCAGGCCGGCCACCTGCTGCGCCTCGTCGTCGGTCAGCACGGGGGCGCCGCCGAGCCTCTCCGGCACCTCGGCCACCCTC
Organism: Actinomadura chokoriensis; assembly: GCF_039529475.1. Lineage (NCBI taxonomy): Bacteria > Bacillati > Actinomycetota > Actinomycetes > Streptosporangiales > Thermomonosporaceae > Actinomadura > Actinomadura chokoriensis. The sequence goes on along the minus strand of NZ_BAAAMW010000024.1, from coordinate 127,147 downwards.
GGGTCCGTCCCGCCGTCCGCGGGCGGCCCGACCATGCGCCGCTTGGTCACGACCTCGGCCCGGACGGTGCCCGTCACCGGGTCGACGAAGTAATGGTCGATGTCGGCCCTCTCCTGGACGACGCCCTCACCGATCCCGTACGCGGCGGCGATGATGTGGTGCCGCGTCCCGTCGCGGGGGTCGCGGGTGAAGGCGACGAACGAGCGGGTCCCCGGCACCATGCGCTGGACGCCGACCGCGACCCGCGCGGCGGTGGGGTCGAGCCCCTTGTGGACCCGGTAGCGGACCGCCCCGGGCTTGAACGCCGACGCCCAGCAGCGCGCCACCGCCTCCAGCAGTCCGTCCCGCCGGACGTACAGGAAGCTGTCGCTCATCCCGGCGAACGGGTCGTCCGCGGAGTCCTCTCCCCCGCCGTCGCGTCCCGGCACCACGCACGCGCGCACGGCCGCCGTGCCGCCGGGGCCGATGCGGTCGTCGAAGGCGTCCAGCAGCCCGGCGGCGAGGTCCCCGCCCGGGACGGCCTTCGCCAGCGCCGACGCCGCCGAGGCGCACCAGTCGGCGGCTGGCGCGGCCGAGGGCGGCGGGAGGGGCAGCGCGCCGAGCGCCCGGTCGAACTCGCCCGCCGGCAGGCAGAACAGGTCGGGGACGGGGAGCCCCGCCGCGCGCAGCGCCTCCAGCCGCGCGAACTTGTGCCCGATCTCGCTCATCGCCACCACACTCCCGGCAGCACGCGCGGCCTCCCGGCGGCGTACTGCGCATAGCCCGGAACGCCGAGGAGCGCCCGTTCCTCCACCCGGATCCGCCAGGCCACGGCGCCCGCCAGCAGGATCAGCGCCGCGACGGTCACCGGATGGGGGAAGAACGCGGTGAAGCCGAGGTTGGCGAGCAGCATCCCCGCGTACGCCGGATGCCGGACGACCCCGTACGGCCCGCCGGTGACGACCCGGTGGCCGTCCTGGCGCATCACGTGGTGCGAGTAGAACCGGCCGAGCGCGCGGATCGCGGCCTGCCGCACCGCGACGCCGGCGGCGAACACGGCGCACGGGACGAGCAGCCACGGCGTCCAGCGGTCCCAGGGCAGCGGCCGCAGCGACGCGCCGGCGACGAGCAGGACGCGGGCCAGCGCGTACGGGAGCAGCGTGCGCGTGTCGGCGGGCGGGGCGGGCGAGCGGCGGAAGGTGACCGGGGCCTCCAGGACCAGCCAGCCGAGGTAGGCCGCCAGCAGTCCCGCCGCGAGCGCCCCCGCCGCGCCGTCCCGCCGCGCGTGCAGGACGATCCCGCAGGCCAGGACCCCGGCGCCCAGCATGAACAGCAGGCGCGGGGCGAGCGTCACGAACCTCATCGCGGCGTTCACCGCGCCCGGGTGCGCGCGTACTGCTCGGGGTCCACGGCGTACGCCTCGTAGGTGAGCGAGCCGAGATCGGCGCCGCCGGAGGCGTCCGCGAGGATCGCGGCGCAGCGGGAGCGGCGGCCGGGCGCGCGGGCGGTGAGCCAGCGCAGCACGAGCGGCACGTCGCGGCCGACGCGGTACGGGACGTCCAGCCGCAGCATCACCCACAGCAGCGTCGCGTCCATGGGGCGGCCGTGGACCTCGTGCTCCAGCATCGTGGCGAACTGCCGGCCCGCCTCCACGATCTCCACGGGCCCGCGCGGCTCGCCGGGACGCGCCCCCTCCGGCTGCAGGACCGCGCACTCGACCACGCCCCGGCCGCGCCGCACCGGCGCGCCGACCAGGACGTTGCCGGGACGCCGCCGGTGCACGAGGCGGGCGGGGGCCGGCCGCGCCGGGGCCGGCGGGCGGGGCGCGCCCGGCGGCACCGCCGGGCCGGCGTCGGCGAACGCGATGGAGCCGCCGCACACCTCCCGGCCGGACTGCCGCGCGGCGACCGTCCAGGCGCGGTTGCGGCCGGGGACGGGGCGGCAGGACAGCGTGGTGCCGCGGTCCAGCTCGCAGAACCGGGTGAAGTCGAGCCCGGCGACGACCCGCGCCGGCCGCCGGCCGCCCGCCCGCAGCCCGTCGGCGCGGGCGGCCAGCTCCAGCAGGCCGCTGAACAGCAGCATGCCCGGCACGTGGTCGAGCGGGTGGTCGAAGTAGAAGGGATCGGACTCGTCGACGACCAGCTCGCGGAATCGCTCGATAACGGACGCGGTCATGGACGCTCCCTCCAATTAACGGCCCCGGGCGCCCTTCCGGAGAAGGGCGGATATACCGACCGGACGGGCGTCATCTTGCTACAGAAATGGGCGTCTCTGAACTGCACCCCTGGGCAGTCCGGGGCCTGCCGGGCTGCCCAGTCCGGCAACCGGCCGTCCGCCGGGAGGCCCGCGCGCACGGCCGTCCCGGCCTGGAAACCGCATGTCAGCGTCCGCTTGCACGGCGGGGCGCGGCGGCCGGGAGGGCCGACCGCGCACGTCATCCGGCCGCAATGCGGACCGATAGGCGCGCGTTTCGGCGCGCCGGCCGGAGCGATTTAGCGCGCCGGTCGCACAAGATATATTTTCACAATTTCGTTCAAATTAGGACGGATACACCGCGCCCTGTGAGGTTGCCCACACAATAATTGGCAGAAAGCGGCCATGCGGCGGGGCCCGGCCCGGCGGTCCCGCTCGTCCGCCGGACCGGGCCCCGTCCCCCGATCCGCCCCGCTCCCCCCGGGCGGGGCGCGTCCGCCGTCAGGCGGGCACGTGCGCCTTGTCGCGCGTCCAGTGCCGGTGCGCCGCGACGGCCTCGATCAGCCTGGCGGGGAGCTCCTCCCGCGCGGCCGGCCCCTCGCCGGTGACGACCCCGCCGTCGCTGACGACGTTCCCGTCGGCGAACTCGACGGTCGTGATCCCGGCGCGCTCCAGCAGCCCGATGCCGGCGTCGAGGGCGCCGACCGCCTTGCAGTGGACGAACGCCTCGGCGACGAAGTGCACGGCGTCGCCGTCCTGCGCGAGGGTCTGGACGCTCTCCTCGCCGCCCGGCACGAACACCGCGTCGTAGAGGACGGACGCGACGGTCGGCATGGCCCGGGTGACCTCGACCTGCCCGCCGCCGGCCGCCTGGACGCGCCCGTCCCTCGCGGCGAGGACGTCGCAGACCGCGCCCGCCCCGGTGAGCGCGTCCGCGACCGCGGCGACCGCGCCCGCGTCGACGCCGTCCGCGACCAGGATCGCGATCTTGCGGCCCTGGACCGAGTCGGTCGGCGCGTTGGCCTGGCTCAGCGCGGGCGAGCTCCGGCCGTGGTTGGCGGTCACGGCCGCCTCCGGCGGCGCCACGCCGATGCCCTCGGCGACCCGCACGGCGAGCTCGTGGTCGACGTGGTTGAGGTGCGCGACGACGCCCTCCCGGACGTGCATGTGGTCGCACTTGCCGAGCTCGAACCGGAACGCGCCGACGATGTGCTCCTTCTCCCAGTCGGCCATGCTGTTCCAGAACAGCGTCGCCTGGGAGTAGTGGTCGGCGAAGCTCTCGCTCCGCTTGCGGATCTTGGTGCCGTCCACCCGCTCCTGGTAGTGGCCGAACGAGCCCGCGCCGCCGACCGCCGGGCAGCCGCCCGACAGCGAGTTCTTGTGGTAGCTCGCCTGCGCCGGGTGGACGTCCATCTGGTGGTAGCCGTCGCGGTGGTGGTTGCGGACCGGCGCGATCGGCCGGTTGACCGGGATCTGCGGGAAGTTCGGGCCGCCGAGCCGGATCAGCTGCGTGTCCAGGTAGGAGAACAGCCGCCCCTGCAGCAGCGGGTCGTTGGTGAAGTCGATGCCGGGCACGACGTTGCCGATGTGGAAGGCGACCTGCTCGGTCTCGGCGAAGAAGTTCTCCGGGTTGCGGTCCAGCACCATCGTGCCGACCGGCCGCACCGGGACCTCCTCCTCCGGGATGATCTTGGTCGCGTCGAGCAGGTCGAACCCGAACCTGTGCTCGTCCTCCTCCGGCACCAGCTGGACCCCGAACTCGTACTCGGGGAAGTCGCCGTCGTTGATCCGGTCCCACAGGTCGCGCCGGTTGAAGTCGGGGTCCTTGCCGCCGATCTTCTGGGTCTCGTCCCAGGCGAGCGAGTGGGTGCCGAGCTTCGGCTTCCAGTGGAACTTCACGAACGTCCCGCGGCCCTCGGCGTTGACGAGGCGGAACGTGTGGACGCCGAACCCCTGCATCATCGCGTAGCTGCGCGGGATCGCCCGGTCCGACATCAGCCACATCATCATGTGCATGGTCTCGGGCTGGAGCTGGACGAAGTCCCACAGCGTGTCGTGCGCCGACTGCGCCTGCGGGATCTCGTTCATCGGCTCCGGCTTCACCGCGTGGACGAAATCGGGGAACTTGATGCCGTCCTGGATGAAGAACACCGGCATGTTGTTGCCGACGAGGTCGAAGTTCCCCTGCCGCGTGTAGAACTTCGTCGCGAAGCCGCGGACGTCCCGGACGGTGTCGGCCGAGCCGCGCGATCCGGCGACGGTGGAGAACCGCACGAACACCGGCGTCGTCAGCGAGGTGTCGGTGAGGAACTCGGCGCTGGTGTACTCGGCGAGCGACTCGTGCAGCGTGAAATGCCCGTAGGCGCCGGAGCCGCGCGCGTGCACCACCCGCTCGGGAATCCGCTCGTGGTCGAAATGCGTGATCTTCTCGCGCAGATGGAAGTCCTCCAGCAGCGACGGGCCGCGCTCGCCCGCGGAAAGCGAGTTGTCGGTGTCGTCGACCCGGAGTCCCTGATCGGTGGTGAGCTCCGTTCCCTCGGGGCTCACCCGCCTGCCGGCCATCTGCTCCTGTTTCGGATCCTCGCGTCCGGCGGGATCGGCCATCATGCAACTCCCTCAACGGTGAATGGGCATGCCCGGCGGCTACCCGGCGCTCGGGCCGGTATGCGCTGTTTGACGGGAACTTGAGCCGGGTGGGGCGTTTCCGTTCCGCGCGGTCCTCCTTGTCAGCGCGCTGACAAACGGCGCCCGGCACGGTGAAGGCGGCTGAGTGTCGCCCGCCGCGCGGCGTGCCTAGGTTGAGACGACCGGGCGGCCGCCCGGGGAGCGCTTTCGCGAAAGGCGATCGGGAGGTGGCACCGTGACCGCGGCGTACGAGGACGCGCACTCCGGATCACCGGTCCTGGAGGGCCTGACGGAGGAGCCGTGGCGGGACGTCCCGGCGGAGGAGGCGCGCTGGATGCGGCCCCGCCTGCCGGACCTGCTCGGCGTGATGGTGAAGGGCGTGCTGCGGCACGTCCCCGAGTACGACCGGCCGGGCGACGCGGCCTACTGGCGGGTGGCCGAGGCCGCCGTCGCGCACGCGATGGAGCACTTCGTGCACATGATCGCCGACCCGGACGCCTCGTGGAAGGAGGTGTACCAGGTCTTCTTCGACGTCGGCTACGGCGAGGCCGTCGAGGGCCGCAGCCTGGAGCACCTGCAGAACGCGATGCGGGTCGGGTCGCGGATCGCCTGGCGGCACCTCGCCGTCGAGGCCGAGCGGCTCGGCCGCCCCCGCGCGCTGATCAGCCTGCTCGCCGAGGCGAACTTCGCCTACCTGGACGCGCTGGCGTCCGCGGCGGCGCACGGCTACGCGCGGGCCAGGGAGAAGGCGGCCGGGGAGCGCGAGCAGCGCCGCGGCCGGCTGCTGTCGCTGCTGCTGTCGGACCCGCCGGCCCCGCCCGAGGTCGCCCGCGAGCAGTCCGCGCGGGCCGGCTGGCCGCTGCCGCGGCGCCTCGCGGTGATCGTGCTGCGGCCCCGGCCGGGCAGCGGCGGCGAGGGCCCGGCCGGGCTGCCGCCGTCCCTGCTGAGCGGGCTGGACCACGGCCGCCCCTGCCTGGTCATGCCCGACCCCGACGGCCCCGGGCGGATCGAGGAGCTGACCGCGACGCTCGCCGGCTGGACCGGCGCGATCGGCCCGTCGGTCCCGGTGGAGCAGGCCGGGACGTCGCTGCTGTGGGCGCGGCGCGCGCTCGACCTCGCGCCCGCCGCGCCGGCCGGCCGGGGGGCGCGGCGCGGCGGGGTGCTGGTCCGGGCCGAGGAGCACCTGCCGGGCCTGCTGCTGCGCGAGGGCGCGACGCTCGCCGCGATCGTGGCGGCCCGGCGGCTCGCCCCGCTGGACGAGGCCGGGACGCGCCAGGGCGTCCGGCTCGCGGTGACGCTGCTGGAGTGCATGAAGCACGGCTTCAACGCCACCGGCGCCGCCGAGGTCCTGTGCGTGCACCCGCAGACCGTCCGCTACCGGCTGGGGCAGCTCCACGAGATGTTCGACTTCGACATCGAGGACCCGGAGATCCGGCTGGAGATGATGCTGCTCCTGCACACCTGGATCCAGCGCCGCGGCGGCTGATCCCGGCACGCCCTCCTCCCCGTGTCCCGTCCATGGACGTCCCGGGAATCCGCTACGGTCGGGATCGCCGCGCAGGCGAGGGGCGCCGCGCAGGCCAGGGGAAGGAAGACACAGAGCACATGGCCGAGAAGGTCATTCGCGTGGACGACATCGACGGCTCCGAAGGCGACGATGTCGTAAAGCGAGACTTCGAAGTCTTGGGTCGGACGTTCACGATCGACTTGAGCGATGACAACTACAAGCGGCTGAACGAGATGCTGGACGCGCTCGCGCCCTTCATCGAGAACGCCGCCGAGGTGAAGGCCGCCGGGAAGGGCCGCAAGTCCCGCACCGCGAAGATCAAGGGCTACACGAACGGCGATGTCCGCGAGTGGGCATTGCGTCAGGACATCGAAGTCTCCGAACGTGGCAAGATATCGGATGAGGTCTATGCTGCATTCATCGAGGCACATCCGGACGCCAAGCCGGACGCATAGCTAGAGGGAGTCCCCGCATGGCACAGAAGGTCGAAGTCCTTCTCGTGGACGACATCGACGGCGGAGAGGCTGACGAGACCGTCAGCTTTTCCCTCGATGGCACCGCATATGAGATCGACCTGAGCAAGAAGAACGCCGCCAAGCTGCGCAACGGCCTGGAGCCGTTCGTGGCGAGCGCCCGCAAGGCGCGCAAGCCCGCCGGCCGCACCGGCCGCGGGTCGCGCACCGCCGGCAGCCGCGAGCGCTCCGCCGAGATTCGCGAGTGGGCGAAGAACCGCGGCATCAAGGTCAATGAGCGGGGGCGTATCCCCGCCAATGTGATCGAGCAGTACGAGGCCGCGCACTAGCGGCCGCGCGGCCGGCGGCGTTCCGGCACGGCACCGAGGGGCCGGGGTGGAATTCTCACACCCCGGCCCCTTACGTGCGCACCGGGCAAATCGCTATTAGGAGATAATGCCCGGTAATGGTGTGAGACACCGCAATAGCGACGGCGGGCAACGGCGAGGAGGGCGGGCCGGTTGGCACCTGTGAGGCGGCGGGACCGGATGCGGTACTGGTTCGACCGGACGATGTCGAAAGGGACGCCCGCGCTCATCGGCTGGCTGGGCCTCGCCTCGGTGGCGCTGGTGGTCGTGGTGGCGACCGCGGCCGTCGTGCTCGCGCCGCGCGACAGCGAGGAGAACGGCGACTGGACCGGGATGGTGTGGCGCAGCCTGCTGCGCACGCTGGACCCGGGGACGATGGGCGACGACACCGGCACGGGGCCGTTCCTCGCGCTGATGCTGGTCTCCACCATCGGCGGGATCTTCATCGTCAGCTCGCTGATCGGTGTGCTCACCACCGGTCTGGAGGCCAAGATCGGGGAGCTGCGCAAGGGCCGGTCGCGGATCGTCGAGCACGGCCACACCGTGCTGCTCGGCTGGTCCGACCAGGTCTTCACGGTGGTCGCCGAGCTGGTCGAGGCCAACCAGAGCCGGCGCCGGTCGTGCGTGGCGATCCTCGCCGACCGCGACAAGGTCGAGATGGAGGACGCGATCCGCGCCCGGGTCGGCGACCTCGGCCGCACCCGGATCGTGTGCCGCACCGGCGACCCGCTGAAGGTCGCCGACGTGGAGCTGGTCAGCCCCGGCACCGCGCGGTCCATCCTCATCGTGACGCCGGAGCTGGCCGACGCCGACACCCGCGTCATCAAGGTGCTGCTGGCGCTCGGCGCCCGCAACTGGGGCGAGCAGGGCCCGCACGTCGTCGCCGCGGTGCACGACTCGGCGAACCTGCCCGCCGCCCGGCTGGCGGGCGGCGAGCGCGCGCACGTCATCGACGCCGACGACGTCGCGATCCGGCTGATCGTGCAGTCGCACCGCCAGTCGGGCCTCTCCCAGGTCTGCACCGAGCTGCTCGACTTCGTCGGCCACGAGTTCTACATGCGGCCCGAGCCGTCCCTCGCGGGCCGGCCGTTCGGGGAGTCGCTGTCGGCCTACGACCTCGGCGTCCCCGGCGGGCTGCGGCGCGCCGACGGGACGGTGCTGCTCAACCCGCCGATGGACACCGTGCTCCGCGCCGACGACGAGGTCATCATCCTGGCCGAGGACGACCTGCTGATCAGGCTCGCGAGCGGCCCGCCCCCGCCCGTCCGGGAGGAGGCGATCAGCACGGCGGTCGCGCGCGAGCCGGTGCCCGAGCGGACGCTGATGCTCGGCTGGAACCACCGCGCCCCGAAGATCATCGAGCTGCTGGACGAGTTCCTCGCCGCCGGGTCGGAGCTGGTGGTGGCCGCGCCGCGGGAGGACCCCACCGCCGGCCTCCCGGCGCCCGCCAACCTCAAGATCGACTTCATCCGGGCGGAGCCCACCGAGCGGCCGTCCCTGGAGTCCCTCGACGTGGGCGCCTACCAGAAGGTCATCGTGCTGTCGGACGCCGGCCACGACCCCGACCACGCCGACGCCCGCACCCTGGTGACGCTGCTGCACCTCCGCGACATGGAGGACGCCCTGAGCGCCCCCGGAAGCGCCCCCGGCGACCCTTTCGCCATCGTGAGCGAGATCAACGACGACGCCAACCGCGAGATCGCCCAGGTCACCAAGGCCGACGACTTCATCGTCAGCGAGAAGCTCATCAGCCTGATGCTGACCCAGCTGAGCGAGAACCGGCACCTGTACGACGTCTTCGTGGACCTGCTCGACCCGGCCGGCTCGGAGATCTACCTCAAGCCCGCATGCGACTACCTGGTGCCGGGCGCGGAGGCGAACTTCGCGACGCTGATCGAGTCGGCGCGGCGGCGCGGCGAGGTGGCGCTCGGCTACCGGCTGACCGCGCGGTTCCACGAGCCGCCCGGCTACGGCGTGATCCTCAACCCGGACAAGGCGGCGCCGCTGACGCTGGCGGCCGACGACCGCGTCATCGTGCTCGCCGAGAACTGACCTCCGGCCCGGTGAAGGGCGGGCCGAGGCCGTGCCCGGCCCGCAGCGCGCTCGTCACGCACGCGCGCAGCGCGGTCTCGGCGCGGTGCGCGTCCTCGGCGAGGCCGCAGATCTCCGCGCCCGCGATCTCGTCCCCGACGGTGCTCGCCAGGAGGTCGCGGTAGCGGGCGTTCTGCTCGGGCAGGGCCTGCACCACCCGCGACTCGTGGTAGGCGTCGTCGGCCTCGGCGGCGCACCGCGCGTACGCCTCCAGCGCCTCGATCCGCCCGGTGACCGAGCGGACCGACAGCTCCAGCGCGCGGTCCTGCGGCTCCAGCAGCGCCCGGACGCGCGGCGAGAGCCGCTCCGGCTGCTGGGCGGCGCGCTCCCGGCGCAGCCGCGTGTGCTCGGCGAGCGCGCTCGCGATCGACCACTCCTGCCGGGGCAGGACGACGGTGTTGTTGACGGCGTCCAGCAGCCCGGCGCCGTGCGCCTGCGACCCGAGGACGGCGTCGATGGCGCGCTGCGCGCGGACGAGCAGCCCGGCGGCGGGCCCGTCGAAGTCCGCGGGCAGCAGGTAGCGGCCGTGGTGCTCGCGGGCGGCGCGGGCGGCGGCGGGCTCCCGGACGTGCCGCAGCGCGCCGAGGACCCAGCCGGTGAAGCTCGCGGCGGCGAGGACGACGGCGGCCTCGGGCCGGCCGAGCAGCAGCAGGAGGATCTGCACGGCGGGCGTGAGCATCATCGCGAGCACGGGCAGCCGGCCCCAGTGCGCCGCGCCGCCCAGCAGCTCGTCCTCGTCCAGCGAGCCGAGGAAGCAGACCCGCAGCCAGCCGCCGGGCAGGACGCCGTAGAAGACCGCGAAGGCGGGGATCCACAGCAGCCGCGCGAGGACCGTGGCGGCGCGCAGCCGCGGCGCCGGGGGCGCCGGCGCGCACGCCGCGGCGAGCCGTCCGGGCTCCGCCGCGAGCAGCGCGCGGTCGTCGCCGCCGAGGGCGGGATCGAACACCGGACGGGGACGGTGCCGTTCGTTCATCGCCTGCTCCCCACCGCGTCATGACCCACGGCCCGCGGCGCCCCCTCGCGCCGGTGGCCGCGGCCGCGTTGTGGCCGTGCCAGGGTTCATTCCACGCAGAGCGGTCGATAACCGTGCCGGAATCGGGAGAGACACCGTCCCGCCGGGGTAAGCAGGATCTTGAACGGCGGCCCCCGGCGCGGGGGCCGGCGCGGTGCGCGGCGGAGGGAGTGCGGGTGAACGGCGCGCTGGGGCTGCTGGCCGTCCTGGTGCTGACGGCCGCGACCGGCTACTTCGTGGCGCAGGAGTTCGCGTTCGTCACCGCGGACCGGCCGGTCCTCGACCAGTGGGCGGCCGAGGGCGACCGGGCGTCGGCGCGGGCGGTGCGGGTGATGGGGCGGCTGTCGTTCATGCTGTCCGGCGCCCAGCTGGGCATCACGGTCACCGCGCTGGTCGTGGGGTTCATCGCGAAGCCGGCGCTCGCCGATCTGCTCGACCCGGCGGTCCGCGCCGCCGGCGTCCCGGACGCGGCGGCCGCCGGGGTGGCGGTCGCGGTCGGGTTCGCCCTCGCCACCGTGGTCCAGATGGTGCTGGGCGAGCTGTTCCCCAAGAACTTCGCGCTGGCGCGGGCGGAGCCGCTGGCCCGCGCGCTGGCCGCGTCCACCCTGGTGTACCTGGCGGTGGCGGGGCCGCTGATCAGGCTGTTCGACGCGTCCGCGAACCGGCTGGTGCGCGCGGTCGGCATCGAGCCGGTGGAGGAGCTGCACCACGGCGCGACGCTGGAGGAGCTCGGGCACATCATCGGCGAGTCCGGCGAGCAGCTGCCGGAAGGGCAGGTCGACCTGCTGGAGCGCGCCCTGGTCTTCGCCGAGCGCGACGCGGCGGAGGTGATGGTGCCCCGGGTGGACGTGGTGACCGTGGCGGCGTCCGCGCGCGCGGACGAGCTGAGCGAGGTCGTCTCCGCGAGCGGGCACACCCGCTACCCGGTCCTCGGCGCGGGCGTGGACGACGTCGTCGGCGTCGTCGGGCTGGCGGAGCTGATCACGCTGGACCCGGACGCGGCCGGGCGGACCCCGGTCGGGGAGATCGCACGGCCGCCGCTGCTGCTGCCGTCGTCGCTGCCGCTGCCGGACGTGGTGCGGCGGCTGCAGGGCGCCGGCGAGCCGATGGCCTGCGTGGTGGACGAGTACGGCGGCTTCGCCGGCATCGTGACCTGGGAGGACGTCGCCGAGGAGCTGGTCGGGGAGATCGCCGACGAGAACGAGCCGGGCGAGGAGCTCGCGATCCGCAGCGGCGAGTGGTGGACGACCGACGCCGGGCTGCGGATGGACGAGGTCGCCCACGAGACCGGGGTCCAGCTGCCCGACGGCGACTACGAGACCGTGGCGGGGCTGCTGCTGAAGCGGCTCGGCCGGGTCGCGCGGCCCGGCGACGTGGTGCGCGTCGACATCCCCCCGGAGCGGCTGGACGAACCGCCCCGCACGGCCGTGATCGAGGTCCTGACGATCCACCGGCACGTGCCCGAGCTGATCCGCGTCCGCACCGTCGACACCGCCCGGGAGGACCGGTGAGCCCCGCCCTCGGCGCGCTCGTCACGCTGGCGCTGCTGGCCGGCAACGGCTTCTTCGTCGCCACCGAGTTCTCCCTGGTCGCGGCGCGGCGGCCGCGGCTGGAGCGCGCGGCGGCGCGCGGCGGGCGGGCCGCGGGCGCCGCCGTCGCCGGGATCGACGAGCTGTCGCTGACGCTCGCGGGCGCGCAGCTCGGCATCACGATGTGCTCGCTCGGCCTCGGCCTCGTGTCCGAGCCGGTGTTCGCGGGGGCGCTGACCCCGCTGTTCCACTCCGCCGGGCTGCCCGGCGGGGCCGCGCACGCGGTCGCGTTCGTGCTGGCCCTGGCGCTGGTGACGTTCCTGCACATGGTCGTCGGCGAGATGGCGCCGAAGTCGTGGGCGATCGCCGACCCGGAGCGCTCCGCGACCGTGCTGGCGCTGCCGTTCCGCGCGTTCGCGACCGTCTCCCGGCCGGCGCTGGCGGCCCTGAACGGCGCGACGAACCTGCTGCTGCGCGCCGTGGGCGTCCGGCCCGCCGAGTCGCGGGAGGTGGCGCGGACCCCGGAGCAGCTGCGCAGCATCGCGCAGGAGTCGCGGCGGCTCGGGCTGATCGCCGAGAACGAGCTGACGCTGCTCACCACCGCGCTGGACGCGCCGCGCGCGCCGCTGGCGGGCCTCGTCGTCCCGGTCTCCGACATCGTGTCGGTGCCGGCGACGGCGTCCCCGCAGGAGGTCGTCGACACGGCCGCGCGCACCGGCCACACCCGGCTCATGCTGCGCGGCGCGGGCCGTCCGGGCGCGGCCCGCATGGTGCACGTCCGCGACGCCTACCTGGCCCGGGCGCGGGGCAGCGCGCGGCCGGCCGGGGAACTGGCACACCCGGTCCCGGCGATGCCGGTCGGCACCCCGGTCGGCGAGGCCGTCGCGATCCTGAAGTCGCACCACAGCCACCTGGGCCTGGCCATCGCCCCGGACGGCGGCATCGCCGGCCTGGTCAGCCTGGACGACCTGCTCACCACGCTGCTGACCGTCCGCTGAACCCGAAGGGTGTCAACATCGGTTGACATGCCCGCGATGTCAACCTACATTGACGGCATGAGCGATGGAGTACAGCTCGCCCAGGAGGCGAGCAGCCGGGATCCGGCGGTGGGCCTGCGGGCCGTGCGCGCGCTGCGCGAGCTGGCCGAGCGGCTGGAGGCGCTGCAGGTCGCCAGCGCCCGCGACCAGGGCTGGTCCTGGCAGGAGATCGCGGTCTGCCTCGGCGTGAGCCGGCAGGCCGTCCACAAGAAGCACGGCGGCGGGCGCCGCATTCTCAAAAAGGAGCAGTGAGGGATGTTCGAGCGTTTCACCGAGAGCGCGCGGCGGGCGGTCACCGGCGCCCAGGCGGAGGCGCGGGAGCTGGGCGCGCCCTTCATCGGCACCGAGCACCTGCTGCTCGCCCTGCTGGCGGGCGGCGACGCCGCGGCGCGGACCCTCGCCGAGCACGGACTGAAGGCGGCCGACCTGCGCGCCCGCCTGGCCGTCATGGGCCGGACGCCGCTCGACGCCGACGCGCTGAAGAGCATCGGCATCGACCTGGACGCCGTCCGCGAGGCCACGGAGCAGAGCTTCGGCGAAGGCGCTCTGGACTTCCCCGCGTCCAAGCGCGCCGGGACGCGCGGGCACATCCCGTTCACCCCGAGGGCGAAGAAGTCACTGGAGCTCAGCCTGCGGCACGCGATCCGCCTCAAGCAGAAGCACATCGCGAGCGGGCACATCCTGCTCGGCGTGCTGCACGACAAGGAGTTCATGGCCGTACGGCTGGTGACCGCGGCCGGAGTGGACGCCGGCGAGCTGCGCGCCGGCATCGAGCGGCTGCTCACCTCCGAGGCCGCCTGATCAGCGGCCGAACTGGTCGGTGAGGACGGCGACGCAGGCGCGCCGGCGCAGCGGGTCGTGCGGGTAGCGCCGCCGGCACTCCGCGGCGATCCAGGCCGGGGACGCCGGACGCGCGGTGCGCGTCTTGTGCTTCGCGGGCGGGCGGGGGCGCGGCCTGCGCGGGACGGCCGGGCGGGGATGCGCGGGCTTCCGTGCGGAGGGCGGGCGGCGGGGCGTCCGCTGCTCCGAATGCGCGGCGGACGCCACGCCCTTCGGCTCGGGTCGTCCCGTGGACGGCGCGGGCGGCGTGGCGGACGGTGACGGCGTGGCGGCGTCCGGCGTCACGGTCCGGACGGGAGCCGTCCGCGTCGTCCCGTAGCCGATGCCGAGGACCAGACCGGCACTCAGGACGAGGGCGAGCACGGGCACGAGCGGCGACCGGAGCGCACGGCGCCGGGGCGGGCTCGGCTCGGCGCGGGTGAATCCGGCGGGCGGGAGACTTGACGAGAGACGCACACTCCGATCGTCACGCTCAGCACCCACGCGGACACGGAGAATGCCCGACCGTTGCCACCTTGATACACGGGCCGGGCCGGCACGCGGGGGTCTAGTCGGCCTGGGTGACGGTGAAGCGGCGCACGCGAAGCGACGGGTTCTTCTCCCGGACGGCCGCCACCCGCTCGGACGAGACCTCCCCGCACGCGATGCCCGGCCCCTCCCCCAGCCCCGCGATGACGACGCCCATCGGGTCGACGATGACGCTGTTGCCGGCGCCCGTCGGGGCGCACTGGTCGGCCGCGGCCACGTAGATCGTGTTCTCGATCGCGCGGGCCCGGACCAGCGTCCGCCAGTGGTCCTCCTTGAGCGGGCCCGGCACCCACTCGGCGGGCAGCGCCAGGACGTCGGCGCCGGCGTCCACGATCCGCCGCGTCACCTCGGGGAACCGGACGTCGTAGCAGGTCTGCATGCCGAACGTGACGCCGTCGGCGGTGAACGTGCCCGGCGGGCCGATCTCGCCCGCCTGGACGATGTCGGACTCCCGGTACCCGAACGCGTCGTACAGGTGGAGCTTGCGGTACTCGGCGACGATCTCCCCGGCGGGGCTCACGGCGACGAGCGTGTTGGAGATGCGGGACGTCGAGCGGAGCTCGTCCGCTGAATGGCGGTGGGCGGGGGCTGGAGGACGGGACGAGTCGGCCAGGCGCTCGTTCATCCCGGCGACGAGGTGCACGCCGTGCCGCTTCGCCAGGTCGCCGAGGCCGCCCGTGAACGGCCCGTCCAGCGGCTCGGCGGAGTCGACGAACCGGCCGTCCATCCGCGGCGCGGTGAACATGGCGAACTCGGGGAACACCACGACCCGCGCGCCGCGCGCCGCCGCCTCCGCGGCGAGCTCGCCGATCGCCGCGAGGTTCTCGTCCTTGTTGACACCGGGCGCGAACTGCGCCACCGCGACCTGCACCATCTGCGGCCTCCCCTACATCCGGTCGACGCCGGTCACCCGGATCACGGCCTCGCCCTCCTGGTCGGAGCCGGCGAGGTCGACCTCGGCGCTGATGCCCCAGTCGTGATGCCCCTCCGGGTCGTCGAACACCTGCCGGACCCGCCACAGCGCGTCCTCGGGGACCTCCTCGATCTGCAGCAGCTTCGGCCCGCGCGCGTCGGGGCCGGTGAGCAGCTCCTCGTGCTCGGCGAAGTAGCCGTCCATGGCGTCCTCCCAGGCCTCGGCGCCGAAGTCGGGGTCCAGGCCGGCCAGGTCGGCGTACCGCTCCAGCGCGGCCAGCTCCACCCGCCGGAACATCGCGTTGCGGACCAGCACCCGGAACGCGCGCGGGTTCGCGGTGACCCGGGTGACGCGCTCCTCGATCGGCTCGTCCACGTCCTCGTCGGTTGGGTTCGCGAGCTGCTCCCACTCGTCCAGCAGGCTGGAGTCGACCTGCCGGACCAGCTCGCCCAGCCACTCGATCAGGTCGATCAGGTCGTCGGTCTTGATCGACTCCGGGACGGTCTGCTGCAGCGCCTTGTACGCCCCCGACAGGTACCGCAGGACGAGGCCCTCGGTCCGCGCCAGCTCGTAGTACCCGATGTACTCGGTGAACGTCATCGCCCGCTCGTACATGTCGCGCACGATCGACTTGGGGCGCAGCGGATGGTCGCCGACCCACGGGTGCCCGGCCCGGTAGATCTCGTAGGCGGCGTCGAGCTCGTCCTCCAGCGGCTTCGGGTGGTCGACCTCCTGGAGCAGCTCCATCCGCTCCTCGTACTCGATGCCCTCGGCCTTCATCTCCTGGACGGCCTCGCCCCGCGCCTTGTTGACCTGCGCCGCGAGGATCTGCCGCGGGTCCTCCAGCGTCGCCTCGATCACCGACAGGACGTCCAGCGCGTAGGACGGCGACGCCGGGTCGAGCACCTCGAACGCCGCCAGCGCGAACGTCGACAGCGCCTGGTTGAGCGCGAAGTCCTCCTGGAGGTCGACGGTGATCCGCGCGTACCGCCCGAGGTCGTCGGGCTCCGGCAGCACCTCCACGACGCCGCCGGCGAGCAGCGACCGGTAGATGGCGATCGCCCGCGAGATGTGCCGCCGCCGCGCCGCCGGCTCCTCGTGGTTGTCGGTCAGCAGCCGCTTCATCGCCTGGAACGCGTTGCCCGGCCGGGCGATCACCGACAGCAGCATCGCGTGGCTGACCTGGAACCGGGACCGGAGCATCTCCGGCTCGGCCTCCTGCAGCTTCGCGAAGACGTCCTCGTCCCAGCCGACGAACCCCTCGGGCGGCTTCTTGCGCTGCACCTTGCGCCGCTTCTTCGGGTCGTCGCCCGCCTTGGCGAGCGCCTTCTCGTTCTCCACCACGTGCTCGGGCGCCTGCGCGACCACGAACCCGACGGTGTCGAACCCGGCCCGCCCGGCGCGCCCGGCGATCTGGTGGAACTCCCGCGCCCGCAGCCGCCGCACCCGGTGCCCGTCGTACTTGCTCAGCGCGGTGAAGACGACGGTCCGGATCGGGACGTTCACCCCGACGCCCAGGGTGTCGGTCCCGCAGATGACCTTGAGCAGCCCGGCCTGCGCGAGCCGCTCCACGAGCCGCCGGTACTTGGGCAGCATCCCCGCGTGGTGCACGCCGATGCCGTGCCGCACGAACCGGGAGAGGTTGCGGCCGAACTTCGTGGTGAAGCGGAAGTTGCCGATCAGCTCGGCGATCCGCGCCTTCTCCGCCTTCGTGCACACGTTGATGCTCATCAGCGACTGCGCCCGCTCGATCGCCGCCGCCTGCGTGAAGTGCACCAGGTAGATCGGCGCCTTCTGCTCGGCCAGCAGCTCCTCGATCGTCTCGTGCAGCGGCGTCACCCGGTAGTCGTAGATCAGCGGGACGGGCCGCTCCGCCGAGGTGACCAGGGCCGTCGGCCGCCCCGTCCGCCGGGTGAGGTCCTTCTGGAAGAACGCGACGTCCCCCAGGGTGGCCGACATCAGCAGGAACTGCGCCTGCGGCAGCTCCAGCAGCGGGATCTGCCACGCCCACCCCCGCTCGGGCTCGGCGTAGAAGTGGAACTCGTCCATGACCACGACGCCGATGTCGGCGTCGGCGCCGTCGCGCAGCGCGATGTTCGCGAGCACCTCCGCCGTGCAGCAGATGATCGGCGCGTCGGAGTTCACGCTCGCGTCGCCGGTCATCATCCCGACGTTGTCGCGCCCGAACATCTCGCACAGGTCGAAGAACTTCTCCGACACCAGCGCCTTGATCGGCGCCGTGTAGAAGCCGACCTGGTCCTTGCCGAGCGCCGCGAACAGCGCCCCCGCCGCCACCAGGCTCTTGCCCGACCCGGTCGGCGTCGAAAGGATCACATTCGCCCCGGACACGACCTCGATGAGCGCTTCCTCCTGCGCGGGATACAGCGTGATCCCGCGCCCCGACACCCACCGCTCGAACCCTTCGAACAGCGAATCGGCGTCGGCGTCGTTTCCGGAGGGAAGCTCATCGATAAGACTCACTCCTCCATCCTGCCCCTTCTCACGAGCGCCCGTGCCACCGAACCCGCGGCGGGGACGGGGCGCCCGCGGTACGGCGTCAGACCAGGGAGTGGCCGTGCCCGGCCGCGAGCGGCTTGAGGTCCGGCTCGCCGAACACCGCGCGCATGGCCGTGAACGCCGCGGCCTTCTCGTCCCCGAACCGCCGCACATGGACGGCATAGGTCTCCGCGGACACGAACGCGGGCGGATTGGTCTTGCTGTGGAACTTGTCGGCGTACATGACGAGCCGCTCCTCGCCGCTCTCGGCCACATAGTCGCCGGGAGGCACGGGCAGGCCCTGCCGCTCGATGTCGTCCCGTGTCAGCCCCATTCCGGTATGGCAGGAGCAGAAACGGCAGATCTCCTCGGGGAACCCCTCCTCGCGCAGCAACTCGTGCCCGAGCACTCCGTGCCGCACGTACTGCTGGAAATCGATTCTCCCGGTCTCGTCGTACAGCCGGTAGACGCCGATGTCGTGCAGCAGGCACCCGGCCCGCACGAGGTCCCGGTCGACGCCGGGCCCGGTGCGCTCCATGATCTGCTCGGCGATCTCGCACACGATGACGCAGTGCGTCCAGACGAGCTCGAACGCCTCCCGGCCCGGCGCGTGCTCGCGGTGCAGCGCCTGAATCTCCTCGTCCGCCGGAATCCGCATCCCGCGAGTCTATTGACCGCCCCCTGACGCGCGCGTGCCCCCGGAAGCACTCTCCCGGGGGCACGCCCGGCCCCGAGCGGGTACCGGCAGGGTGGTGAGGCTCAGGCGGTCACTTCGGTCCGGTCGGCGCCCCAGAGGGTGTGGAAGGAGCCCTCCCGGTCGACGCGGCGGTAGGTGTGCGCGCCGAAGAAGTCGCGCTGGCCCTGGGTGAGCGCGGCCGGCAGGCGGTCGGCGCGCAGCGAGTCGTAGTAGGCCAGGGCGGTGGAGAAGCCGGGCGCGGGGATGCCGAGGCGGGCGGCGGTCGCGACCACGTCGCGCCAGGCGTCCTGGGCGTCGCCGACGGCCTCGGCGAAGTGGTCGTCGGTCAGCAGGGTGGGCGTGCCCGGGTCGGCCTCGTAGGCGGCGCGGATGCGGTCCAGGAACTGGGCGCGGATGATGCAGCCGCCGCGCCAGATGGTGGCCATCGCGCCGAGGTCGATGTCCCAGCCGTACTCGGCGCTGCCCGCCTGGATCTCGTGGAAGCCCTGCGCGTAGGCGACGATCTTGGACGCGTACAGGGCCTTCTCCACGGCGTCGGCGAAACCGGAGCCGGCGGCGGCGCCGCGGGACGGGCCCGGCAGGTTCCGGGCGGCCTCGCGGAGCGCGGCGTGGCCGGAGACCGAGCGGGCGAAGACCGCCTCGGCGATGCCGCCGACGGGGACGCCCAGGTCGAGGGCGGTCTGCACGGTCCAGCGGCCGGTGCCCTTCTGCTCGGCCTGGTCGAGGATGACGTCCACGAACGGCCTGCCGGTGGACGCGTCGGTGTGCGCGAGGACCTCGGCGGTGATCTCGATGAGGTAGGACTCCAGCCGGCCGGTGTTCCAGGTGCGGAACACCTCGGCGATCTCGGCGGGCGCGAGGCCGGCGGCGTGCCGCAGCAGGTCGTAGGCCTCGGCGATCAGCTGCATGTCGGCGTACTCGATGCCGTTGTGCACCATCTTCACGAAGTGCCCGGCGCCGTCGGGGCCGACGTGGACGCAGCAGGGCGTCCCGTCCACCTTGGCGGAGATGTCCTCCAGGAGCGGGCCGAGCGCCGCGTAGGACTCGGCCGACCCGCCCGGCATGATGCTCGGGCCGTGCAGCGCGCCCTCCTCGCCGCCGGAGATGCCGGTGCCGACGAAGTGCAGGCCGCGCTCGCGGAGCGCGGCCTCCCGGCGCCGGGTGTCGGCGAAGTTGGCGTTGCCGCCGTCCACGATCATGTCGCCGGGCTCCAGCAGCGGGGCGAACTCGTCGATGACCGCGTCGGTCGGGGCGCCCGCCTTCACCATGATCACGAGGCGCCGGGGCCGCTCGAGCGATGCGACGAACTGCTCCGGTGTCTCGGCGGGCAGGAACGTCCCCTCGTCGCCGAACTCCTCCACCAGCGCCTTGGTCCGGCTGGACGTGCGGTTGTGGACGGCGACGGGATGCCCGTGCCGGGCGAGGTTGCGGGCCAGGTTCCGCCCCATCACCGCCAGCCCGGTGACACCGATTCGCGCCTTGTCCATTGGCTCACTCCTCCTCGTGTGCGACCCTGACCAAGGGGTTGTACGCGGGGCATGATCCCTTTGTTCGAGCGCCGGGGCCGGTGTGGCCGTGCTCGGCGCGGGAACGGGTCGCGCGGTAACGATCATCGACAACCTTCACTTCGATGGTGACATTCCAGGGGGTGCGGATGCTGGGACTGCCGGACGAGGCGGCGGCGTGTCTCTTCGATCTCGACGGGGTGCTGACCCGGACGGCGTCCGTCCACGCGGCGGCATGGAAGGAGATGTTCGACGGCTACCTGAGGGAACGTTCCGAGCGGACGGGCGGGACGTTCACCGAGTTCGATCCCGTCGGCGACTACGGCCGCTACGTGGACGGCAAGAAGCGCGAGGACGGGACGCGCTCGTTCCTCCACTCGCGCGGCATCACGCTGCCCGAGGGCGACCCGGACGACCCGCCGGAGGCCGAGACGGTCCGCGGCCTCGGGAACCGGAAGAACGCGCTGGTGCTGAAGCTGATCGAGGAGAAGGGCGTCGAGACGTTCGACGACTCGATCGACTACGTCCGCGCGGCGCGGAAGGCGGGGCTGAAGACGGCGGTGGTGTCGTCGAGCGCCAACACCGTCCAGGTGCTGCGCACGGTCGGCATCACCGACCTGTTCGACGCGCGCGTCGACGGCGTCGTCGCGGCCGACCGGCACCTGCCGGGCAAGCCGGCCCCGGACATGTTCCTCGCGGGCGCGCAGGAGCTGGACGTCCCGCCGGCCAAGGCGGTCGTGTTCGAGGACGCGCTCGCCGGCGTCCAGGCCGGCCGCGCCGGCGGTTTCGCCTACGTGGTGGGCGTGAACCGGGTCGGCGACGCGCACGCGAAGGCGCTCGCCGAGCACGGTGCGGACGTGGTGGTCGACGACCTGTCCGAGCTGCTGGAGGACGCGTGAAGGAGCGGGAGAGCGCCGTCGACCGGCCGGTGTTCCTGGTGGAGCCCTGGTGCGTGCGGGAGCCCGAGCTGCGACTGGACCGGCTGGCGCAGAGCGAGTCGGTGTTCGCGCTGTCCAACGGGCATCTCGGCATGCGCGCCAACCTCGACGAGGGCGAGCCGCACGGCCTGCCGGGCACGTACCTGAACTCGTTCTACGAGCAGCGTCCGCTGCCGCACGCCGAGACGGCCTACGGCTACCCCGAGTCGGGGCAGACGGTCATCAACGTCACCAACGGCAAGGTGATCCGGCTGCTGGTGGACGACGAGCCGCTCGACGTGCGCTACGGCCGCGTCCACCACCACGAGCGGGTGCTGGACATGCGGGCGGGCACGCTGACCCGGCAGGTGGAGTGGACGTCCCCCGCCGACAAGACGATCAAGGTGACGTCGGTGCGGCTGGTGTCGCTGACCCAGCGGGCGATCGCGGCGATCTGCTACGAGGTCGAGCCGGTGGGCAGCGCGGTCCGGGTGGTCGCCCAGTCCGAGCTGGTGGCCAACGAGGCACTGCCCGGCGGCGGCAAGGACCCGCGCGCGTCGGCGATCCTGGACAGCCCCCTCGTCAGCGAGGAGCACTTCGCCAACGGCACGAAGGTGCTGCTGCTGCACCGGACGCGCCGCAGCGGGCTGCGGATGGGCGCCGGCATGTCGCACGACATCGAGGGCCCCGAGTCGATGCGGGTGGAGACCGAGAGCGCCCCGGACGTGGGGCGGCTGACGGTCGCGACCCGGCTGGAGCCGGGGCAGAAGCTCCGGCTCGTCAAGTACATCGCCTACGGGTGGTCGAGCCGGCGGTCCCGGCCCGCGCTGCACGACCAGGTGGTCGGGGCGCTGGCGGGCGCGCGGCAGACCGGCTGGGACGGCCTGCTCGCCGAGCAGCGCGAGTACCTCGACGAGTTCTGGGAGGGCGCGGACGTCGAGGTCGAGGGCGACGCGGAGATCCAGCAGGCCGTCCGGTTCGGGCTGTTCCACATCCTGCAGGCGGGCGCGCGCGCGGAGCGCCGCATGATCCCCGCCAAGGGGCTGACGGGGCCCGGCTACGACGGGCACACGTTCTGGGACACCGAGACGTTCGTCCTGCCCGTGCTGACCTACACCTCCCCCGGCGCGGCCAAGGACGCGCTCGCCTGGCGGCACATGACGCTGCCGCTGGCCTGCGAGCGCGCCCGGCAGCTCGGCCTGCACGGCGCCACGTTCCCGTGGCGGACGATCCGCGGCCAGGAGTGCTCGGGCTACTGGCCCGCCGGGACCGCGGCGTTCCACATCAACGCCGACATCTCCGACGCCATCCTCCGCTACCTCGACGCGACGCAGGACGAGCAGTTCGAGCGGGAGATCGGCCTGGAGATCCTGGTGCAGACGGCGCGGCTGTGGCGGAGCCTCGGCCACCACGACGTCGGCGGCGTGTTCCGCATCGACGGCGTCACCGGCCCGGACGAGTACAGCGCGATCGTCGACAACAACGTCTACACCAACCTGATGGCGCGCCGGAACCTGCAGGAGGCCGCCGAGATGGCGATGCGCCACCCGGACATCGCCGCGCGGCTCGCGGTGAACGCCGAGGAGGCGGCGTCGTGGCGGGACGCGGCGGCGGCGATGCTGATCCCCTACGACGAGCGGCTCGGCGTGCACCCGCAGAGCGAGAGCTTCACCAACCACGCCCGCTGGGACTTCGCCGCGACCAAGCCCGACCACTACCCGCTGCTGCTGAACTTCCCCTACTTCGACCTCTACCGCAAGCAGGTCGTCAAGCAGGCCGACCTCGTCCTCGCCCTGCACCTGTGCGGGGAGGCGTTCACCGACGAGCAGAAGGAGCGCAACTTCGCCTACTACGAGGGGCTGACCGTCCGGGACTCCTCGCTGTCGGCGCAGACGCAGGCGGTCGTCGGCGCCGAGGTCGGCCAGCTCGACCTCGCGCACGACTACCTCGGCGAGACCGCGCTGATGGACCTGCACGACCTGAACCACAACACCCGCGACGGGCTGCACATCGCCTCGATGGCGGGGGCGTGGAGCGGGCTCGTCGCCGGGTTCGGCGGGATGCGGGCCTCCCGGGGCGAGCTGCGGTTCGCGCCGCGGCTGCCCGGCGGGATCAGCCGGCTGGCGTTCCGGATGCGCTACCGGGGCAGCCTGATCAAGGTCGGGGTGTCCGCGGAGGAGGCCCGCTACGAGCTGCTGGACGGCCCGGGCCTCAACCTGTGGCACCACGGCGAGAAGTTCACGCTCGGCGACGACGCGCCGGTGGAGCTGCCGATCGAGCCGATCCAGGCGCGTCCGGCGCCGACCCAGCCGCCGGGGCGCGAGCCGGCGCCGCGCCGCTTCGAGCCGCACATCCGGGGCCCGCTCCGCCGCTAGCGGCGGGTCAGTCCCCCGGGGTGCAGGGCGCCGCGCATTCCGGGGGGACGGCGGCCGCCGCCGTCGGTCCGGCGGTCCCGGCCGGTCCGGCGGGACCGCCGGACCGGCCGGCGAGCAGCCTGCGCGGCCCCGGCCCCTCGTCGCCGAGCCGGTCGTAGGGGTTGGCCAGCGCGCACCTGCTGATCGACAGGCAGCCGCAGCCGATGCAGTCGGTGAGGTCGTCGCGGAGCCTCTCCAGCTGGCGGATCCGGTCGTCGAGCTCGCCGCGCCACGTCTCCGACAGCCGCGCCCAGTCCGCGACCGTGGGGGTGCGCTCCTCGGGCAGGGTGGCGAGCGCGTCGCGGATGGCGCCGAGCGGGATCCCGACGCGCTGCGACACCTTGATGAAGGCGACCCGGCGGAGCGTGTCGCGGGTGAACCGGCGCTGGTTCCCGGCGGTCCGGCGGCTGCTGATCAGGCCCTTGGACTCGTAGAAGTGCAGCGCCGAGACGGCCACGCCGCTCCGCTCGGCGAGCTGCCCGACCGTCAGTTCGTGCACCCGGTGCTCCAGCCGCGTCATGGCCCGCATCCTACGCGACCTCAACCCCGCTTGAGGTCGGCCGCCGCCACGGACATCGCCGCCGGTCAGGGGCGGGCGGTCAGGGGCGGTGGGCGGCGCGCACTCCCTGCGGCCGCTCCACGGTCCGGCCGAGCCGGCGCAGCCGGAACGCGACGCCGAGCATCGCGGCGCCGAACATCAGCGCGAGCAGCCCGATCAGCCAGACCACCGCGATCGCCCCCGAGACCGGCCAGGCGAACAGCAGGATCCCGAAGATCAGCGAGATCGCGCCGGTCAGCACGTAGAGCCACTCGCCGCGCAGCTCGCGGTGCAGCGCGACCGCGACGACGATCTCCAGGAGACCGGTCGCGACCGCCCACGCGGCGATCAGCATCAGCAGGATGAACGCGGTGATGCCCGGCCAGGCCAGCGCGGCGACGCCGAGCGCGATCCCGGCGACCCCGGACAGCGCGAGCAGGCCGCGCGGGCCGCCGGTCGTGCCGCGGACCGCCTGCGTCACCGCGACGATCCCGTCCACGAGCGCGTACGCGCCGAACAGCAGCACCAGCGCGAAGACGGTGATGCCGGGCCACACGAGCGCGACGATGCCGAAGAGGATCGCGAACGCGCCGCGCAGGGCCAGCACCCACCAGTGCCGCGTCATCAGGTCGAGCATGCCGGGCCTCCCGGGTCGGGGACTTCCCCAAGTGATGGCCCGTTTTCCGTCCCGGCAACGCCAAGGCCGGTCGCGGACTCCGCAAAGTCCGCGGCCGGCCCCGCGCTCACGCCGTGCGCCGGTCAGCGCGCCGGGTCAGTGCTCCAGGCGGCGCACCAGGTCGTGGTACTCGTCCCACAGCGCCTTCGGCATGTGGTCGCCGAACTTCTCGAAGAACTCCGGCACGAGTGCGGCCTCCTGCTTCCACACCTCGGT
This sequence comes from Actinomadura chokoriensis, assembly GCF_039529475.1. Lineage (NCBI taxonomy): Bacteria > Bacillati > Actinomycetota > Actinomycetes > Streptosporangiales > Thermomonosporaceae > Actinomadura > Actinomadura chokoriensis. Next base: position 102,614 of record NZ_BAAAMW010000024.1, on the reverse strand, counting down.
GTCGACCGACAGGAGCGTCTCCAGGTCGGCGTCGTCGATGGTGAGGCCGTCGGTGTCGAGCGCCTCCTTGGTCGGCAGGTGCCCGATCGGGGACTTGGCGGCGTCGGCCTTGCCGTTGAGGCGCTCCACGATCCACTTCAGGACGCGGCTGTTCTCGCCGAAGCCGGGCCAGATGAACGCGCCGTCGGCGTTCTTGCGGAACCAGTTGACGTAGTAGATCCGCGGGAGCTTCTCGGCCTCGGTCGCCTTGCCGATGTCGAGCCAGTGGCCGAAGTAGTCGCCCATGTTGTAGCCGCAGAACGGCAGCATGGCGAACGGGTCGCGGCGCAGCTCGCCGACGGCGCCCTCGGCGGCGGCGGTCTTCTCCGACGCGATGTTCGCGCCGAGGAACACGCCCTGCTGCCAGTCGAAGGACTCGGTGACCAGCGGGACGGCGGAGGCGCGCCGGCCGCCGAACAGGATCGCCGAGATCGGGACGCCCTTCGGGTCCTCCCACTCGTCGGCGATGATCGGGCACTGCCCGGCCGGGGTGGTGAAGCGGGCGTTCGGGTGGGCGGCCGGGGTGTCGGACTCCGGCGTCCAGTCGTTGCCCTTCCAGTCGGTGAGGTGCGCGGGCGGCTCGTCGGTGAGGCCCTCCCACCACACGTCGCCGTCGTCGGTGAGCGCGACGTTGGTGAAGATGCTGTTGCCCCACAGCGTCTTCACGGCGTTGGCGTTGGTGCTCTCGCCGGTGCCGGGGGCGACGCCGAAGAAGCCGGCCTCCGGGTTGATGGCGTAGAGGCGGCCGTCGTCGCCGAACCGCATCCAGGCGATGTCGTCGCCGATCGTCTCGACCTTCCAGCCGGGGATGGTCGGCTCCAGCATCGCGAGGTTGGTCTTGCCGCACGCCGACGGGAACGCGGCGGCGACGTAGCGGGTCTCGCCCTCCGGCGGGGTGAGCTTGAGGACGAGCATGTGCTCGGCCATCCAGCCCTCGTCGCGGGCCATCGTCGAGGCGATCCGCAGCGCGTAGCACTTCTTGCCCAGCAGGGCGTTGCCGCCGTAGCCGGACCCGTACGACCAGATCTCCCGGGTCTCGGGGAAGTGGGTGATGTACTTGGTGGAGTTGCACGGCCACTTGACGTCGGCCTGGCCGGGCTCCAGCGGCGCGCCCACGGAGTGGACGGCCTTGACGAACGAGCCGCGCTCCTCGATGAGCCTCAGCGCGCCCGCGCCCATCCGCGTCATGATCTTCATCGACACCGCGACGTAGGCGGAGTCGGTGATCTCGACGCCGAGCTGGGAGATGGTGCCGCCGAGCGGGCCCATGCAGAACGGCACCACGTACATGGTGCGGCCCTTCATGCAGCCGTCGAAGAGGCCGTCGAGGGTCTCCTTCATCTCGGCGGGGGCGACCCAGTTGTTGGTGGGACCGGCGTCCTCCTCCTTCTCGGAGCAGATGAACGTGCGGTCCTCGACGCGGGCGACGTCGGTGGGGTCGGACGCGGCGTGGAAGCTGTTCGGCCGTTTGGCCGGGTCGAGCCGCGTGAGCGTGCCCTGCTCGACGAGGAGGCCGGTGAGCCGCTCCCACTCCTCGTCCGAGCCGTCGCACCACTCGACGCGGTCCGGCTTGGTCAGCTCGGCGATCCCGCGTACCCACTCAATCAGTTCGGTGTGGCCAGTTGGGGCCTGGTCGAGGCCGGGGACCTGGATGGACACGGGCTACTCCTTCAGCTGTTCGCAGGATGTTTGCATGATGAACAAGACCCGTCGTTTTTGCCATTTGGTCTGGACCAATCCCGTCAGCATTTGAGGCTTCTTGCCCGATTTGTGATTGTTCTCACGCGGTGGCGGACGTGACGCCCGCCACCCCGGCATGGTTCGGTGAGGGCACCCTCAAGCTGGATAAACGTGGGTCTCGGTGGCCTTCACGGCCGCCCAGATCGTGCTGCCCTCCGACAATTGGAGTTCCGCGACGGCGGCCGGAGTCACGTCCGCCACGGCGTCGAAAGGCGGCCCGGACAGCTGCACACGGACGCGGTCGCCCTGCCGTTCCACCGCCGCCACGCGGGCGCGCCACAGGTTGCGCGGGCTGCCGTCGGGACGCGTCCGGTACAGCGCCACCGACGATGGCGCGAAGGCAATGAACACCTCACCCTCGGGTGAGTCCACCGTGTCCAGGGTCCCGGCGCCGCCGCCGATCACCACGGTCCCGCCCTCGGCCCTGCCCCGGTACAGGTTCAGCCCGACGAGCCGCGCCACGTAGCCGGTGCGGGGGCGGCGCGCGACGTCCGCGGGCGCCCCCTCCTGGACGAGCCGCCCGCCCTCGACCACCGCGATGCGGTCGGCCAGCACCATCGCGTCCAGCGGGTCGTGGGTGACGAGCACGGCCGCGCCCGCGAACCCGGCGAGGTGGCGGCGCAGCGCGGCCCGGATCTCCAGCCGCGTGTGGGCGTCGAGGGCGGCGAGCGGCTCGTCCAGCAGGAGCAGGCCCGGATCGACGGCCAGCGCGCGGGCGAGCGCCACGCGCTGCGCCTGCCCGCCCGACAGCGCGCGGGGACGGGCCGACGCGTACGCGCCGAGCCCGACGCGCTCCAGCCACGCGGCGGCGGTGCGGCGGGCGGCGCGGCGCCCGGCGCCCCGGCAGCGCGGCCCGAACGCGACGTTGTCCAGCGCGCTGAGGTGCGGGAACAGCAGGTAGTCCTGGAAGACCATGCCGATGCGGCGGCGGTCGGGCGGCAGCGGGCGCAGGTCCTCGCCGTCCACCCGGACGTGCCCGCCCGCCATCGGGACGAGCCCGGCCAGGGCCCGCAGCGCGGTGCTCTTCCCGGCGCCGTTCGGGCCGAGCAGCGCCACGACCTCGCCCGGCGCGGCGGTCAGCGGCAGGTCGAGGTCGAACCCCGCCCGCCGCACGACGAGGCGGGCGTCCAGCCCGCCGCCCATGTCGCTCATGTGCTGTTCACCCACCGGTCGCGCAGGGCCGCCAGGACGATCACCGAGACGGCGAGCAGGACGAGGCTGAGCACGATCGCGGCCTGCGGGTCGGTCTCCAGCGCCAGGTAGACGGCGAGCGGCATCGTCTGGGTGCGGCCCGGGAAGTTGCCCGCGAAGGTGATCGTCGCGCCGAACTCGCCGAGCGCCCGCGCCCAGCACAGCACGGCGCCGGCCGCCACGCCCGGCGCGACGAGCGGCAGCGTGACCCGGCGGAAGATCGTCCAGCGGCCGGCGCCGAGGGTGGCGGCGGCCTCCTCGTAGCGCAGGTCGGCGGCGCGCAGCGCGCCCTCCACGCTGATCACCAGGAACGGCATCGCCACGAACGTCTCGGCCAGCACGACGCCGGCGGTGGTGAACGGGAGCGTGATCCCGAAGGCGGCGTCCAGCGGGCCGCCGACCAGCCCGCGGCGGCCGAGGACGAGCAGCAGCGCGACGCCGCCCACGACCGGCGGCAGCACCAGCGGCACCGTCACCAGCGCGCGGACCAGCCGGACGCCCGGGAACGGGACGCGCGCCAGCGTCCAGGCCAGCGGGACGCCGAACAGCACGCACAGGCAGGTGGCGAGGGTGGCGCTGAGCAGCGACAGGCGCAGCGCGTCCAGCACCTGCGGCTCGAGCAGCCGGGTGCCGAGCGTCGACCAGGGCGCCCGGACGAGCAGCCCGGCCAGGGGCAGCACGAGGAACCCCAGCCCGATCAGCGCGGGCAGCAGCAGGATCCACGGCGGCCGGCCCGGCACCGCGTCGGATCTCATGGCGCTTCGAAGCCCGCCCCGGTCAGCACCGCCTCGCCCTCCGGGCCGAGCACCAGGTCGATGAAGTCGTCGGCGAGGGCGGCGTTCGGGGCCTTGGCGACCCGGACGATCGGGTAGTCGTTGACGGCCTTCGCCGCCTCGGGGAACTCGATCCCCCGGACCCTCCCGTCCGCCGCCTTGACGTCGGTGCGGTAGACGAGGCCGGCGTCGGCCTCCCCGAGCCCGACCTTGGTCAGGACGGCCTTGACGTCCCTCTCCCGCGACGCGGGCTCGACGCGGACCCCGGCGGCGTCGAGCGCGGTCTTCGCGGCGGACCCGCAGGGCACCTGCACGGCGCACAGGACCACCTTCAGGCCCGGCCGGGACAGGTCCCGAAGTGCGGCCACCTTGCCGGGATCGTCCTTGGGAATGGCGATCACCAGGCGGTTCCTGGTGAACACGCGCGGCTGCCCGGCCGCGTCGCCGGCGTCGGTCACGGTCGTCATCGTGGCCGGGTTCGCGGACGCGAACACGTCCGCCGGGGCGCCCTGCGTGATCTGCTGCGCGAGCGTCGAGCTGCCGCCGAAGTTGAACCGGACCCTCACGCCGGGGTGCGCGCCCTCGAAGGTCTTCCCGAGCGCCGTGAACGCCTCGGTCAGCGACGCCGCCGCGAACACCGTCAGCGTCCCGCCGCCGCCCGTGCCGCCGCCCGCTCCGGGCGAGCCGGACGAGCCGTCCTCGACGTCGCCGCAGCCCGCCGCCACCGCGAGCAGGAGGGCCGCCGCCACCGCGGTGCGCTTGATCATGATGCTCCCGGTTCCGCGACCTCGACCACGACGTTCGTCGACTTCACGACCGCCTCGGCGACCACGCCCACCTGGAGGCCGAGGTCGTCGGCGGCCTCCCGGCTCATCAGCGACACCACCCGGAACGGGCCCGCCTGGATCTCCACCTGCGCCATCACCCCGTCCCGGACCACGTCGGTGACGATGCCCCGCAGCCGGTTGCGCGCCGAGGAGAACCGCTCGGGCTGGTCGGACGGCGCCGCCCCGCGCGCCTGGTCGCGCACGAACGCGGCGAGCTCGGCGCCCGGCACGCGCCGGTGCCCGTGCTCGTCGCGGGACGCCGGGAGCCGCCCGCCGTCCACCCAGCGGCGGACCGTGTCCGCGCTGACCCCGAGCAGCGCCGCCGCCTCACTGATCCGGAAGGTGGTCACGGGCCTCAGCCTAGCCAACCGCAGATGCGAGGGAAAGCCAGCGTCTGACCGCGAACCTGCGAGTGCTGCCCCATGCTCAAGCTTGCAGTTGCGGATCATCGCCCGATCAACGGCACCCGACGTCGGCCGCAATATCCACTTTCCATGGAAATGCTCCCTTTTTGGCCACGTGTGGGTCTTTGAACCGTGTGGATCGCCCGGCTCCGGGTAAACGGTGACTCAAACAGAATTCGGACGCCCGGTCAGGAGGAATGATCATGACTGGGACCATGCGAGCACCCCGTACCCGGGGCGTCCTCAGTGGAGTCCTGCTGATCCTGCTGGGGCTGTGGGGCGGCCTGCTGCCCTTCGCCGGCCCCTACTTCGGCTTCGGCTTCGCACCGGACGACACCTGGGTCTACACCACCGACCGGCTCGAACTGAGCATCGCGCCCGCCGCCGCGGCCGTGCTCGGCGGGCTGATCCTGCTCTTCAGCGCCAACCGCGCCTTCGCGATGTTCGGCGGCTGGCTGGCCGCCCTCGGCGGCGCCTGGTTCGCCGTCGGACCACTCCTCGCCACGCTGTGGGACGTGACCGGCATCGGCGCCCCGCTCGGCACCACCGAGGGCCAGATCCTCGCCGAGCGGCTCTCCGGGTTCACCGGGCTCGGCGTCGTGATCGTGTTCCTCGCCGCGTTCGCGCTCGGCCGCTTCGCCGTCATCGGCGCGCGGGAGCGGGCGCGGGAGCGGCCCCTGCCCGCGGGGGACCCCGCACCGGCCGGCGCCACCCAGCCGATCGTCCACGGACGCTACGCGCGGGAGAACCAGCCGGCGCCGCCGCCGCGACCCGGCGACCAGCACGTCGCGGGCGACACCCGCTACGACCGCTGACGGCCGCCCGGGCCGTCCGCCAGCGTCACTTGCGGTCGCGAGCGCGCATGTTGCGGACGGCCTTGGTGGTCTCGTAGCTGCCGCGCTCGTCGTCCGTCCGGACGTCGTCGCGGTCGGTGAACATGGCCACGAAGGCGATCAGCAGGCCCACACCGCCGATCCACGGCTCCCGCCACGCGAAGCTGAGCGCCACGCATACGGCGGCCACGGAGAGCAGTAGCAAGAGCTTCACGTCGCACCCCTCGACCCGCGCCCTGGTGCCCGGAGGGCAGACCTCCGGACGAAACCGGTGTCCGTCCCGGGATCAGCGAGTAATGGAAGACTTACTCCCGTCCCGTAGAAGGCATCCTGACACGACGCGGCCCGGTTCCGCTACTTCCTGCCCTTGCCGCGCTTCTCGCGGATCTTCATCGCGATGTCGAGCGGGGTGCCCTCGAAGCCGAACTCCTCGCGCAGCCGCCGCTCGATGAACCGCCGGTAGCCCTCCTCCAGGAATCCGGAGGTGAACAGCACGAACCGCGGCGGCCGCACGCCCGCCTGCGTCGCGAACAGGACGCGCGGCTGCTTGCCGCCCCGCACCGGGTGCGGATGGGAGTTCACCAGGTCGGCGAAGAACTGGTTCAGCTTGGACGTCGGGACGCGCGTGCCCCAGCCGTCCAGCGCGGTCTCGATGCCCGGCACCAGCTTCTCCATGTGCCGGCCGGTCTTCGCGGAGATGTTCACCCGGGGCGCCCAGCGGGCGCTGTGCAGCTGCCGGTCGATCTCGCGCTCCAGGTAGTGGCGGCGCTCCTCGTCCAGCAGGTCCCACTTGTTGTAGGCGATCACCAGGGCGCGTCCGGACTCGACCACCATCGAGATGATCCGCAGGTCCTGCTCGGCGAGCGGCTGGTCGGCGTCCACCAGCACCACCGCGACCTCGGCGCGCTCCAGCGCCGACTGGGTGCGCAGCGTCGCGTAGAAGTCGGCGCCCTGGTTCTCGCGGTGCCGCCGCCGGATCCCCGCCGTGTCGATGAACCGCCAGGTCTTGCCGCCGAGCTCGATCAGCTCGTCGACCGGGTCGCGGGTCGTGCCCGCCACCGAGTCGACGACCGCGCGCTGCTCCCCCGCCAGCTTGTTCAGCAGGCTCGACTTGCCGACGTTCGGACGGCCGAGCAGCGCCACCCGGCGCGGCCCGCCCTCCGCGCCGAACGACTCCGCCGGCGGCTCCTCCGGCAGCGCCTCCAGCACCGCGTCGAGCAGGTCGCCGCTGCCGCGCCCGTGCAGCGCGCTGACCGGGTGCGGCTCGCCGATGCCGAGCGACCACAGCAGCGCCGCGTCCGACTCGGCGCCGATGTCGTCGACCTTGTTGGCGACCAGCACCACCGGCTTGCCGGACCGGCGCAGGATCTCCACCACGGCCTCGTCCACGTCGGTGGCGCCCACGGTCGCGTCGACCACGAACATCACCACGTCCGCCAGGTCGACCGCCAGCCGGGCCTGCTCGGCGATCGCCGCGGCCAGGCCGGACGAGTCGGGCAGCCAGCCGCCGGTGTCGACGACGGTGAACCGCCGCCCGCTCCACGTCGCGTCGTAGGCGACCCGGTCGCGGGTCACGCCCGGGACGTCCTCCACGACGGCCTCGCGGCGGCCGAGGATCCGGTTGACGAGGGTGGACTTGCCGACGTTCGGCCGCCCCACCACCGCCACGACCGGCGCCGGGCCCGCCTCGTCGGCGACGTCCTCGACGGCGCCCGCCGTCTCGATCTCGTATTCGCTCACACGCTCACTCATGCTCTTTGGCGAGGCGGACGACCGCCTCGATGACCTCGGCGAGGCTCAGCTCCGTCGAGTCGATCTCGTGCGCGCCGGCCGCCTTCGTCAGCGGCGACGCCTTCCGGGTGGAGTCGAGCCGGTCCCGCCGGGCCTGCTCGGCCCGCGTGACCGTCACCGACGCGCCCGGGTCGGCGGCCAGGTCCTTCGCGCGGCGCGCGGCGCGCGCCTCCTCGCTGGCCGTCAGGTACACCTTCACGGCCGCGTCGGGGGCGACGACCGTGCCGATGTCGCGGCCCTCCACCACGATCCCGCCGGCCCCGATGATCTCCCGCTGCAGCTCGACGAGGCGGGCGCGGACCGCCGGGACGGCGCTGACCGCGCTGACCGCGTTCGTCACCGCGCGGGTGCGGATCGGGCCGGCCACGTCCGTGCCGTCCACCATGATCGCGGGCGCGTCCGGGTCGGTGCCGCAGGCGATCTCCGGGTCGAGCGCGCGGGCCGCGACGGCGGGGCCGTCCTCGACCGGGACGCCGTTCTCCAGCATCCACCACGTCATGGCGCGGTACATCGCACCGGTGTCCAGGTAGCGCAGCCCGAGCGCGCGGGCGACCCCCTTGGACGCGCTGGACTTGCCCGAACCGGAGGGTCCGTCCATGGCGATGACGAGCGACACGATCGCTCCCTCTCTTCTTCGTCGGAACGCCCGGCGGCCGCGGGCTGGCGGGCGGAGCGGGCGGCGCTCGCCGCCGCACGGGCGCGCAGATCCCCCGGACAAGCCCCGGCGACCCAGGCTACCGGTCCCCGGGACTAGCCGGGGACGGACCAGCCGCGGGCGCGCAGCTCCGCCGCCAGCCGCTCGGCGGCCTCCGGGACCACCGACAGCTCCAGCACGCCGAGCGGGCGGCCCGGCGAATGCTCGATCGTCACGTCCTCGATGTTGACCTGCGCGATCCCCGCCGCCTGGAAGATCATCGCCAGCTCGCCCGGACGGTCCGGGATGACCACCTGGACGGTCGCGTAGGCGGGCTGGTCGCCGCCGTGCTTGCCGGGGATGCGGGACCGGCCCGCGTTGCCGCGCAGCAGCAGGTCCGCGACGTGCGCGGCGGCCTCCTCGCTGCCGTCGCGCAGCAGCGACGCGGCCACCGCGAGATCGGTCGCGACCGCCTCCAGCACGTCCGCGACGGGCTGGGAGTTCGCCGACAGGATGCCGATCCACAGCCGCGGGTCGCTCGCCGCGATCCGGGTCACGTCCCGGACGCCCTGCCCGGACAGGCCGAGCGCCACGTCGTCCGCACCGGTCAGCCGGGCCGCGACGGCCGCCGACACCACGTGCGGGCCGTGCGAGACGAGCGCGACCGCCCGGTCGTGCTCGGCGGCGTCCACCTGGACCGGCATCGCCCCGCACGCCTTCGCCAGGCCGGTGACGACCTCGACGGTCTCCGGCGCCGCCTCCGGGGTCGCGCACAGCGCCCACGGGCGGCCGAGGAACAGGTCGGCGCGCGCCGCGCTCGGCCCCGACCGCTCGCTGCCCGCGAGGGGGTGCCCCGCCACGAACGTCGTCAGGTCGCAGCCCAGCTCCGCCGCCTGCGCCAGCGGCAGCGCCTTCACGCTCGCCACATCGGTGTAGGCCGCGGCGAGGCCGCGCTTCTGCGCGTCCAGCAGCGTCACCGCCACCGCGGCCGGCGGCACCGCGAGCACCGCCAGGTCGGCGGGCTCCTCGCGCGCCCCGTCCGGCAGCGCCTCCCCCGCGCCCAGCTCCACCGCCAGCGACAGCGCCGCCGCGTCCCGGTCGGTCAGCAGCACCTCGGCGCCGCGCTCGCGCATCGCCAGCGCGATCGACGTGCCGATCAGGCCCGTCCCGACCACGACGATCCGCCGCGGCGCCCTGTCGTCGTCACTCACGCCAGAAGACCTTACTGTGCAGTGCCATCGCCTCGCTCCGCTTCCCTCCGGTGCTACTGCGCCCTGCCATTGCCTCGCTCCGCTCGGGCGCTATTGCGCGATGTCCAGGCGCAGGGCCGTGGCGCCGCGCAGGTAGACATGCTGGACGGCGGAGCGGGGCCGGGCGGTCTCGATGTGCGCCATCAGCCGGATCACCCGGGGCAGCGCGCCCGGGACGCCGATCTCGGTCGCGCACAGCAGCGGCACCTCGTGGAAGCCGAGCTTGCGGGCGGCGAGCGCCGGGAACTCCGCCGTCAGGTCCGGCGTCACCGTGAAGATGACGCTGATCACGTCGTCGGTGCTCAGCTCGTTGCGGGCCATCACCTCGGAGACGAGCTCCGTCGTCGCCTCCAGGATCTGGTCCCGGTCGTCGGCGTCGATCTGCGTCGCCCCCCGGACCGCGCGTACCGCCACAGTCGTCTCCCCTCCTCGTGCCGGGCCTTCTCGCCCCGGCCGTCCCTACAGGCCGACGGCCTTGTACAGCTCGCCGACCTCGCGCACGGTCAGCGCGCGCATCCCGCCCGGCTTCAGCGACCCCAGCTTGATCGGCCCGAACTCTATGCGGGCGAGCTGCTGGACGGGGAACCCGGTCTCCTTCAGCAGCCGCCGGACGATGTGCTTGCGCCCCTCGTGCAGGGTGATCTCCACGAGGACGCGGCGTCCGACCTGGTCGAAGATACGGAACTTGTCGGCCTTGGCGGGCCCGTCGTCGAGGGTCACCCCGGCCTTCAGCCGCTTGCCGAGGTCGCGCGGGATCGGGCCGTGGATCTCCGCAAGGTAGGTCTTGTAGACCCCGTAGGACGGGTGGGTGAGGCGGTGCGACAGCTCCCCGTCGTTGGTGAGCAGGATCAGTCCCTCGGTGTCGGTGTCGAGCCGCCCGACGTGGAACAGCCGCTCGGGCACCTCCACGTAGTCGGCGAGCGACTTGCGGCCCCGCTCGTCCGACATCGTGGACACGACGCCGCGCGGCTTGTTGATCGCGTAGTAGCGCATCTCGGCGCGGGTCTCGACGCGCTTGCCGTCCACGTGGATGACGGCGGTCCGCGGGTCGACGCGCTCGCCGAACCGGAACACCTTCTTCCCGTCCACCGTGACGCGGCCCTCGCCGATCAGCTCCTCGCAGTGGCGGCGGCTGCCGATCCCGGCCTCGGCCAGCACCTTCTGCAGCCGCACGCCCTCGTTGTCGCTCACGTGTCCTCAGCTATCCACTCTGTCTTCTGGCAGGTCATCGGGGAGGTAGGGGGCGAGCTCGGGCAGCTCGTCGAGGTCGCGGAGGCCGAGGCGCTCCAGGAAGTACCCGGTGGTGCGGTACAGATGCGCCTGCGACTCCGGGTCCTGCCCGGCGTCCTCGATCAAGCCGCGCAGCGTCAGCGTCCGCATGACGCCGTCGCTGTTGACCCCGCGGATCGCCGACACGCGGGCCCGGCTCACCGGCTGCCGGTAGGCGACGACGGCGAGCGTCTCCAGCGCGGCCTGCGTCAGCCGCGCCTGCTGCCCGTCGGTGACGAACCGCTCCACCACCGGGGCGCACACGTCCCGGGTGTAGAACCGCCATCCGCCGGCGACCTCCCTGAGGTCGAACCCGCGGCCCTGCCCGGTGTATTCCGCGGCCAGCTCCCGCAGCGTCTCCTCGATCTCGCCGCGGGGGCGCTCCAGCAGCTGCGCGAGCGTCATCACGGTGACCGGCTCGTCCACGACGAGCAGGATCGCCTCGATCGAGGCGCGCGTCCCCGGGAGTTCCGGCGCGCCCGCGCCGGGTTCCTCAGTCATCGTCCTCCTCGTCCTTGTCCCCCGGCCCGCCCGTGTCGGCGGGGCCCGTGTCGGCGGGGTCGTTGTCGGCGGGGTCCTTCTTGGGGGCGCCCTCGTAGTCGTCGCCGACCTCGACGTCCCCGTCGTCGGTGCCGGTCCAGGTCACGCGCAGCTCGCCGAGGGGCTCGTCCTGCTCGAACGTGACGGCCTGCTCCCGGTACAGCTCCAGCAGCGCCAGGAAGCGCGCGACGACCTCGTAGGTGCCCTCCGCGTCGGCGGCGAGGACGCGGAAGGTCGTCCGGCGCAGCCGGCGGAGCATCGCCACGACGATCGCGGCCTGCTCCTTGACGCTGGCCTTCGGCTGGTACATGTGCTCGACCGACACCGCGGGCGGCGCCTTCGGCGCGAGGGCCTTGGCGGCGAGCCGCGCGAACTCCTCCGGGCCGAGGCCGAGCAGCACCTCCGGCAGCAGGTTCGCGAACTTCGGCTCCATCGGCACCAGCCGGGGGAACCGCCGGCTCGCGTCCGCGATCCGCCCGGCGAGGACCTGCGCGACCTCCTTGTAGGCGCGGTACTGCAGCAGCCGCGCGAACAGCAGGTCGCGGGCCTCCAGCAGCGCCAGGTCCTCCTCGTCGTCGACCTCGCCGGACGGCAGCAGCCGCGCGGCCTTCAGGTCCAGCAGGGTCGCGGCGACCAGCAGGAAGTGGCTGGCCTGGTCGAGGTCCCAGTCCCGGCCGTAGGAGCGGATGTGCGCGATGAAGTCGTCGGTGACCTTGTGCAGCGACACCTCGGTGATGTCGAGCTTGTGCTTGGAGATCAGGCCGAGCAGCAGGTCGAACGGGCCCTCGAAGTTGTCCAGGTGGACGCGGAAGCCCTGCTCCTGCTCGCCCTCCGGACCGCCGTCCCGCTCGGGCCCCGGCTCGGGCTCCGGCGACGTCTCGTCCACGTCGCTCACGGTAGCGGAGTGCTCCTCCCGCGCTGTGCTCACCGGCCCCATCGTCCCACGCCCCGGGCGTGCTTCGCGCCACCGCCGGCCACCAGCGGTGACGGCGCGTCCGGACGGGCGGGCGCTACCGCCCGGTCACCGGGCGCGCGGGAGCGCCGGGCGGCCTCAGTCGGTCTCGGCCCACCGGACGAGGACCTCCCGTGCCAGGCTCCGGTACGCGTTCGCGCCCATCGAGCTCGGGTCGAAGAACGTGATCGGCTCGCCCGCGACCGTCGCGTCCGGGAACCGGACCGTCCGGTTGATGACGGTGTGGAAGACCTTCTCGCCGAACGCCTCGACGATGCGGCCGAGGACCTCGCGGGTGTGCAGCGTCCGCGAGTCGTACATGGTGCCGAGGACGCCGTCGATGACCAGTTCCGGGTTGATCCGGCCCTGGACCTTGTCGATCGTCTCCATCAGCAGCGCGACGCCGCGCATCGCGAAGTACTCGCACTCCAGCGGGATCAGCACGCCCTCGCTGGCGGCCAGCGCGTTGACCGTGAGCAGGCCGAGCGACGGCTGGCAGTCGATGAGGATGTAGTCGTAGTGCGGGACGGCCGACTTCAGCGCGCCCTGCAGGATGTACTCGCGCCCGACCTCGTGAACGAGTTGGACCTCCGCGCCGGACAGGTCGATGTTGCTCGGCAGCAGGTCCATCCCGTCGACGCCGGTCTCGATGACGACGTCCTCCCACTCGGTGTCGTGTTCGAGCAGCAGGTTGTGGATCGTCACGTCGAGCTGGCGCGGGTCGCCCTTGCCGAGCCCGACCGACAGGGCGCCCTGCGGGTCGAAGTCGACGAGCAGCACGCGGCGGCCGTACTCGGCGAGCGCCGCGCCCAGGTTGATCGTCGTCGTGGTCTTGCCGACGCCGCCCTTCTGGTTGCAGACGGCCACGATCCGCGCGGGCCCGTGCTCGGCCAGCGGTTCCGGCTCCGGGAACACCGGAACGGGTCGCTGCGTGGGCCCGAGGGCGCGGCTCGGGTCGGTCTCTATGGTGGCGGAGGAAAGGACTCCCTCCGCACCGTTAGTGCTGGTCACCAGATCCCTCCCCGGCGGCCCGGAAATGCCATCCAGAACGGGGACTCTAGGGCCGTCCACCCCGGGCCACAAGCCGACGCGCGCCGAACGTCGCGATTTGTGCCGCGACCGGTCCGTCCCATTCGTCCCACTGTGCGCCCCTGTCCGGCCGGTCCCGCGCCGGTCAGCTCCGGGCCCGCGGATGCGAGGTCGCGTACACCTCGCGCAGCAGCTGCACGGTCACCAGGGTGTACACCTGCGTCGTCGTCACCGACGCGTGGCCGAGCAGTTCCTGCACGACGCGGACGTCGGCTCCGCCGTCCAGCAGATGGGTGGCGAACGAGTGCCGCAGCGTGTGCGGCGACACCTCCGACAGCCGCGCCCGGTCGGCGGCGGCGCGCAGCACCATCCACGCGCCCTGCCGCGACAGCCGCCCGCCGCGCGCGTTCAGGAACAGCGCCGGGCCGCCGCGGCCCGTCCCGGCCAGCTCGGGCCGGGCCCGCACCAGGTAGGCGTCCACGGCGTCGCGGGCGTAGTCGCCGATGGGCACCACCCGCGCCTTGCCGCCCTTGCCGGCGACGCGGGCGAAACCGTCGCGCAGGTCGAGGTCGTCGACGTCCAGGCCGACCGCCTCGGAGATGCGCGCCCCCGACCCGTAGAGCAGTTCGAGCAGCGCCCGGTCGCGCAGGCCGCGCGCGGTGTCGCCGGACGCGCCCGCCGCGGCGAGGAGCCGCTCCACGTCCTCCAGCGAGATCGCCTTCGGCAGCCGCCGCGGCGGCGTCGGCGGCTTGACGTCATGGGCCGGGTCGCCGGAGGCGAGGCCCTCCCGCAGCGCGAACCGGTGCAGGCCCCGCACGGCGACGAGCGCCCGCGCCGCCGAGCCCGCCGACAGCGGCGGACGGCCCTCGCCGCCCTCCCGCAGGCCCACCAGGAACGCGCGGACGTCGTCCTCGGTGATCTCGCCGATCGCCCCGCGGCCCCGCGCGTCCTGCACCTGCGCGTAGCGGCGCAGGTCGCGGCGGTAGGAGCTGAGCGTGTTGGCGGCCAGGCCCCGCTCGACGGCGAGGTGCCCCAGGTACGCCCGCACGGCGGCGTCGAGCGCGGAACCCGTGCCCGCGTCCTGGGCGGTGCTCCGGGGGGACGGGCTCGGGGACAGTGCGGCACCTCTTCCGGCCGGGGAGTGCGGGGACCCGCCCATCATGCCCCCTCCGGCCGCCGGAGGGGGACCTCATCCGGCTCAGTCCTCGGGCGCGTCGGCGGGCCGCAGCGCCGCGAAGCCGGCGTCGCGGGCCGCCCGCGCCGCGAGCACCCCCATGCACACGATCATGTTGTGCAGCTCGCCCGCCAGCACCTTGCGGACCGCCTCGTCCAGCGGCACCCACACGACCGGCATGTCGGCCTCCTCGTGGACGCGCTCGAAGTCGATCTCGTCGGCGGGCACCTCGGCGAGGTCGCGGGCCAGGAAGATCCGGACGCGCTCGTCGGCCATGCCGGGCGAGGTGAACACGTCGACCAGGGTGTCCCAGCGGCCGGCGCGGTAGCCGGCCTCCTCCAGCAGCTCCCGGGCGGCGAGCTCCCGCAGCGGCTCGCCGTCCACGTCCCGCAGCCCGGCGGGCGCCTCCCACAGCATCCGCGCCACCGCGTGCCGGTACTGGCGCAGCATCAGCACCCGGCCGCGGTCGTCGAGCGCGAGGACGCCGACGGCGCCGATGTGCTCGACCACGTCGCGGCCGACCACCTCGGTGCCGCCGCCCGCCGGCATCTCCACCCGGTCGCGCCGGACGCCGAACACCGGGCCCTTGAAGGCCGGGGACGACTCCACGACGGGCCAGCGCTCCGGCCGGTCGCGGACGTCCCCGACACCGAGGCCGGCGCTCACGCGCCCGCCCCGCGCTGCTCGGCGTAGTCCAGCGCGGCGGCGATGAGGCCGGTGAACAGCGGGTGCGGGCGGGTCGGGCGGGACCGGAACTCCGGGTGCGCCTGGGTGCCGACGAAGAACGGGTGCCGCTCGCGGGGCAGCTCCACGTACTCGACGAGCCGCCCGTCCGGGGACAGGCCGGAGAACCGCAGCCCGGCCTCCTCCAGCCGGTCGCGGTAGGCGTTGTTGACCTCGTAGCGGTGCCGGTGCCGCTCGGACACCTTCGCCTCCCCGTACAGCTCCCGCACGATGGAGCCGTCGGCGAGGTCGGCCGGGTACATGCCGAGCCGCATCGTGCCGCCCATGTCGCGCTCCCCGGCGACGACGTCGAGCTGGTCCGACATCGTCGCGACGACCGGGTGGGCGGTGCTGGCGTCGAACTCGGCGCTGCCCGCGTCGGCGAGCCCGCCGAGCGTCCGCGCCGCCTCGATGACCATGCACTGGAGGCCGAGGCAGATGCCGAGCAGCGGGACCCGGTTCTCCCGGGCGTGCCGGACGGCGCCGAGCTTGCCCTCGATGCCGCGCACCCCGAACCCGCCGGGGATCAGCACGCCGTCGACGCCGTCCAGCTCCCGCTTGGCGCCCTCGGGGGTGTCGCAGTCGTCGCTCTTCACCCAGCGGATGCGCACCTTGGCGTCGTTGCCGAACCCGCCGTGCCGCAGCGCCTCGGTCACCGACAGGTACGCGTCCGGGAGGTCGATGTACTTGCCGACCAGCGCGATCGTGACCTCGCGGGCCGGCTTGTGGACGCGCCGGAGCAGCTCGTCCCAGGCGCCCCAGTCGACGTCGCGGAACGGCAGGTCGAGCCGCCGCACGACGTACGCGTCCAGGCCCTCGGAGTGCAGCACCTTCGGGATGTCGTAGATGGACGCCGCGTCCACGGCCGACACGACGGCCTCCCGGTCCACGTCGCACATCAGGCTGATCTTGTGCTTGAGCCCGTCGGTGATCGGCCGGTCCGACCGGCACACGATCGCGTCGGGCTGGATGCCGATGGAGCGCAGCGCCGCGACCGAGTGCTGCGTCGGCTTGGTCTTCAGCTCCCCGGACGGGCCGATGTAGGGCAGCAGCGACACGTGCAGGAAGAAGCAGTTCTCGCGGCCGATCTCGTGCCGGATCTGCCGGACCGACTCCAGGAACGGCAGCGACTCGATGTCGCCGACCGTGCCGCCGACCTCGGTGATGACGATGTCGACCTCGGTGTCGTCCGCCATCCCGCGGATCCGGTCCTTGATCTCGTTGGTGATGTGCGGGATCACCTGCACGGTGTCGCCGAGGTACTCCCCGCGCCGCTCCTTGGCGATCACGTTCGAGTAGACCTGCCCGGTGGTGACGTTCGCCGACCCGTGCAGCTCGGTGTCCAGGAACCGCTCGTAGTGCCCGATGTCCAGGTCGGTCTCGGCGCCGTCGTCGGTGACGAAGACCTCGCCGTGCTGGAACGGGTTCATCGTGCCGGGGTCGACGTTGAGGTAGGGGTCGAGCTTCTGCATGGTGACCCGGAGGCCGCGCAGCGTCAGAAGCCGCCCCAGGCTGGACGCCGTCAGTCCCTTGCCGAGGCTGGAGGCGACACCGCCGGTGACGAAGAGATGCTTGGTAGGACGTGATCTACCGATGGCTGCCGATGGCAAGAAGGCGCTCCCGTGGTCGAGATGAGGCGGACGAGTCTCATCGTCCACGGGCCACCAGGATAACAACTGAATCGCCCAGGCCGGACGCGCCCCGCGACATCGCCGGCCGCCGCGGCCGCCACCGCCCTAGAGGCGGGGCGTCGCGGCGCTCGGCATGATCGTGCGGAGCTGGCGGGTGAGCTCGTCGATCAGGGAGCGGGCCTGGTCGGCGGCCTGCCGGGCGGCGTCGCGCTCCTGGGACAGCTCGGCGATCTGCGCGCGCTGCTCGGTGACCGCCTGGGCCAGCTGGTCGACCCACTGGTCGCGTTCGGCGAGCTTCTCGGCGACGGCGTCGCGCTCGGCGGCCATCTGCCGCATCCCGGTCACCGCCTTGTCGCGCTCGCGGCCGGCCTGGTCGGCGCGGCCCCGGGCGAGGGTCAGCTCGGACTCGGCGCGGGCCTGCGCCTGCACGGCCGCCTCGCGGGTCCGCTCGGCGGCCTCCCGGGCCTTGGCGCTCGCGTCGCGCTCCCGCTCGGCCTTCTTGGCGGCCTCCAGGGACTGGCTCGCCGTGTCGAGGGCCTGCTGGCGCTCGGCCTCGGCGGCGTCGGCGCGCGCGGCGGCGTCCTGGACGCGGCGCTCGGCGTCCTGCGCCCGGCGCTCGGCCTCCTGGGCGCGGCGCTCGTTCTCCTGGGCGCGGCGCTCGGCGACCTCGGCGCGGCGCCGGGACTCGTCGACCTCCTTGCCGGCGGCGACGACCGCGTGCTGCAGGTTCTGCGCCGTCATCTCGGCGTCGGTGACCTTGGCGCGCATCTGCGCCAGCTCGCCGTGCGCGGTCTCCAGCGCCCGCGACAGCTCCGCGGCCTGCTCGGCGACCCGGTCGCGCTCGGCCTCGGCGGAGCGGCGGGCGCCGGCGGCGTCCTCGACGGCGCGCAGGGCGTCGTCGCGGGCCTCGCTCATGGCGTCGCGCTGCTGGATCGCCTGGCGGACGGTGGCCTCGGCCTCGGCGACGCGGCGCTCGGCCTGCTCGACCTGGGCCTGCACCTGCTCCATCTGCGCGCGGGCCTGGTCGGCCTGGGCGCGGGCCTGGTCGGCCTGCACGCGCCCCTGCTGGGCCTGGTTCCACGCGGCGGCGGCGTCGCGCTGCGCGTTCTCCTTCTCGGTCTGGAGCGCGGCGATCTGCGTGACCGCCTCGTTCTGGACCTCCGCGGCGCGGCGCTCGGCCTCGGCGACCTGCCGCTCGGCCTCGACGGCGCGCCGGTCGGCCTGCTCGGCCTGGCCGCGGGCGCGCTGCACCTCGCCCCAGGCGGCCGCGGCGTCGCGCTGCGCCGACTCCTTCTCCTGCTGCACGGCCGCGATCTGCGCGGCCGTCTCGTTCTGGGCCTCGGTGAGGCGCCGCTCGGCCTCGACGGCGCGCCGGTCGGCCTGCTCGGCCTGGCCGCGGGCGCGCTGCACCTCGCCCCAGGCGGCGGCCGCGTCGCGCTGCGCCGACTCCTTCTCCTGCTGCACGGCGGCGACCTGCGAGGTGATCTCGCTCTGCGCCTCGTTGACCTTGCGCTCGCCGGCGGCGAGCGCGTCGCCGATGAGGTCGGCCATCTGGCGGAGCCGCTCGACGATGTCCCAGGGCTGGGCCTCGGGCTGCTCCTCGGAGGCGAGCACCAGCTCGCCGCCCCCGTGCCTGCCGTGCTGGCCGGGGCGGCCGCCCTGCGCGGGCTGGCCGGGCTGGCCCGGCTGGCCGGGCTTGGCCATCTGGATGGGCTGCTGGGCGGCCGGCAGGGCGGGCGCCTCGGGGGCGCGGCCGGGGTCGCGGCCCATGGCGGGCCAGGGCGCCGCAGCGTCGGGGACGCCGCGGTTGCCGCCCGATCCGTTCAGCTCGCTCACCGTTCTCCTCGCCTCACGGCCGGGAGCCCGGTGACCGGCATGCCGCCGCCCATCCTGCTCGCCGCTTTCCTCGGACGGCTCGTCACTTCGCTCACGTGTCTCCTCGCCCGGCGGCGCACGGCCGCGTTCGCGGGGGTCGTTGTGCACATCTCGTTCGCTCCGCACCCGGCCCTGCGGGCCCTCGCTTCGCTCACTGAAGGCACTCTAGTCCCGACCAGCGGAGCGTTTGCCCAGTTTGGGGTTTACTTTCTCGCCGCTCCTGCGGCGTTCCCGCACGCAGGGCGCCTGATGGCGGCCGCCATGGGCCGCCCGACGGTGCCGCGGGTCACATCCGGCCGGCGGTCGCCGCGGGTGGGACAATCGCGGTCCATGGAGCTTCGCACCCTGTATCCGCCGATCGAGCCGCACGACTCCGGGCTGCTCGACGTCGGCGATGGCAATCAGATCTACTGGGAGGTCTGCGGCAACCCGGCGGGCAAGCCCGCGGTCATGGTGCACGGCGGGCCGGGGGCCGGCTGCAGCCCGGCGCACCGCCGCCAGTTCGACCCCGAGGCGTACCGGATCGTCCTGTTCGACCAGCGCAACTGCGGGCGCAGCCTGCCGCACGCCAAGGACCCGGAGGTGTCGCTGGAGGCGAACACCACCTGGAACCTCGTCGCGGACATGGAGCGGCTGCGCGAGCACCTGGGCATCGAGCGCTGGCTGGTGTTCGGCGGGAGCTGGGGCAGCGCGCTGTCGCTGGCGTACGCGCAGACCCACCCGGAGCGGGTGACCGGGCTGGTGCTGCGCGGCATCTTCACGCTGCGGCCGTTCGAGCTGTACTGGTTCTACCAGGAGGGGGCGTCGCTGCTGTTCCCCGACCTGTGGGAGAAGTACGTCGAGCCGATCCCCGAGGACGAGCGGGAGGACCTCGTCTCCGCGTTCCACGAGCGGCTCAACTCCAAGGACCGGGACGTGCGGGTCGCGGCGGCGAAGGCGTGGGCGACCTGGGAGGGCTCGACGATCACGCTGCGGCCGGACCCCGAGCTGGCCGGGGGGTTCGGCGAGCCGGACTACGCGGTCGCGTTCGCCCGCATCGAGAACCACTACTTCGTCAACGAGGGCTTCTTCGAGGACGAGCAGCTGATCCGGGACGTGGACAAGATCCGCGACATCCCGGCGGTGATCGTGCAGGGCCGCTACGACGTCTGCACCCCGGCGGCGACGGCGTGGGACCTGCACCGCGCGTGGCCGGAGGCCGACTTCCATATCGTGGACGACGCGGGCCACGCGTTCAGCGAGCCGGGGATCCTGCACCACCTGATCGAGGCGACCGACCGCTTCGCCGCCGCGGAACCGGACGCGTCGTAACGCGCTAACCGGCACGGCCGCAACCCGGCTTGAGTTCGGTGCCGGCGGCGGGTCCGCCCGGCCCGCCCCGGACCGAAATTCCCATTTTTCTTACCCTCCGGCAACCGGCGCCTTACCTCGCCGTGAGTGAACCGGCCCCTTGAAGGCAAGCGAGGGCGGGCTCCCAGAACCCGCCTGAACGCCGTGTCCCCCATACGTCCCACGGCGCCCGCGCCCGGACGACCTCGCCCGATGCGACGTGACGCCCGCCGCACCGGCGGAGTTGACACCGAATCCGAGTGACTTACCTCACACAACCGATACACAGAACGCATCGCCAAGCGATGTCAAAACATTAAGGTTGCGTTCAGGAAACGTCCCGGCGCCCTCTCCGGCGCATCCCGCCGTACCTCCTGCGTATCACCGGGAAAGGCGGGAGACCACCCGCACGGGGCCGATTGAAATTGCACCGAATTCGGCAAAGCCCTTAACCCTACCCAGCCCCCCGCGCCGCTAAACATCTCGCAGATAACATCTATATGCGATCACGGGGCGAGATTCGCTAAGTTGCCTGGACATGGCAGCGCAACCCCTGGAATCACCGACCCGACGCCCCGAACCGAACGAGACGAACGCGGAAGTGCTTCTCCAGGAGCCGAGCCTCTCCGATGGCCCAGAGCTGTGGCGGCTCGCCCGGGACTCGAAGGTTCTGGACGTCAACTCGCCGTACAGCTACACGCTTTGGTGCCGCGATTTCGGGGACACTTCCGTAGTCGCGCGTGACGGGGCCGGCGCGTGCGGCTTCATCACCGGCTACGTCCGCCCGGCCCGGCCGGACACCTTCTTCGTCTGGCAGGTCGCCGTCGACCGCGCGCACCGCGGCCAGGGCCTGGCCCGGCGCATGCTCGACCGCCTCGCCGACCGGCTCGCCCCCCGCGGGCACCGGTACATGGAGGCCACGGTGACCCCGGACAACACCGCGTCCACCGCGATGTTCGCCTCGTTCGCCCGGGACCGCGGGTGCGAGCTCGCCCGCAGCCCGCTGTTCGGCGCGGAGCACTTCCCCGAGGGGGGACACGAGCCCGAGGTGCTCTTCAGGATCGGCCCGATCGCCGCCGCGAACTGACCACCGCAGTCCCTCATCCGCTCCCCCACCCCGACCTGCCTGGAGGCAGACATGGACGTTTTCGCCCGCATGGAATCGGAAGTCCGCGGCTACTGCCGAGGGTGGCCCACGGTGTTCACCACCGCGCAGGGCAGCCATATGACCGACGAGCACGGTAAAACGTATCTCGATTTCTTCGCCGGCGCCGGGACGCTCAACTACGGGCACAACAACCCGCAGCTGAAACGCCGGCTCCTGGACTATCTCGCCAGTGACGCGATCGTGCACAGCCTCGACATGTACACCGCCGCGAAACGCGACTTCCTGGAACGATTCAACGAGTACGTGCTGGAGCCGCGCGGCCTGGACTACAAGGTCCAGTTCCCCGGCCCCGCGGGCAACAACTCGGTCGAGGCGGCGCTGAAACTCGCGCGCAAGTACACCGGCCGCGAGACCGTCGTCAGCTTCACCAACGCCTTCCACGGGATGACGCTCGGCGCGCTCGCCGTCACCGGCAACTCGATGAAGCGGACCGGCGCGGGCGTCCCGCTCGGCCACGGCGTCGCGATGCCCTACGACAACTACCTCGACGGGCGCACGCCCGACTTCCTGCTGTTCGACACGATGCTGGACGACAGCGGCAGCGGCCTGGACAAGCCCGCCGCCGTCATCGTGGAGACCGTGCAGGGCGAGGGCGGCATCAACGTCGCCACCGCCGAGTGGCTGCGCGGCCTGCAGGACCTGTGCCGCCGCCACGACATCCTCCTCATCGTCGACGACGTGCAGATGGGCTGCGGCCGCACCGGCCCGTTCTTCAGCTTCGAGGAGGCCGGGATCACCCCGGACATCATCTGCCTGTCCAAGTCCCTCAGCGGCTACGGGCTGCCCTTCGCCGTCACGCTGATGAAGCGCGAGCTGGACGTGTGGGACCCGGGAGAGCACAACGGCACGTTCCGCGGCTTCAACCCCGCGTTCGTCACCGCCGTCGCCGCGCTGGAGGACTACTGGGCCGGCGACGACTTCGAGAAGCAGACGCTCGCCAAGGGCCAGCAGGTCGAGGCCGCGCTGGAGGAGATCGCGCTCGCGCACGCCGGCGCCGTCGACTCCGTCCGCGGCCGCGGCCTCGCCTGGGGCCTGGTGATGAAGGACGCCGAGCTGGCGCCCAAGGTGTGCGGCGAGGCGTTCGCCCGCGGGCTGCTGATGGAGACCTCCGGCCCCGAGGGCGAGGTCGTGAAGCTGCTGCCGCCGCTCACCACGACGGAGGCCGAGCTGAGCCGCGGCCTGGAGATCATCGCGGACTCGGTCGAGGCCGTCCGCGCGAAGGTCACGGTCTGAGCCCGGCCGACCGCACCACGCAGACCGGGCCGACCGCAGCACGGAAAGAGGAGATCAATGATCGTTCGTTCCCTTGACGAGATCGTCGGCACCGAGCGCGACGTCCAGGCGCCCACCTGGTGCAGCCGGCGGTTCGTGCTCGCCAAGGAGGGCGTCGGATTCTCGCTGCACGAGACGATCCTGTACGCGGGGACCGAGACGAAGATGTGGTACGCGAACCACATCGAGGCCGTCTACTGCATCGGCGGCGAGGGCGAGCTCACCAACGACGAGACCGGCGAGAAGCACGAGATCCGCCCCGGCGTGATGTACCTGCTCGACGGCCACGAGCACCACACCCTGCGCGCGCACACCGACGTCAGGACCGTGTGCGTCTTCAACCCCCCCTGCACCGGTCGGGAGGTCCATGACGAAAACGGTGTCTACCCGCTGCTGACTGAGGAGGACGCATGAGCATCATCGAGTCCCATCCGACGATCGACGACGCCTACCCCACCCGGAAGGCCGCCGAGGCGGCGCTGCTGTACCGGCAGGACCCGGTCGTGTACGGCGGGCCGCAGGACGGGCCGATCGACGACGCCACCCTCGACGCGTTCGAGTCCAACGGCTTCCTGACCGTCGACCAGCTGCTCGCGCCGGAGGAGGTCGAGGACTACCGCGCCGAGCTGCGCCGGCTGTCGTCCGACCCGCAGATCCTGGCCGACGAGCGCACGGTCACCGAGCGCGGCTCGGACGAGGTCCGCTCCATCTTCGAGGTCCACAAGATCAGTGAGGTCTTCGCCGCCCTCGTCCGCGACCCCCGCGTGGTCGGCCGGGCGCGGCAGATCCTCGGCTCGGACGTGTACGTGCACCAGAGCCGGGTCAACTACAAGCCGGGGTTCACCGGCAAGGACTTCTACTGGCACTCCGACTTCGAGACCTGGCACGCCGAGGACGGCATGCCGCGGATGCGCGCGGTGAGCATTTCCATAGCGCTCACCGAGAATTTCGTGCACAATGGCGGGCTAATGATTATGCCTGGCTCGCACAAGACCTTCGTGGCGTGCGTGGGTGAGACCCCGGACGACCACTACAAGGAGTCGCTGCGCGGCCAGGAGATCGGCACGCCCGACCCCAACAGCCTCTCGATCCTCGCCGACAAGCACGGGATCGAGCTGTTCACGGGTACCGCGGGCTCCGCGACCATGTTCGACTGCAACTGCATGCACGGCTCGAACGGCAACATCACCCCCTTCCCGCGCTCCAACGTGTTCATCGTGTTCAACAGCGTGGAGAACACGTGCGTCGAGCCGTTCTCGGCGCCCGCGCCCCGCCCCGCGTTCATCGGCGCACGCGATTTCACCGCCGTGGCCGGCTGACCGCGCCACAACAATTCGATAACCCCCCGATCGCTCGCCCCGCGCCCGCGGGGGCCGCGTATGGCCCCCGCGGGCGCGATGGCACACCGACAGGAGTTCGACGATGACTTCTTCGAGACGAGACTTCCTCCGCACCGCCGTGCTGCTGTCCGCCGCGGCACCCCTTGCCGCGGCGGGCTGCTCCACGACGGATCCGGAGACGGAGAAGGCGGGCGGCGGCACGCTGCAGAAGGCCAAGGACGCCGGCTCCATCACTGTGGGCTTCGCGAACGAGGCGCCCTACGGCTACACCGACAAGTCCGGGAAGCTGACCGGCGAGGCGCCGGAGCTCGCCCGCGTCATCTTCAAGAACCTCGGCATCGACGAGATCAAGGGCGTCCAGGTCGACTTCGGCGGCCTGATCGCCGGGCTCAACGCCAAGCGGTTCGACGCGATCGCCGCCGGCATGTTCATCAACCCGGAGCGGTGCGCGTCCGCGGCGTTCGCGAACCCCGAGTACGTCGCCAAGAGCGCCTTCATGGTCAAGGAGGGCAACCCGAAGGGGCTGAAGAACGAGAAGGACCCGGCGGCCAAGGGCGTCAAGGTCGGCGTCCTCACCGGCGCGGTCGAGGCCGGCTACGCCGAGAAGACCGGCGTGAAGAAGGGCGACATCAAGACGTTCGCCGACCAGGCGAGCGCCTACGAGGGCCTCAAGGCCGGCCGCGTCGACTGCATCTGGCTGACCCGCATCTCCCTGGCCGACCTGCTGTCCAAGCACAAGGGCGAGGGCTTCGAGGTGACCGACGCCTTCACCCCCGTCATCGACGGCAAGGAGCAGCTCGGCGCCGGCGCGTTCGCGTTCCGCAAGGCCGACACCGACCTCGTCGACGCCTGGAACGCCGAGCTGGCCAAGCTCAAGCAGCAGAACGGCCTGCTGCCGATCCTGCAGCCCTTCGGGTTCGCCCAGGACGACATGCCGGGCCCGGACGACACCGCCGCCAAGTTCTGCAAGGGCTGATCGCCCGTGTCCGACGTCCTCGACAGCTACCCCCAGTGGCTGGACGGCGCGTGGGTCACGGTCCGGCTCACCCTGCTCGGCGGCGCGCTGGCGCTGGTGCTCGCCCTGCTCTTCGGCATGGCGGGCACCTCGCGCCACGCGTGGGTGCGCGTGCTGAACCGGGTCTACGTGGAGTTCTTCCGCGGCAACGCCACGCTGGTGCTGCTGTTCTGGTTCTTCTACGCGCTCCCGCTGATCGGCCTGCGGTTCACCACGATGTTCGCGGCCGTGCTGGCCCTCGGCCTGAACGTCGGCGCCTACGGCGCGGAGGTGGTGCGGGGCTCGATCAACGCCGTCCCGAAGGCGCAGTACGAGGCGACGATCGCGCTGAACTTCACCCCGTTCCAGCGGATGCGGCGGGTGCTGCTGCCGCAGGCGTTCGCGCTGATGCTGCCGCCGTTCGGCAACCTGCTCATCGAGCTGATGAAGGGGACGGCGATCGTGTCCCTGGTCGGGCTCATCGACCTGACCCGCGTGTCGAAGAACATCCAGGGCAGCACCGGCGAGACCGTCGCGGCGTTCTCGATGGTGCTGGTCCTGTACTTCGTCATCGCGCAGGTGCTGCAGCTGTTCGTCCGCTACGCCGAGCGCCGCGTGGACCGCATGCTCGGCCGCCGGCTGCCCAGTGAGCCGTCCCTCGGGACGGTCGCGGCGGGCGCCCCCGGAGCGGGGGTGGCCGGCTGATGAGCTGGGACTGGCAGTACTCCGGGGACATCCTCCCCGACCTGCTGAGCGGGCTGCGCTACACGGTCACCGCGACGCTGGCCGGCTATGTGATCGCGCTCGTCCTCGGGCTGGTGTGGACGCTGCTCCGCCGCACCCCGAGCCGCGCGTTCAACCAGGCGATCCGGTGGATCACCGAGTTCATCAGGTCCACCCCGCTGATCCCGCAGCTGTACTTCGTCTTCTTCGTCCTGCCCGCCTGGGGCATCACGATCGGGTCGCTGACCGCGGGCATCATCACGCTCGGCGTGCACTACTCGACCTACACCGCCGAGGTGTACCGGGCGGGGATCGCGGACGTGCCGAAGGGGCAGTGGGAGGCGTGCACCGCGCTGAACCTGCCGAAGTCGCGGGTGTGGCTGGACGTGATCCTGCCGCAGGCGATCCGGCGCGTGATCCCGACGCTCGGCAACTACCTGATCGCGATGTTCAAGGACTCGCCGATGCTGCTGGCCATCAACGTCGCGGAACTGCTGTTCTCCGCGTACAAGGTCGGCTCGGAGAGCCTCCAGTTCCTGGAGCCGATCACGCTGGTGGGCCTGCTGTTCGTCGTCGTCAGCGTCATATCCTCGATACTCGTCCGCCGCTTGGAGGGGCGCTATGCCACCACCTGAGACACCGGAAGCCCCCAAGGACGCAGCGGCCGACACCGCGTCCGACGTCGTCCTGGAGAAGGACGCCGCCCCCGAGTCAGCGCCCGAGGGCGGGCCCGAGGGCGGGCACGCCGCGGATCTGCCGCACGGCGCCGCACCCGGGATCCGCTTCGAGAAGGTGGTCAAGCGGTTCGGCTCGAACGTCGTCCTGCGCGAGCTCGACTTCACCGTGGCGCCCGGCGAGCGGGTGACGCTCATCGGGCCGAGCGGGTCGGGCAAGACCACGATCCTGCGGCTGCTGATGACGCTGGAGACGCTGGACGAGGGCGTCATCTGGATCGGCGACGAGACCCTCTGGCACATGGAGCGGGGCGGCCGGCGCGTCCCGGCGAACCAGAAGCACCTGCACGAGATGCGCAAGCAGGTCGGCATGGTGTTCCAGCAGTTCAACCTGTTCCCCAACATGAACGTGCTGCGCAACCTGACCGAGGGGCCGGTGCGCGTGCTGGGGGTGCCGAAGGACGAGGCGGTCGAGCGCGCCCGCGGCCTGCTGGACATGGTCGGGCTCTCCGACAAGGAGAACGCGCATCCGACGCAGCTGTCCGGCGGGCAGCAGCAGCGGGTGGCGATCGCGCGGGCCCTCGCCATGCAGCCGAAGGTGCTGCTGCTGGACGAGGTCACCTCCGCCCTGGACCCCGAACTCGTCGTCGGCGTCCAGGACCTGCTGCGCGACATCGCGCGGCAGAGCGACCTCACCCTGCTGTGCGTCACCCACGAGATGAACTTCGCCAGGGACATCTCGAACCGCGTCCTGATGTTCGACCAGGGCCAGATCGTCGAGGAGGGTCCGCCGGACCGGATCTTCGGCGAGCCGTCCGAGCAGCGCACCCGGGACTTCCTGCAGGCCGTCCTGGCATCCTGAGCCCGGCGCCGTGAGCACGGTCTCGTGAACACGGTCTCGTGAACACGGTCTCGTGAACACGGTCTCGTGAGCACGGTCTCGTGAGCAGGGCGCCGTGAGCAGGGCGCCGTGAGCAGGGCGTCCCGTACCAGGGCCTCCTGGAAACCGCGGGCCATTCCCGCGCGTCGCCCGCGCCCCCGTCGCCCCGGGGGCGCGGGCGACTCACGTCTCACGGGGTGCCGGGCCAGGCGCCGGCGACGAGGGCCGCCCAGTCGGGCGCGGGGCCGCCGGCCCCGTACTGGCGGGCGATCTCGGCCGGGAAGGTGCCCATCGGGGCCTTGGCGGGATCGCGGACGATCTGGTCGACGATGATCTCGGTGAGGCCGCAGCCGGGTTCGAGGCGGGGGAACGCGGCGTGCGCGCGCTCGGCGATACCGCCGGGCAGGTCCGCCGCGCCCCGGCCGATCATGTCGGCGCTGGTCCCGGCGTGGGTGAGGGCGATCTCGGGCCGCATCCGGTCCGCGATGCCGAGGCTGGTGTGCAGGGCGATCGCCTCCCAGACGACGCGGGTCCGCTCGCCGTCCAGTCCGTTCCCGGTGAGGAACGCGGCGGCGCGGTCGGCGCCGTCCACCTCGAAGCGCCGGGGGCCGTGGTCCGCTCCGATGAGCCCTACGTCGTGCAGGACGCTCGCCAGGAACAGGACCTCGTCGTCGTAGTCGGCGCCCGCGCGGACGCCCCGCGCCTCCCCGATGGCGCGGCCGAACAGGTAGGTGCGCGCGGAGTGGTGGGCGAGCGCCGCCGGACCCGTCGAGAACACCAGGTCGTACGCCTTGCGGGTCAGATCGGTGTCGGGCAGCGAGAACTCGGCGAAATGGTCGGACACGGAGGCTCCTCGGAAGTGTCGCTCGGATCGCCACCGATCGTCCGGCACCGCCCGTCCGTCCGGACAGTGGCCGGACTGCCGATGTGCGCTACGTTCTGGCCATGCCTGGAATGTCGGCACACGACACACGGCGGTGAAGGGGGCAGCGGTGGACGGCACGGCGGTGGACGGCACGCTGGGGCGCGGGGCGGGGGTGCATGTGGTGGCGGTGCTCGCGCTGGACGGGGTCGTGCCGTTCGACCTGGCCGTTCCGGGCCAGGTGTTCGGGGTGACGTCCACGCCCGACGGCGTCCCGCTCTACGAGACGCGGGTGTGCACCCCGCCGGGCGGCGCGGAGACGTCCGCGATGCTCGGCCGGATGCGCGTGGACACCCCGTTCGGCCTGGACGCGCTGGCCGCGGCCGGCACGATCGTCGTGCCGGGGCACGAGGACGTCCGGTCCGATCCGCCCGCGGAGGTCCTGGACGCGCTGCGCGAGGCGGCGTCGCGCGGTACCCGGATCGCATCGATCTGCGTCGGGGCGTTCGTCCTCGCCACGGCCGGGCTGCTGGACGGGCGCCGGGCCACGACGCACTGGCGGTACGCGGGCGCGATGGCCCGGCGGTTCCCGGATGTCGAGGTCGATCCGTCCGTGCTCTACGTGGACGGCGGGCAGGTCCTCACCTCGGCGGGCGTGGCGGCCGGGATCGACCTGTGCCTGCACCTCGTCCGGCGCGACCACGGCTCGGCCGCGGCGGCGCGCACCGCCCGCCGGATCGTGATGCCGCCGCAGCGGGACGGCGGCCAGGCGCAGTTCATCCGGCACGAGGACCCGCCGGACGGGGACGCCGCGCTCCAGCCGACGCTGGCCTGGCTGGAGGCCAACCTGCACCGTCCGCTGACGCTGGACGACATCGCCCGGCAGGCGTCGGTGAGCGTCCGGACGCTGACCCGGCGGTTCCGCGAGCAGGCCGGGACGACGCCGCGGCAGTGGCTGGCGCGGGCCCGCGTGCACCGCGCGCAGCAGCTGCTGGAGAGCACGGACCTGCCGGTCGAGCGGGTCGCGGCCGAGGCCGGGTTCGGCTCGCCGGTGACGCTGCGCGCCCATTTCGCCCGCCGCGTCGGCGCGTCCCCGCTGGCGTACCGAAGCGCGTTCCGCGCCCGTCCCTGATCACCCCGCCCGGCCCATGACCGAACGTCGTTCTGTACGGTGGCACTTACGGACGAGGAGAGCGAGGCGATGGGCATTTCGACGGGCACTTCGACGGGCACTTCGATCGTGGGGCTCGGCATGACCGAGCTCGGCAAGGTGTACGGACGGAGCCCGCGGCGGCTCGCCGCGGACGCGGTGCGGCTCGCCGCGCGGGACGCGGGCCTCGCGCTCGCCGACGTGGACGGGCTGCTGGTCAGCCACGGGATGGGCGGCTCCCCCGGCATCGAGCTGGCCGCCGCGCTGGGGATGCGCGACCTGCGGCTGCTGTCCCAGGTCAACTCCTTCGGCGCGACCGCCGGGGCGATGGTGTCCTACGCGGCGATGGCGGTGCTCAGCGGCACCGCGACCACCGTGGCCTGCGTGTTCGCGGACGCGCCGCTCAAGCCGAAGCAGTCGGCGGGCTCGGCCTACAACCGGGACGCCCGCGAATGGTACGGGTTCGGCGGGATGACGGCCGCGCTCGGGCTGCGCAGCGTCAACTCGTTCTACGCGCTCGCCGCCCAGCGGCACATGGCCCGCTACGGGACGACCAGCGAGCAGCTCGGCGCGATCGCCGTGTCGACGCGGGAGTGGGCGTCCCGCAACCCGCTCGCCCAGATGCGCGACCCGATCACCCTGGAGGACCACCAGAACTCCCGCTGGGTGTCCGAGCCGCTGCATCTCCTGGACTGCTGCCTCGTCTCCAACGGCGCCATCGCGGTCATCGTGACCGGCGACGACCGGGCCCGTGACCTGCCCCGTCCGCCCGTCCACCTGTGGGGGTGGGGGCAGGGGCACCCCGGGCACCGCAAGGAGCGCGGCAGCGACTTCGGCCTGACGACCGGCGCCGCCTCCTCGGGCGCGACCGCGATGAAGATGGCGGGGGTCACGCCGTCCGACGTGGACGTGTGCGAGCTGTACGACTGCTACACCTACACGGTCCTGGTGTCGCTGGAGGACTACGGGTTCTGCGCCAAGGGCGAGGGCGGCGCGTTCGCCGCGTCCGGCGCGCTCGGGCCCGGCGGCTCGCTGCCGACCAACACCGGCGGCGGGCAGCTGTCGGCGTACTACATGTGGGGCATGACGCCTCTGTCGGAGGCCGTGATCCAGGCGCGCGGGGACGGCGGGGAGCGGCAGGCGCCGTCCACCGACGTGATCCTCGTCAGCGGGAACGGCGGCATCCTCGACCACCACTCCACGCTGATCGTCAGCCCGCACCGGAAGGGGGCCTAGCCGATGGAGATCGGCGTTCTGCGGCGGGACGGGCGGACCGACCCGTTCTTCGACGGCACCGCGTCCGACCGCCTGGTCGTCCGGCACTGCGCGGCGTGCGGCCTGTGGTTCGCGCCGGACGCGACCGGCTGCCCCGAATGCGGCGAGGAGGACCTCGCCTGGGCGGAGGCGAGCGGCGACGCGACCCTCGTGACCTGGACCGTCCTGCCCAAGGACCCGCCCGCCTACCTGGCGCTGGTCGAACTGGCGGAGGGCCCGTGGCTGCATGCCCGCCTGGACGGGGTGGACCGCGGCGACCTGCGCGAGGGCCTGCCCCTGCGGGTCGCGTTCGAGCATCCGGACGAGGGCGAGTCCTACATCCTGTTCCGACCCTAGACCGAATGATATTCGGTCCGTTAGCGTCGGGGGCATGAACACCGAGGTCTGCAAGCGATTCGGCATCGAGTTCCCGCTCTTCGCCTTCAGCCACTGCCGCGACGTCGTCGCCGCCGTCACCAACGCCGGCGGCTTCGGCGTCCTCGGGGCCGTCGCCTACACCCCCGACCGGCTCGAAGAGGAACTGCGCTGGATCGACGACCACGTGGGCGGCCGCCCCTACGGCGTCGACGTCCTGGTCCCCGGCAAGATCGACAAGTCGGCGGAGAGCGGCGGCGGCCTCGACGCCATGCTCGCCGCGGTCCCGGACGAGCACTGGACGTTCCTCACCGGCCTGTTCGCCAAGTACGACGTCCCGCTGCCCGACTTCGAGAAGGCCAAGCGGTCCAACGCGCGCGGCGGCACGCAGGTCACCGCGAAGGGCGCGACCGAGCTGATCGACGTGTCGCTCGCGCACCCCATCGGCCTCATCGCCAGCGCCCTCGGCACCCCTCCCCCGCTCATGGTGGAGAAGGCCCGCGCGGCCGGCGTCCCCGTCGCCGCGCTGGTCGGGACGTCCGAGCACGCCCGCCGCCAGGTGGCCGCCGGCGCCGACCTGATCATCGCGCAGGGCGGCGAGGCCGGCGGGCACACGGGCGAGATCTCCACGATGGTGCTGGTCCCCGAGGTCGTCGACACGGTCGCGCCGGTGCCCGTGCTGGCGGCGGGCGGGATCGCCACCGGACGGCAGATGGCCGCCGCGCTCGCACTCGGCGCGTCGGGCGTGTGGTGCGGCTCGGTGTGGCTCACCACGGAGGAGGCGGAGACGTCCCCGGCGGTGAAGGAGAAGATGCTCGCCGCCACGTCCCGCGACACGATCCGGTCGCGGTCGCGCACCGGCAAGCCCGCCCGGCAGCTCCGCTCCGCCTGGACCGAGGAGTGGGAGGGCCCCGCGAGCCCCGGCCCGCTCGGCATGCCGCTGCAGATGATCATCGCCGAGGGCGCGATGCGGCAGATCACCAAGGTCGCCGAGTCCGGGAACCCCGGCGCCCGCGCGCTCGCCAACTACTTCGTCGGCCAGTGCGTCGGCCTCATGAACACCGTCAAGCCCGCCCGCCAGGTCGTTTACGACATGGTGGAGGACTTCGCGAACGCCGTGGAGCGCCTCAACACCATCACGAGCGAGGACTGAGGCAGCCGGCGTCCCCCCATCGGTGCGCCGATCGCGGTGCGGAGGTCGGTGCCTCTGACTGTTCGGACGCGTCATCGCTTGAGCCACAGGACGTGGTTGAGGATTGCCGGGGGGCCGGTTCGGCTGGGCGGCGCCCGGTGATCCCATGGCCTCTTTACGGCGCGTCCGGGCCGGTGCCGGCGGTGATGCTCACGGAAGCGCGGCGATGCCCACGGCGGCGCTGGCGGCGGTGATGCGTGCGGAGCAGGCCAGCCGCCAAGCCGTGCTTGTCGTCCTCAGCACCCGGTTTACCTGTCCGGAAAATGAGTTGGGGAGACATCCGTCTCTGGTGATACTGCCTACATGGATCTGACGCAGGCCATCAGCGATTGGCAGAGCCAGGGATTCGCTGTCCTGCCCGGCTATCTTCCCGATGAGGCGCTGGGCCCGGCAGTCGCCGAACTCGAGGTGATGTTCCCTTCGGCCGAAGGATTCCACAGTGGGCGTGACCCGCGCCGGGGACGCTTCGTCGGTGACGAGTTCGCCGGAATCGACTCATTCCCCTTCGCCAGTACCAAGATCAGCCTCCTGGCCGTGCACGATCGCCTCGTCCGCTTGGCCAGGACGTTGCTGCGGAGCGACAATCTGCGCCTCTACACCGCTGAGGCATGGGCGAAGTACACCGGTGCGAACGATTATGACCAAGAACTGCACCGCGATTACCTCAACCACACCCTCGTCGTTCCCACTCACGGGATCGAGCAGCAGCAAGTCGAGATGTTCGTGTACTTGGTCGATGTCCCCGAGGAACTCGGACCGCCTCACTTGGTGCCGACCGGCCAGACCGCGAATCTTCCCGCCAAGCCCAACTGGTATCCGCGCCAGGCCGATGCGTCCGGCTCAAGCGATGCGCCAGAGGGCTTCCTGGCTTCGGCCCGCCCGGAGCTTTACGAGCGGGAGGTATCGGCCGCGGGTCCCGCCGGCACTGTGGTGGCCTTCCAACTCGGCACCTTCCATCGAGGCACCGCCCTGACCCGCTCGGACGGCGCGCGCTACACCATGCACCTCGGCTTCCGGCACGCGGAAGCCGAGTGGAGCGACCGCAAGGGCTGGGCGGACCGCAGCCACGACCCGGCCTGGTACCGCTTCG
Organism: Actinomadura chokoriensis; assembly: GCF_039529475.1. Taxonomy (NCBI): domain Bacteria; kingdom Bacillati; phylum Actinomycetota; class Actinomycetes; order Streptosporangiales; family Thermomonosporaceae; genus Actinomadura; species Actinomadura chokoriensis. The sequence continues at coordinate 69,636 of NZ_BAAAMW010000024.1, read as the reverse complement.
TCGAACACGCTTCTCCAGCGCAACTCGAACTGTTCGGGTTCCCGCCTCCCGGACACTCCTACTGGACACCCGCCACCCTCGACGGCGCAGCCCTCCGCTATCCGGGCCTCGACCTATCCCCCTGGCGCAGCCGCCTGGACGCAGCCGTCCGCGCCCCGTCTCGCGGAAGCCGGTAGCGGACCGGGGAGCGGAAGCGGGTAGTGGACGGCTGCGTCCAGGTTGGCGGGACAGCATTTCGTCCTTCTCGCCGGCTGAGCCCTCCACTCAACGCTTGTTGAAGTCGATGCCGGACCGAATCGCCGGTTTCTGTCTGACGCACCCCTTTGGGACGTGCACGTGACTGAGGTCCTCTTTTATCGGTTTTAGGGTTGCGCTGTAAGTGAGCGGCTGAGGTGACCTCCCGAAGGTCGGCGCGCCTGTTCCCCACGCTGCCGGTTACTGTCACTTCGGTTGCGGTAGATGGTTGAGGAGTGCTGTTAATCTGCCGGTCCGGCACGTGGTTTCGCCCCTTGCCGCGCTACGCGCGTCATGGCAGGCGAAGGCTGGCAACGAGGGGTGCGCGCGGCGTAGTTGCCGCGCCGACGCTGGACGTATAACCGCCGTGGCCGACGTACTTTATTTATGAGAAAATAAAAGGATGGAGTGATGTTGGATGTCTTGTATGTCCAACGATGGGGATGGTGAAGTGAGATAGAATTGGGGAACGGATTAAGGGCGGAGGTGACTCGGTGTCCGTGGCCGCAGAGAGCGCTGTTCCTCAGCGTGAATGGGAAGACCGGGAGTGGTTTCCTCCAGGTCCGCAACTTGCGGTCTGCCTATCCGGTGGAAAGGAGTACTTGGCGGATCTGACCGATGCCGAGCTCCTCCAGGTCGCAGCGGCCGCACGCCGCCAGACCTCCTGGGCACAGGCCCGGGAGCTGGCCGCCATCGCCGAGCTGACCGAGCGGCGCACCCGGGCCGAAGCCGACGGGAGTCCCGACTACCGGACGCTGCCCGCCCGCGAATCCGTCGCCGACGAACTCGCCGCCGCGCTCACGGTCACGGGCAACACCGCTGCCACGCTGGTCCACCTGGCCGAACGCCTCACCGGTCCGCTCTCCGAGACCGGTGCCGCCCTTGAAAGCGGGCACCTCGACTTCGCCAAGGCCCGCGTCATCAGCGACCTCACCGACCAACTGGCCGAACCGGTCGCCCGCAGGGTCGAGGCGGCGGCGCTGCCCAAGGCGCCCGCCCAGACCACGGGGCAGTTGCGTCGTGCCATCAAGCGGATACTCCAGCGGCTCGCCCCCGAGGCGATCGAGGAACGCAAGCGCGAAGCGATCCAACAGCGCCGACTGGAGATCTGGGACACCCCGTCCGGCACCACCGACCTCGGCCTGTGCGACCTGCCCACCGAGGACGCCCACGCCATCTTCAACAAGATCACCGCAGCAGCGCAGGGCATCAGGCACGAGGGCGATTCACGTCCGCTGAACATGATCCGCGCCGACCTGGCAACCCAGCTCCTGCACGGCCACCCGCTCCCCGCCTCCATCAGCAACCTCCTCACCCCATCGAGCGAAGCCACGCCCCTGACCCCGACACGGGAGCACGAACGGGCGACGGCGTGCCTGCCCCCTGACCCCTCCGGCAACACCCTCCCGGGCCAGGCGGCAGCCCCGCACCCGTCCCTCGGGCTCCCAGGGTTGGCGGACGTGCCGGAAATCCGTGTCGGCGGCCAACTGGCCGGGGCCGGGATCGACGCCGCCGTCCGCGCGGCACCCCCTCCGGGCGGTCACGCCGGCATCCCCGGCTCGAGCCCGGTGGCGTCCCGTCCAAACGGCCAAACCACCCGCGTGCTCTCAGGCCGGGTGAAGGACCGGGTTGCACGCCCACCCAACGAGCAATCGCGAACCAGCGGCTTGGAGCCGGATACCAGTCCGCACCTGCACCCTGGAATCGCCGTGGAAGCACGGCACCCGCGGCTTCTGGTCGCGCCCGAAGTTCAGGTCGCCGGGTACATGGCCGCACCCGGCACCGCCGAGGGCACCGGCAGGACGAGAATCGACGCCGACTGGGCGGCGGATCTGGTTGGACGACGGCTCGCACACCTGAGCGCGCGCACCACCACCCGAGACTTGGTCATCGCCGTGCCGCGCACCGTGCGGCGCATCCACCAGGAACTCTCCGAAGCCCGCGAGACCGCTTGCCGAGGCGGCGACGAAACTCACGGCCGCCCGGGATACCGTCCGCCCGCCGCGCTGCGCCGGGAGATCGAACACCGGCATCCCACCTGCGTGTTCCCGACCTGCAACCAACCCTCGCACCGATGCGACCTCGACCATACGGTGCCCTGGCGGCCGGGCATCACCTGCCGCTGCAACCTCGCCCCGCTCTGCAGACGCCACCACCGGCTCAAACAAAGCCCAGGCTGGACGCTCCACCAGATCTGGCCCGGCCTCCTCATCTGGACCACCCCCTCAGGCGGCTGGTACATGGTCCGCCCAGACCTGGACTAGCAACGCGCGGGCGCTGACGCGGGCGCCGACGACCCACCCCCAAGCCGCACCAGACTCCGGACGTCAGTCACCTGCACACGGGGTCTGCAGAGAATTCCATGCCCATGCTCCGCGCCAAGGCCGGAGTCCCCGCAGCCGACGTCCGCAGCAACATCGGCAGCCACCGGGCCCGGTCCACCATCGCCTCCCGGCTCAACAACGCCCATGAACCGATGCCCCTGTTCGAGTGCAGGCCTGGCTCGGACACCGCGACCTCAACTCCCCTAAGCACTAGGCCACTGTCACCCCGACTTCTCGCGGCCAAGGAGAACCTGCTGCATATGCTCGCTGCGATCCCGCTCAGCAACGACGAACGTGCCGCCGCTCCCGCCCATTGTTCGACCGCCCGACCCGTCTGCTTCGCAGAGGTGGTCAACTACGGGTGACGCGACGATCCGGCGGCCATCCTCCGAGATCGGGGAACTGGCGCAGAAACCTCTCGCACTGAACCGCGAAGTCGTCGCCTGGCTCTCGAAGCCGTGTCTGCTCGATGAATCGCCGGGGGTCGCCAACCGGTGGCTGCAACATCCGGGTCTCGTCGACGAACTCGCCACGCCCCTCAATCGCCGACTCACCATCGTCATGGCGGAAGTCGAACAACATGATCCACGTTCGTTCCTCGAACCCGGCCACATCCAACTCGAAGAAGCGAGCGCCAGCTACCCCATCCGGACTGCGGGGAATGGCCTCACCGACCATCACCGCCGCAAGTTCCGCGGCCGCCATCGGATGACCCGGCGCAACCTCAACCCCGCGCTCATATTCGCGGCTCTCGACGACCACCAGATCAGGTAGCGAATCGGTGGCCAACAGCCCCGCGACGGGGTCACGAATAGTTGCGATGAGATCCACTGACACAAGATCAGCCTAGGTCGCGGCCGTTGCCTGTTTGACAGCTCAGATCAGGGTCCACATGAAGGCCGTCTTTCCGTGTTGCGGGGCGCGGACGGTGGGTGACCTTCGGGAGTAGCGTCTGGGTTGATGTTCTGCGCGGGAGGGAGGCGCCGTGGCCGGGGACGAGGAGGGGTGGGGCGGGGAGTTGTGGGCGGCCGCCGATCTGCTCACGCCGATGGCCATTCGGGTGGCGGCGACGTTGCGGCTGGCCGATCACATCGCGGGCGGCACGCGGACGGGTGAGGCGCTCGCCGCGGCGGTGGGCGCCGAGTCCGATGCGCTGGGACGGCTGCTGGGGCATCTGGTGACCGCCCGTGTGCTGGTCTGCGAGGAAGACGGCGTCTACGGCCTGACGGATTTGGGCGAGCAGCTTCGGGACGATCATCCGGGTGGCTTGCGGGCCTGGCTTGATATCGAAGGGGCCATCGGGCACGCCGATCTGTGCTTTGTCGAACTGCTGCACACCGTTCGCACCGGGGAGCCCGCGTTTCCGCGTCGGTTCGGCCGGACGTTCTGGGACGACCTGTCGGCCGATTCGCGGCGTGCGGCGTCGTTCGACGCGTTGATGGGCGGGCGGCTCGCTGAGGAGATGCCCGCTCTGGTCGCCGCCTACCCCTGGGGTCGCCTGGGTCGCGTGGTCGACGTGGGCGGCGGCGACGGGAGCCTGCTGATCGCCATCCTCCGCGCTCATGAAGAGCTGCGGGGAACGGTGGTCGACCTTGCCGGGCCGGTCGCGCGGGCGAAGGAGGCCATCGCCGGGGCCGGGCTGGGTGGCCGGGCCGATGCCGAGGCGGGCAGCTTCTTCGATCCCCTTCCCGCCGGGGCGGGCGGGTACCTGCTCTCGGGCGTCCTCCACGACTGGGACGACGAGCACGCCGCGCGCATCCTGCAGCGGTGCGCCGAGGCGGCATCGGGGACGGGGAGAGTGCTCGTCGTGGAGAACGTCGCCAATGTCGAGGGCCGCACGCGCGACACCGAAGGCGACCTGCGCATGCTCTGCTACGTCCGCGGCCGGGAGCGCACTCTCGGTGAACTGGCCGAGCTGGCCGCGTCGGCCGGTCTGCGGGTCGGCTCGGTCGGGCCGGGCGGGCTGCACTCGATCATCGAGTTGCGCCCGGCCGGGTAGCGTCACTCTTCGCCTGAGAAGCGCTCCCACGCCGACTGGCGGGTGATTCCGAGCGCCGCGCCTATCCGGGTCCAGGTGACTCCCCGGCGGCGCAGCTCCCGCACCCACGCGCGCAGGTCGGCCTCGACCTGGTCGACGGCGGCGGCGACGCGGGGGATGTGGTCGAGCATCTGGTCGTCGTCCAGCGACTCCCAGGGCGGCAGGCGCAGCTCGGCCGGCTTGTCCTCGTACTCCTGGATGATCGCGTCGGCGAGGGACACGCACTCGTTGCAGATGTTGACCCCCGGGCCGGCGACCATCCGGTCGACCTCGGTGTGCGGCTTGCTGCAGAAGGTGCATCTGACCGTCATGGCGGCTCCTGGGTGTCAGGGTTGCCCTGACACCGTAGGCCGTCAGGGGCACCCTGACAAGCGTCCTGGTGGAGGGGCTGTGGGACGATGGCGACCGTGTCTGCGGTGCCCGAGCCCGTTGCGGCCGATGCGCCGGGAGTGATCTCTCGGCCGCTGCTCACGCAGTGGTGGCTCGACCTGGCGTTCGTCCATTGGGCCGTGGAGCCACGGCGGGTCGCGCCGCTGCTGCCGACGGGCATCGAGCCCGACACGCTGGACGGGGTGACTTATGTCGGTCTCGTCGCGTTCTGGATGGACCGGGTCGGGTGGCTCGGGCTGCCCGGCGTCCCGTACCTGGGGACGTTCCCGGAGACGAACGTGCGGCTGTACTCGGTGGACGCGCAAGGCCGGCGCGGCGTCGTGTTCCGCTCGCTGGACGCCTCCCGGCTGCTGCCCGTGGTGATCGCGCGGGCGGGGTTCAGGATGCCGTACCAGTGGTCGCGCATGTCCATCCGGGCCCGCAAGGACGTCATCACCTACACCAGCTCGCGGCGGTGGCCGGGGCCGCGCGGTGCCCATAGCCGGATCGACGTGCGGATCGGCGAGCGGGTGGAGGAACCGTCGGAGCTGGAGCACTTCCTCACCGCGCGCTGGGGCATGCACAACGAGTTCCTCGGGCGCGTGCGGTTCCTGCCGAACGTCCACCCGCGGTGGCCGCTGCACCGGGCGACGCTGCTGCGCTGCGAGCAGGACCTCGTCGCGGCGGCGGGGCTGCCGGGGCCGCTGGGCGAGCCGGTCAGCGTGCTGTACTCGCCGGGCGTTCCGGTGCGGTTCGGCCTGCCGGGCGGCTGATCACCTGCCGGGGAAGCGCATCACCGGGTTGCTGCGGCCGGCCAGGAGCAGGACGAGCACGATCCCCGCGGCGGCCCAGACCCCGAGCACGGTCAGCGGGCGAGCGAGATCGTTGCCGTCGAAGTAGACGGCGTTCCGGACGGCCTCCGTCCCGGCCCAGTTGGGCAGCCACGGGCCGACGTCCCGCCAGAAGCCCGGCAGCATCTGCACCGGCCACGGTCCCCCGGCGGACGGGTTGCCGAGCACGACGAACACCAGGATCGCCAGCGCCGTCCCGATGATGCCGAGCAGGCTCTCGGCGGCGGCCGTCGCGACCGCGACGGCGAACACGCAGAGGGCGCCCACCCCGGTGAGCAGCCAGGGATGGCCGGGCAGGTAGCCGTAGCCGGTCTCCACGATCAGCGTCCCGGCGGCGCCGATCGCCGCCGAGTAGACCGCGAAGGCCAGCAGGCGGACGACGGCGTTGCGCGGCGTCGTGGCGGCCATCCCCCGGTAGAGGCCGACGATCGCGGCGACCAGGTAGCCGCTGACGATCCACGCGATGACCAGGTAGAACGGGACGAGCCCTTCGGAGTCCCCGGGGTCGGCGGGCACCGCGTCCCGCACGGACAGCGTCTGCCCGCCCGCCGCCGCGACCTGCGCGAACGCGCCGCGGATCAGGCCGCTGGTGGCCGGGCCGAAGGCGGTCGTGACGAGCAGCCGGCCCTGCTGCGGCACGTAGGCGCCGTAGACGTCGCGGTGGCGGATCGCCCGCTGCGCGGCCTCGGCGGTCGGGTACGCGCGCGTGTCGAACCGGTCGCCCTGGCGGTCCAGCAGGGCGCCGACGCGGGCGGCGGTGCCGGGCGGGCCGACCACGGCCACCGGCAGCCGGTGCGGGTGCGGCGCGTGGAGGCCGCCCACGTAGGACGCGATGAACGCCGCGCCGAGCAGGAAGACGGCCACCATGAACAGCGCGGCGACCGGATAGGAGACACCGCGTTCGGGCTGAGGCGAGCCGCTCATTGCACCTGGCTACCCTGTCGTCACGATCCGTAACTGAGCTTGTGCGGGCAAGGCTGGGGATGATTTTATAAATGCACGTTCATTTATTCATGGAGGTGCGATGGCGGGGCGGCCGAGGGGCGTCGGCGACGCGGCGATCCTGCGGGCGGCGGTCGAGGTGATCGGACGGGTCGGCCCGGCCGGGCTCACGCTCGCCGCGGTGGCCCGCGAGGTGGGGCTGGTGCCGGGCACGCTCGTCCAGCGGTTCGGGTCCAAGCGCGGGCTGCTCGTGGCACTGGCCGCGTCCGCCGTCCAGGACGCCGGGGTGCTGCACGAGCGGGCGCGGACGGGCCGCGCGTCGGCGCTGGCGGCGCTCGACGCGTTCGCGGTCGGATCGATGTCCGAGATGTCCACGCCGGAGCGGTTCGCCAACCACCTGGCCTTCCTGTGCGTGGACCTCACCGACCCGGAGCTGCACGAGCACGCCCTGGCCGTCCACCGGACGCAGTGCCGCGTGATCGAGTTGCTGCTCGGCGATGCGGCCGCCGCCGGCGAGCTGCGCGACGGCACCGACACCCGCGCCCTGGCCCGGACGATCCGGTCCGTGGTCACGGGGACCGGCCTGAGCTGGGCCCTCGACCGCGAGGGGACGCTCCCGGACCGGCTCCGGCAGGAGATCGGCGCCGTCCTCGCACCGCACCTCCGCAAGGGCGGGGAGGAACCGTGGGGACACTGACGGGGCGGGTCGCCCTCGTCGCCGGCGGGACGCGCGGCGGCGGGCGCGGCATCGCCGTCCAGCTCGGGGCCGCCGGCGCGACCGTCTACGCGACCGGGCGCAGCAGCGCGGCGGGGCGGTCCGATCTCGACCGGCCGGAGACGATCGAGGAGACCGCCGCGCTGGTGACCGCGGCCGGCGGCACCGGCATCCCGGTGCGCGTCGACCACGGCGAACCGGACGAGGTGCGCGCACTGGCCGACCGCATCGCCGCGGAGCAGGACGGGCGCCTCGACGTGCTCGTCAACTGCGTGTGGGGCGGCGACCCGCTCACCGACTGGGAGCACCCGCTGTGGGAGCAGGACCTCGACACCGGTCTGCGGCTGCTGCGGCAGGCCGTCGAGACGCATGTGATCACCAGCCGTTTCGCGCTGCCGCTGATGGTCGCGCGCGGGCGCGGACTCGTCGTGGAGGTGACCGACGGCAACACCGCCCGGTACCGCGGCTCGTTCTTCTACGACCTGGCGAAGTCGGCGGTGATCCGGCTGGCGTTCGCGCAGGCCGCCGAACTGAGGCCGCACGGGGTCGCGGCCGTCGCCCTCACGCCCGGCTTCCTGCGGTCGGAGGCCGTCCTCGACCACTTCGGCGTCACCGAGGACACCTGGCGGGACGCCGTCGCGCAGGACCCGCACTTCGCGTACTCGGAGTCCCCCGCCTACCTCGGCCGGGCGGTCGCCGCCCTGGCCGCCGACCCGAACATCATGGACAAGTCGGGCCGGGCGCTGGCCACCGCGGGCCTCTACGAGGAGTACGGCTTCACCGACGCCGACGGCACGCAGCCGGACTTCGCCGCCCACTGGGCCGAAGCGCTGGTGGACGAGTACGGACCGCTCGGCGACCCGCTATAGCGCGCCGATGACGAGGCGGCCGTCCCGCTCGGCGACGTCCGTCCCGAAGGCGCGGCAGGCGGCGGTGAACCGCTCGGTGATCCAGGCATGGTCGGCGCCCTGCGCGCACTCCGTTCGGGCGAAACCGAGCCGGAGCGGCACCGCCTCGACGCGGGACGGCCGTCCCCGGTCCACGGTGACCAGGAACAGCAGGCCGAGGTCGTTGCGGAGCAGCGGATCGACGATGTAGTCGTCGATGAAGTCGCCCATGTCGAACATGACCGGCAGGGCCACGCCGTGGAACACGTGCGCCGAGCTGCCCGCGACCAGCGACGCGCCCGCGTCCACGAGGCTCCGGGCCGCCCGGCGGACGTAGGGCAGCGGCTCCGAGGTCATGTTCGGGCCCCAGTGCGGCATGACGATCACGGCGCCGACGGCGTCCCGCAGCTCGCGGATCCGCCGCGCCAGGTCGTCTGGGACGCCCTGCCGCAGGTCGGCGAGGGCGACACCGGGGCGGCCGGGTCCTGCGGCGAAGTCGGCCGGGTGGTCGGTGACGCCCACCACCGCGAGCCGCGTCCCCCGCGCCTCCAGCACGGCGGGCGCCCGTGCCGCCGCGAGATCCTCCCCGGCGCCTACCGTGCGGATTCCCGCCCGTCCGAGGACGCCGACCGTGTCCGCCAGCGCGTCGGTGCCGTAGTCGAGCGCATGGTTGTTGGCGAGCGTCACGCAGTCGACGCCCAGCTCGGCGAGGGCGTCGACCGCGGCCGGCGGCGCCCGGAAATGGAAGGGCTTGCCCGGGGCCTCCCAGGGCCGTCCGCGGTCGGAGACGCAGCACTCCAGGTTCAGCAGCGCCAGGTCCGCCTCCGCGAACGCGTCGCGCACGCCGCCGGAGAACAGGCCGTACGGCCCGGACTCGGCGATCCGCATGCCCACGCCGCGCCCGAGCATGGTGTCCCCGGCGAGCGCCACCGTGATGGCCATCGGGTCCCCCCTCGACGGGACGTCCCCTCCAGCCTACGAAGCGCGCGTGAACCGGCTCACCCGCTAGGACAGCGGGCGGCCCGGGCCCTTCTCGATCTGCTCGATGAACAGCCGCGCGAGGGCGTGCTGGCCGGCGACCGTCGGGTGGTAGCTGCGCGGCTCGGCCTCCAGCGCCGGCAGTTTCACGGCGAGGCCGTTCATGTAGGCGTCGGCGCTGCCCACCTCGTGGCCGGCGAACGCGCTGTAGGCGTCGACGAACTCGACGCTGCCGTGGGCGCGCGTCGCGGCCTTCCGCGCGTCGGCCTCCGCGACGGACTGGCGGATCAGCTGCCCCAGGTCGTAGGCGCGGGCGTTCAGCCAGCGCTGGTCCGACACCGTGATGTTGTCGCCGTCGACGCCGCTGACCTCGGAGAACGCCTTCGGGTAGCCCATCACGATCACCCGCGCGTACGGTGCTCTGGCGGTGATCTCCGCGAGCAGGGCCGGCAGGTCCTGCCGCAGCTCGGACATCTTCCCGGCGATCTCCCGGCCCTGCTCCGTGCAGCCCTTGCCCCACGGCAGCTTGACGACGCACCCCGCGAGGACCTTGGAGAACCCGACGTCGTTGCCGCCGATGCTGATCGTGACCAGGCTCGTGTCGCGGCCGATGCGGCCGATCTGCGGGGGCTCGCCGCCCCGCCCGTCCAGGACGTCGTCGGTCGTGGCGCCGGAGCAGGCCCAGAACGCGGTGCCCTTGGTGAACCGGAAGGCCCGCGCGACCTCGTGGTAGTACGCCTTGGACGTCCGGTGGCAGCGGTCGAGCGGGTTGTGGTCGGCGGGGGTCGCCTCCGCGCCGACGCCCGCCGAGTAGGAGTCGCCCAGCGCGACGTAGGAGCCCCGGGTGGCCGCTTCGAGCGGCGTCGGCGCCCTCGTCGCGGCGACCGGATCGGCGCGCTTCTGCGGGACGGGCGCACGGCATCCGCTGCCGAAGACCTCGCAGCGCGCCGCCGGCAGCGCCACCACCGGGACGACGGCCAGCGCCAGCAGCACCACCAGGAGGACGATCGCGGCCCTCCGCTCGCCGAGGCGGCCCCGCACCCATGCGACCGGGCTGATCATCGTCCTCCTTCGCGTCCATGGGCCAGACGTCCGCGGGCCGTCCCCGGTTCCCGCCTTTACATTGTAGATCACCATTGGGAACGCGCGAGGGAAGCGCCGCGTCCAAGTCATCAACGATAAGTCAGCGGGAGGCACGCATGCTCGCGGCACTGACCGGCCTCGGCCTCTCCGCCGCGGCCGGCCTCAACGCCTACATCCCGATGCTGGTCGTCGGGCTGATCGCCCGGTACGGCGACCTGGTGCGGCTGCCCGCCGAGTTCGGCTGGCTCGCCGACGGGCGCGTGCTGGCCGGGCTGGGCGTCCTGCTCGCGGCGGAGATCGTCCTCGACAAGGTGCCGGTCGTCGACAGCGTCAACGACGCCGTGCAGACGTTCGTCCGCCCGGCCGCCGGAGGCGCCGTGTTCGCGGCCACCGACGCCGCCGGGAGGCTCGACTCGTCCGCCTTCATGCAGGAGCACCCGTGGATCGGCTGGGGCCTCGGCATCGCCGTGGCGCTGATCGTCCACGCGGCGAAGGCGTCGGTGCGCCCGGTCGCGAACGCGGGGACGATGGGCGCCGGGGCGCCCGTGCTCAGCACGGCCGAGGACACCGCCGCGCTGGTGATGAGCGTGCTGGCGATCATCGCGCCGGTCATCGGGCTCATCGTGGTCCTGGCGGTCGGGTACGCGGGCTTCCGCCTGCTGCGGCGCCGTCGGCGGCGCCGCGCCGCTAGGCGGTCGGCGTCCGGGCGATCGGCGCCCACATGACGACGCGCGGCCCGAGGGCGTGCAGCCCGGCCTCGATCTCGGCGGCCCAGGAGGACCGGATGCCCGGCCCCCACCGCTCCTCGGGCAGTTCCGCGAACCCATGGCGGGCGTACCAGGGGCCGTTCCACGGGACGTCCCGGAAGGTGAGGAGGCTGACGCCGGGCGAGCCGGCCGCCGCGGCACGCGCCATGACCTCCGCCAGCAGCCGGGCGCCGATGCCCCGCCCGGTCAGGTCGCCGCGCACCGAGATCTGCTCCAGGTGCGCGGCCTCGTCGACCTCCTCGACCGCCGCGAACCCGACCGGCGGGTCGCCGGCCACCACGATCTCGGCGGGCTTGCCGATCAGCTGCTCGATCACCGTCGGGCCGGGCGGGAACACGATCCCGATCCCGGCGAACATCGGGTCGCCCGAGTTCTCGATGTCGGCCAGCCCCGGCAGGTCCTCGGGCCGCGCCGGCCGAACCTCGTACTCCATCCCGCGATCGTAGGCCGCGCCCCCGCGCGGCGGCCTCCGATTTACCGCCCGGCCGGGCCGGGCAGTTCCGCGGCGTTCCAGAAGTCGGCGTACCGGCCGCCGCGGCGCAGCAGTTCGGCGTGGCCGCCCTCCTCCACGATCCGGCCGCCGTCGAGGAAGGCGATGCGGTCGGCGCGCCGGACGGTCCGCAGCCGGTGCGCCGCCATCACCACCGTCCGGCCCGCCATCAGGCGCTCGATGCCCTCGTGGACGGCCGCCTCGTTCACCGGGTCCAGCGCGGAGGTCACCTCGTCCAGCAGCACGACGGGCGCGTCCTTCAGCAGCGCCCGCGCGATCGACACGCGCTGGCGCTCGCCGCCCGACAGCAGCGCGCCGCCTTCGCCGACGCCGGTCGCCCACCCCTCGGGCAGCCGCTCGACCACCTCGTCCAGCCGCGCCGCGGCCGCCGCCGCCCGCACGTCGGCGCCGCTCGCGCCGGGACGGCCGAGGCGCACGTTCTCCTCGATCGTGCCGTCGAAGAGGTAGACGTCCTGGAAGACCACGGCGATCTGCTCCATCAGCACCCCGGTGCTGATCTCGCGCACGTCCGCGCCGCCCATGCGCACCGCGCCGGCGTCCACGTCGTAGAAGCGCGCGAGGAGCTGGAGCAGCGTGCTCTTGCCCGCGCCGGACGGCCCCACGACGGCGAGCCGCCGCCCCTCCGGCACGGTCAGCGACAGATCGCGGAGCACCGTGCGGCCGCTGTGCCGGAAGGTGACGGCGTCGAACTCCAGGTCATGGCGGACGGGCCGCACCGGATCGCGGGGTTCGGGCAGGGGCTCGGTGCTCAGGATCGCGTCGAGCCGCACCAGCTCGGCCCGCGCGGCGCGCAGCCGCCCGCCGGCCTCCGACAGCGACAGCAGCGGGTCGGCGCAGCGGACGGCGAGCACCAGCAGCGCCAGGACCTCCGCCGCGCCGGCGCGCCCGCCGAGCGCCAGGTAGGCGCCCAGGACCAGCATCCCGGTGAAGACCGCCTGGACGGCGAGGCCGAGGCCCAGCGTTCCGGGCAGCGCCGCCGGCACCGAGCGGCGGGACGCGCGCCGCAGCCCGTCCAGCGAGTCGTCGAGCAGCCGGAAGCGCTCCGCGGTCCGGCCGCCGGCCCGCAGCACCGGCTGGGCCTGGAGGTACTCGATGACGCGCCCGGTCGCCTCGTGGCCGCGGGCGCGGTGCTCCTCGTCGGCGGCGGCCATGGAGCGTCCCGTCCAGACCTGGACCACCGCCACGACGGGCACGGCGGCGAGCGCGGCCAGCCCCATCCGCCAGTCGAACGCGAGCATGACGCCGACGATCGTCAGCGGGGTCGCGCAGGCGGAGACGAACGGGGCCAGCATGTGCGCGATCACGCTCATCGCCTGCAGGACGCCGCGGCCGGCCAGGACCGACACCTCGCCGACGCGGCCGCCGCCGTACCAGCCGAGGGGCAGCCGCGCCAGGTGGTCGCCGAGCCGGTGGTACATGCCGTGCAGCAGCCGCGTCGCCGCCAGGAAACCGGACAGGTCGGCGGCGAAGCGCAGCACCGCGTACGCGGCGACCGCGGCGCCGAAGGCGATCAGCCACGGCCACGCATCGCCCGGTGTGCTGCCGAACAGCTCCCGCAGCACGGGGACGAGCAGCGCGTAGGACAGCCCCTCGGCGACGGCCGTCACCGTCATCAGGGCCACGGTGCGGCGCACGGGCGGCGCGTAGTCGCGTCCGAGGACGCGCAGCAGCATGCGGATCATCTCGGCTCGGCTCCTTGCAGTCCGGCGTCGCGGCCTTCGGTCCCGTCGGCCGCCGCCGATCGGTGGGTGCGCCAGAGCGCGGCGAACCGGCCGTCGCGCGCCAGCAGTTCGGCGGGCGTGCCGCGCTCGGCGATCGAGCCGCCGTCCAGCACGACGACGGTGTCGGCGTCGGCGATCGTCTCCAGTCGGTGGGCGATGACCAGGACCGTCCGGTCGCCCTTCGGCGCCGCCAGGGCCCGGCGCACCGCCCGTTCGGTCTGCGGGTCGGCGAACGCGGTCGCCTCGTCCAGGACCAGGACGGGCGCGTCGGCGAGCAGCGCGCGGGCGAGCGAGATCCGCTGCGCCTCGCCGCCCGACAGCCGGGCCTCGTCGCCGAGCACGGTGTCGTATCCGCGCGGCAGCTCCAGGATGCGGTCGTGGACGTTCGCCGCCCGCGCGGCGCCGACGACGTCGTCCAGGTCGGCGTCCGGCACCGACAGCGCGATGTTCTCGGCGACCGACGCCCGCAGCAGCCGGACGTCCTGGAAGACGAACGAGACCCTGCGGTAGAGCTCCCGGCTCCCGATCTCGCGCAGGTCGACGCCGCCCAGCACGACCCGGCCGCGGGTGGGGTCGAAGAACCGCGGCAGCAACCGGACGAGCGTGGACTTCCCGCTCCCCGACGGCCCGACGACCGCCGTGAACGTCCCCGGTTCGAGGACGAGGTCGATCCCGCGCAGCACCTCGCGGCGGGCGTCGTAGCCGAACCGGACGCCGCGCAGCTCCACCCGGTGCCCGCGCGGCGCGACCGGATGCGCGGGCTCCGGCAGCGGCTCCTCGGCGAGCACGTCCCGGATCCGGCCGACCGCGCGGCGGGCGGCCCGCATGTCGTCGAAGCCGTGCCCGAGGGCCTCCACCGGGGCGGTCAGCCCCAGCCCGAGCAGCAGGAACGGCAGCAGGTCGGCCGCGGGCATGCCGCCGGTGATCAGCACGGTGCCGCCGATCAGCACGGCGAGCAGCACGAACGGCGGCGACAGCACCACCTGCATGCCGGCGGCGACACCCGCGAGGCCGCGCACCATCCGGTAGAAGGAGCCGACGAAGCCGTCCACGGCGGCGGTGAACCGGCGGTGGGCGCGCTCACCGCCGCCGAACGCCTTCACCACCGAGATGCCCTGCACGAACTCGACGACGGAGTTGGAGATCCGCTCCATGTCCGCGTCGAACGCCTTCTGCTCGCGCAGCCGGGCCGGGGTCATCATCAGCGGGACGAGCGCCACCGCCAGCGCCACCGGGACCAGCGTGATCAGCGTCAGCCGCCAGTCGACGGTGACCAGGTAGCCCAGCGACACGAGCGGCACCACGAACGCGGAGACCATCTCGCCCGGCGTGTGGGCGATGAACGGGTGCACGGCGCTCACGTCGTCCCCGACGACCTTGGCGAGTTCGCCCGTCCGGCGCCGGGAGAACCAGCCGATCGGGACGAGCCCCAGGTGCGCGGCCAGGCGGCGGCGCAACGACAGCTGCACCCGGCCGTCGAGCAGGTGCCCGATCCCGGACGACGCGGACGTGCACAGCAGCCGGACGGCCAGGCCGGCCGCGCCGGCGGCCACGGTGAGCCAGACGCGGTCGTGGTCGATCGGGCCGGGCGACAGCAGCGCCCGCCCGAGCTCGACGACGGCGATGAGCGGCGCGAGGCCCGCGACCGCGCCGATCACCTGGAAGACCACGACGGCGGCGAAGCTCCGCGCGAAGGGGCGCAGCAGCCCCGGCACGGTGCCGGTCACCGCCCCGCCGCCCGCTTCTCCAGCCGGCTGCCGCGCGGCAGGGTGACCGCCATGATGGTGCTGGGGACGTCCAGCTCGATGCGGTGCCAGCGCCCGCGCGGGACGACGGCGGCGGTCCCGGCCGTCAGCCTGATCTCCTCCTCCGGCCGTTCCGGCCGCTCCGGGCGGAGGTAGAGGCGGATCTTGCCGATCAGGCAGGACACGACCTCCTCGGCCTCGGGATGGACCTCCCAGTGGTCGGCATGGACGTCCGCGCCCGTCTTGGCATGGAGGGCCGTCAACCGCCAGCCGTCCTCGTCCTGGACTCCCGCTCCGGTGCGGATGGTGCCGCCCTGCCTGAGGTGGAGGGCGGACCCGAAGAGGTCGATCGGGGTGACGGTCATGCCGGACGTCCTTCCTGCGGTGCGGGCGGGGCCGTCCGGGGCAGGACGGTGAGGGCGATGAGGACGGCGGCGGCCAGCAGGACGGCGCCGAGGGCCAGCCCGAGCGCGTACCCGTCGTTGAGGGTCGCGGGCGTGACGGTGGGACCGGTGCGGTCCTGGGCGGCGGTGCCGAGGGCCGCCAGCCCGAGCGACGCGCCGATCTGGCGGGAGCTGTTGAGCAGCCCGGAGGCGACACCGGTCTCGCCGGGCGCGACACCGGCGGTGGCGGCGGCGACGAGCGGCCCGAGGCAGAGCCCGAAGCCGACGCTGCCGACGATCGAGGGCCCGAGGACGTCGGTGGCGTAGGCGCCGTCCGCGCTGATCAGCCCGAACCAGGCGAAACCGGCCCCGGTCAGCGCCGCGCCCAGGGCCAGCAGCGTCCGGGGAGCGAGCCGGTAGCCGAGTCTGACGGCGAGCACGGAGCCGACGATCACCCCGAGGGCGAACGGCAGGAACATGACCCCGGTCAGCGCCGCGCCGTGGCCGAGCACCCGCTGCAGGTAGAGCGAGATGAAGTAGAAGGACGAGGCCAGGGCGGCGCCGACCAGCAGGTTGTAGGCGTTGGCGCCGGCCACCGAGCGGTTGCCGAACAGGCCGAGCCGCACCAGCGGATCACGGGACGTCCCCCGCTCGACGAGGACGAACGCGACCAGCAGCGCCGCGGCGACCGCCAGGACCGTCACGGTGACGGGCGACGTCCACGAGTACCGGTCGGTGCGGACGACCCCGAACACCAGCAGGGTCAGCCCGCCCGTGCCGAGGACGGCGCCGAGCACGTCCGGGCGCCCGCCGGGCGCGGGGGCGGGCGCGGCGGCGACGCCCCGCCAGGCCATGGCCAGCGCGGCGGCGGCCATCGGCACGTTCACGAACATCACCCAGCGCCAGCTCGCGTACTCGGTGAGCACACCGCCGATGAGGACGCCGAGGGCGGCGCCGGCGGCGTTCGTCGCGCTCCAGATCCCGAAGGCCCGGACGCGGGCCCGGCCCCCGGGGAACGCCTCGGTCAGCAGCGCCAGTGCGGCCGGGGCCAGCGCGGCGGCGCCGACGCCCTGCGCGGCGCGGGCGGCGACCAGGTGGCCGGGCTCCTGCGCGAACCCCCCGGCGAGGGACGCGATGCCGAACAGGCCGAGCCCGAGCAGCAGGACGCGCTTGCGCCCGTACCGGTCGGCGGCCTTCCCGCCGAGCAGGAGCAGCCCGCCGAAGGTGAGCGCGTAGGCGTGGATCACCCAGGTCACGCCCACCGCGCCGAAGCCGAGGCCGGCGCCGATCTGCGGGAGCCCGACGTTCACGACCGACAGGTCCAGCGACACCATGAACTGCACGACGGCCACCGCGGCGAGGACGAGCCCCGGCCGGGCGTCCGGCACGGCGGCCGGCGCCCTGCCCGCCGGTTTCCCGCCCGCCGGTTTCCCGCCCGCCGGCTCCCTTTCCCTGACCGTCATCGCGGCCCCCCGAGGGCCGCGTGACGGAATCCGTCGTTGTCTCGGAACGTGTGCATGCCGGACATGGTGGACTTCGCGCCGGTCGCCGGTCGTCCTGCGAGGGAAGACACCTCCGGGCGGCACCGGGGAAGCAGCATCCGCCCGTGTACTTCCCCGGGAGTAGTGGTCATGTGCGACGTTCGGCGGAGGCACCCGGCCCGGAGAACGCCATAATCTACGCAGATGAGCTTCATCGGCAGGTGGCGGCCGCTCGCCCTGGACGCGCTGCGCGCCGTCGTGGTGGCCGTCCTGCCCGCGGTCTTCGTCATCGCCGCTCCGGGCGCGGGCGCCGCGGACGTCGCGCTCGTCCTCACCGGCTGCCTCGCCCTCACCCTCCGGGAGCGGGCGCCGCTGGTGACGCTGCTCGTCAGCACGGCCTGCATGCTCGCGGTGGTGGTGCACGTCCAGCCGGGCCCCTCGGCCGTCTTCCCCGTCCTGGTCGCGGTGTTCCTGGCGGTCCAGGCCGGGCACCGGGCCGCCCCGGCACTGGCGGCCGCCGCCTTCCTCGGCGCCGACCTGGCGGTGAACCTGCCCGGTTCCGGCGGCGCCCTGGAGGACCTGGAGAACACCTCGCTGCTGCTCGGCTGGTTCGTGGCCGCGTTCGGGGCGGCGGCGGTGGCCCGAGCCCGGCAGGCGTACCTGGAGGAGGCCGAGCGGCGCGCCGCCGAGGCCGAGCGCACCCGCGAGGAGGCGGCGCTGCGCCGCGCGGGCGAGGAGCGGCTGCGCATCGCGCGCGAGCTGCACGACTCGCTCACCCACAGCATCTCGATCATCAAGGTGCAGGCCGGGGTGGCCGTCCACGTGGCGCGCCGGCGCGGCGAGGAGGTGCCGCCCGCGCTGCTGGCCGTCCAGGAGGCGAGCGGCGACGCCATGCGCGAGCTGCGCGCCACGCTGGAGGTGCTGCGCGCCCCCGGCGGCGCCGCCGGCGGAGCGGACGGGGCCAGCGGCCTCGACCGCCTCGACGACCTGGTCGAACGGGCCCGCTCGACCGGGCTGCCCGCCACGGTGACGATCTCCGGTGCCCGCCGGGACCTGCCCGCCGAGGTCGACCGGGCCGCGTACCGGATCGTCCAGGAGGCCCTCACCAACGTCTCCCGGCACGCCGGCGGGGCGGCCGCCGAGGTGCGCATCGACTACACCGGCGACGGGCTGGTCGTGCGGGTCGACGACGACGGCAAGGCCGACCCGGACGCGCCGCCCGTCCCCGGCACGGGCCTGCTCGGCATGCGCGAGCGCGTCGCGGCGCTCGGCGGCCGGCTGCGCGCCGAGCCCCGCCCCGGGGGCGGCTTCAGCGTGTGCGCCGAGCTGCCGCTCGGAGGAGCGGCGTGATCCGCGTGCTGCTGGTGGACGACCAGGCGCTCATCCGCGGCGGCTTCCGCGCCCTGCTGGAGATCGAGGACGACTTCGAGGTGGTCGCCGAGGCCGCGGACGGCGAGCAGGGCGTCGCGCTCGCCGTCGAGCACCGGCCCGACGTCGCCCTCATCGACATCCAGATGCCGGTGATGGACGGCATCGAGGCGACCCGGCTGATCGCCGCCGACGAGCGGCTGCGCGGCGTCCACGTCGTGATCCTCACCAACTACGGCCTCGACGAGTACGTCTTCAACGCGCTGCGCGCCGGCGCCTGCGGCTTCATGGTCAAGGACACCGAGCCCGCCGACCTGCTGCAGGGCGTCCGGGTCGCCGCCCGCGGCGACGCCCTGCTGTCCCCCGCGATCACCCGCCGGCTGATCGGCGAGTACGTCGCCCGCCGCCCCGACCCCGCGCCCGGCGCGCTCGACGTCCTGACCAACCGCGAACGCGAGGTCACCGCGCTGGTCGCCCGCGGCCTGTCCAACGACGAGATCGCCGCCCACATGGTGATCAGCCCGACCACCGCCAAGACGCACGTCAGCAGGTCGATGACCAAGCTCGGCGCCAGGGACCGCGCCCAACTCGTCGTCTACGCCTACGAGTCGGGCCTGGTCACCCCCCGCCGCACCTGAACCCACGCCAGGCCCTCAGGCATCCGGTCGCCGGGTCGTATCGGCCATGCCCGCCGCGCTGCCGGCACCGCTCACCCCGTACCGGCGAGAACATCGCGGGCCTTGGCGCGGAACTCCGTGACCCGCGCGTACAGCCGGCGTTCGCGCTCGCGGGCGGCCGCCTCGTCCGCGGTCTTCCGGCCGGTCTCGGCCGCGTGGGCGTCCCGCACCATCCGCCGCATGACCTCGGAGAGGGCTTCGGACGCGTGCTGGACGCGTTCGGCCGCCTCGACCATGGACGGCGGCCCCTCGATGATGACGATCTCCATGGAGCGGTGCACCTCGCGGGCCAGATCGACGAACCGGCGCACCTTCTCGTCCACGCCGGCGAGGTCGGGGGCGTCCGCGCGCAGCGCCTCCAGGACGGCGTCCATGGCGATGTCGCGCTCGTGGAGGGCGCCGAGGTAGGCGGTGTAGGCGTCGCGGCGATGCTGCCGGCGCCACTGCGCGAACTGCGTCCTGGCCTGGGCCCTGCCGTTGACGACGGCCGCGCCGAGCGTGGTGAGGATCCGAGTGCGGCGCCGAGGAGGGCGGCGATTCCTGCGTCCATCGGGACAGTGTGCCTGCGGAAATTGGGATGCGGGCGGGGCGGGGGCGGCGGGATGCTCGGGTATGGGCTGGACGATTACCGATGATCTTGAAGACTTCCTCGCGCGGGCCGGCGGGTTCCTGCGGGAGGACCCCATCGCGAACACCGTGCCGCTGACCTTGGCCGAGTCCATGCGCACCCAGGGATCAGACCTCTACGGGACCGCGCGGTTCGGGTGGTGGACGTCCGGCGGGGACGTCGAGGGCGCGTTCCTGTGGACGGGGACGCACCCGCCGCTGCTGTGCGCGATGCCGGAGCGGGCGGCGGGCGACCTCGCGGACGTGCTGGCCGGACGGGACGCGGTGGTCGCGGCCGTCAACGGGACGCCGGAGACCGCCGGGGCCTTCGCGGAGGCGTGGACGCGCGGCACCGGGGCGCCGAGCCGGGTCCGGCTGCGGCAGCGGCTCCACCGGCTGGCGCGGCTCGAACCGCCCGACCCCGCACCGGACGGCGCCGCGCGCGTCGCCGGGGACGCCGACCTGGACCTCGTCCTGGAATGGTCCGTGCAGTTCCACCGGGACGCGGGCGGGCCCAGCAGACCGAACCCGGCGGTCACCCGCGGCAGGCTCGCGCAGGGCGGCATCACCCTGTGGGAGGCCGACGGGAGGCCGGTGGCGATGGCGGGCCAGACGCAGGCCGTCGCGGGCGTGGCGAGGGTCGCGCCCGTCTACACGCCCGCGGAGCACCGCCGCCGGGGGTACGGCGCCGCCGTCACCGCCGCCGCGACCACGGGGGCCCTCGGCGCGGGCGCCGACGAGGTCGTGCTGTTCACCGACCTCGCCAACCCGACGAGCAACGGCGTCTACCGCCGCATCGGCTACCGCCCCGTCCAGGACCGCGTCATCCTCGCCTTCGGCTGAGCGCTCCCCCGCGTGACGCCGGCGCACCCGCCCGCACGGCGCGGAGGCCGGGGCGGGCGCCCGCCTCCTGCGCGGGGCGGGGTCGGCTACTTGACGCCGGCCTCCTTCATGTCGCGGAGTTCGCGCTTGAGCTCCTTGATCTCGTCGCGGAGGCGGGCGGCGAGCTCGAACTGCAGGTCGGTCGCGGCCTGGTGCATCTGGTCGGTCATCTGCTCGATCAGCGCCTCCAGCTCCTCGCGGGGGCGCTCGCCGACCAGGTCGGCGGCGTGCCGGCCGACCTCCTTCGTGCGGGACGCGAGGCCGGGGACGGGGGCCTTGCCGCGGGACTGCTGGCGGCCGGCGCCGCCGATCAGGGTCTCGGTGTCGGCGTCCTCGCGGGCGAGGGAGTCGAGGATGTCGGCGATGCGCTTGCGGAGCGCCGTCGGCTCGATGCCGTGCTCGGTGTTGTAGGCCTGCTGCTTGGCGCGGCGCCGGTTGGTCTCGTCGATCGCGCGCTCCATCGACGGGGTGACCGTGTCGGCGTACATGTGGACCTGGCCGGACACGTTGCGGGCCGCGCGGCCGATCGTCTGGATGAGGGAGGTCTCCGAGCGCAGGAAGCCCTCCTTGTCGGCGTCCAGGATCGCGACCAGCGACACCTCGGGCAGGTCGAGGCCCTCGCGGAGCAGGTTGATGCCGACCAGGACGTCGAACTCGCCGGCGCGCAGCTCGCGCAGCAGCTCGATGCGGCGCAGCGTGTCGACCTCGCTGTGCAGGTAGCGGACCTGGATGCCGAGTTCGAGGAGGTAGTCGGTGAGGTCCTCGGCCATCTTCTTGGTGAGGGTGGTGACGAGGACGCGCTCGTCCCGCTCGGTGCGCTCGCGGATCTCGTGGATGAGGTCGTCGATCTGGCCCTTGGTGGGCTTCACGACGATCTCGGGGTCGATGAGGCCGGTCGGGCGGATGACCTGCTCGACGACGTCGCCCTTGACCCGGTTCATCTCGTAGCTGCCGGGCGTCGCCGACAGGTAGACGGTCTGGCCGATGCGGTCGAGGAACTCTTCCCACTTCAGCGGCCGGTTGTCCATCGCGGACGGCAGCCGGAACCCGTGCTCGACCAGCATCCGCTTGCGGGACGCGTCGCCCTCGTACATGGCGCCGATCTGCGGGACGGTCTGGTGCGACTCGTCGATGACGAGGAGGAAGTCCTCCGGGAAGTAGTCGAGGAGGGTGTTGGGCGCGGTGCCGGGGCCGCGGCCGTCGATGTGGCGGGAGTAGTTCTCGATGCCGGAGCAGGTGCCGACCTGCCGCATCATCTCGATGTCGTAGGCGGTGCGCATGCGCAGCCGCTGCGCCTCCAGCATCTTGCCCTGCCGCTCCATCACGGCGAGGGTCTCCTCCAGCTCGGCCTCGATGTCGCGGATGGCCCGCTCCATGCGCTCGGGGCCGGCGACGTAGTGCGAGGCGGGGAAGACGTACAGCTCGTCGTCCTCGGTGATCAGCTCGCCGGTGAGCGGGTGCAGGGTGGCGAGCTTCTCGATCTCGTCGCCGAACATCTCGATGCGGACGGCGAGCTCCTCGTACTGCGGGATGATCTCGATGGTGTCGCCGCGGACGCGGAACGTGCCGCGGGTGAACGCGAGGTCGTTGCGGGTGTACTGCATGCCGACGAGCTGGCGGAGCAGGTCGTCGCGCTCGACCTCCTGGCCGACGTGCAGCCGGACCATCCGGTCGACGTACTCCTGCGGGGTGCCGAGGCCGTAGATGCAGGACACCGACGCGACGACGACGGTGTCGCGGCGGGTGAGCAGCGAGTTGGTCGCCGAGTGCCGCAGCCGGTCGACCTCGTCGTTGATCGAGGAGTCCTTCTCGATGTAGGTGTCGGTCTGCGGGATGTACGCCTCGGGCTGGTAGTAGTCGTAGTACGACACGAAGTACTCGACGGCGTTGTGCGGCATCATCTCGCGCAGCTCGTTGGCGAACTGCGCGGCGAGCGTCTTGTTCGGCTGCATGACCAGCACCGGCCGCTGCAGCTTCTCCACCAGCCACGCGATCGTGGCGGTCTTGCCGGTGCCGGTGGCGCCGAGCAGCACCGCGTCCCGGTCGCCGCCCTGGACTCGGGCGGTCAGCTCGGCGATGGCCTGCGGCTGGTCGCCGGACGGCGTCATCTCGGTGACGACCTCGAACGGCGCTACGCGGCGCCGCAGGTCGGTGACTGGGCGCATCGGCTCTCCCCTGCTCCGGCGTACTCCCTGCTTCCCTGCAACTGTATTCAGGGGGTGCGACATTCCACGGCCGCGCCGGTCAGGACGCGGGCAGCGGCAGCCGGGCCCGGACGGCGTAGCCGCCCTCGCAGGGCCCCGCCTCGAAGCTGCCGCCGAGGGCCTGCACGCGCTCGCGCAGCCCCACCAGGCCGTTCCCGCCGCTCGGCAGCCGGTGCTCGGGCCGGGCGGTCGGCGGGTCGTTGACGATCTCCACCTCGATCGCCTCGGGAAGCAGGCCGAGGGCGACGCGGGTGTCGGCGGCCCCCGCGTGCTTGTGGACGTTGGTGAGGGCCTCCTGGACGAGGCGGTAGACCGTCCGGCCCACGGCGTAGGGCATGGGGATCTCCGCGCCGCGCACCGACAGGTCGACGCGGAGGCCGGCGGCGCCGGACTGGCCGACCAGCTCCCGGACGTGGGCGAGCGTCACCGCCTCCTGGGGCAGGGCCTGCTCGCCCTGGCGCAGCACCCCGATGACGTGCCGCAGCTCCTCCAGCGCCTGCCGCCCCATGTCGCCGATCACCGTGGCGGTCTCGGCGGCGCGGACGGGATCGCGGCTGGCGATCGCCTTGAGGGCGCCCGCGTGGACGACCATCACGCTGATCCGGTTGGCGACCACGTCGTGCATCTCCCGCGCGATACGGGTGCGTTCCTCGCCCCGCGCGCGCTCTGCGAGGAGGTGCTGTTCGCGTTCGAGGCGCGCCGCGCGCTCCTGGAGCGATGCGAGGAGCTGCTTGCGCGCCCCCATGTAGAGGCCGAGCAGCACGGGGACGGCGATGAACGCGATGCCGAAGACGGCCTGCGCGGCGAAGTTCTCGGTCGCGGCCGTCGGGGACGGGAACACCAGCCCCGCGATGTAGGTGGTGACGGCGATCGTCAGCACCGTCCGGCGGGACGCGGTGTACGCGGCGAGCGAGTAGAGGATCACGAGCGCGGCGAACACGCCCGCGCCGGTGACCGTCCCGAACACGAGCGAGAACACGGCCAGGCCGACGGGGTGGACGCGCCGCACGACCAGCGTCAGGCCGAGGACGACGCTGCACGCCGACACGACGGACGGCGGCAGCCAGAACCGCTGGTCGGCGAACCACAGGAACACCGAGTCGCCGGCGGCCAGGGACACGGCGAGGAAGACGTCGAGCGCGCGTGAGCGGCGGGTCGGCCATGCCCTCGCCAACGCGCCCGCCCACCGGCCCCGCACGTGCATGCGAAAAGCCTATAGCGGGCGAAGCGGCGCCCGGTCGCGCACGTCCACGAACCCCTTACCTGCGGGACTTTTCCGCAGTCCAGGCCCTGTGGTTACGATGACGGCGCCGACCATGCCGTTCGCGGGACCGCTCCCGTACGTCCCGTGAACGTCTCCGGCACCGCCGAGGACGCCGACCAAGGACGGGGTGCCAGCCGATCATGACCCGCTTCACCAACTGGCTCGGGCAGAACGCCGACGCCGTGATCGCGCTGGTCCTGGCGGTGGTCGTCGCGGTGCTGGGGCTCGGGGTGAACCTGCCGAACGAGAGCGAGATCACCAACAGCGGGATCCTCGCCGTGATCGGCCTGCTGGCGACGGCGGTGCTGCGGGACCGGGGGCGGCGCATCCCGGTCGAGGCGGAGGTCCGCGACACGCTGCGGTCGTCGTCGGGTACGCTCGGCGAGCTGAGCGCCAGGCTGACGCACATCGAGGCGTTCGAGGACGTCCTGTCCGACACCAAGCGGGCGCTGGACGAGACCACGGTCGTCCGCGTGATCAGCGGCGCGCAGGTCGCGCACGTCCTGGAGGAGGCGCGCCGCGACACCGACCGGTGGTTCTTCAAGGGCGGGACGGGCACCTACATCCGCGCGCGGACGCTGCCCGAGTGCGTGGCGGCGGCGCGCAGGGAGCGGCGCACGCTGCTGTTCCGGCTGGAGATCCTCGACCCCACCAACGTGGAGGTGTGCGAGGCGTACGCGCGCCATCGCCGCTCGGTGTCGGACGGCCCGGACGCGACGGGCGAGCCGTGGACGCTGGAGCGCACCCGCAAGGAGGCGTACGCGACGATCCTCGCGGCATGCTGGCACAAGCAGCGGTTCGCGATGCTCGACATCGACATCGGCCTGGCGCGGACCATGACGACGCTCCGCTACGACCTCGCCGCGTCCCGGCTGGTCGTGACGCGCGACGACCCGCGCGGCGAGGCGCTGGTCGTCGACAGCACGAAGTTCTACTACAGCTGGGTGAGCGCGGAGCTGCAGACCAGCCTGGACCAGGCGCGCCGGGTCCCGGTGGAGCAGGCGAGGCTGGCCCCGCTGGACGAGGAGCCGACGGTCGAGGAGGTCCGCAAGCTCTTCGAGGTGATCGGCATCGACCTCGCGTCCGGCTACACCGACCGGGACGTCATCGAGATCATCCGCAAGGCGCTGCGAGCGAAGGACCCCTACGAGTGAGGTACGAGGAGATCCGCGAGGTGATCCGCGCCGGGACGGCGGCGCGGACGCTGCCGGCCTGGGCGGGGCGCGTGCTCGACGAGGTCCTGGAGGGCCTCGCGGACGGCGCGCCGCCCGTCCCGGCGGTGCGCCATCCGCTGGGGTTCCTGTGCCTGCCGGTGGAGCGCAGCGGCGATCTCGGCGTGTGCCTGCACATCTGGACGCCGGAGGTGCGTCCGGCCTCGTCCACCACGTCGCCGGTGCACTGCCACAGCTGGGAGCTGCTGAGCTTCGTCCTGTACGGGACGGTGCGGAACGTCCGGATGGACGTGGAGGAGGCCCGGGGCAGGGCGCCGCAGCAGATCTTCGAGGTCGTCAGCCACGGCGACGTGGACGAGCTCAGGGCGACCGGTCGCGCCGTCCACTGCTCCCCGGGCCGCTCCACCGCGCACCGGACGGGCGAGTCGTACACCCTGCCCGCGGGCGTGTTCCACAGCACCCTCATCGAGGACGGCCAGGACGCGGCCACGGTGGCGCTGGGCCGCCAGACGCCGGGCGGCGGCGACCTGTCCCTCGGCCCCCTCGACACGCCCTCGCACCGCATGCACCGCACTCGTTCCGATCAAGCCGGCACCGAGCGCGCTCTGCGGCGCTCCGCGCGCAAGATCGCCGCCGCCCACTGCTCGGCGCGCCGGTAGGCCGCCGCCGGACCCCGACTGGAGAGGCCCGATGAGACCCACCACCCCGTCAGCGGCCCTTCCGGTCGATCTCTCCGAGGCCCGCGGCGTGGCGGTGGACGCCGCCGAGGCCGCGGGCGCCCTGCTCAGCGCCGGTGCGGCCGGCCCGCTGGACGTCCGGCAGAAGGGCACGGGCGGGGACGTCGTGACGGCGCTGGACACGGCCGCCGAGGAGCTGATCCTCGGGCGGCTGCGGGCCGCGTACCCCGCGCACCGCATCATCGCGGAGGAGTCCGGTGTCCTGGAGGGGGCGCCGGGCGAGGAGATGGTGTGGCTGGTCGACCCGCTCGACGGAACCAACAACGTGGCGATCGGCATGGCGGTGTACGCGGTGGGCCTGGCGCTGTGCGCGGGCGCCGAGCCGGTCCTGGGCGTCGTCCACGACCCGGTGTCCGGGCGGACGTGGTCGGCGATTCGCGGCAAGGGGACGCTGGGGCCGGACGGGGCGCTCGTGACGCTGCCCGAACGCCCGCGGCCCGGGCGGGAGGACAACCCCGTCCTGGCGTGGACGCAGGGCCATCAGGTCGAGTCGGACGATCTGGTGGCGTTCGCCCTGCGCACGGCCTTGGAGAAGCGGTGCGCGCGCATCCTCCAGCTCTGGGCGCCGCTGGTCGCCTGGACGATGCTCGCGCGCGGCGACATCGACGGCATCGTCGGCTACCTGCCCGAGATCGTGGATCTGCCCGCCGGGGCGCTGCTGGCCGCCGAGGCGGGCGCCGAGTTCCGCCGCCTGGACGGCGGCCCGTACGAGCTGGGCATCGACCGCCCGCCGTCCGAGCTGGGCTTCGTGGCCGCGCGCCCCGACCTCCTGGACCGCCTCCTGGAGACCACGACGGCGATCGCCATGCCCGGCGGCGGCTTCCGCGCCGCGTTCTAGCGCGCTCAGCGGGTCAGCAGCAGCGCTCCGACGGAGGCCGCGCAGCCCGCGACGGCCAGGACGGTCCCGGTGAGGACGAACGTGCGCATCGGCACGCGCACGTCCCACCGCCGGCACCACTCGAACCACAGCAGCGTGGCGAGCGACCCCCACGGGGTGATGACGGGGCCCACGTTCGTCCCGATGAGCAGGGAGAGGAGCTGGTCCCTGTTCGACGCCGGCACGGCCGACTCCCCCGCCACGTACGCGGGGAGGTTGTTGAGGACGTTCGACAGCCCGGCGCCGGAGAACGCCGCCCGGAAGGCCCCCGCGGCATCGCCGTCGTGGCCGACGAAGGCCCGCATCGCGTCGTCCAGCCCGAACCGCTCGAGCGTGGGGACGACCAGGAACAGCCCGGTCACGAACACCAGGAGCTGCCACGGGACGAGCCCGGGGCGCAGCGCCGACCGGTCGCGCACGGCGAACGCGGCGACGGCCACGGCGGCGGCGGCGGTCGCGGCGATGCCGAGCTGGATCCCGGTGTGGACCCCGGCGAGGATCGCGCCGATGAACAGCAGGCAGGCGGCCGCGGTGGCGGAGAACAGCACGCGGTCGCGGACGGGCGCGGGGGCGGGCGGGTCGTAGGAGTCCTCGCCGCGCATGCGCCGGCGCCAGTAGAACGCCCACAGCAGCGCCATGGTCACGGCCAGGACGGCCAGTTGCGGCGCCCACATGCGGGCCGCGAACGCGCGGGTCTCCAGGGCCACCCGGTCGGCGGCGAGCAGGTTCGTCAGGTTGGACACCGGCAGCAGCACGCTCGCGGTGTTGGCGAGCCACACCGTCGTCATGGCGAGCGGCAGGGTAGCGATCCGCGCGCGCGCCGCCAGCGCCAGCATGACGGGGGTCAGCAGTACGGCGGTCGTGTCCAGGTTGAGGAAGATCGTGGTGGCCGACGCGAACGCGACGCACAGCAGGAACAGGGCGGCGTAGTTCCCCCGCCCCGCCCGCGCCATCCGCTGCGCGATCGCGTCGAAGACCCCGGCCTCCTTGGTCAGCTCCGCCAGGACGATCACGCTGAACAGGAACAGCAGCAGCGGCGCGATGCGTCCGATACTGGCCCGCGCCGTGCCGGCGGGCAGCAGCCCGGTGGCGACGAACAGGAGCCCCGCGGCGAGGACCCCGATGCGGATCCAGTCCAGAACGCCCAGCGAGCCGGCGGCGCGGCGCAGCGTCTGTATCGGGGGCGGCACGGCCGCCATGATCCCATAACGGGCCCGGACGCCACGATCCGATCACGGCCCGGCACGCTGGATTCCGGGCCGCGCCGCGCGATACTGGCGGCATGACTCCCCCCGGCGGCCACCCACGGCAGGAGCGCCCGACCGACTTCTTCATCAGCTACTCCCCCGCGGACGAGCGGTGGGCGTCCTGGATCGCCTGGCAGCTGGAGGCCGCCGGGCACCGGACGATGATGCAGGCATGGGACTTCGTCCCGGGGACCAACTTCATCGACTTCATGGACCGGGGCCTGTCGGAGGCCAAGGCCGTCGTGGCGGTGCTGTCGCGCAACTACCTGCGCTCCCGGTACGGGCGCCTGGAGTGGATGGCGGCGCTGCGGGCCGACCCCGACGACCCGGCCCGCAAGCTCGTCACGGTCCGCATCGAGGACTGCCCGATCGACGGGCTGCTGTCCACGATCACGTACGTGGACCTCGTCGGCGTCGACGACCCCGACGACGCGCGCGGGCTGCTGATGCGGCGGATCCAGGAGGCCCTCGCCGGGCACGCACGCCCCCCCAACGGCCCCGGTTTCCCCGGCGGCGCGTCCACGCCGCCGAGCGGCGGCGGCGTGCTGCCCGGCCGCCTGGAGGAGCCCGGCGGGCCGCAGGAGCCGGTCGGGGACCGCCCCGCGCGGCGCGCGCCCGTGGCGGCGCCGGCGTTCCCCGCGGCGGGCGCCGGGCCGCAGGCCCGCGAGCGGGTCGGCGTCCTGCACGTCTCGGGGCCCCGGTTCGGCCGGACGCTCGCCGAGCCCGGCGAGCCGACGACGGCGGCCGAGCTGCAGGACCGCATCTGGAGCGATGTCACCCGCCTCGCCGACTCCGGCGTGCCGCGCCCCGACCTGCTCGTCGTCACCGGCAACCTCACCCACTCGGGCAGCCGCCGGGAGTTCGCGGAGGCGCTGTCGTTCCTCACGAGCCTGCGCGCCCTGCTCGGCCTGGAGGCGCAGCGCGTCGTGGTCGTGCCGGGCACCCACGACGTCACCCGCGCCGCCTGCCAGGCCTACTTCTCCAGCTGCGAGGCCGACGACATCGAGCCGCAGCCGCCGTACTGGCCGAAATGGCGGCACTACGCGGGCCTGTTCAAGGAGTTCTACCAGGGCATCGACGCGCTGATCTTCGACAGCGCGCAGCCGTGGACGCTGTTCCCCGTCCCGGACCTGCGGGTCGTGGTCGCCGGCCTCAACTCGACGCTGCCGCAGACCCACCGCGAGGAGGACCGGTACGGGCGGGTCGGCCGGGCGCAGGCCGCCTGGTTCAACGAGCGGCTCCGCCACTTCGAGGACGAGGGCTGGCTCCGGCTGGCCGCCGTGGAGCACACGCCCATCGCCGGCGAGCCGGGCGCCCTGCGCGACCCCGAGACGGTGGAGATGCTGCTCGGCGGCCACGTCAACCTGTTCTTCCAGGGCACCGAGTCGGAGTTCGGCGCCGTCCCGCTGCTCGGCGGCCGCGGCGTCCCGTCCGTCCCCGCCCTCGGCCCCGGCCGCCACCAGACCGTCGTCGTCGACCGCGACGGCCTGGAGCGCTGGATCCCCGAGGACGCCGACCGGCGCGGCCCCGAACGCCTCAACAGGTCCTGGTCGGGCGTCGGCGGAACGTTCCCGCCGCCGCGCGCGCAGACCCCGCCCGCGCCGCCCGCCCCCGAGCTGGGCCCGGCCGCGAACGGCGCCGCCGACCCCCTGCCCGACGCCACCGAGCGGCTGCTGGACCGGCTGACGGAGGCGTGCGAGACGCGGTTCGAGCGGGCGACCATCCGGCGGGTCGTCCCGCCCGCGCGCGAGGAGGGCCGCTCGGACCCGCCGCACCTGCTGCTGACCCACATGGAGGACGGGTTCGTCCGCCAGTACCGCATCGGCGCCCACGTCGGTCCGGTGACGGAGGCGGACGTGGACGCGTTCGTCCGGCACGTGCACGCCGACGGCACCGACCACGGGTCCGAGCTGGTGTACGTGGGGCCGGCGCCCGCCCGGTCGCTGCGCGAGGACGCGCTGCGGCGCGGCATCCGGCTGCGCAGCATCACCGAGTTCCAGGGGCTGCTCGACCTGTCGGAGTACGTGACGGCGCAGACGCGGCGGCTGTCGGGCGACGGGCTGTACCCGCCGTCCCTGTACGTCCCGCAGCGGTTCCGGGAACTGGACCGCCTCCAGACGCCCGACGAGGGGGCGCGCCTGGCCGGCGACGTCCGCGACGACGTCGTCGGCGAGATGCTGCGGCTGCTGTCCGCCGACCACGGGCGGTTCCTGCTGCTGCTCGGCGACTTCGGGCGCGGCAAGACGTTCGCGCTGCGCGAGCTGGCCCGCCGCATCCCCGAGGAGCTGCCGCACGTCGTCCCGATCCTCATCGAGCTGCGGGCGCTCGACAAGGCGCACTCGGTGGACGGCCTGGTCGCCGCGCACCTCGCCAACCACGGCGAGGAGCTGATCGACCTCAAGGCGTTCCACTACATGCTCCGGCAGGGGCGCATCGTGCTGCTGTTCGACGGGTTCGACGAGCTCGTCACCCGGATGACCTACGACCAGGCCGCCGACCACCTCGACACGCTGCTGCAGGCGGCCCGCGACCACGCCAAGATCGTCGTGGCGAGCCGCACGCAGCACTTCAAGTCGCAGGCGCAGGTGCTGACCGCCCTCGGCGAGAAGGTCGGGGTGCTGCCGCACCGGCGCGTCCTCGGCCTGGAGGAGTTCGCGCCGCCGCAGGTCCGCTCCTACCTGGTGAACCGGTACGGGGACGAGGCCGCGGCCGACGCGCGGCTGAGCCTGCTCGCCGGCATCGAGGAGCTCCTCGCCCTGACGCCCAACCCGCGGATGCTGTCGTTCATCGCCGACCTGCCCGAGGAGCGGCTGCGCGCCGTCGCGCAGGCCCGCCGCGCCGTCTCCCCCGCCGACCTGTACCACGAGATCCTGTCGTCGTGGCTGGCCTACGAGGCCGACCGGGTCGGCGGCTCCGGCGGCCCGTCCGGGCTGAAGGCCGAGGACATGTGGCAGGCGGTCGGCACGCTCGCGCTGCGGCTGTGGGAGGGCAACGAGCAGTTCCTCAGCCTCGCCGAGCTGGCCGACGTCGCCGACACCCTCACCGGCCTCGCCGGCGGCCGGATGTCCCCGCACCAGGTGACGCACGCCGTCGGCGCCGGCAGCCTGCTCGTCCGCACCGACGACGGCCTGTTCGGGTTCATCCACACCTCGGTGATGGAGTGGCTCGTCGCGCGGCACATCGCCGACGAGTTCGGCGCGGGCGCGGTCCCCGCCGCGCTCGGCCGCCGCGCGCTGACCCAGCTCGCCGTCGACTTCCTGTGCGACCTCGCCGACACCCGCGCCTGCCAGGACTGGGCGGCCGGCGTCCTCGCCGACCCCGGCGCCGGCGACCTCGCCCGCGCCAACGCGATCCGCATCACGACCCGGCTGCGCACCCCGGCCCGCACCGACCTGCGCGGCGCGCGCCTGCAGGGCGAGGACCTCTCCTACCGCGACCTGCAGGAGGTCGACCTCACCGGCGCCGACCTCACCGACGCGCAGCTCGTCGGCGCGAACCTGTCCCGGGCCGTCCTGCGGGACGCCTCGCTCGCCGGCGCCCGGCTGGACGAGGCGCGCCTCACCGGGGCCGACCTGCGCGGCGCCGACCTGTCCCGGGCCCGCCTCGCCCGCGCCGACCTGCGGGACGCCGCCGTCGCCGGCAGCCGCTGGACGCGCGCGGCCCTCGTCGACGCGACGCTCCCCGAGCGGATCGCCGCCGCGCCCGAGCTCCGCGAGGCCGCGATCGCGCCCGGCCGCCCCATCGACATCCAGATCGCGCCGCCCGCGGTCGGCGTCCCCTACGGGTTCCACTTCGCGACCAGCCGCCTCCCGCAGCCGCTCGCCTACAGCCCCGGCGGGTCCGTGGTCGCCGTGGGCAGCGAGGACGGCGGCGTCCTCGTGTGCGACGCCGTCACGGGCACCCCCCTGCGCACGCTCCAGGGCCACACCGACCGCGCCTACGCGGTCGCGTTCGACGCGGCGGGCGACCTCCTGGCGAGCGGTTCGGCGGACGGCACCGTCCGGATCTGGGACCTCGCCACGGGACGCCCGGCGCACACCCTCACCGTCCACCCCGAGGGCGTGTGGCCGGTCGTCATGGGCGGCCGCGCCGCCTCGGGCGCCGGCCTGCTCGCGGCGGGCGCCGCCGACGGGACGATCCGCGTCTGGGACACCGCCTCCGGCGCCCTCCTGCACGAGCTGTCCGGGCACACCGCGCCCGTCTACACCGCCGTGTTCGACCCCGCCGGCTCCCTCATGGTCACCGGCGACGCGGGCGGCACCCTGCGCGTCTGGGACCTCGCCACGGGCGCCCTCCGGCGCGAGCTGACCGGCCACCGGGGCGCGGTGTACCGGGCCGTGTTCCACCCCGGCGGCTCCCTCCTCGCCGCCGGGGACGAGGCCGGCGTCGTCCGGCTCTGGGACATCCGCACCGGCGAGATCGGCCAGGAGCTCCTCGGCCACACCGGGCGTGTCTACGCCATCGCCTTCCACCCGGACGGGAACCTCCTCGTCACCGGCGACACCGACGGGTCGGTCCGGATCTGGGCGGACGGACGGCAGCGCAGCGTCCTGTCCGGCCACGAGGGCGGCATCTACCAGGCGGCGTTCAGCCCGGACGGCGGCCGCCTCGCCACCGCCGACAGCGCCGGATCCGTCCGGCTGTGGGACCCCGCGACCGGGCGGCAGCGCCTCGAACTCGCCGGGCACCGCGGCGCCGTGTGGCCGTTCGCGTTCCGGCCCGACGGCGCCCAGCTCGCCACCAGCAGCAACGACGGCACCGCCCGGCTGTGGGACGCCGAGACCGGGCGGTGCCGCGCGGTGCTGCGCGGCCACGGCCGCCGCGTCACCGGCGTCGTGTTCAGCCCGGACGGCGGCATGCTCGCCTCCAGCGGCAACGACGGCCTCGTCCGGCTCTGGGACCCGCGCACCGGCCGCCGGATCCGCGAGCTGCACGGCGTCGCCGACAACCTCACCTCCGCCGCGTTCAACACCCGGCACTCCCAGCTCGCGACCGCCACCAACGACGGCGGCGTCCACCTGTGGCAGGCCGGGACGGGCACCTTCGAACGCGAGCTGAACGTCGAGACCGACCACGTGTGGGCGCAGGCGTTCGCGCCCGCCGGCGACGTCCTCGCCACCGCCAACGACGACGACACCGTCCGCCTCTGGTACTGGACGACCGGCCGCGAGACCGCCACCCTCGCCGACCACCGGGGCCGCGTCCGCTCCATCGACTTCCAGCCGGGCGGCGCGCTCCTCGCCACCGGCTGCGACGACGGCGCCGTCCGCCTCTGGAACCCCCGCACCGGCGACCTCGCCGCCGTCCTGGAGGGCCACACGGACCGGGTCTACCAGGTGGTGTTCTCGCCGTCCGGGGAGACCCTCGCCAGCGCGAGCAACGACGGCACCGTCCGCCTGTGGGACCCGTCCACGGGCGAGACGCTCCACACCCTCACCGCGCACACCGGCCGCCTATGGACGACCGCGTTCCACCCGTCCAGGGCGATGCTCGCCAGCGCGGGCGACGACATGGTGGTGCGGCTCTGGAACCCGTCCAACGGGCGGCTCCTGCACACCCTGCCCGGCCACACCCGCCGCATCTGGTCGGCGGCGTTCAGCCCGGACGGCTCGCTGCTCGCCACCGCAGGCGACGACGGCGCGATCATCCTCTGGGACGTCGCCGACCGCGACGCCCCCGCCCGCCGCACCACCCTCCTCGGCCTGGCGGAGGGCTGGGCCGCCCTGGCCCCGGACGGCCGCTACAAGTGGGAGGGCAACGCCACCGCCGAGTTCTGGTACGCGATCGGCATGTGCCGCTTCGAACCCGGCGAACTCGACGCCTACCTCCCGGAGGTCCACCGCCTCCCCCTCGACACCCCGTTCTAGAACGGCGGCTCTAAGACGCGGCGCGCCGGATGAGGGCGTCCCAGAGGGCGTCCACCTGGGCTCTCAGGTCGTCGAGGGTGCCGGAGTTGTCGATGACGCGGGTGGCGACGGCGCGGCGGTCGGCGCGGGACGCCTGGTTGGCCATGCGGGCGCGGGCGTCCTCCTCGGTCATGCCGCGGCGGGACGTCAGGCGGTCGAGCTGGGTCTCCTCGGGGGCGTCCACCACGACGACCTCGTCGTACATGGACGCCAGCCCGTTCTCCGCCAGCAGCGGGACGTCGTAGACGACGACGGCGCCGGCGGGGGCCGCGTCCATCAACTCCTGCATGCGCTCCCCCACCAGCGGGTGGACGATCGCGTTGAGGGCGGCGAGGCGCTCGGGATCGGCGAACACGATCTTGCCGACCTTCTCGCGGTCCAGGGCACCGGACGGCAGCAGGACCTCCTCGCCGAACTCCGCCACGACGGCCGCGAGGCCCGGGGTGCCCGGCTCCACGACCTCCCGGGCGATCTTGTCGGCGTCGATGACCACCGCGCCGCGCTCGTCCAGCCGCGCGGACACCTCGCTCTTGCCCGACCCGATTCCGCCGGTGAGTCCCACTTTCAGCACGGACTCACCCTAATGGCCGGGCCGTTCCGGCGGGGACGGGGCCCAGGCCCGCCGCGAGCGGGTCAGCTCGTCCCGGCGGGCACGAGGGGCTTGCGCATGTGGACGAGCGTGAGGTGCGCGGCGACGCGCTCGCGGTGCGTCTCGGCGTAGCCGAGGCGGCGGTACAGGCGCAGGTTCGCCTCGCTGAGGTGACCGGTGAACAGCACGCACGCGTCGACCCGCCCGGCGACCTCGGCCTCCAGTTCGGCGAGCAGCCGCCGGCCGATGCCGCGTCCCTGCAGGTCGGGGACGACGACGAGCCGCCCCACCAGGCACGTGCGGTCGCTGAACTGGGCGCGGACCGCGCCGACGAGGCGGCCGCCCAGCACCGCCTTCAGCACCACCGCGTCGGTCTCCAGCACCTTGCGGAGCTGCTCGGCCGACTCGACCAGCGGCGGGAGGAACGGGTCGCCGTACAGCTGCGCCTCCGCGACGTAGGCGGCGCGCTGGACGGTCAGCAGCTCCCCGGCGTCCCCGGGGCCCGCCCGCTCGATCACGACCGGCTCGCTCATGGGGTCGACCCTAGCGGGGCGGGCGCGCCGGGTCCGCTCACCGGCCGACCCGGACGGTCACCGCGACCGGATAGTGGTCGGAGGCGCCGGACCTCGGCACCTCGTAGTCGGTGACGAGGACGCCGTCCGACCCGAAGATCCAGTCGTGCGTGGCCCCGTCCGGCCGGGTCGGGTACGGCTCGCCGCCGAGGGCGGCGCTGCGCAGGTCGGTGCCGTCGGTCATCGCGGCCAGCTCCGGGCTGCCCGCGTCGGTCTGGAAGTCGCCGCCGATCAGCGTGCGGGGCGCGCCGCCCCAGGCCCGCAGCAGCGCCGCGATCTCCCGGGCCCGCTCGGCGGCCTGGTCGTCGCCGCCCTCCAGGTGCGTCGACCACACGTCCATCGTCGTCTTCCCGACCGCGAGCCGCGCCCACACGTACCCGCGGATCTGCGACCAGTCGCTGCGCGGCATCCGGCCCGTCCCGGAGCTGCGCACCGGCAGCGACGTCAGGATCGCGTTGCCGAACTGGCCGTCGGCGGCCGGGCCCCAGATCAGCTTCATGCCGAGCCGCCGCGACAGCCACACCCCGACGTCGGTGGTCCCGGACATCAGCGACCCGCGGCCGGCCTCCTGCAGCAGGACGACCTGGGCGCGCTGCCCCTCGATGACGCGGGCGATCCCCTCCGGGTCGAGCCGCCCGGACTGGTTGACGCCGTCGTGGATGTTGTAGCTGAGCACCCGCACCTGGTTCGGCGCGGCGGCGGGCTGCGCCTCGCCGTCCGGCGCCGCGACGGTGAACACCAGCGTCCCGGCGAGCAGCACGAGGGCGGCGGCGCCGGCGGTGAGCGCGCGCAGCGGGGCGCGGGCGGGCAGCGGGCCGCCGCGCGCCGCCGCGAACGCGGCGAGCGCGCCGAGCAGGATCCCGGCGAGGCCGGGCAGCACGTTGTTCGGCACCGGCAGCGGCGACACCGCGCTGACCTGGTACGGGATCAGGATCGCGGCGATCAGCAGGCCGCCGAGCGCGGCGCCGGCGTCGATCCGCCAGACCGGCCCGCCGGTCCCGGCGCGGCGCAGCGGCGCGCGGACCGCCACGGCCAGCAGCCACGCCGCCACGACCTGCCCGACGATCACGATGGGGACGACCTCGATGCCGGAGACCGCGTACGTCCCGGCGACGGCGCCCGCGCCGACCCCGAGGACGGTCCCGCCGAGGACGCACACGCCGCCCGGCACCGCCCGCACGGCGAGGCCGGAGGCGAGGAACGCCAGCGCGAACCCCTGCCCGATGACGATGGTGACGTGCGCGGCGGTGAGCGACTGCCAGCCGGACGACGCCACGAACGCGGGGCTGGCGAGGACGAGGACCTGCAGCGCCAGGAACGGCCCGAGCGCGGCGGCGCCGAGCGCGTCCCGCCACGACACCCCGGGCGGGGCGATGGGCCCGGACGCCAGCTCGCGGTACAGGGCGGCGGCGCCGACGCCGACGAACGCCAGGCACGCCAGCCACGGGCCGATGCCGTCCCGCCAGACGGGGTCCCAGGTGGCGAAGCACATCCGCACGGCGCCGTCGATCGACAGGCCCGCGACCGCGGCGGTCGCGAAGCCGACCCCGGACAGGCCGCGGGCGCCCTCGTACAGCGCCGCGAGCGCGATCATGCCGATCGCGGTGCCGGCGAAGGCCAGCCAGGTGCGCGGGTCGATCGCCTGCGCGAGCAGCCGGACGGCGAACAGCCCGCCGACGCCGGCGAGCAGCAGCCCGCGCGGCCCGGCGGCGCGGCGGATCAGCGGGGCGAGGAACCCGGCGAGGTAGATGGCCGCGACGCCGGCCGCGGCGACCGGCAGGCCGGCCTCGTCGGCGAAGTGGTCGAGCTGCGGCAGCGAGAACCGCAGGGTCTGCGCGAGCACCGCGACCGTGACCGCGATCAGCGCGAGCCGGGCGGGGCCCTGCGGGACGATCGAGGGGCCGGTCGCGGCGGGGCCGCCGGTCCTGGTGCCGACGTCGGTGCCGGCGTCTGTGCTGGCCAATTGAACGAGTGCTCCCGGGGACGAGCGGACCTTCGGGGGTGCGTGCGGCGGCGCGGGACGCCGCCCTCCTCCGCCATGGTGGCGCAACCGAAGCACGGCCGGAGGCCGATCTTGAAGATCGTTCTCCGGCCGTGTTCGTGTTGTTCATCACCACCGGCCGGCCTGGCGGGCCGCCGGAGGAGGGGTGCGGCTACTGGCCGCCGGAGAGCTTCTCCCGCAGCGCGGCGAGCGCCTCGTCGGTGGCGAGGGCGCCACCGCCGGACTCGCTCTCGCCGCCGCCCGAGTAGGAGGTCTCGCCGCCGCCGCCCGCGGGCGTCGTGTCGGCCTCCGCCTCGGCCTTGCGGGCCTCCTCGATCTGCTTGCGGTGGGCGTCGAAGCGGGCGCGGGCCTCGGCGTACTGCCGCTCCCAGGTCTCGCGCTGCTCGTCGAAGCCCTCCAGCCACTCGCCGGTCTCGGCGTCGAAGCCCTCGGGGTACTTGTAGTTGCCCTGCTCGTCGTACTCGGCCGGCATGCCGTACAGGGTCGGGTCGAAGTCCTCTTCGTCGATCCCGGCGGCGCCCTCGTTGGCCTGCTTCAGCGAGAGGCTGATGCGGCGCCGGTCGAGGTCGATGTCGATGATCTTCACGAAGATCTCGTCGCCGACCTGGACGACCTGCTCGGGGATCTCCACGTGGCGCTCGGCCAGCTCGGAGATGTGCACCAGGCCCTCGATGCCCTCCTCGACCCGGACGAACGCGCCGAACGGCACCAGCTTGGTGACGCGGCCCGGCACGACCTGGCCGATCTGGTGGGTGCGGGCGAACTGCTGCCACGGGTCTTCCTGGGTCGCCTTGAGCGACAGGGAGACGCGCTCGCGCTCCATGTCGACGTCCAGGACCTCGACCGTGACCTCCTGGCCGACCTCGACGACCTCGGAGGGGTGGTCGATGTGCTTCCAGGACAGCTCGGAGACGTGCACCAGGCCGTCGACGCCGCCGAGGTCGACGAACGCGCCGAAGTTGACGATCGAGGAGACGACGCCCTTGCGGACCTGGCCCTTCTGCAGGGTGTTGAGGAAGGTCTGGCGGACCTCGCTCTGCGTCTGCTCCAGCCAGGCGCGGCGGGACAGGACCACGTTGTTGCGGTTCTTGTCCAGCTCGATGATCTTGGCCTCGAGCTCGCGGCCGACGTAGGGCTGCAGGTCGCGGACGCGGCGCATCTCGACCAGCGACGCGGGCAGGAAGCCGCGCAGCCCGATGTCGAGGATGAGGCCGCCCTTGACGACCTCGATGACGGTGCCGGTGACGATGCCGTCCTCGTCCTTGATCTTCTCGATCGTGCCCCAGGCGCGCTCGTACTGGGCGCGCTTCTTGGACAGGATCAGGCGGCCTTCCTTGTCCTCCTTCTGGAGGACGAGGGCCTCGACGTGGTCTCCGACGGTGACGACCTCGTTGGGGTCGACGTCGTGCTTGATGGAGAGCTCGCGCGAGGGGATGACGCCCTCGGTCTTGTAGCCGATGTCGAGGAGGACCTCGTCACGATCGACCTTGACGACAGTGCCTTCGACAATGTCGCCGTCGTTGAAGTACTTGATGGTCTCATCGATCGCCGCGAGGAAGGCTTCCTGCGACCCGATGTCGTTGACCGCTACCTGCGGGGTGGTCGAGGTGGCCTCGGTGCTGCTCGTCATGTGTCGGCTGGCTCCGGTACGGACATGGAAGTCGTATGGGTTGTGCGCGGAGGGCCGTTATCCGCCCTGCCGAAGACCGGAATCGGACGCGGGCACCGCGTCAGTGAACCGAACCGTTGTCGCCGACCTGACCGAGCGCGAGCCTGCTCCGTCCGAAGCGCGCGCAGGCCCACAGCGCAGCGATCAGGATATGGGACCAATCTCGCGTGGTCAATCCGCGCGGGGCGGGGATGATCAGTACGTCCGCGCACGGGCCCGGTACTCCTTGGCGATCCGGTCCTCGGCCGCCTTCGGAAACGTCACGGTGTTCGGGTCCCCGTCAGATGTGTACCGCTCATCGGGGTTCTTGTCCAGGTACTCCAGCCACGCCGTCGAGCAGTACTTCTTGCAGTCGTTCTCCTTGATCTTTCCCTCGGAGCGGATCCGGTCGATCTTCCACCGGTCGAAGTCGGCGTCGAACGGCGACATCGCGGGCCGCCAGCCGGCGAGGAACATGCCCTGGAAGGAGTACCTGCCGCCGTCCTTCTCGGCCCACGCCTCCTTCTTCGGGACGGACCCGAACGGGTAGGCGAACGTGGTGGTGTGCGTCCCGGTCAGCTTGACGATCTCGTCCTCCATGCCGCCGATCTCCTTGCGCACCCCCTTCTCGGACAGGCCGGACAAGCTCGGGTGCGTCACCGTGTGGTTGCCGAGCTCGAACCCGTGCTGCTGCAGCCACTTGAGCCCGGCGGCGGCCTGCACCTCGTCCATCCCGAAGAGGTCCTTGTTCAGGTAGAACGTCGCCACCGGGCGGAACCCGGGGTTCTCCCGCGCGACCTGCTCGATGACCGCGACCGCCGTGTCGGGCTTCGGGTTGCCCTGGGCGTCCAGCCCGAAGTGCCCCGGCGTGCTGTCGTCGAAGGTCAGCACGACCGGGTGCCTGCCCGCCGGGACGTTGAACCGCCCGCCGACGAACTCGGCCGCCGTGATCGGGTAGTAGCCGTCCTTCGCGAGCCCGGTCAGCTCGTCGTACAGCTCCTTGGTCGACCGGTCCAGCGACAGCTCCGGCTTCTTCAGGATGCGGTGGTACATCAGCACCGGCACCTGGCCCAGCTCGTTCGCCTTGACCGCCGCGGCCCCGGGCGCCGCCGCCTGGATCGGCGCGGTCGCCGACGCCGACGGCGACCCGGACGGCCCGGCCGTCCCCGACCCCGCCGGGGCGGGCGCCCCGCCCGCCTTCGCGGCCCGCGCCGTGGGCGCCGCGCTCGACGCCGCCCCGGCCTGCTCGGCCGCCTTCCCCTCGTCCCGCGCCCGCCGCTCCGCGGGCAGGACCAGCCCGAGGACAACGGCGCAGACGATCACAACCCCAGCGATCTTGTGAAGGAGAGGCACGATACCCCCGCCGGTAGACCCGAACAGGACCAGGGGGACAGCGTACGACCCCCCGGACATCTAGGACACCTACCGCCTACCCACAAGATCCCCACGCACCACACCCACCCCGCCCCCGAACCGCCAAAATGTGCATTGCCGTTCTTATGACATTCCGCACCCCTCGCCCCGGCCGGCCCTCCGCACGTGCGCACCTGACGCCGGCCGGCCCGATAATGGCGCCGTGAGCAAGGGACGTCTGCGCGTGGTGCTGGCCGAGGACTCCGTCGTTCTCCGCGACGGCATGGTCGAGCTGCTCGGCGCGCGCGAGTGCGAGGTGGTCGCCACCGCCGGGACGGCGCCCGAACTGCTCGCCGCGGTGGCCGGGCACCGGCCGGACGTGGCGGTGGTCGACATCCGGATGCCGCCCACGCGGACGGACGAGGGCATCCGCGCCGCCGTGGAGATCCGCGCGAGGACGCCCGAAGTCGGCATCCTGGTCTTCTCCCAGCACGTCGAGACCACCTGGGCGTCCCGGCTGCTGGCGGACGGCGCGGCGGGCATCGGCTACCTGCTGAAGGAACGCGTCGCCCGCACGTCCGAGTTCGTGGACGCGCTGCACCGGGTCGCCGGCGGGGGCACGGCGCTCGACCCGGAGATCGTCACCCGGCTGATGCGCGGTGGGCGGCGCGGCCGCGTGGACACCCTGACGCCCCGCGAGCGCGAGGTGCTGGAGCTGATGGCCCAGGGGCACTCCAACCGCTCCATCGCCGCGCTGCTGGTGGTGTCGGAGCGGGCGGTGGAGAAGCACGTCGCCGCCGTCTTCACCAAGTTCGGCCTCCAGCCGACGGGCACCGACAACCGCAGGGTCAAGGCCGTCCTCGCCTACCTGGCGGAGAACGGGAGCCGACCGGCCGTCACAGGCGCGCCGGAAGCTCGGCCGTGACGACGGTCGGCCCGCCGGGCGGGCTGTCGATCCGCAGAGCGCCGTCCACCGCCGCCAGCCGTTCGGCGAGGCCCGTCAGCCCGGTTCCGGCGCCGAGCGCCGCTCCGCCGCGGCCGTCGTCGCGCACGGACAGGCGGACTCGGCCGCCGGCCGCGCTCGCCTCGAGTTCGGCCGAGGACGCGCCGCTGTGCTTGGCGACGTTGGTGAGCAGCTCGGCGGCGCAGAAGTAGAGGGCCCGTTCGACCACGTGATCGGGTCGTTCCGGCAGGTCCAGGCGGAGGGCGACCGGCACCGGCGAGGTGGCGGTGAGTCCCGGCAGCGCCTCGCCGAGGCCGCCGTCCAGCGCCACCGGGTGGATGCCGCGGGTGAGCCGCCGCAGCTCGGCGACCGTGTCGTCGGTCTGGCCGCGGGCCCGTTCCACGAGGGTGCGCAGCCGTGCGAGGTCCGGGCCGGCGGCGGGGGCGAGCGCGTCCTCGGCCAGTGAGAGGGTGATGGCCAGGGCGACCAGCCGGGCCTGGGTTCCGTCGTGCAGGTCGCGCTCCAGGCGGCGGAGCTCGTCGTCGTTCTGCGCGAGCAGGGTGGCGCGGGCGGTCTCCAGCTCCCGGACGCGCCGCTGGGCCCGGGCCGGGCCGAGCAGCAGCCGGGCGAGCCGCCGGTTCGCTCCGCTCAGCACCCGGACCGCGCCGGGCACCGCGGACAGGACCACCAGCCCCAGCGGCACGGACGCGGCGTCCAGCCAGGTGGCGGGCCGCGGGCCCGGTTCGAGCAGCCGCCCCCAGAGCGGGAAGCCGATCAGCCAGCCGCAGCCGAGGGGGACCGCCACCGCGGCGGCGAACCCGAGCACGCCGAGCGGCAGCCGCAGCACCAGGTAGAGCAGCGACCGCCAGGCGATCGGGTCGGTCAGCAGGGCACGGCCCTGGGCGACCGCGCCGGCCGGGCGGGGCGACCCGGCCGGCGCCTCGACGTGCTCGCCGAGCAACCGGCCGACCAGCCGCCGGTGCAGGGCGCCGAGACCGCGCGCGCCCAGCAGCCCGGCGGCCGCGAACGGCAGGCCGAACACCGTGAGCGAGAGCAGCGTCCCCGCGTAGAGGACGGCGAGTGCGTAGACCCCGCCGAGCAGGGCGAGCGGCAGCCCGGCGACGGCGAAGGCCCATTCGCCGCCCCGGACCGACAGGTACCGCCGCCGCTCAGCCACGGTCAGTCACGGCCGCCTCCGACCAGCTCGGCCGCCGGCCCGCGCACCGCCCGCAGGCCCGTGCCCAGGATGCCGGGGACGGTCAGCGCCGCCGCGCCCGCGGCGATCCACCAGCCGGCCACCGGGAGGGACGGCATCGGCGACCCGCTCACCGCCGTGCTGAACGCCGCCGACGCGGCGCCCGCGACCGCCGCACCGAGCAGGACGCCCACCGCCGTGGTCAGCGCCGCCTCCGCGGTCAGCATGCGCATGAGCTGCGGCCGGGTCGCGCCCACGAGCCGCAGCAGCGCGAACTCGCGGCGCCGTTCGGCGGTCACGGCGACCAGGGTGTTGACGGTGGAGACGGCGGCGAAGCAGACGAGCAGCGCCAGCTCGGCCTGGCGCAGCCAGACGTCCGTGGCCGAGGTGACACTGGAGGCAGCCGTCCCCGCGGCGTCCTCGGCGGTACTCGTCATGACCAGCATGGTGCCCGACAGGCCCGCGAGCAGCGCGACCGGCACCACGGCGGACGACAGCCGCCGCGCGTACCCGCGCAGGTTGGCGTCGGCGAGCCAGCCCGCTCCGGGTGCCAGCACCCGTACCGGTGCGGCCAGCGCCCCCGCCAGGACGCGCGCGGCGAGCGGCCCCGCCAGGGCGACCGCGACCAGCAGCACCAGCGAGCCGAGCAGCGCCGCCTGTCCCGCCTTGTCCACCTGCTCCGCCGGACGCGTCGCGGCCAGCCGCAGCAGCAGGCCGCCGCCCGCCAGCACGCCGATCGCGGCGAGCAGGCGCGGCGCGCCCGTCCGCCCCTGCTCGGTCGAACTCGCCGTGAGGGCGGCCGCGGGCGGGATCCGGGAGATCCGCCGCGCCGCGACGGTCGAGGCGGCCAGCGCGACGGCCAGTGCGGCGCCCACGGCGACGGCCGACACCACCAGCAGCGGAATCGGCGCCCCCGGCACCCGCACCCCCGGCGCCGCCATCCCGCGCCGCTGCAGCTCGGCGAGCAGTCCCCGAGCCGCCGCGGCGCCGGCGGCCCAGCCCGGCCCGGCCACCAGCAGCGTGGTCATGACGACCTGGACACGGACCAGGCGCCGCGTCTGGCGGGGTGTCGCCGCGATCGTGCGCAGCAGGGCCAGTTCCCGGTGCTGCCGGCGAAGTGTGAACCCCAGCGCGTTGACCACGACGAAGAACGCGACGAGCACGGCGATCTCACCGAAGGCGCCGGCGACCACCATCAGGCCGGGCCCGGCGGCCGCCTCCCGCACCGCCGCCGGAGCAGTGACGTCGGCGGCGAACAGCAGGCCGAACAGGGTCAGGGTGGCGATGGCGAGGAAGAGGGCGACCGCCGGCCCGGCGAAGGCGGCCGGACGGCGGCGCATCTGCCCGAGTGCGAGCAGGATCACCGCCCTGCTCCGCCCAGCCGGCTCAGGCGTTCGCCGACCTGGGCGGCGGTGGGCCGGACGAGCTCGTCCACCACCAGGCCGTCGGCGAGCAGCAGCACCCGGTCCGCGTACCCGGCGGCCACCGGGTCGTGGGTCACCATCACGCAGGTCCCGCCGTCCTCGTCCACGCCGGCGCGCAGCAGGGCGAGGATCTCGTGGCCGGTGGACCGGTCGAGGGCGCCGGTCGGCTCGTCGGCGAACAGCAGCGGAGGACGGGAGACCAGTGCCCGCGCGATCGCCACCCGCTG
Organism: Actinomadura chokoriensis; assembly: GCF_039529475.1. Lineage (NCBI taxonomy): Bacteria > Bacillati > Actinomycetota > Actinomycetes > Streptosporangiales > Thermomonosporaceae > Actinomadura > Actinomadura chokoriensis. Next base: position 25,714 of record NZ_BAAAMW010000024.1, on the reverse strand, counting down.
CTGCTGCCCGCCGGACAGCTGTCCGGGCCGGCGCCGCTCGCGCCCGTTCAGTCCCACCCGGGCGAGCGCGGCGAGCACCCGGCCCCGGTCGGGCCGCTCGCCGGCCAGCCGGCCGGGAAGCTCGACGTTCTGCGCGACCGTCATCGCGGGCATCAGGTTGAACGCCTGGAACACGAACCCGACCCGGCTGCGCCGCAGTACCGCCAGCCGCCGCTCGGGCAGCCGCGACACCTCGGTGCCGCCCCACCAGACGGAGCCCCGAGTGGGCCGGTCCATCCCCGCCAGGCAGTGCAGCAGGGTGGTCTTGCCGGAGCCCGACGGCCCCATCACCGCCGTGAACGTCCCGGGCGCGAAGGTCGCCGACACCCCGCGCAACGCCCGCACGGCGGCCCCGCCGCGTCCGTACTCACGGTGCAGACCGTCCGCCCGCGCGGTCATTCTCGTCCCGATGTCCGCCGTTGTCTCAGCCATGCCCTCATCGTCGGCGGACGGCGCCCGGCGATCGATCGTGCCCGCACCCGAACAGCACGTTCGGAAAACCGAACCCCGGCCACCGGCAGCCGCCCGAGCACCCGCCGGGGGCGCTCACGCAGACGCATCATCGGCACACCACCACGGCGACATCAGCCGCCCGAGCACCACGCGCGGCCTGGGCCCGGAGCAGGGGACCTCAAGGATCGCGGCCAAGGGGCGCGCCGACACCGGCCGCCGCCGCAACCACGCAGCGACCTCAATCGTCGCGATCGCGACCGAAGGCAGGTTCGAGCGAAGCGAGAACCTGATCGCGCAGCGAGCCGCTAGGCGAGTCGGATGCGATGCAGCGATCGCACCGTGTTTTTCGACGATGGAGGGCCGCCAAGGCCCGAAGGAGGAGAAAAATACAATTAATGCGCCGCGTCCTGCCAGGTTCGGCCGGTGCCCATGGAGACGCTCAGGGGGGCGCGGAGTTCGTAGGCGCCGGCCATCTCGGTGCTGACGAGGGTCTTCAGCGTGTCGAGTTCTCCGGGGGCCACTTCGAAGACGAGTTCGTCGTGGACCTGGAGGAGCATCCGGGACGTGAGGCCGGCGGCGCGCAGGGCGCGGTCGACGTTCAGGCTGGCGACCTTGATGATGTCGGCGGCCGAGCCCTGGATGGGGGCGTTGAGGGCCATCCGCTCGGCCATCTCGCGGCGCTGGCGGTTGTCGGAGTTGAGGTCGGGCAGGTAGCGGCGGCGGCCGAGGATGGTCTGGGTGTAGCCGTCCTGGCGGGCCTTGGCGACGATGTCGCGCAGGTAGTCGCGGACGCCGCCGAACTGCTCGAAGTACTCCTCCATGAGGCCGCGCGCCTCGTCCGGGGAGATCCGCAGCTGCTGGGAGAGGCCGTAGGCGGACAGGCCGTAGGCGAGGCCGTAGTTCATGGCCTTGATGCGGGCGCGGAGCTCGGAGTCGATCTGCTCGGGCGGCAGCCCGAAGACGCGGGACGCGGTGATGGTGTGGAAGTCGGCGCCGGAGCCGAACGCCTCCAGGAGCGCCTCGTCCTCGGAGAGGTGCGCCATGATGCGCAGCTCGATCTGCGAGTAGTCGGCGGTGAGCAGGGACTCGTAGGGCTCGCCGACGACGAACGCCTCGCGGATCTGGCGGCCCTCGGCGGTGCGGATCGGGATGTTCTGCAGGTTCGGGTCGGTGGAGGAGAGCCGTCCGGTCGCGGCGATCATCTGGTTGAACGTGGTGTGGATGCGGCCGGCGTCGTCGAGCATCGGGATGAGCGAGTCGACGATGCTCTTGAGCTTGGCGACCTCGCGCCAGCGGAGGATGTGCTCCAGGACGGGGTGGCCGTCCTTCTCCAGGAGGGTCGTGAGGGCCTCGGAGTCGGTGGTGTAGCCGGTCTTGGTGCGCTTGGTCTTGGGCAGGTTCAGCTCGTCGAACAGCACCTGCTGGACCTGCTTGGGCGACCCCAGGTTGAACTCGCGGCCGACGGCGTTGTGGGCCTGCTGCTCCTGCTCCTTGACCTGGCCGCCGAGGGACGCCGACAGGTGCGCCAGGTGGTCGGCGTCGACGGCGATGCCCGCGCGCTCCATCTCGGCCAGGACGCCGACGAGCGGCAGTTCCACTTCGTGCAGCAGGCGGGTGGCGCCGCGCTTCTCGAGGTCCTGGTCGAGGATGTCGGCCAGTTCGGTGACGGCGCGCGCGCGGACGGCGAGGACCTCGGCGGCCTCCTCCTCGCCGGAGCCGTCCAGGGTGAGCTGGCCCGAGTCCTCGGTCTCGCTGCGCAGCTCGCGGTGCAGGTAGCGCAGGACGAGGTCGGCGAGGTCGAACGTCCGCTGCCCGGGGAGCGCGAGGTACGCGGCGAGCGCGGTGTCGCTGGTGACGCCCTCCAGCCGCATGCCGCGCGCGGCGAGCGCCAGCATCGGGCCCTTGGCCTCGTGGATCGCCTTGGGGCGCGCCGGGTCGGCGAAGTAGGCGGCGAGGGCGCGCTCGTCGTCCTCGATCAGCTCGGCCGGGTCGAGGTGGACGGCCGGGCCCTTCTTGGACGCGAGGGCCAGCGCGGTGATCTCGCCGGTGCCGCGCCCCCACGTGCCGGTGACGGCGATGCCGAGCCGGTCGGCGGCGTTGGCCTCCAGCCAGGCGCCGAGCGCGCCGGGCTCCAGGGTGTCGAGGTCGACCTCGAAGCCCTCGTCGGCCTCCGGCTCGGCGGCCGACAGCGACGCGTAGAGCCGTTCGCGCAGGACGCGGAACTGCAGCGAGTCGAACAGGGTGTGGATCTCGTCGCGGTCCCACTGGCCCATCGACAGCTGCGGCGGGGTCAGCTCCAGGCCGACCTCGGTGTCGAGCTTGTTCAGCTGCTGGTTGCGCAGCACTCCGGCGAGGTGCTCGCGCAGGTTGTCGCCGGCCTTGCCCTTGATCTCGTCGACGCGGGCGACGAGGGTGTCGAGGTCGCCGTACTTGGTGAGCCACTTCGCGGCGGTCTTCGGGCCGACGCCGGGCACGCCGGGCAGGTTGTCGCTGCTCTCCCCGACCAGCGCGGCCAGTTCCCGGTAGCGCTCGGGCGGGACGCCGTACTTGGCCTCGACGGCGGCCGGGTCCATCCGGGCGAGCTCGGACACGCCGCGCACCGGGTACAGGACGGTGACGTGCTCGTTGACGAGCTGGAACGCGTCCCGGTCGCCGGTGACGATCAGCGTGTCCAGCCCGGACTCGGCGGCCTGGACCGACAGCGTGGCGATGATGTCGTCGGCCTCGAACCCCGCGACCGACATCCGCGGGATGCGCAGGGCGTCCAGCACCTCGAAGATCAGGCTGACCTGGCTGCGGAACTCGTCGGGGGTCTTCTGCCGCCCCGCCTTGTACTCCACGTACTGCTCGTGCCGGAACGTCGGCTCCGACCGGTCGAACGCCACCGCGATGTGGGACGGCTGCTCGTCGCGCAGCACGTTGATGAGCATCGAGGTGAAGCCGTACACGGCGTTGGTCGGCTGCCCGTCGGTGGTGGAGAAGTTCTCCACGGGCAGCGCGAAGAACGCCCGGTAGGCCAGGGAGTGCCCGTCGAGCAGGAGGAGCCGGTCACGCTTGTCAGGGGTCGCTGGTGTCGTCGCCACACGAGGACTCTAGTCTGCGCGTACGACAGTTGTGTGGAGGCGTAAGTGACTGACACCAGCGGGATGTCCCCGCAGGAAGTGGCCGCGAAGCTGGGCGCGGGCGAGGATTTCGACGGGCAGGGCGACCTGGCCAAGGCCATGGGCGTCGAGTACCTGGAGGTGTCGGCCGAGCGGGTCGTGGGCCGCATGCCGGTGAAGGGCAACACCCAGCCGTACGGGCTCCTGCACGGCGGCGCCTCCTGCGTCCTCGCCGAGACCCTCGGCTCCGCCGGGTCGGCGATGCACGCCGGTCCGGGCCGGATCGCCGTCGGCATCGAGATCAACGCCACCCACCACCGGTCCGCGACCGAGGGGTACGTGACGGGCGTGGCGACGCGCGCGCACGGCGGGCGCACCCTCGCCACCTACGACATCGTCATCACCGACGACCGGGACCGGCGGGTCTGCACCGCCAGGCTCACCTGCATGCTGCGGGACGCCCCCTCCGGAGGCTGACACGAAGGCCGACACGGAGGCCGACACGGCGCCCGCCGTTCCGCGGAACGGTCCCGCGCGATCCGCGCTTTCTTTGCGATGCGCGGCCCGGGGTCTGTAGCGTGGATCGGAACGGCCCGGGATCACCGAGTAGACAACGTACGCGCCCGGGGAAGGTTCGTACGGCCCCAAAGGTGATCCCGGGTCAACGCATGTCCGGGCGCCTCCCCGCTCCAGGGCCGACACCGGTGTAGGTGTGTCACCGGTTGCGGTTGGGTTGCGAAAGGGGATCGCCGGTTCATCCCGTCCCCGATCGGCCGTACGTTCCGGATCATGCGCCACCGTGACACGCGCACCCGTCCGCCCGCCCTCGCCTGCGTTCTCGCCTCCGTCCTCGCCGTGGCCGCGGCCCTGCTGATCGCGGGCTGCTCCGGCTCCGGCTCCGACGCGGCCGCCACCTACAAGATCCCCGCCGAGAAGGCCCGCGACGGCGAGTCCGTCCTGCGGGGCAGGACCGGGCAGAGCGCCGACATGCGCTTCACCGTCCTCGGCCTCAGCGACGCCATGACGGACGTCATGGGCACCCACGCCGCGATGGACGCCAAGGGCGCCTTCACCCGCGTCCGCGTCCTGGCGGTCAACACCGGCCGCGACATCCAGGTCTTCGACACCTGGAAGCAGCGCCTCGTCACCACCGACGGGCGCGCCTACTCCCCCGACGTCAACGCCACCATGATCAAACGGCAGCCGGAGCGGATCTCCGTCGGAGCGTCCATGCGCGTCGAGTTCGACCTGTGGTTCGACATCCCGCGCGGCGCGAAGACGAAGGCGGTCCGGCTCATCGGCTCCCCGCCGGTCGGCTCGGTCAGCGACCCGGCGCCCGCCGAGATCGCGCTCCGCTGACCCCTCGGCCGGCCCCTCGCGTCCGGGCCCGGACACGGAAGCGCCCGCCGGGCCGGACGAACCGGACCCGGCAGGCGCTCCACCGCGAGACGAATGCCGCTACTTGCCTTCCCCCGCGCCGTCCGCCGGCTCGGCGGACTCCGCCGCTTCCGCGGACTCGGCGGACTCGGCCTTCTCGGCGGCGGCCGCCTCGGCCGCGGCCTCGGCCAGCTCGCCGCCCAGGTAGGCCGCGCGGACCTGCGGGTCGTCGAGGAGCTCCGCCGCCGGCGCCGACTTCACGACGCGGCCCGTCTCCAGGACGTACGCGCGGTGCGCGATCTGCAGGGCCTGCTGGGCGTTCTGCTCCACCAGCAGCACCGTCGTGCCGCGCCGGTTGATCTCCTCGATGATCGAGAAGATCTGCTGCACCAGCATCGGCGCGAGCCCCATGGACGGCTCGTCCAGCAGCAGCACCTTCGGCTTGGCCATCAGCGCCCGCCCGATGGCGAGCATCTGCTGCTCGCCGCCGGACATCGTGCCGCCCGCCTGCGACTTGCGCTCGGCGAGCCGCGGGAACAGCTCGTAGGCCTCCGCCAGCTCCTTCGAGACGTCGTCGCTGCGGGAGTAGGCGCCCATGAGGAGGTTGTCCTCGACGGTCATGCCGGGGAAGATGCCGCGCCCCTCGGGCGCCTGCCCGATCCCGGCGGTCACCCGCTTGTGGCCGGGCATCTTGCTGATGTCCGCGCCGTCGAAGCGGATCGCGCCGGACGTCAGGTTCCGCAGGCCCGAGATCGTCTTCAGGGTCGTCGTCTTCCCGGCGCCGTTCGCGCCGATCAGCGTGACGATCTCGCCCTGGTCGACGGACACCGAGATGCCCTTGAGCGCCGCGATCTTTCCGTAGTGGACGTGAATGTCGTCGATCTCAAGAAGCATCGGCCGGAGCCCCCAGATACGCCTCGATCACCCGCGGGTCGTTCTGCACCTCGGCCGGCAGGCCGTCGGCGATCTTCTGCCCGAAGTCGAGCACCGCGACCCGGTCGCTGATCCCCATCACCAGGCTCATGTCGTGCTCGATGAGCAGGACCGTCACCCCGGTGTCGCGGATCCTGCGGATCAGGTCCTGCAGCGCGACCTTCTCCGCCGGGTTCATGCCCGCCGCCGGCTCGTCCAGCAGCAGCAGCTTCGGCTTGGTGGCCAGCGCGCGGGCGATCTCCAGGCGCCGCTGGTCGCCGTACGGCAGGTTCTTCGCGGCCTCCTCGGCCCGGTGCGAGATCCCCACCAGCTCCAGCAGCTCGTGCGCGAGCTCCCGCCCCTGCCGCTCCTCGCGGTGGAACCAGGGCAGCCCCAGCGCGGCGCCGGCCAGGCCCGTCCGGTGGTGCGCGTCCGCGCCCACCAGGACGTTCTCCAGCGCGGTCATGTTGTGGAACAGCCGCACGTTCTGGAACGTCCGGGCGACGCCCAGCTTCGTGACCACGTAGCGCTTCTTGCCGTCGATGCGCTTGCCGTCGAACACGACCGACCCCTCTGACGGCCGGTAGACGCCGGTGGTCACGTTGAACACCGTCGTCTTGCCGGCGCCGTTCGGGCCGATCAGCGCGAAGATCTCACCCTCGCGGATGGTGATCTGCACCTTGTTGAGCGCCACGACGCCGCCGAACCGCATGACGACGTCCCGCAGCTCCAGGACCGGCCTGCGCTCGTCCGTCCCGCTCACTTGCCCACCTCCGCGGCCTCGGACTGTCCCGGCCCGGCGACCTCGGCGCCCATCGCGCCCATGCCGCCGCCGCCCTCCTCCAGCTCGGCCTTGCGCCGCCGCGAGGGCCACAGCCCCTCCGGGCGGAAGATCATCATCAGCACGAGCGCGCCGCCGAAGATCAGCATGCGGTACTCGTCCAGGAAGCGGAACCGCTCGGGCAGCCACGCCACCACGAACGCGCCGAGGATCGCGCCCGGGATGTTGCCCGAGCCGCCCAGCACGACCGCCGCCAGGATCAGCGCCGACACGATGAACTCGAAGTTCGCGGGCAGGATCGACGTCTGCTTCGCGGCGAACACCACGCCGCCGCTGCCGCCGATCGCCGCGCCGATCGCGAACGCCGCCAGCTTGAACTTGAACGTCGGGACGCCCATCAGCTCGGCCGCGTCCTCGTCCTCGCGGATCGACGCCCAGGCCCGGCCGACGCGCGAGGCGTCCAGCCGCCGGACGAAGATGATCGCGACGATGATGAACAGGAGCAGCAGGTAGTAGTACGGCCGCGTGTCCAGCAGCCCGTACTTCAGCGGCTGCACGCCGAAGATCTCGAACTCCGAGAGCGTCGGCGGGTGCGGGATGCCCTGCACGCCGCGCGGGCCGTTGACGAACGAGCTGTTGTTCGCCGTCCGCTTGACGATCTCACCGAAGCCGAGCGTCACGATCGCCAGGTAGTCGCCGCGCAGCCGCAGCGTCGGCGCACCGAGGATCACGCCCGCCAGCGCGGAGAACAGGATCGCGAGGACGAGCGTCTCCCAGAAGCTCCAGTGGTACCGCACCGCGAAGATCGCGATGGTGTAGCCGCCGACCGCGTAGAACGCCACGTAGCCGAGGTCCAGGAGGCCCGCCATGCCGACGACCACGTTGAGGCCGAGGGCCAGCAGCACGTAGATGGCGATCTGGTCGCTGAGCATCGAGGGCCAGCTGGCGCCGCTCGGCGCCATGAAGCTGCCGATCGCCTCGCTCGGCAGGAAGACCGCGCCGATGATGAGCAGGATGTACACGGCCCAGCGCTGCCAGCCGGGGGCGCCCGCCCACCAGTCGCGCAGGGGGTCGAGGGACAGGCCGGAACCGCGCCGGCCCGATGTGCCGTTGGTCTTCTTCGTAAGGTTCATGCGCGCGCCTGCTGGAGGGACTCACCGAGGATGCCGGTGGGACGGAACATCAGGACCAGGATCAGCACGGTGAACGCGACCACGTCCCGCCACTGCGAGCCGAACAGGCTGGAACCGTACATCTCCAGCAGCCCGAGCACGAAGCCGCCGGCCAGGGCGCCGCGGATGTTGCCGATCCCGCCGAGGACCGCCGCCGTGAACGCCTTGATGCCGAGCAGGAAGCCGACGAAGTAGTTCGTCTGCTCGAAGCGCAGGAAGTACAGCGCCGCGGCGACGCCCGCCATGACGCCGCCGACCACGAACGTCACCGACACCACGCGGTCGATGTTCACGCCCATCAGGACGGCCGTCTCCGGGTCCTGCGCGGTCGAGCGGATGCCGCGGCCGAGCTTCGTCCGGTTCACGAACTGGTCGAGCGCGACCATCATCAGCACCGCGCCGACGAAGATGATCAGCTTGTCGTTGCTGATCTGGATCGGCCCGAAGTCCACCACGTTCGTCAGCTGCTTGAAGTGCTCGTCGACCGGGAGCCGGCCGCCCTCCTCGGAGGTCCCGAACACCCGGTGCACGACCACCGTCGCGAACAGCTGCTGGATGAAGATCGATGCCCCGATGGCCGAGATCAGCGCGGCGAGTCTGGACGCCCCCCGTTTGCGGAGCGGCCGGTACGCCGTCACCTCCAGCAGCATGGCGCTGCCGGCGGTGACCGCGCCGGCCACCACCGCGGTGAGCGCCACCACCCCCACCAGGGCGATGCCGCCCACGGTGCCGACGCCCAGCGAACGCACCGTCCACAGGGCCGCGAAGGTACCGACCATGAAGATGTCGGCATGCGCGAAGTTGATCAGCCTCAGCACGCCGTAGACCATCGTGTACCCGAGCGCCAGCAGCGCGTAGATCGCGCCGAGCGCCAGGCCGTCGATGGTCGACGGCCAGAATTGATTGATGAAGTCGTCGAGCACCTTTGGGTCGCCTTAGATCGAAGAAGGAGCGGGAGCGCTGTAGCGCTCCCGCTCCCGCGCCATCAGGGGGTCTCGTCAGGGGCGCTGGTAGCGCCTAGGAGACCTTCGCTTCGCTGGCCTTGCCGAGCAGGGGCAGCTTGTCGCCCTCCACCTCGTAGACGTAGATGTCCAGGGTGGCGAGCTCGCCGTTCTCGGCGAACTTGATCTGCTTGCCGACGCCCGGGACGTCGATGGACTTGAGGTAGTCGTTGATCTCCTCGGGCTTGGTCTTGCCGGCCTTCACGGCGTCCACGAACGCGGTCGCCGCGTCGTAGCCCTCCGTCGAGTAGATCGCGACCTCGGAGCCGAACTTCGCCTTGTAGTCGTCGGCGAACGTCTTGGCCTTCGGGTTGGTCTTACCGGTCGGGTCGATGAGGCAGCCGCAGCTGACCAGCGTGCCCTGGGCGTTCTTCTGGCCGGTGCCCTCGATGAGGCCGGTGGCGAGCGAGCCGTCGCCCGACATCATCTTGCCCTGGTAGCCGCCCTCGCGCAGCTGCTTGAACAGCCGGCCGGCGACCGCGTAGTACCCGCCGAAGTACACGAAGTCCGGCTTGAACTCGTTGATCTTGTTGACGGTCGAGGAGTAGTCGGTGCCCTTGTCGTCGACCGCGTCGCTCTGCGTCTGGGCGCCCTTGGCCTTCACGGCCTTCTCGATGGCGTCCGCGAGGCCCTTGCCGTAGTCCTGGTTGTCGGAGACCAGGAAGACCTTCTTGGCGCCGGAGTTCATCACGAACTCGGCGACGCCGGCGCTCTGCGCCGCGTCGTCGGCCACCACGCGGTGCCAGAACTTCCAGCCCTTCTCGGCCAGCGTGATGTTCGTCGCCGACGGCGAGACGCTCGGGATCTTGGCCTCTTCCAGGATCGGGCCGACGCTCTGCGACTCACCCGAGAAGGCCGGGCCGATCAGGCCGGCGATCTTGTCGTTCTTGACCGCGCCCAGCGCCAGCGAGGTCGCCTGCTCCGGCTTGCCCTGGCTGTCGTAGGTCTTGAAGTTGATCTTGACCTTGGGGTTCGTGGCGTTGTACTGCTCGATCGCCAGCTGCGCGCCCTGCTTGGGCGGGATCACCAGGCCCGAGTTCTCACCGGTCAGGTCGCCCATGAACCCGATCGTGACCGAGTTGCCGTCACTGCCGGACTCGTTATCGTCGCCACCACACGCCACGGCGCTGAGCGCGAGCGCCGCGCTCACCGCCACCGCGCCGGTGATCCTCATCATGTTGCGCCGCAAGGTGCCCAACCTTTCCATCCGGATCCGGGAGGGGATCGGGTACGAGAACATGCCCCGACACCACCCTCGGCGAGGGAAATCGGTCAGTCGGGGACCAGCTATGTCGTACACCGTCGACCCACCCCAGAACAGGACCCCCGGATCGAAGGGTTACTCGTTCGTTACGCCGCTGTATCCATTCGACACCCGCACTTGCCAGGGACGATTACCGTGAGTGACGATCAAGGGGCAGTCCACGGCCCCTGGTTGGACCTTGACAGCGCGCCGCCCGGGCACCCCCGGGGCGTCAGCCCGCGGCGGGCTGGCCGCTCCCGCCGGACGCGCCCGCGACGACCGCCTCGGCGACGGCCCGCATCGTGAGCCGGCGGTCCATCGAGGTCTTCTGGATCCAGCGGAACGCCTCCGGCTCGGACCAGCCGTGCGCCTGCTGGAGCAGCCCCTTCGCGCGGTCGACCACCTTGCGGGTCTCCAGCCGCTCCTGCAGGCCCGCGACCTCCGCCTCCAGCGCCCGCAGCTCGGTGTACCGGCTCACCGCCATCTCGATCGCGGGGGCGAGGTCGGTCTTGGTGAACGGCTTGACGAGGTAGGCCATCGCCCCCGCCTCCGTGGCCCGCTGGACGAGCTCGCGCTGGGAGAACGCGGTGAGGATCACCACCGGCGCGATCCGCTCCGCGGAGATCCGCTCGGCCGCGGAGATCCCGTCCAGCACGGGCATCTTCACGTCCAGGATCACGAGGTCGGGCTTCAGCTCGCCGGCCAGCCGCACGGCGGTCTCCCCGTCCCCGGCCTCCCCGACGACCTCGTAGCCGTCCTCCTGAAGCATCTCCTTCAGGTCCAGCCGGATCAGGGCCTCATCTTCCGCGATCACCACTCGCCGCGTGCTCTCCACGCGCACGAGCCTACCGAAACCCGCTACCCTGGTCCCCACGAGGGCACCCCACCGTCCCCCGGTCTCGCATCACACGCAACAATGTCCAGATTATTCTGACAAATGCCCCGATAGCCCAATAGGCAGAGGCAATGTGCTCAAACCACATCAAGTGTGGGTTCGAATCCCACTCGGGGCACTTCTTCTAAATCCAGCACGCGAGGCCGCGTCGCCGCGCAGGCGGACCCGCCTCGTCCGGCTGGACGGCCGGGCGTCCAGGTCGGCGATGTGTGCCGTCGTACGGGTATTTCGCTTTACGCGATTCGCGATTGAGAACTGACCAGAGGCGCGACCCCCGCGCCAGGCCGTTGATGCCGTGCTCACGCTGCTCAACGCCGTCCACGATGGTCAGCCGGCGGATTCCCACTCCCGCCTCTACGACTCATTCTCAGTGACGGCCGTATCACCCGCGTAGGCGACCGACAAAGGAATAGGCGCCATTCCAAGCGTCCATGCCGGTGCCCGGCCGGTTTCATCGAGCGGTGCGCGGCCGCGATCGGTGCCGTCCGACAGGAGAACGGCGGCCCGGGGCGGGTCGGTGTTCGGAGCGACGTGGAAATGAGATCGGGTGGTGATGCGTGCCCGGTGGGCAAGGTTGCGCGCGGAGCACGGACGCCCGGGTGGGGCCGGGCACCGCGCGGGGTGCGTGTCGCGCGGTGCCCGGCGGGGTGGGTGGTCTCAGTGGTGGACGGCGATCGCGTCGCCGATGCTGTGGACGCGCAGGGCGTTGGTGGAGCCGGGGGTGCCGGGCGGCGAGCCGGCGACGACGACGACCTTGTCGCCCTTCTGGACCCGGCCCAGTTCGAGGAGGGCCTGCTCGACCTGGCCGAACATGGCGTCGGTGTGGTCGACCTGCGGGACGATGAACGTCTCGACGCCCCAGACGTGCGCGAGGCGGCCGCGGACGGCGGGGACGCTGGTGAAGGCCAGCAGCGGGATCGGCGAGCGGTAGCGGGAGAGGCGGCGGGCGGTCTCGCCGGACATCGTGAAGGCGGCGAGGGCCTCGGCGCCGACGATGGCGCCGACCTCGGCGGCGGCGCGGGCGATGGCGCCGCCGACGGTCTCGGGCATGCGCTCCAGCGTGTGGGTGGCGTGCAGGGCGGCCTGCTCGGCGGTCTGCACGATGCGGCTCATCGTGAGCACGGACTCGATCGGGTACTGGCCGACGCTCGTCTCGCCGGAGAGCATCACGGCGTCGGCGCCCTCGAAGACGGCGTTGGCGACGTCGGAGGTCTCGGCGCGGGTGGGGCGAGGCGCGGAGATCATGGACTCGAGCATCTGGGTGGCGACGATGACCGGGCGGGCCTTCTCGCGGCACAGCTCGATGGCGCGCTTCTGGACGATCGGCACCTGCTCCAGCGGGAGCTCGACGCCGAGGTCGCCGCGGGCGACCATGATGCCGTCGAAGGCGGCGACGATCTCGGGCAGGCGCTCGACGGCCTGCGGCTTCTCGATCTTGCCGATGAGGGGGACGCGGACGCCCTCCTCCTCCATGATCTGGTAGCAGATGTCGGCGTCGGCGGGAGTCCGGACGAAGGACAGGGCGACGAGGTCGACGCCGAGGCGCAGGGCCCAGCGCAGGTCGGTCTCGTCCTTCTCGGTGAGGGCGGGGACGCTGACGGGGACGCCCGGCAGGTTCAGGCCCTTGTTGTCGGAGATCATGCCGCCGACGGTGACGGTCGTCCGGACGCGCGTGCCGTCGACGTCGACGACCTTGAGCGCGACGCGGCCGTCGTCGATCAGGACGGTGTCGCCGGGGCTGACGTCGCCCGGCAGGCCCTGGTAGGTGGTGGACACCTCGCGGCGGGTGCCGGGGACGTCGTCGGTGGTGATGGTGAACTCGTCGCCGAGCGTGAGGCGTACGGGCCCGTCGGGGAAGCGCCCGATGCGGATCTTGGGGCCCTGCAGGTCCGCGAGGATGCCGACGCCGCGCCCGGTGGCGTCGGCGGCCGCCCGGATCCGGTGGTAGACCTCCTCGTGGACGGCGTGCTCGCCGTGGCTCATGTTGAGGCGGGCGACGTCGATGCCGGCTTCGACGAGGGCGTTGATCTGCTCGGTGCTGGAGCAGGCGGGACCGATGGTGCTGACAATCTTCGCTCGACGGGTCACGTGCACAACCGTACTTAGTTACTGGTCGGTACGGATATTCGCGCAGGATATGGTCGCCCGCGGTTCACCGATTGGTCTAGGTCAGAGGTCTAGACCACATGTGGCCCCGGTCAGCGCTTGAACGCCTCGACGGCGGCCTGGCAGAACGCCTTGAGGTCGTCCGGCTTGCGGCTGCTGACGAGGACGTTGGGGCCGTCCTCGCAGATCTGGACCTCCTCGTCCACCCACGTGGCGCCCGCGTTGCGCAGGTCGGTCCTGAGGCTGGGCCAGGACGTCATCGTCCGCCCCCGGACGACGTCCGCCTCCACGAGCGTCCACGGGCCGTGGCAGATGACGGCGACGGGCTTGCCCGCGTCGAAGAACGACTTCGCGAACGCGACCGCGGCCGGGTCGGTGCGCAGGAAGTCGGGGTTGGCGACGCCGCCCGGCAGGACGAGCCCGTCGAACTCGGTGTGGTCGGACACGTTCACGGTGGTGTCGATCGGAAACGTGTCGCCCTTGTCCAGGTGGTCGAACGCCTGGAGCCGGCCCGACTGGGTGGAGACGAGCCGCGGGTTCCCGCCGGCCTGCTCGACGGCCGTCCAGGGTTCGGTGAGCTCGACCTGCTCGGTGCCCTCCGGGGCGCACAGGAAGGCGATGCTCGTGCCCTGAAGATCGTTCGACATGGTTTCTCCCGATTTGCTCGCTTTCTCTGGGCCCCTGCCCGGAAGGGCCGGTGGTATGCAGGAGGTATGAGTCACACCGTCCTCCAGCCCCCGCCTACGGCCGACCAGGGGACGAGCCCCGCTCGGCGCCTTTATGGCGAGTACCCGGCGCCGGGGCTGGCGTGCGCGTGGACGGCGGAGCTGCCGCGCGGCGCCGGGCCGTTCGTCCAGCGCGTGGTGCCGGACGCCTGCGTGGACCTGATCTGGTCGGACGCCGGGATCCTCGTGGCGGGGCCGGACACCGGGCCGATCCCCGCGACGATGCGGCCGGGCGAGGCGGTGGTGGCGGTGCGGTTCCGGCCGGGGACGGCGCCGCCGGTGCTGGGCGTCCCGGCGGACGCGGTCCGGGACGGGCGCGTCCCCCTGCGGGACCTGTGGGGCGCGGACGCCGACCGGCTGGCCGAGGCCGTGGCGGGCGCCGCCGACCGGCGCGCGGCGCTGGTCGCGGCGGTGCGGGAGCGGATGGGCCCGCCGGATCCGCTGGTCCCGGCCGTGGTCGCGGGGGTGGCCCGCGGCTCGGTGCGGGACGTGGCGGACGGGCTCGGCATCGGCGAGCGCCAGTTGCGGCGCCGGTCGCTGGCGGCGTTCGGGTACGGGCCGAAGACGCTGCAGCGGGTGCTGCGGTTCCAGCGGGCGCTGCGCCTCGTGCGGGCGGGCGAGACGCGGGCCGCGGCGGCGTACGCGGCGGGCTACGCCGACCAGGCCCATTTCGCGAACGAGGTGCGGGACCTGGCGGGCGAGCCCGTCGGGAACCTGCTGTGAGTCAGGGCTTCAGCCGGCCGTAGGCGCGGAGCGTCAGCAGGCGTTCGACGGTGGTGAAGCCGCGCCATTCGGGCCGGGTGACGGGCGTCCAGCTGGGGAAGCCGATGTCCCAGCCGCCGTCGTCGCCCTGCGCTTCGATGAGGGCGTCGAGTCCCGCCTCGACGGCGTCGCCGGTGAACAGGCGGCGGCCGAATCCGTCCGGGCCGGGCGCGAAGTCGAGGACGTCGTGGTGGTCGCTGTGCGCGGCGGACGCGAGGGCGTCCCGGACGCGGGTGAAGGCGGCCTCGGCCCGGTCGCGGTCGGGGACGTGGTCGAGGAACGTCAGGACGGCGAGGACGTCGTAAGGCCCGGGTTCGGCGCCCGGGTCGTCCAGCCGGCGCCAGCAGAAGTCGGTGGCGGGCCCGAGCCAGGGATGGCGCGACCCGGCCCGGTGCAGCATGCCGGCGAGGGTGGCGGTGGGGTTGATGCTCGCGGGCGGGTCGTCGGGCGTCTGCCACCAGGGGCCGTGCGGGGTGTCGCGGACGCTCGGCAGCACGAACGGCACTCCCCCGCCGTCCCGCGTGATGGACCCCAGGTAGTCGCCGACCCGCCCGACGGCCGGATCGCCGTCCGCCCCGGCCTCGTGCAGGATCTGGAGGGCGTGCTGGGCGGGGACGGGTTGGCTGCCCTCCCCGCGCAGGTCCGGTTCGAGGGCGTGGCCGTAGCCGCCGTCGGGGTTGGCGTAGGCGCTCAGCGCGGCGAGGACGGGCGCGGCGGGGCCGCCGCGGAAGTGCAGCGCGAACCGGTGCCGGTCGATGAGGCGGGCGTTGTGCAGCATGAACTGCTCGGCACGGGCGAGGCCGGTGGCGTTCAGGACGTTCATGGAGTCCACGGTAGGGCGGCCGCTTCCGGCCGGTCTTGCAGGAAACGGACGTCCGGCCGGCGGCGGGACGCGGGGTGGGCCCGGCCACCCCAGCGGTGGGTGGCCGGGCCCCTGATGTCCCGCGTGCGGGGTGTGCGGGAGCGCGCGGCCCACCGCCGCCCTACCGGGACGGTGCCGTCCGGGCGCGGCGCGTGAACCCTGGCGGGACCGTAGCCGACCTGCTCCAAGACCACAAGGGCCCCCGGAGCGGGACCCGTCGCCCCGGTCACGGCCGTTCCCTCCGGCCCCTCGGGTGTGGTCTGCTGTGCGTCATGAGTGATCCGCTTGACGAACGTGACATGGCCGGGGAGCCGCTCGCGGTGGTGGCGCGGGAGGCGGGGCCGTATCTGGAGAGCCTGCGGGACCGGCTCGTCCACGACGGGACGCAGGACGCGCTCCTGGACGAGCTCGACGGCCCGCTGCCCGCCGCGGGGGACGGCGCGGTGGCCGCGGTCGAGCGGCTGGTCCGGATCGGGACGCGGGCGGCGACGCACTCGTCCGGCCCGCGGTTCTTCCACTACGTGGTGGGCGGGTCGACCCCGGCGGCGATGGCGGGCGACTGGACGGCGTCGCTGCTCGACCAGGCGGCCGGGCTGTGGCCGACGTCGCCGTTCGCGGCGCGCGCGGAGACGGCCGTGCTGCGCTGGCTGAAGGAGCTGTTCGGGCTGCCGGCGTCGTTCGGGGGCGTGCTGACCCCGAGCGCGACGCTCGCGCACGTGGCCGGCCTGGCCTGCGCGCGCTACTGGTGGGCGGACAGGCACGGCGTCGACGTGACCTCGCGCGGGCTGGCGGGCCTGCCGGTCATGCCGGTGTTCAGCAGCGGGCTGGTGCACGTCAGCACCCGCAAGGCGCTGCAGATCCTCGGCTGCGGCCGGGACACGCTGCGCACGTTCGCCCGCGACGACGCCGGCCGCGTCGACCTCGGCGCGATGGACGCGGCGCTGGCGCGCACCGGCGGCCGGGCCGTGGTCGTGGCGAACCTCGGCGAGGTCAACACCGGCGACTCCGACCCGGTCGACGACCTCGCCGACCTGGCCGAGCGGCACGGCGCGTGGCTCCACGTGGACGGCGCGTTCGGCATGTTCGCCGCGCTCAGCCCCCGGACCGCGCACCTCGCGCGCGGGGTGGAGCGGGCCGACTCGGTGACGGCGGACGGGCACAAGTGGCTGAACGTCCCGTACGAGAGCGGGTTCTCGTTCGTCCGGGACCGCGACTGGCTGAGCCGCGCGTTCGGTGCGTGGGGCGCCGCGTACCTGCCGGACGCCGACGACGAGCGGATCAACTACAACATGCTGGGCCCGGAGTCGTCCCGGCGGGCGCGGGCGCTGCCGATCTGGGCGACGCTGCGCGCCTACGGCCGCGACGGCTACCGCGAGATGGTGGAGCGCCACCTCGACGTGGCCGCCCACCTGGGGGACCTCGTCGAGGCGGCGCCCGACCTGGAACTGCTCGCCCCCGTCCAGCTGTGCATCGCGTGCTTCCGCTACCGCCCCGAAGGCGTCCCCGAGGACCGCTTGAACGACCTCAACGCGCGCCTGGGCGAGGCGCTCCTCGCGGACGGCCGCGTCTACGCGGGCACGAGCACCTACCGCGGCATGACGGTGTTCCGCCCGGCCCCCCTCAACTGGCGCACGACGAAGGCCGACGTAGAACACCTGGTCGACGTCCTCCGCCAACTCGGCGCCGCTCTGAAGGACTGACCGCGGCGCTCAGGTCGCGCAGTCGTTCCAGGGGGCGGTGTCGTCGAGTTCGTCGAAGGGCTGGGTGAGGCTGTACCAGCAGCCGGAGTCGTCGCGGAAGACGGCCTCGATGCCGTAGGGGCGGCGCTCCGGCTTCTGGACGAACTCGACCCCGGCGGCCGACAGCCGCGCGTACTCGGCCTCGCAGTCGTCGGTGTTGAAGGCGCCGGCGCCGAGGACGCCCTTGGCGATGAGCGCCTTCATGTGCGCGGCGGAGTCGGGGTCCATGGTGGGCGGGCCGGGCACCATGAGCGCGAGGCTGAGGTCGGGCTGGTCCTTGGCGCCGACGGTGATCCAGCGCATGCCGCCCTCGCCGAGCGTCATGTCGTCGCGGACCTCCAGGCCGAGCTTCTCGGTGAAGAACGCCTTGGCCGAGTCCTGGTCGAGGACCCAGACGGTGGCGAGCCCCAGTTTGGTGATCATGCCGTGTCTCCTTCGTGAGCGGCGGTGACGCGTCCACGCTAGGGGGCGGCGGTCCGGGCGGCCTTCTCGAAAGTTGCTCAGTCGCCGGGAGGGGCGTCCTTGCGGAAGCCGCCCGCCCAGAGCAGCACGAAGCACCCGGGGATCGAGGACGCGCCGGGGTTGCGGGCCCGCCGCCGGAACTCGGTCGGCGTCATCCCCGTCAGCTGCTTGAAGCGGGTGCAGAAGGTGCCGAGGCTCGTGAAGCCGACCAGCATGCAGATCTCGGTGACGGTCAGGTTCGCGGTGCGCAGCAGGTCCTGGGCGCGCTCGACGCGGCGGCGGGCCAGGTAGGCGCCGGGCGTCTCCCCGTACACCTCGTGGAACAGCCGGACGAAGTGGTAGCGCGAGTACCCGGCGCGGGCGGCGACGGCGGCCACGTCGAGCGGCTCGGCCCATTCGCGGTCCATGGCGTCCCGCGCGACCCGCAGCCGCCGCAGCACGCCCGTGTCCGGCGCGGACGCCGTGCTCTCCATGCCTTCGATGCTCGCACACGGCACGGACGGAAGGGCCCCGGAGGAGTGCTCTCCCCCAGGGCCTCCGCCGTGCCGTGATCAGGCGATCGGGCTCAGGCGATCGGGCGCGCCGTGGGCGGGATCGGGTAGGGCAGGTCGGTCCGGCCGGTGAGGTAGGCGTCGACGCCGCGGGCGGCGGCGCGTCCCTCGGCGATCGCCCAGACGATCAGGGACTGGCCGCGGCCCATGTCGCCGGCGACGAACACGCCGTCCACGGACGTCGCGTAGTCGCCGTCGCGGGCCACGTTGCCGCGCTGGTCGAGGTCCACGCCGAGCTGCTCCAGCAGGCCCTCGCGCTGCGGGCCGAGGAAGCCCATCGCGAGGGTGACCAGCTCGGCGGGGATCTCCCGCTCGGTGCCCTCGATCGGCGCGAACCGGGTCTCCGGGCCGCCGACCTCCACCAGCCTCAGCGCCCGGACGTTGCCGTCCGCGTCGCCGGCGAACTCGGTGGTGGACACCGCGTAGACCCGGTCGCCGCCCTGCTCGGCGAGCTCCTCGTGGGCGCTCTCCATCTTGAACAGCATCGGGTACGTCGGCCACGGCTGGGCGTCCGGGCGGGACTCCGGCGGCCGCGGCATGATCTCCAGCTGGGTGACGGACGCGGCGCCCTGCCGGATCGCGGTGCCGACGCAGTCGGCGCCGGTGTCGCCGCCGCCGATGACGACGACGTGCTTGCCCTTCGCCGAGATGGGCGACTCGTCGTAGTCGCCCTCCTGCACCTTGTTGGACGGCGGCAGGTACTCCATCGCCTGGTGGACGCCCGTGAGCTCCCGGCCGGGGACCGGCAGGTCGCGCCAGGCGGTGGCGCCGCCCGCGAGGACGACCGCGTCGTAGCGGTCGCGCAGCTCGTCGGCGGTGATGTCGACGCCGATGTTCACCGAGGTCTTGAAGGCGGTGCCCTCGGCGCGCATCTGGGCGAGGCGCCGGTCGAGGTGCCGCTTCTCCATCTTGAACTCGGGGATGCCGTAGCGCAGCAGGCCGCCGACGCGGTCGGCGCGCTCGTACACCGTGACGTCGTGCCCGGCGCGGGTGAGCTGCTGCGCGGCGGCGAGGCCCGCGGGCCCCGAGCCGACGACCGCGACCGTCCTGCCGGTCTTCACGGCGGGCGGCTGCGGGCGCACCCAGCCCTCCGCGAACGCCCGGTCGATGATCTCGACCTCGACCCGCTTGATCGTCACCGGCTCCTGGTTGATGCCGAGGACGCAGGCGCTCTCGCACGGCGCCGGGCACAGCCTCCCGGTGAACTCCGGGAAGTTGTTGGTGGCATGCAGCCGCTCGACGGCCTCGTGCCAGTCCTTGCGGTAGACGAGGTCGTTCCACTCGGGGATGAGGTTGCCGAGCGGGCAGCCCTGGTGGCAGAACGGGATGCCGCAGTCCATGCAGCGGCTCGCCTGCTTCTCCAGGCGGTCGTTGCCGAAGTCCTCGTAGACCTCGGACCAGCTCCGGATCCGCACGTCGACCGGGCGGCGCTTCGGGAGCTCCCGCCGGACGGTCAGAAATCCCTTCGGGTCAGCCATTCGGGAAGTCCCCCTCTCTCAGCTCTGCGCGGCGGCCATGACGGCCTCGTCGACGTCGCGCCCCTCGGCCTCGGCCCTGGCCATGGCGTCCAGGACGCGGCGGTAGTCACGCGGCATGATCTTGGTGAAGCGGGTCGCGGCGGCGTCCCAGTCGTCCAGCAGCCGCCGGGCGACCCGCGAGCCGGTCTCGGCCAGGTGCCGCTCGACCAGCCCCCGGACGAACCCGGCGTCGCCGGGGTCGAGCGGTTCCAGGTCGACCATCTCGCCGTTGACCCGCTCGGGCACGAGGTCCAGGACGTAGGCGATGCCGCCGGACATGCCAGCCGCGAGGTTGCGCCCGGTCCGGCCGAGGATGACGGCGCGGCCGCCGGTCATGTACTCGCAGGCGTGGTCGCCGACGCCCTCGACGACGGCGGTCGCGCCGGAGTTGCGGACGCAGAACCGCTCCCCGACGACCCCGCGCGCGAACAGCTCGCCGGACGTGGCGCCGTACAGGATGACGTTGCCGCCGATGATCTGCTCCTCGGCCGCGAACCCGGCGTCCGCCGGCGGCCGCAGCGTGAGGCGCCCGCCGGACAGGCCCTTGCCGACGTAGTCGTTGGCGTCGCCGACGAGCCGGAGCGTGATGCCGCGCGGCACGAACGCGCCGAACGAGTTGCCCGCCGACCCGGTGAAGGTGACGTCGATGGTGCCGTCGGGCAGGCCGGCGCCGCCGTGCCGCTTCGTCAGCTCGTGGCCGAGCATGGTGCCGACCGTCCGGTTGACGTTGCGGATCGGCAGCTCCAGCTTCACCGCGTCGCCGAACGCGAGCGCGCCCTCGGCGAGCTGGATCAGCGTGTTGTCCAGGGCCTTCTCCAGCCCGTGGTCCTGCTCGGCGGTGCGCCGCAGCGACGCGCCGCCCGCCACCTCGGGGGCGTGCAGGATCGGGGTCAGGTCCAGGCCGGACGCCTTCCAGTGGTCGACGGCCTCGCGCATGTCGATCATGTCGACGTGCCCGATCGCCTCGTCCAGCGACCGGAACCCGAGGGCCGCCAGGTACTCGCGGACCTCCTCGGCGATGAACTCGAAGAAGTTCACCACGAACTCGGGCTTGCCAGAGAACCGCTGCCGCAGCACCGGGTTCTGGGTGGCGACGCCGACCGGGCAGGTGTCCAGGTGGCAGACCCGCATCATGATGCAGCCCGACACCACCAGCGGCGCGGTCGCGAAGCCGTACTCCTCGGCGCCGAGGAGCGCGGCGATGACGACGTCGCGGCCGGTCTTCATCTGCCCGTCGGTCTGCACGACGATGCGGTCGCGCAGCCCGTTCAGCAGCAGCGTCTGCTGCGTCTCGGCGAGGCCCAGCTCCCACGGCGCGCCGGCGTGCTTCAGCGACGTCAGCGGGGACGCGCCGGTGCCCCCGTCGTGCCCGGAGATCAGCACGACGTCCGCGTGCGCCTTGGAGACGCCCGCCGCGACCGTGCCGACCCCGACCTCGGCGACGAGCTTGACGTGCACGCGCGCCGCCGGGTTGGCGTTCTTCAGGTCGTGGATGAGCTGCGCCAGGTCCTCGATCGAGTAGATGTCGTGGTGCGGCGGCGGCGAGATGAGGCCGACGCCGGGCGTGGAGTGCCGGGTCTTGGCGATCCACGGGTACACCTTGTGGCCGGGCAGCTGGCCGCCCTCGCCGGGCTTGGCGCCCTGCGCCATCTTGATCTGGATGTCGTCGGCGTTGGTGAGGTACTCCGAGGTGACGCCGAACCGGCCGGACGCGACCTGCTTGATGGCGCTGCGCCGCAGGTCGCCGTTCTCGTCCGGGGTGAAGCGGGACGGGTCCTCGCCGCCCTCGCCGGTGTTGGACTTGCCGCCGAGGCGGTTCATCGCGATCGCGAGGGTCTCGTGCGCCTCCGCGGAGATGGAGCCGTACGACATCGCGCCGGTGGAGAACCGCTTGACGATCTCCGATACCGGTTCGACCTCCTCGATCGGCACCGGCTCCCGCTCGCCCTCCCTGAGCTTGAACAGCCCGCGCAGGGTCATCAGCCTCTCGGCCTGCGAGTCGACCGCGGAGGTGTACTCCTTGAAGATCTCGTAGCGGCGGGTGCGGGTGGCGTGCTGGAGCTTGAACACCGTGTCCGGGTTGAACAGGTGCGGCTCGCCCTCGCGGCGCCACTGGTACTCGCCGCCGACCTCCAGGGTGCGGTGCGCGAGGTCGTTGCCGCCCGGCGGGTAGGCGCGGGCGTGCCGCTGCGCGACCTCGCGGGCCAGCACGTCGAAGCCGACGCCGCCGAGCCGGGACGTGGTGCCGGTGAAGCAGCGGGACACGACGTCCGCGCCGAGGCCGATCGCCTCGAAGATCTGCGCGCCGGTGTAGGACGCGACCGTGGACACGCCCATCTTCGACATGACCTTCAGGACGCCCTTGCCGTACGCCTTCACCAGGTTCCGGACGGCCTCCCCCGGGGTCAGGCCCTCGATGACGCCGCCGCGGACGAGGTCCTCGACGGTCTCGATCGCCAGGTAGGGGTTGATCGCGGACGCGCCGTACCCGATGAGCAGGGCCATGTGGTGGCACTCGCGCGCCTCGCCCGTCTCGATCACCAGGCCCACCCGCGTCCGGGTCTTCTCCCGGATCAGGTGGTGGTGGACGGACCCGGTGAGCAGCAGCGACGGGATCGCGGCGCGGGCCGAGTCGGCGCCCCGGTCGGACAGGACGATGATGCGGGCGCCGGCGGAGATGGCCCGGCTCACCTCGGAGTTGATCTCCTCCAGGCGGGTCTCCAGGGCCTCTCCCCCGCCCGACACCTCGTACAGGCCCTGGACGACGTAGGCCTGCAGGTGCGGCAGCGACCCCTCGTCGTCGATGTGGATGATCTTCGACAGCTCGTCGTTGTCCAGGATCGGGGTGGGCAGCACGAGCCGGCGGCACGAGTCCGGGCCGGGTTCGAGGAGGTTGCCCTCCGGGCCGAGCGTGGACTGCAGCGAGGTGACGAGCTCCTCGCGGATCGCGTCCAGCGGCGGGTTCGTGACCTGCGCGAACAGCTGCTTGAAGTAGTCGAACAGCAGCCGCGGGCGCTCCGAGAGCACCGCGATCGGGGTGTCGGTGCCCATCGACCCGATCGGCTCGGCGCCGTTCTTCGCCATCGGCGTCAGGATGATCCGCTGCTCTTCGAGCGTGTAGCCGAACGTCTGCTGCCGCTTGACCAGCGTCTCGTGGGTCGGGATCTCCCGCTCGCGCCGCGGCAGCTCCTCGAACCGGACGAGGCCCTGGTGCAGCCACTCGGCATAGGGGTGCTCGGCGGCCAGCTCGGCCTTGACCTCGTCGTCCTCGACGATCCGCCCGGCGGCGGTGTCCACGAGGAAGATCTTGCCGGGCTGCAGCCGGCCCTTCCGGACGACCTCGGCGTCCGGGATGTCCAGCACGCCGGCCTCGCTGGCCAGCACGACCAGGCCGTCGCCGGTCACCCAGTACCGGCCGGGGCGCAGCCCGTTGCGGTCCAGGACGGCGCCGACGACGGTGCCGTCGGTGAAGCTGACGCTGGCCGGGCCGTCCCATGCCTCCATCAGGGTGGAGTGGAACTCGTAGAACGCGCGGCGGTCGGCGTCCATCTCGGCGTGGTTCTCCCACGCCTCCGGGATCATCATCAGCACCGCGTGCGGCAGCGACCGGCCGCCGAGGTGCAGCAGCTCCAGGCACTCGTCGAACGAGGCGGTGTCGGACGCCTCGATGTCGATCACCGGGTAGATCCGGGACAGCTCGCCCGGGATCAGGTCGGACTTCAGCAGCGCCTCGCGGGCCCGCATCCAGTTCCGGTTGCCCTTCACCGTGTTGATCTCGCCGTTGTGGGCGATGAACCGGTACGGGTGGGCCAGCTCCCAGGCGGGGAACGTGTTGGTCGAGAACCGCGAGTGCACCAGGGCGATCGCGCTGGTGAAGCGGCGGTCCGACAGGTCGGGGAAGAACGGCTCCAGCTGCGGGGTCGTCAGCATCCCCTTGTACACGATCGTCCGGCTGGACAGGCTCGGGAAGTAGACCCGGACGTCCTGCTCGGCGCGCTCGCGCATGCAGAACACGGCGCGGTCCAGTTCCAGGCCGGTCTTGCCGGCGTGCGGGCCCCCGGCGGCCGGGGTGAGGAACAGCTGCGCGAAGTGCGGCATGACGCGGCGCGCGGCCGGGCCGGTGAAGCGGGGGTCGTGCGGCAACTCCCGCCAGCCGAGGACCGTCAGGCCCTCCTCGACGCAGAGCGTCTCGACGTGGGCGACGGCGGCGGCGCGCTCGTCGCCGTCCGCCGGCAGGAACGCGATGCCGGCCGCGTAGGCGCCGGCATCGGGGAGCGGGAAGCCGCAGACCTCGCGGAAGAACGCGTCCGGGATCTGGACGAGGATGCCGACGCCGTCGCCGTCGTCCGGCTCCGCGCCCACCGCGCCGCGGTGGTCGAGGTTCTTCAGCACGGTCAGGGCGTTCTCGACGATGTCGTGGCTCTTGCGGCCGTGCATGTCGGCGACCATGCCGACACCGCAGGCGTCGTGCTCGTTGGCCGGATCGTACAGCCCCTGCGAATCAGGGCGGCCCTGTACGCGGGCAGCAGGTGTGAAGGCAGCCGAGGCCATCAACCCTCCCGTCGTCGTCTCGTGTCACTGCTTCGGTGTCAGTGCAGTCGTGGGACGACGTTGGCCCTGCTGCGGTGAGATGACATTACATCACTGTCGGGAACATGCCCGACTGCACCGGATCGCGAAACTTCTCGGATGCGATCCGCCGTGCGTCATCTCGAAGTGGTTTAGACCAAGGGTAAGGGGCCGCTTGAACCGGGCCTTGCACCGGCCCTGGTGAGCATCATCACCGAGACGCGATGTTTACGGTGATCCGCCGGGATCTACCGGGAATTTCCCTAATCGGACGCCGGAGCGGACGCGCGGGCGGCGCGGCCCAGCACCGCCGGCGACTTGCCGCCCTCGATCAGCAGCGACAGCAGCGTCTCGTCGGTCGCGTCGCCCTTGCCGTCCAGCCGCGCGGCCCACGACACGACGGCGAAATGGCCCATGGCGAGGCCGCGCGCCATGCCGAACCCGCGGCCGAAGTCGTCCAGCGGCGCCGGCGCCGGCAGCGGCAGGACGAAGCCCGCGCCGATCGTCTCCTCCAGCCTCGCGACGAACCGCTCCGCGTCCGCCGAGGAGTTCAGGTTGAACACGGCGACGGCCAGCCCGTACCCGTTCTTCGTGTCCGAGTAGATGCCCCGCGCCGCCTGCGTGCAGCCGCCCCGGCCGAGTTCGGCGCCGACGCTCCCGCCCCAGACGGCGGCGGCGCAGTCGGCGTCGAGCCGCTTGCCGCGCAGCTTGACCTTCGCCTCGCCGCCCGGGACCGACAGCGTCGCCGCCTCCGCCGGGAACGCCTCCTCGGCCGTCAGCGGCTCCGGGTCGGCGCGGCGGGCGGTGATGCCGCCGTACGCCGAGGCCGACGGGGAACTGGAGTACGAGGTCGGCGAGGGACCGTTCCCGGCCGGCGTTCCGATCCTGGTGCCGGCCGCCTGCCCCGAGCCGCCGCCGCCCCCGCCGCGGAACACGACCACGGCGCCGAGCCCGAGCAGCACGACCAACCCCAGGACGGCCGCCGCGCCGAAGTACAGCTTCGGCCCGAGCGCGCCGGCCTCGGACGCCTTCCGCCCCTGACCCGGCGGGCCCGGCTTCTTCGGGGCGCCGGGCTTCTTCGCCTTGCCCGGCCTCGCCGCCTTGCCCGGCCTCGCCGCCTTGCCCGGCCTCGCCGGCTTTCCGGGCTTCTTCGGCTTCTTCGGCTTCTTGCCGCGCGGGCCGGGAGGCGGGGCACCGTCGTACGCGTCCTCGTACGGGGCGTCCTCGTACTGGGCGTACTGCGCCTCGCCGTAAGGGCTCTCACCGTAGGGCGCCTCGCCGTAGGGCGCCTCGCCGTAGGGCGCCTCGCCGTAGGGGGCCTCGCCGTAGGGGGCCTCCTCGTACGGCGGGGCGGGCGGCGGCGAGGCCGGGCGCGCCCTGCGGGGCGCGGGGCGGCGGGGCGGCGGGCCGCGGCGCGGGGCGCCCGCGCGGGCGCGCGCCGTGCGGC